>DATAST010000055.1:0-46430 GCA_036269115.1 Verrucomicrobiia bacterium | reverse complement strand
GTGACGGAGTTACGCCAAGCCATTGAGGCGTTTATTGCGACCTATAACCCGAAGGCCAAACCCTTCAAGTGGCGCAAGCGGGAGGTGAAGGGATCCCAGTTGCGAAATACTATCGTTAATTTATGCAATTAAGCACTAGCTAGTATCCCGGCGGCGCGTTATATCCGTCCACCGAGGTGCCGTCGTAACCCCAGTTCACATCGGGTTGACCGGGATCGCTCGGCTTGCCGCCAACGTTCACCACCACGTAGTTATATTTATAATACGAAGCGTGACCATCGCTGAAACCGATGTTGGCGCCCTTATTATGCCGCATCGAAATGCGGCTGCAATAGCACTGGGGACTTCCCAGGGTGGTGAGATTTGCGGTATCCCAGGACGGCGCGTCCATTTGATTCACCTTATCATCGCTAAACATCACAAAGGCGGAGGGATGTTTGATGATGGTGACCCGCAGCGGCGTGTTGGTGTCGTTTCCGGCCTGCTTCGTCCCGTAAAATCCCCAAAGGCCCTTTGAATTCATCCCGTACTCAAAGACCACTTGTTTCGAAACATCAATCTGGTTGCGATCAATAATGGCCGATGGACAATGGAAAAGGTTTCTGCTGTTATTGTAGAGAGCGACGCCGTTTTGGACAACGGATGAGTAATAGTAAAGGGGCTTGCCCGCAACATAATTCGGCAAAGCGTTGAACCATGCCGCGTTTAAAATTTGCATCGCCTGGCCGTTTCCATTGGCCCCCGTATGGTAAATATCGGCCAGGTCTGCCCATTGCGGGGTATCCTCACTGTATCCGCCGGGGGTGCCCGGCGTGCCGTTGGGAATCTTCGTCAAAGGCAGGTACTGGTTATTATCATCCACATACATATTTTGAGCCGCGGCCCACTGTTTCACAGTGTTGAGCGATTCAGTGGCCTGAGCCTTCTTCTGGGCGTTGCTTAAGACGGGCAGCATGATCGCCGCCAGGATGGCAATGATGGCGATGACGACGAGCAGTTCAATGAGTGTAAAACCGGCGCGCGAACTGGTCCGGATTGTTGTCAGGTTTTTTCGGTTATTTGCCTCTGTCATTCCCGGCAATGATTGTTTCTTTCTTTTACGATTACGTGCGCATCGTGTGACAATCGTGTGACAAACTATTCACTCACCCCATGCCCGAGGCGCGTGACCAACTCCAGTGATTCATTCGAAATTTGCGAGAAAGTCATCGCTTTCATAGCGCAGCGAGTTTTCACGACTCTGAAATGTCAACGTCACTGAATCGTAACGCAAAAGCCATGATGACGTAATCGCCGCCACGTTTAATTCCGTTTCATTGACGGAAGCAGACTCAATCACATCAAAATGAAAAAACTACTCATCGCATCATCCCTGGGATTTCTCCTGGCCGCTTCGCTCCAGGCGCAAAACACCACGCTGGCTTTTCAGCCAGGCAAGCTGGTTGTTTTTCGTGGCGGCGACGGCACGACCAATTTTACGTTCACGGCCCGGCGATGGCCCTGTTACCTGGACGAATACGACCCGTCCACCCCGAATCAAGCGAGCCCGCTGATGACGTTCACTCTGGACACCAACGGGGCGAATTCACTGTGGATCAACCTGCACGCAGGCTCAGAAGGTCAGGCCATTTCGCGCTCCATGAACCGGGCATACCTGACCATCAGCGGTTACCATGGCGACATCAATGGGACAAATGTGGGTAATACGCCGTCATCTTCGACAGATTGTACTCGCGGGATTGCCACCGTTGACGCTTTCACCAATTTTACAATGAACTATCAGGCCAATGATTGGTTTGGTTTGCAGGGCGGGATTACCCAGAATAATCCTCGCGGCATTGCGACAGATGGCACAAATAATTTCTGGGGATGCGGAACTATCGCCGGAACGGCAAGCGGGACCACGGAATCCGGGACTTTATTTTGGAGCCCTGGCACCGGAGTCGAGCCTGTGCAAAACCAGTGTGAATCCGGATACCAGATGCGGATCATTGGAGGCGTGCTTTACATGGTGGTCCAAAACGAAGCAGGCGGCGGTTTCATCAATGGCGTTTACGATTTTGTGGACTTTTTTAATAATGTAGTGCCTTTGCCCTGGACGCCGGGCTTTCAGGATACCACTTTCACCAACACTTTCTTAAACTTCGGCAATAATCCATACAATGGCAAAGCGCTAAAGAAAGTTTTGACCTTTGACATGGACCCTTCGAACAGCGTCGCCTATGCGGCAGACGAAACCTATGGCATCGCCAAATACGTGAATGTGGATGGCGTCTGGAATATGGCGTACATGTTCACGGCCACGAACCTCGGAACGCTTTCACAGCCTTCAGCAAACCAGGGTATCTTCGGTATTGCCGTGGATTTTAGCGGAACCAATCCTGTGATCTACGCGACGACTACGGAATCAGCCGATGCCGCCGGCGACGTTTGCTCCAACCGGCTTATCAGCATCGTAGACACAAATAACCCGGGCACGAACATGGTTGTGACCACCCTGGCCGTGGCGAATGGCCAATTGGAAGGATTTCGCGGCCTCGATTTCGCTCCTGATCTCCGCCCTGCCATCACGGGCCAGCCGCAGGCCATAAATACCACCACCAATGTCGCCTCGAGCTTCACCGTGACGGTTTCCTCCCTTTACCCTGTTTTCTATCAATGGCAGGACAACGGCGTGAATGTAACGAACAGTTCGAATATTGGCGGGTCGAAGTCCAGCATGTTGTCGTTTGCCCATTCCGACGTGACGAATGATGGGAATTATACGGTCATTGTCACAAACATGTACGGCGCGGTAACCAGTTCGGTGGCTGCGATGTTTGTTTCACCCATCGCTCTGCCGCCCTCCTACACGGCTTCGGTATTGAAATTGACAAATTATATTGGACAGACCGTGAACATTTCGGCTTCCGCCCTGACCGGCACACCGCCTTTCACGTTCCAATGGTATGATGGAAGCACGCTTCTGTCCGAGGGCGCGGATGGAAACGGTTCGGGCTATATCGGCGCGCAAAGTCTGTCCACCCTCACTATCACCAACGCCCAAATCGCCGATAGCGGCAATTACTACCTGGCCGTCACGAACGGCGTGGGCGGAATCAATGTCCAGATCGTCGCGTTGCTGATTGAGACTCAACCCCCATCGATTCCCAGCGGCGGCCAACCGACCTCACTCGCGACATTGTCCGGCCAGCCTGTTACATTGTCCGTGTCCTCCATCGTTGGCACACCACCGTTCACCTATCAGTGGTATCAGGGCAGCACGAATCCTGTGACACAGTTGCAGAATGCGGGCGACTTTAACAACGTAACGACGTCTTCCCTGCAAATCAACCCGGCCGAGCCCGCGGACGGAACAAACTATTATTGCGTCGTCGCCAATTCCGCCGGCAGCACCACGAGCTTGTTGGCTTCGGTTACGGTTATCGTTCCTCCGCCCGCTTCTTACGTGGTGTATTCGAACCAGGTTTACAACCAAAACTTCAATTCGTTGCCTGATCCCGGCCTCGCGACCGTTAACACGGTTGGCGGCGGCGGCCCGGTGACGATTGGCAATACAACTTACGATCCGTCAAATCCATTTGACTTCGCATTCCCGATCTTTTTCCCGGATCAACCGCTGGACGGTTTGGGCTTAAGCAATACGATGTCGGGATGGTATGGCGAATGCGACGCGGGCGCGGGACAATTGGGCGCCAGTTGCGGTGACCAAACCACGGGCGGCATCATCAGCTTCGGCTTGACCAATAACCTGCCCATCAGCACCGACCGCGCACTGGGCCTGATTTCAACCAGCACGTCCGACAAAGTGCACTTCGGCTTGAAGCTGGTAAACGAAACCGGCCAGGACCTGAATTATATCGACCTCAGCTATATCGGCGAATATTGGAAGGGCGGCGGTTCGAAATCCGGCTCCTTCAAATACATGACCTTTAGCTATCTGGTGGACGCCGCAGGCTCCAGCGCACCGTTCTCAGAAACGGAAATCAATTCGTCTTTGGCCGCAAATCCAGTGGCGAGCCTCGGCTTTAGTTTCCCGGGCCTCCCTGTGGAGCAACTGGATCCAATCGACTACGCCTCAAACGACGTGAATGTAGCCTCGAAAAACCTGCATCTGTCCAGCCCGTGGACGCCTAATTCGGCGCTCTGGCTGATGTGGTCCATCACCAATGCCGCCGGCAGCGGCCAGGGCTACGGCATCCAAAACCTGAGCTTCTACGCCAGCGCGGTGCCGGTCTATACGCCGGGCGGCCTAACGAGCGTCACCTACTCCGCCACCGGTCTCAATGCGGGCTTGAGCCTCAGCTTCACCAATACACCGGGAGCGAGCACAAGCTTCACAATCTGGGGCACCACTAACATTGCGTTGCCTTTCAATCAGTGGTCGAACCTGGGTCACCCGACCGAAGTACCCGCTGGCGGCTATAGCACCTATGACTTCACCGATCCTTCGGCAACAGGCAAACCGCAGGAATTTTATCGCGTGACAAGTCCATAATTCGAGGTTCCTGAAGAAACACACAACAAAGGGCAGGCGAAAGCCTGCCCTTTTTCTTTACTGCTTTGAGACGATGAACATTCAGAAGCGCCGTGTGAGGGCACACGGCCTACAACGGCGGACTCACCCCCGCGCGATCCAGCCGCCGCCCACAACCAGATCATCCTGATAAAAAACGGCGGCCTGGCCGGGCGTGATGGCACGCTGCGGTGTATGCAATTTCACTTTTACGTGGCCGTTACCGGAGGGCGTCACCGTGGCGGGTGTGCCCGGGTGGTTGTACCGGATTTTGGCGGTCACTTCGATCGACCCGTCTAGCTTGTCGAATGGAATCCAATTGCAATTCGTTGCCGTGAATTTGTCGCAGTCCAGGGCTGCACCGTCGCCGACCACGACGCGGTTGTTTTCCGCGTCCAGTTCCACCACATAGACCGGCTCCGGCGTGGTAATGCCCAGGCCTCGCCGCTGGCCGATAGTGTAAAACTCAATGCCCTCGTGATGGCCGAGCAACTGGCCGCGCATATCCACAATTTCGCCCCGATGCTTTTGCACGAGGTTCGCCTGCTGGAGAAAGCCGCCGTAATTATTGTCCGGCACAAAGCAGATTTCCATGCTCTCCTCTTTGTCAGCTGTCTTGAGGTTGCAATGGCGCGCCACGGCACGGGTGTCGCTCTTGGTTTTTTCGCCGAGCGGAAACATCGCGCGCGCAAGCTGGTCCTGCCGCAGCGAAAACAGAAAATAACTTTGGTCCTTGCGCGGGTCGCATCCGCGCTTGAGCAGGTGGCGCGATCCATCTGCGTTCCGCTCAATGCGGGCAAAATGGCCGGTGGCGATGAAATCCGCGCCGAGTTGGTCCGCGCGATCGATCAGGCGGCCGAACTTGAGATTTTGATTGCACATCACGCAGGGATTAGGCGTGCGGCCGGCCTTGTATTCATCCGCGAAATATTGGATGACGTGCTTTTGAAATTCCGCCGCCTCATCAATCAGGTAGTAGGGAATACCCAATCCATGGCAAACGGCCCGGGCATCCGTCACGGCCTGCGGCCCGCAGCACTTGTCCTCGGCACGGTTCACGCAATCCTGCGGCCAGAGCTTGAGCGTGATGCCGATGACGTCGTAGCCCTGTTCGAGCAAAAGCGCGGCCGTGGCGGAGGAATCTACTCCACCGCTCATGCCACAAACCACACGTTGACGCTTTTGCGAAGTCACAAGGGAACAGTATACGATTTTCCGGCAAAGTGTAAAATGAGAACATTAAGGGCAGGTGGCGGCGCCACTTGCCTACATTGGCGAAGGGGGGAGGCCTGACTACTCGCTCTTTCCGTGAATCGTTTTCGGAGCGCGGCTGTGTCCCGCTTCGCGGAACCAGCCGCAGCACGTCCGATCAAAAAGAAAGCCCCTATTTTGGAAGTCCCTGGTTTATTGCTCGCTGCTGCGGCTGATCCTGCTCCGAGCAGGACACAGCCGCGCTCCGTAAGATAGGCGGGGTATCGTCCCAATGCGTGCAAAGAAATCGAAAGGAGGCTTCCGATGAACTCTCACTTCATATCTGATCGGTTGGCAACGGCACGGGATTCCTTATGGGATACCAATGAAACGTCCATTTGCTTTTCCTGTGGGCCGCCACTATCGAAATCGAACCCGATATGCTTTGGTTCAAAAGAGATGACGTCGGTGCGACCGGGCTTTGTGACTGTGAGTTGCAAATGATTGGGCTCAAGGTTTTTGGTGGAAATTTGAATATTGTCCGGCGTTTTATTCCACGGTTCGAGGACGCTTACGAACTGGCAATCCGCGCCACGCTTTCTCAGGACAACCATCGGAATAGTTTTCCCGTCGGTAGTCGGGCAACGCGCGGTGAAGATGGAATTGTTGGTGTCGCCCATCATCCACATTTTCAGGCCGGTGTCGTTCGATAAGCGCCAATTTGCCTGGACGCCGTTTCCAGTTAAATGCCGCGCTTGCACGCCTTTGATAAAGGGATAGGGGAATTCATCATGATCGCCGGCGTTAACCTCATGGCCTGCTGTTGCGCCGGACATATCGAGTTTGTCTCCGAAGGCGTGGAAGAACCAGTCGAAGGTATGCTCATCGGCACCCTGCAAATCGTCCCAAACAACGGCGTAATTGTCCGCCAGCAAAACGGCGCGAATCCATTTCGTTCCGGGCGGAGCCTGTTGCGTTTCAGCGGCGGCCAGTTTCAATTGGGGTTGATCCAAAAAGGCAAGGAGGTCCTTGTCGCTGGTGCGCGGCTGATTTTGTTCATCAGTGGCAATAGTATTATGGCCGGTGACCCCACCGAAAAAGCGAATGTTCGGGCTGCCATAACCTGGAGTACCTAGACCCGGGGCGAGAGGTTGGCCGTTGGCAAAAAGCGTTACTCCCATTTTGTCATAATGACCATGCCCTGAAAATTGGCCGTAATGAAAGGTAAGGAACATTTCACGGTCAATGGGTAAATCCGAACCCTGGCGCAAAATCGCGATGCCCAAACCGGGAAAATTTGTGGATGAAAATACCGGCGCGGGAACGTCATCCGGCATTTTTTCGCCAAATAAAAATAAGCGATAGCGTTGATCATAAAAATCGCCCTCCACACCGCTGCGTCCAACTTGTTCGTCGCGATGGACCGCCCAGGCGAATTCCGGCCTGCGATAGTGCCAGTAAGCCACGGCATATTGATCCTCCGGCAGCCAGGCATCGTACCAGCCGTCGTTGATAGCCGGCAGTTGTAATGTGGGATACATATAAGAAAGCGGCGAGGTAAACATTTTTTCGATGCCTTTGCCCGGCCCGGTTTGCCAGTGAAATAAATCCGTGCCGCAGTTTCCCGCGGCTTCGGCCAGGGAAAGAAACGCGTCCAACGGATAAAAATGGTAACACTGCACTGATTCTGGCCAGAGTCCGTCATCGCCGAGATTGTTTGTGATTTGCCATTTAAATTTGCTTACGCCGTAATCGGCGAAGCGTTGATGCCCGGTGGCGTAGCCGATGACGCCGACCGCCGACAAATGCCATGAGCCCCAATTGCCGCCTAACCCGGCCTGGGAAACGCGCTGCGCTTCCGGCCACAGGAAATCTTTTTCGATATGACTTTTCTGCGCGTCCGACAGTGCGCCGGAGTTGTAAATTAAATCAAATCCCTCCGCCACAGGGATGAGCGCGACGGCTTCGTTCAAGGAATTTTGCGAAAAACCAAATCCCTGTTTTTCGGAGGTGAGATGCGGGTAAGCGTCAGCGTATTTCAAGAGGATTTCGGCGGCTTTATCGGCATAGTCACGGCTGCCGGACACAGCGTAAGTCAGCGCCAAATCGCGCACCGCAAATGTGAGCCACAAATGTTCGAAGTAGCGGCGCGCCGCCGAAATTTTCGGGGTAAGATAGTATTTGCCGGTGCTGGGCGAACGGCTCGGTTTTTTGGGATCAAATTCCTGACTTGTGGGAATTTCCAGGAGAGCGCCATCCGGCCCGCAAAAATCATGCGCCCAGCCACCTTGTTCGGGAATGACAATCGCGCGATGCAGCCAGCGGTCAGCATTGATTTTGATGTCTTTCTCAAAAATGGCGCGGCGGACGGAATTGGTTTTAATGTCGGCGCGGAGAAATTCCAAGCGCGATTCCGTGACCAACGTACGCGGATGCGGAATACTATCAAACGCGCAAGGCGTCGCGCCATCGGCGGGCGATTCTGTCAGCGCTGGCGCAGCGACCAGAACGTTGCCCATCCGAAGATTTTCGACGAACAGAACCAACAGGGTGGCAAACAACAAATTGTGAGTGCGAATATACATTTATTTAAATCTCAGACCGTGCCCTCAGTTTATCCCGCGAGCCATCTCGAGGCGACGTAAAGTTCCACCCGTTACATAATCTCTGTGTATAGGAAAGGAAACAGGTAAACGGGCGGGAAAAAAGGTTGAAAACGACTATTACTTCGCGCTGGCTGTGACGCCCGGCCAATCGTCGGTTCGGAAAGGAACTGCTGGCAAGCCCGCTCCATTGTAGAGAGTCGCGTTTGGGAAGGATTGCCAGGCGTAACGGGCCGCAACCGGATTGGGAACGTCGGATGATGATACGACGATCGAATCGCCTTCAATTTTCGCGTCGGCCCAGTGCCATTTGTGGTCTGCGCCCGCGACGACAAATTCTTCGGGCACGTCGCCCTTGGCGACGAGGCCGCCGTCGGTGTGGGTGAATTTCAGTTTGAGAGCGCGGGGCAGATGTTTCATCGACGTGAATGTCGGTCCGCGATACGGGATTTTTTCGCCGTAATGTTGATTGAGCGCGCAAAGGGCGAGGCGGTCACCGACGATTTCTTTATCCATGGGATGGATGTTGTCGGGATCGCCGGTATCAATTGTGACGGCAATGCCAGAGTGGGACGTGTTTGCGGCGGTCAACGCCTGGGCTTCGCGCAATTCCGCCCAACTGGATTCAGTCGGCTTATCCTGATGGTGCATAAACGCAGGAAGACTGACGATGTAGAACGGAAAATCACCTTGATGAAATAGCTTCCGCCAATCGCCGATCATGTCCGGCAACAAAGTGCGATACTGGTACGCCCGGTCGGCGTTGGCTTCGCCCTGATACCAAATGGCGCCGGTGATCGCCAGCGGCGCGACCGGTTCCAACATACCTTGATATAAAACAGATGGGATGACCGGCCAATTCTCGAAGGTCAACGGCAACGGATGCGGCGGTCGGGCGTCCACGCTCAAAGCACCCTTCCATTCTCCCGCCAGCGGGATCGATGAGCGGTCTCCCAATATTATTTTCAGGCTCTTTGCGGGCGACATAAAACCTCCGTCAGGCCTGGTCTTGAAAACTCGAACGGCGATGACGTTCGTTCCCGGTTTCAGGACGTTTGTATTTAGAAAGTAGAACCGGGGATTTTCCACCCACGCGCTCGCGCCGACCCACTGGCCGTTGATGTAGGTGGTGTCCATGTGCTCGATGACGCCCAGGGTTATGAATGCCCTGCCTGCGGGTAATGGATTTGGCAGCACAACAGTTTTGCGAAACCAGCAAACGGCGGGTGCATCAGGAACGCCCAACTCGCGGAAACCGCCCGGGATTTGGACGGCTTTCCAGGAGGAATCGTCGAAGTCCGGCGCGGCCAAGGTCTTACCCTTCAGACCGATATCGTAATCGTCATACCAGTGCATGACGTAATTGCCGTATTCGGGTCCGCCTTTGGCTTTCAAGCGATCCAGCTCGGCCAGTTGCGGCTCAAAATCTTTTAGCTCGCGCAGGGAATCGGGGCTCATCCACGTTTCCGCGGGCGTGCCGCCCAGGCAATCCTCCACCAACCCGATCGGCACATGGATATCATGCTGAATTTTGACTCCGAAATAATAAGCGACGGCCGAAAAGCCTTCGCCTTCAGCGACAGTTTGCGGCGAACAGATTTTCCATTGCCCCTCGCACACGGCCGCGGGCGAATAGGCGGCGTGGCTGCGGACTTTGAAGAGGCGTATTGTGGGATAATTTGCATTGCTGACAACTTGCGCGCCGTTTCGCGTGCGGGACAACGGCAATTCCATATTGGATTGACCGCCGCACAGCCAAACGTCGCCGACGAGGACATCGTTCAATTCAACATGCTGCGCGCCATCTATCTTGAGCACGTACGGCCCGCCGGCAGCAGGTGGTTTAATACGCGCTTCCCAGCGGCCATCTGTTCCCGCTACGGCCTTTGCTTTGTGCCCGGCTATTTCGATGCGAATGACATCTCCGGGTGTTGACCAGCCCCAAATCGTATTCGGTTTCCCGCGTTGCAGGACCATGTTGTCACCGAACATGGGGCTTACGAACGGAAGGGGGACATCGGCTGCGAGCGCGGCGGTGCAGGTGAACAGGACGAGCAGGGCGAGGCTGGTGGATAGAAGATGGAGGATGGAGGAAGGGCTCTTCTGCCCTGCCAAAAAACATCGAACATCGAACATCGAACGCCCAACATCGAAGGAGCGGCTCGTCGGCGAATCATCTGAATATGTAGAATATCTCGTCATTGCTTCCGGGAACTCGTCACAAATTGTGATGAGTTCGCCTGGGCACCCGCCGCAGAATGTGGACGACTTTGGCGAAAGAGTCCCTGCCGTCAAAATCCTATACTCGCGCCGCCATCCACGGGCAGGAATACGCCGGTCACAAATCGGGCCGCGGGTGAGCACAAATAAGTAGCGGCCAATCCGATGTCGCGGGGCACTCCGAAACACTTCATCGGCGTTCGGCCCAGGATTTTTTTGGAGCGCTCTGGATCGCCGTTTAGCGCGTTGAGCATCATATCAGACTCGATCCATCCGGGCGCGATGGCGTTCACACGCACGCCCTGAGCGGAGACCTCGGTGGCCAGCGAACGAACCATGCCCCAATACGCTGACTTGGCCGCCGAGTAGGCGATCACCAGGGGAATGCCGAAAAGCGAGGCCATGGACGCAGTAAACAGAATATTGCCGTGCTTGCTCTTGAGCATTTGCGGCAGCACCGCGCGCGTGAGGCTAAAGGCCGCGACCACGTGAGTTTGCAACACCGAGGAAAATTCCGCGGGCGTCGTGTCCACCGCGGTCTTTTTGAGGTGGATACCGGCGTTGTTAACCAGAACGGAAATGGGCCCCACGTTTTGTGAAACCTTCTGAACAAGCGATTGCGCCTCGTCTACCAGTGTAATGTCGTGGACTTCGAAAGATGCTGATTTTCCGAGTTTTTTCGCAGCGCGTTTCAACACGTCCTCGCGCCGCCCCACTAACACGACCCTTGCGCCTGAAGCAACAAAGCATTCTGCTATTCCAAAACCTAAACCGCTCCCGCCGCCAGTTATTAAGGCTATCTCGCCTTCCAGCGAAAATTCATTAACTCTCACGCTTACGATTTTTCCCGAAAAATCGATATGTTCCAAGCCAGAAAACGTTCATTCAGAGAATTATCCATCAAATTATTATCCAATCTCTTGCGTTTATGAGATTAATTAACGGCAAGCTTATGCCTTTCGATGAACCGACGGTGGTAGGGACAGCGCGCTGCGCTGTCCGCGCCGCGTGCAGCGGCGCAACAAGCACGTTCATAGTATCCATGTATGAGTCGAGAACCATTGAAGTTTTCTCTAAGCCTCGGACGTTTCACTGTCGCGCAATGCGGGGTTTCGCCCGCTTTACGGGCGATGACGGCGCAGCGCGCCGTCCCTACCACCGTCGGTTCATTCTATTGATTTCTTTTCTGCTGGCTATTTGTACGCAAGCAGCTTTCGCGTTGGGCGACGCACCATACGTCGAGACCTCTCCCTCGATAGGCGCCTTTCCAATCGTCCAAAACAATTCCGCGGCGAAAATTATTTTGGACACCAACGATTTTCCCGGCGTACTGATCGCAGCCGGAAATTTGCGAACGGATATATCTCGCGTCACGGGCATTGCCCCCGTCGCCCTGTATCACGAACCAGGTCACTCTGACATTCCCATTTTCGTCGGCACACTGGGCCGAAACCAATGGATTGATGCGTTGGTGCGAAAGCGCAAAATTGATGTTTCTCCCATCGCCGGCAAATGGGAATCCTGGCTGACGCAGGTCGTTCCCAAACCGTTTTCCGGGGTCAGCAAGGCGCTCGTGATTTGCGGCAACGACAAGCGCGGGACCATTTTCGGCGTTTACGATTTATCGGAAAACATCGGCGTTTCCCCGTGGTATTTCTGGACGGATGTCCCGCCGAAACATCATGACCAACTATTTGTGAAAGCCGGAACATTTGTCCACGGGCCCCCCGCCGTCAAATACCGAGGCATCTTTTTAAACGACGAAGCGCCGGACCTGACCGGCTGGGCCAAAGAAAAATTTGGCGGTTACAACCACGCTTTTTACACCAACATCTTCGAACTGCTCCTGCGCCTCAAGGCGAACTACCTCTGGCCAGCCATGTGGGACAATAGCTTTGGCGAAGATGATCCGCTCAATGCCAAACTCGCGGACGAATACGGCATTGTCATGGGCACGTCGCACGTGGAACCGATGATGCGCGCCGACCAGGAATGGGGCCGGGCCGGGTTCAGCGCGAAGGAATGGAATTTTCAAACGCACTCCAACGATTTGAAATCGTTCTGGCGCGAAGGAATCGCGCGAAACCGCGACTACGAAAAAATCATCACCATTGCCATGCGCGGAAAAATCGATACTCCCATGTCTCGGACGGCGAACATCGGCTTGCTGGAAGAAATCGTTGATGCGCAACGGCAAATCATTTCCGACGTCATGCACACCAACGCCTCCGATGTGCCGCAGCTTTGGGCGCTCTACAAAGAGGTCCAGGAATATTATGAAAAGGGAATGAGGGTCCCTGACGATGTCACCCTGCTCTGGTGCGATGATAATTGGGGCGATATCCGGCGATTACCCTCGCCCGCCGACCGCGGCCGTTCGGGCGGCGCGGGAATTTACTATCACGTTGACTATGTCGGCGGGCCGCGAAATTACAAATGGATTAATTCCGTGCAAAACGAGAAAACGTGGGAGCAAATGGAATTGGCGTACAATTACGGAGCCGACCGGATTTGGATCGTCAACGTCGGACATCTGCAGGACGTGACCTTTCCGGCGGAATTTTTCCTGACGCTCGCATGGGCCCCGGAGAAATGGACGGCTAGCCGCGTGTCTGCATTTACGGAAATGTGGGCGGAACGGGAATTTGGAAAAGAGTTCGCGCCGCAAATCGCGGACGTCATGTCCAGATACACGAAATATAGCGCCCGCCGAAAACCGGAACTGCTCTCGCCGGACACTTACAGCCTTGTCAATTATGACGAAGCGGACCAGGCCCTGGCCGAGTGGAAACGACTCGCCACCGACGCAAACGACATTTACCAAAAACTCCCTTCCGAGGAGCGCACGGCGTTTTATGAGACGGTTCTGTATCCAGTCGAGGCCAGCGAAAATCTCAACGAACTTTACATTGATGCGGCCAAAAACCGTCTATTCGCCGCTCAAGGCCGCGCCAGCGCGAATGATTACGCCGCCAGAGTCCGCGAATTATTCGAGACCGATGCCAAATTATCGGACTATTACAATCACACCCTCGCCGATGGGAAATGGGACCACATGATGGACCAAACCCACATTGGATATACCCGATGGCAACAGCCTGAGACGGATATCATGCCAGCAGTCACGGAAATTAGGGTCCCGGAAGCGGCGGAAATGGGAGTGGCGGTTCAAGGTTCGACAGAAGCGTCTTCTGGATGGGCTCACGAACTTGCGCTGCCTGCGTTTGATAAGTTCGGCCCACCGGTTCGTTATATTGACGTTTTTAACAAGGGCAAAGCGCCGTTTACAGTAAGGTTGAAAAGCACCGAAGATTGGATTTTGGTCGGGGAAGGAACGGCTATTCCTGATCAATCTTCGAATGACGTTTTACGCCCGAAGTTATCTGATTTACAAGTACAGACGGTTTACAACGATACCCGATTTCCAGTGACCATTGATTGGAGTAAAACCCCGGAGCGTTTAACCAACGGATCCGTGATCGTGATCGGCACAACAAACGACGTTATCGTCAAGGTGCCTGTCTTCAACCTGCAAGAGTCGTCCCGCCGCTCGGTAACAGGTTTCGTTGAAAGCGATGGTTACGTTTCCATTGAAGCCCCGCACTTCACACGTAACATCCCTTCGCATTCCGCGCGCTGGGAGCTCATCCCCAATCTTGGACGAACGCTTTCGTCCATGAGCATTTTTCCGACAACCACGCCGAGCGTAACGCCGCCGAAAAATTCGCCACGCCTGGAATACCAGATGTTCCTGTTCAGTTCGGGGCATGTCGAAGTCGAAACCATTCTTTCGCCAACCCTGAATTTCGTTTCAGGCCGCGGATTGCGGTTTGCCCTTTCGTTTGATAACGAGCCGCCGCAAATCGTGACGGCCGTCCCGGCTGATTACACAGTCGGCGACGGTAACCACGATTGGGAACACACCGTTGCCAATAGCGCCAGGATAATCAAAACGCCATTCAATTTGTCAAGGCCTGGCGAACATACGTTAAAAATTTGGATGGTAGACCCGGGCATCGTCCTGCAAAAAATCGTCGTGGATTGCGGCGGAGTCAGGCCCAGTTATTTGGGGCCTCCGGAAAGTTCTCATCGGTAGGGTTTCACCGGTTCGGTGTCCAGCCTTTAGGCTGTCCCAACGTCAACCCCAGGGATCGTCAACGCCACACATCCCCGAGGGCCGAAGGCCCGATCCATTATTCCTGGGATAGAATTATCCATGTGTTTGCGATTGAAATGAATGCGAAACATATTCGAGCATGTTGATAAAGTCGCGCATGAAGAAATCGAAGGCAGCACACGTCTACAAAAATCCCGCCGCTCCACCGGAAAAGCGTGTGAAGGATTTGCTGGCCCGGATGACGCTCGAAGAAAAAGCGGCGCAAATGATGTGCGTCTGGCAGGAGAAACAAACAAAGCTGCTGGATGAACACGGCAACTTTAATTTAAAAAAAGCCCGGGCAAATTTCAAAAAAGGCGGCGGCCTCGGCCAGGTCGCCAGGCCCAGCGACGCCGGCAGCCCGCCCGCCGAGCCCTGGAAGGGCAAAAATGCGCGCGACATGGCCGAGTTAACCAACGCCATCCAAAAATTTTTCATCGAAAATTCGCGCCTGGGCATCCCGGTCTTTTTTCACGAGGAATGTTTGCACGGTCACGCAGCGCGAGACGGAACCAGCTTTCCACAGCCCATTGCCCTCGGGGCAACATTCAACCCCGACCTGGTCGAAGAGCTGTTCGCCATGACCGCCGCGGAAACCAGGGCGCGCGGCGCCCACCAGGCGTTGACTCCGGTCGTCGACGTGGCCCGCGACCCGCGCTGGGGCCGCGTCGAAGAAACCTACGGCGAGGATCCGCATTTGGTCTCGCAAATGGGCATCGCGGCCGTCCGCGGATTTCAGGGTGATGCCAAATTCAAAAATAAAAATCGCGTTATCGCCACGCTCAAACATTTTGCCGCGCACGGCCAGCCCGAGTCCGGCATGAATTGCGCGCCAGTCAACGTGAGTGAGCGGGTATTACGCGAAACCTTTCTGTCCACTTTCAGGCAGGCGATTCAAAAAGCCGGTCCGCTCAGCCTGATGGCCAGCTACAATGAAATCGACGGCGTTCCCTCTCATGCCAACGAATGGCTGCTGCGCGACGTGCTGCGCAAGGAATGGAAATTCAAAGGATTCGTCGTCTCCGATTATTATTCGATTTGGGAATTGCATTATCGGCCCGATACCCACGGCCATTTTGTCGCGCGCGACCGCCGCCACGCCTGCGAACTGGCGGTGCGGGCCGGCGTGAATATCGAATTCCCGGAACCGGATTGTTATTTGCACCTTGCTGACCTGGTGCGAAAAAAAGTTCTTCAAGAATGGCAATTGGATGAACTCATCGCGCCGATGTTGTTTTGGAAATTTCAGATGGGGCTCTTTGACGATCCATATGTGGATCCTGCCGTCGCCGAAAAAATCACCGGTTGCGCCGCGCATCGCCAATTGGCGCTGCAAGCCGCGCATGAATCCATCACGCTCCTGAAAAATGAAAACAACCTCGCCCCGCTGGATTTAAAGAAATACAAAACGATCGCCGTCATCGGCCCAAATGCCAATCGCAGCCTCCTGGGCGGCTACAGCGGCGCACCCAAACACGACTTCACTGTGCTCGAAGGCATCCGATCAAAAGCCGGCGACCGTGCCAAGGTGCTTTACAGCGAAGGTTGCAAAATTACACGGGGCGGCTCATGGCAACAGGATGAGGTCGTCACCAGCGATCCCGATGAAGACCGAAAACAAATCGCCGAAGCCGTCGAAATTGCCAACCAGGCCGATGTCATTGTGCTCGCAATCGGAGGAACCGAACAAACCTCGCGCGAAGCATGGAACCTTAAACACATGGGCGACCGTACAAGCCTGGATTTGATTGGCCGCCAAAACGAACTGGTCCAGGCGATGCGCGCCACGGGAAAACCGGTCGTCGTCTTCCTTTTTAATGGCCGCCCTCTCTCTATTGTTGAAGTGGCCCGCACGGTGCCGGTCATTTTTGAATGTTGGTATCTCGGCCAGGAATGCGGGCACGCCATCGCGGACGTCCTGTTCGGCGATTTCAATCCCGGCGGCAAATTACCAATCACCATCCCGCGCTCCGCCGGTCACCTGCCGGCGTTCTACAATTATAAACCCTCGGCGCGCCGCGGCTATTTGTTTGATGACGTATCCCCGTTGTTCGCGTTCGGCTTTGGACTGAGTTATACAACCTTTAAAATTAACAAGGTCCGGCTCAAGAAAAAATCCATCCGGCGCAACGGTTCTACGCAAGTCCTGGCGGACATTACCAACACCGGCACGCGCGCCGGAACGGAAACGGTGCAACTTTATATTCGCGACGTGATTTCTTCGGTCACGCGTCCGGTCAAAGAGCTCAAAGGCTTTCAGAAAATCCAATTGCAGCGCGGCGAAACCAAATCCGTTGCCATCGACATCACGCCCGAATCACTGGCCTTCTACGATATTCATATGAACCACGTCGTGGAACCTGGCGAATTTGAAATCATGATCGGCAATTCCTCGCGTGATTGTGATTTGCAGAAAGTGATTCTGAAAGTGGAACCATGAACGGGAAATTGTCATTCACCGAAAAGGCGGGTTACGGCGCCGCCGATTCCGCCGCGAACTTCGTCTTCATGACGATGATTCTGTTCCAGACGAATTTCTACACGGACGTCTTCGGCCTCTCGGCGGGCGTCGCGGCGGCCATCCTGCTTTGGCCCCGACTTTGGGACGCGGTGGCCGACCCGATCGTGGGCATCCTCGCAGACCGCACTCAGACGCGATGGGGAAAATTCCGGCCGTGGATTTTGTTCACGGCCGTTCCCTGGTGCGTCATCATGATCCTGGCTTACACCACTCCCAAAGGCTGGAGTTCCGCCGCGATGGTCGCCTACGCCGTCATCACGAATACTTTGCTGATGACCATTTACTCGATGAATAACATGCCCTATGCCGCTCTCGGCGGGGTCATTACCGGCGACATCGTGGAGCGCGCCAAATTGAATTCGTATCGGTTTATCGCCGTCAACGCCGCGCAATTTGTCGTGGGTGGATTCACCCTGCCGCTGGTCGCAAAATTTGCCGTCGGTCACTCCCGCCAATACGGCTGGCAGATGACCATGACTCTTTGGGCCATCCTGTGCCTGGTCCTTTTCCTGGTCACCTTTGCCACGACGCGCGAGCGCATTCAGACGATAAAAAAAGAGCCATCGTCCCCAAAAAGAGATTTCGCCGATCTTCTCAAAAACAGTCCCTGGCGCGTCATGTGGTGCTGGACGCTTGTTCATTTCGCCATTCTCTCGTTCCGTGGCGGCGCGCTTTACAATTACTATCATCACTACACTGACAAAGCGGCGATGTACGCGTGGCTGCAAAAATTCGGGTTGGTCGCGCCCCCGGGAGCCGCATCCGGCGGCGGTATTTTGGAAACTCTCGGCTATATCGTCCATGGCGATCCGTCCAACCTGGCCAATTCAAACGTCGCCGATGTGTTCAACAGCATCGTCAACATGCTCAACACCGGCATCACGATCATCGTCATTCTGTTATCTACGCCCCTGGCCGGGATGTTCGGAAAGAAAGCCGTATCGGCCACGGGTTTCGCCTTCGCCACCATCGGCTCGCTGGCATTTTATTTTCTCTCTCCAACAAACATCGCGGGAATGCTTGCCGTAACGGCTTTTGTCTCCATCGTCTATGCGCCCACGATTCCGCTCACCTGGGCCATTTTTGCGGATGTAGCGGATTTCTCGGAGTGGAAGGTCGGCCGCCGCTTTACCGGCATGGTCTTTGCCACAATTGGCTTTGCGCTCAAGGCCGGCCTGGCCCTCGGTTCAGCTTCTTTCCTCATCCTGATGCAATGGTTCTTTCACTACGACACAAAGCTTCCAGATGCCGCTCCCGCTCTGCAAGGCTATCGCGTCTGCAGCGGCATCGCCGTCGGTCTGCTTTTCGGCATCTGCACCGCGCTCCTGGCGTCCTATCCGCTAAACAAAAACCTCACCATCCGGATGGCGGACGAACTTGCTGATCGCCGCAAAACAGCCGAAACCAGCCTTCAACCGAAACCTGTTGCTTAAACCAATCCGCCATCCGCAACTGCCAAACCTCCATGAAATTCCTTCTCCCGTTCCTCATCGTTGGCGGAGTTCTCAACGCCGTCGCGCAAAACAACCCGATGACCTTAAAGGACGCATTTAAAAATGATTTCCGCATCGGCGTAGCGGTGAATCAATTGCAATTCGAAGGCGACGCCCCGCGCGAGGCGGAAACCATTGCAACACAGTTCAACACCATCAGCCCGGAAAACGTTTTGAAATGGGAGTCCGTCCACCCGGCGCCGGACGAATTTGATTTCGCAAACGCCGACCAATACGTCGCCTTCGGCCAAAAAAATCATATGTTCATCATTGGACACAATTTGATTTGGCATAACCAAACGCCGGCGTGGGTCTTCCAGGACGCTCACGGCAATCCCATTTCGCGTGACGCGCTAATCGAACGGATGCGGAAACATATTTTGGCCGTCGTTGGCCGTTATAAGGGAAAGATTGGTGGTTGGGACGTCGTCAACGAAGCCCTGGACGAAGACGGCTCATTGCGCGACTCGCCCTGGCACCAAATTATCGGCGACGATTACCTGGTGCTCGCCTACCAATTCGCCCATGAAGCAGATCCGAACGCGCAATTATATTACAACGACTTTTCACTCGAAAACCTGCCCAAACGACAGGGCGCCATTGCATTGATTGAGAAGCTGAAATCCCGGGGCGTGAAGATTGACGCCGTTGGACTGCAGGACCATGACAAAATGGACTGGCCAACGACAAACCAGCTTGATGAAACCATCTCGGCATTTGCGGGAATGGGCCTGAAAGTTATGATCACCGAACTGGATGTGGACGTCCTGCCGGCGGCCGCACAATCACAGTCAGCAGAAGTTTCGATGAACGTTGCCGGCAGTGACCAGCTCAATCCCTATGCAAACGGCCTTCCCAACGCACTCCAGCAAAAACTCGCGCAACGCTACGCGGATTTGTTTTCCGTCTTTGTCGCGCATCGCGGCCAGATTACGCGCGTAACGTTTTGGGGCGTGAACGATGGCGATTCATGGCTCAACAATTGGCCGGTCCGTGGGCGAACTTCGTATCCATTGTTGTTTGATCGCAACGGCAACCCCAAACCGGCATACGCTGCGGTCATTCATACGGCGGGGTCATCGAATTGATTTATCCAACGAGGCGCCAATTACGGCAACAACCTCTGGATACCCTGCCACAGGCTCGGTTGCGTGACGCTGAATACGTGGCCCGGTTTGCCAAGGTCTAATTGCACCAGCACTCCTATGCTGTTCGCGCCCCGGTGATTGTCACGGATGGCGTTGATGCCATAGGCGTAGTCGGTCATGATCTTCCACCGGTCAGTCGGCGAATGCCACATCAGCCCGCCGGAAACACCACTCAGCCAGCTTCCCGGCTGTCCCGCGCCGGGCAAATAGTCAACCGCCGCCGTGGACGCGTTGAACACCAGGTCCCATCGGTGCTTTTTATCAATTGGCAGCACGTAATTCGCATTCAACAGGACAAATTGTCGGGCGCTGATTTCCTGGTAGAAATATCCGGGCAATGACAGCGGAAATTCCGCGATCAACGGCAAAAAACTTCCGAGCCGATAGGCGCTGAAACGGTCTGCATCCACGCTCGTCCCGGCGGTCAGACGAAGATAGACGTTTTGCCCGGAGCCATTGAACGTATATGAAAGTGCGGCCTCCCCCCAAAACAGGTGGGACTGGATATTGAGATGGTATGGGTTTGAGGCGAAACCGTAATAACCGGGACTGCTTCGGAAATGTCCTTCGTACCATACGGACAATTCCATCGCCAGCGCGGGAAACAGCGTCGGCTCAACCCCGCCGAAACGCATTCCCGTGCGGACGCTGCCATCCAGATGATCCGCCGGCAGCGCAAAATCGGATGCTGTATTATCGCGCCCGTATGCCGAATAGTGCGGAGTCAGGCGAAAAACGAGGCTGAGCGGGATCATCCGGCCCGGATCAACCAAATGATAAAGGCTGAATGACATTTCACCGCCGTAGCCGTCAAAAGATTCGCTCGGAATAAAGGTACCGCCGCGGATTTCATTGTAGCTGTCGGCGAAGGCCCCGCCTGCCGCTCCTATCCCGATGTCGGTGTCATTGCCCAGGCCATTGAGGATGCCCAGTTCCGAATCCACATACGTGGGCGCAACGGCGAGGCGAAGAGTCAAATTCGTGTTCTTAAGGAAATTGGGCTGATTGTGATAATAAAAGGCATACCCGGAAAACGGCTGGCGTCCTTCAAAAGCGGCATTGTATCCAATTTGGATCAGATCGCGTTTGACTGGGTCAATTTGCGCCGATGCCGCCAAAGGGGCCAGCAACGTCAATAATAGCAGAAAAACGCTCCCGGTTCGTTTCATTGGCGCTTCTTTTTTAACCTACAGTTGCCCTTTCGGCAAGTGCAAGTAATAGGGATTGTTAATGGGCCAAAGGAAGGACCACCACGCACTACGTAATACCCAACCGCGAGAAATTGAGAATTTAGCTTGCTTGAAAGAGTGGCCCGTTATCACATGACTGTACCAAATGAGCGTGGAACCCTCAGGAGGTTCGATTTTTCCTCGAACAGATTGGTCCGAACTCAGCAAGGCGGCGGACGCGCAACCGGCGCCTCTGGACCGCCTCATTCGCTTATATTGGCAGCCCCTCAAAATCTTTTTGGTGGCCACGTTTCCCGGTCTGACCGGCCAGGCCGATGAATTGCTCCAGGATTTCGCCGGGGACAAATTCCTGCGCGAAGGCTGGCTCCGAAAAGCCGATCAAACACGCGGACGATTCCGCGATTTCCTCAAAACCAGCCTGCGCAATTTTGTTCTGGATCGCCTGAGCCGGGCGGACGTGAAAAATCCACCCGTTTCCCTCGACGAACTCGAACACGAAATCCCCGACTCCGAAGCCTCCGCCGAAGAATTCGATTTGGCCTGGGCCCGGACCGTGCTGGCCGAAACGTTGCGGCGGATGGAAGCGGATTGCAAGAAGCCGGGCAAAGACCAGCCGCGTCGTTCGCAAATTTGGGAAATGTTTCACATCCGGCTCCTGGCCCCCGTGTTTAACGACGCGCAGCAAGTGCCGTATGAGCAATTGGTAGAACGGTTCGGATTGAAATCGCCATTGGACGCCTCCAATACTCTTTTAAGCGCCAAACGCATTTTTAAGGCGCGCCTGGACGAGGTCATTTGCGAATACGCCGGCCGCGACGCCGCAACCGCGCTCGAAATCCAGGCTTTGAAGGATTTTCTCAGCCGATTGTCGAAATAGCGGAATGCAAGATTGCCGTTGGTAAGCCGTAATGAATAATAAAGACGGTATGTCAGAATCCGATTCGTCCGCGGCCCTCCTTAAAGGGCGCGCGCAGCAACTCTCCGCGCTCATAGCGTCCGGGGACGAGCGCGGTCCGCTTTGGCGCCCCGACGAATTGGCCGCCATCTTTCGGCACCAAATGTCTGCTCCCGTACTCATGGACTTGGGCAGTTTTGATCCCCGCACCGCCAGCCAATTGAAAACCCTCACCGCCGCGCAAGGTTTGCTTCTTTCCAGTTTTGCCGATCTTTTCAACCACGCAAATCCGCCTCTCCAACTTCTGCAATTGGTCAAGGACTTCGCCAAAGCGAACCTCGACCACCCGGAAAGCGGTTTGCCTCGAGAGATCGCGACTGCCGTATACTACGCCAGCATCGCGGCCGCCTTAGTCCACGCGAACCAGCGCATTTCCAAATTGTCCGATGACGATTTGCAACGCGGCCTGCGCCTCACCCGGGAACAACCCTGGCTCGATGAGCGCACAAGATCGCTCCTGGCAACGGCATTGGAAAAAATTTCAGGAGATAAGCCATGAGTTTATCGCAGGACCCATCTGAATATTCCGCGCCGGTTTCCGTGTTCGTTGGCCCGGTTGGGGAAATGATCGCCCAGCGAATGCTTTCGCCGCCGTCGCGGCCAGGCGTGCTCGCGATGCTCGACCATTTCGAAATCATTCGCATCCTCGGCGGCGGCGGAATGGGGATTGTCCTGCTGGCCCGCAATTCGCAAACCGGTCGCGACGCCGCGGTCAAACTCGTTAAATCAGGCCTGGTGACAAACCAGGAAGTGGTCCATCGTTTTCTCAAAGAAGCCAGCCATCTAAAGCGTCTGCGGCACATCAACATCGTGTCTGTGGATGAAATTTCCGAACGCCTGGACGCGCCCTATTTCGCCATGCCCTATTTCGAAAAGGGCAGCCTCGCCAACCGTATGACGCCCGGCGAACCGCTCAAGACGATGACCATCCTGGACATCGCCACGCAGGTGGCCGACGGCCTCAGCTTCGCCCATCGCACTGGAATCATCCATCGCGACCTCAAGCCGGCGAACATTCTCGTTGCGGCCAACGATCGCGTCTGCCTCGCCGATTTCGGCCTCGCGCGAACGGTCTTTAACGACACAATCGTGGACGTCGAAAACCGGACGCTTGAAGGCACCGCGCCTTACATGTCCCCGGCTGTCGCCGCGGGCGATGCCGAGGACACGCGTTGCGACATTTATTCCTTTGGCGCGTTGCTCTACGAAATGCTCACCGGCCACGCGCCTTACAAGGGCCGCAATACTAAGGAAATCCTCGATAAAATTATCGCCGGGCCGCCAAATCCAATCAAAACATTGAATCCTTCCGCCGACCCGCGCCTGGTAGCGGTATCGGAAAAAGCCATGGCGCGCGAATTGCGCAACCGTTATGCGGATATGCGGGACGTTTTCAAAGATTTGGAACAGATCAAAGAAGGGAAAGACCCGAACGGTTCACGAAAAACGGCATCGCATTCCATTTATTTGTGGAGGTCAATTCCAGCTGTCATCGTCATACTTGTCGTAGCCCTCTTTTGGGCACTTTCGCGGAAGACGCCACCTGCCTCGATGACCACTCCGCCGCCAACGGTTGCAACATCCGCTCCAAAACCTGTTACTGCTCAACCGCCTGCCGCCAACCCGGTCACCGTTCCACAACCCGCACCGCCGGCTCCAGTTCAACAACCTGCACCGGTTCCTGCCCCGGCGCCTGTTCTTGAAACCCTAACTTTTGCCGGTCAGCCGGGAGTCAAAGGCTATACAAACGGCCCCGCTCTCCAGGCCGAATTTCGTTTGCCCAATAACGTGGCCGTGGACGCCGCAGGAAACGTTTATGTGGCTGATACGGCAAATGACGTCATTCGCAAAATCACGCCCGCCGGGGAGGCCAGCACTGTCGCCGGCCTGCCCCATAGCCGGGGCAGCGCCGATGGCTCAGGTACCAACACCGCGCGTTTTTGGTCGCCTTTCGGCATCGCCCTGGACACCGCAGGTGACATTTTCGTCGCCGACACCGGAAATAATACAATCCGAAAAATTTCGCCTGCGGGCGATGTCACCACGATCGCCGGATTGGCCGGCCAGGCAGGCACTAACGATGGGGTCGGCTCCCTCGCCCGCTTTCGCAATCCCTGGGACGTCGCCGTGGATAAAACGGGCGATGTCTATGTGGCCGACATGAGCAACGATACTATCCGCAAAATCTCCCCCGACGGTCGCGTCCATACATTCGCCGGCCAGTCCGGCGACGCCGGCAATACGGATGGTTGGGGCAACAGTGCGCGTTTTAACAATCCCTTTGGCGTCGCCGTCGATAGCGCAGGCAATGTCTATGTGTCCGACACGGCAAACAATACCATTCGAAAAATCACCGAAGGTCGTGTCGTCACAACGCTCGCCGGAACACCGGGCAACGCCGGCAACACCGACGGCAACGGCACCGACGCCCGCTTCTGGAGTCCGCAAGGCCTGACCGTGGACAGCGCCGGCAATATTTACGTGGCCGACACGAGCAACAACGTCATTCGTAAAATCACCCCCATGGGCGTCGTCACCACCCTGCCGGTTTCCCCAGACAAAACATTAGCATTGAATGCCCCTGGCGGCGTAGCCATCGACACCAACGGCAACATTTACGTCGCCGATTCCAATAATCACTGCATCCGCAAAATCGCCGCGAAATAACTTTCAAGCCGTCGTGTGGGGGTACCCGGCTACAAACTACCCGTACTATCCGTTGCAGTAACGGCGAAATCCTGATATAACATGATTGGCGAACAAGTCCCATTCTGGGCGCCATTTTATGAGACTCTTTCTGGCACTCGGCCTCACAATTTTATGGGTAAATTGCGCCTTTGCAGGAGCAGGGACTGGGTCGGCAAATGCAATCGTCAGCGGCAAGCCCGCGACGACAGGTTTTAGCTCCTCCACCGCCCTTCGCGCCTCCGTTCCCGACTGGCCAGCGCAAACGAATAGTGACCGGATTTTCGCTCGAGCCGACTACAACATGGAGATTGCACTCGAGCCCGACCGGGCGTCAGCCTATTTCTATCGTGGCCAGGCGGAACGCCGCCACGGCAATCTTGTCGGCGCAGAAGCCGACACCACGCTGGCCGCCAGGCTCGATCCCAGTTTGGCCACAAACGCCGCATCCGAATTTGTCGCTCTGGGTTACCTCCGTTATCAGCTCCAGGACCTGACTAACGCTTTGTCTGACTTTAGCAGAGCGTGCGAGCTCAATCCGCCGGATGGCCAGGCCCACCTTGCCATGTGGCTTTGCAATTCACGCCTCTGCGACGTCCAAATCGCCAACTTCCAATTGCAATCCTATCTCGCCAAAGATTCTGCCGAAGCCACCAATGCCTGGACCGCTGAAGTTGCACGCTTCCTCATGGGTAAGGTCCCGGAAGCAGATTTCCTCAATGCCGCCAAAGCCGACGGCGATAAAAGCCAGGCGCACTATTGTGAAGCATGCTTTTTTACCGCCAGCAAACATCTGGTGAGCGGAGATAAAACCGCCGCCACCGCGTATTTCAAAGAATGCCTTTCAACCCGTTTGCAACACTCAGACGAATACAAAGCCGCAAAAGCCGAACTCAGGCGTCTCGCGCATTGAGCCCCTGAACTGCCCTCACCTTTAGTCGTATCAATAATCGGACGACTATTCTCCCTCTCCCAGCGGGAGAGGGCAGGGGGTGAGGGAGAGTCTTCCGGACACAGATAATTGCTCCCTGGTTCATGGAGAGCCACTACCGAATCTGCGCAATCTGCGGGTAAACAAAACTTCTATTGACATACTCACAGATTAAAACGTATGTTTCATACATTCGTTTGAAAACGTCTGTTCGACCAAAGGTTGAAGTATCCTCCTTCGAGACGCGCGAGCGCATTATTGTGTCGGCTGAAAAGCTGTTTGCCATGCGCGGCATCGAAGGGGTTTCCATTCGCGACATCACGCAGGCCGCCGGCGTGAACCTGGCCGCCATCAATTATCATTTCGGGACCAAATCCGCCCTCGCAGCGGAAGTCTTCAAGCATTGCATCGATCCAATCAACGCCCGCCGGCTCAAATTGCTGGACGCAGTCGAAAACTCCGCCAGCGGCAAATCACCGAAGCTCGAAGCTGTCGTCGAAGCCATGGTCCGTCCGGCGGTTGAGCGCGGCTTTGACCATGAGCAGGACAACGAAACGTTTTTGCGCCTCACCGGCCGATGCCTGAGCGAGCCGAATGCTGAGATCGAAACCCTCGTGCGCGCCCATTTCGATAAACTCATCCGCCGCTTTGACGCCGCGTTTCTGCGCGCATTGCCCGGACTCGAGCCGGAAGAATTGTTTTGGCGAATCAAATTCATGGTCGGCGCGTTGCACTATTCGCTCCTGACTTGCGGGAAACAAAAACATCTGCCGGTCAAAATGCGCAAGACCCTGGACGCAGAGGGGTTAATCCAGCGTTTGGTTAAATTCACCGCCGCCGGGTTGCGCGCGTCGGTTTCGGTGTCACGTTAGGAACGATAAAATTTATGAAAAGGACTTTTTCAAAACCAGGAATTCACGCATCCGCCGTCGTGCTTGTGTCCCTGCTGGCCACCGGCTGCAATCGCGCCCCGGCTGGAGCCGGATTTACCATGCCGCCGCCTTTGGTGAACACCGTCACCGTGAAAACCCGGGACCTGCCCGTCACGACGCAATTGCCCGGCCGGGTTGACGCCGAACGAATTGCCAACGTCAACGCCCGCGTCGAAGGCGTTGTCCTGCGTCGCGAGTTTGACCAGGGCGCAGAAGTCACCAACGGCCAGGTGCTTTACCAAATTGATCCGGCCCCTTACCAGGCACAACTCGACAGCGCCCAGGCAAACCTCACTCAGGCGCAAGCTTTGATGGACCGTTACAAGCCGCTCGTGCGCATCAACGCGGTGAGCCGCCAAAACTACGACAACGCCGTCGCCGCCGCCGCCCAGGCCAAAGCCGCTAAAGAAATCGCGGCGATTAACCTCGGCTATTGCTCGGTCGCAGCCCCGATTTCCGGGCGCATCGGCCCCGCGCTCGTCACTGAGGGCACGCTGGTCAGCCAATCTGCGGCCACACCGATGGCGGTCGTCCAGCAGATGGATCCCATTTATTTCGACTTCACACAGGCGAGCGTGGAAGTCCTGAAGCTGCGTGATGAATTGCAGTCCGGCAAATTGAAAAGCCCTGAAGGCACCGAATTAAAAGTGACCCTGCAGCTGCCCGACGGCTCAACGTATCCGCACGCGGGCAAGCTCTTGTTTCAGGACGTTTCGGTAGATCCCAGCAGCGGCATGGTCACGTTGCGCGCCGAATTTTCCAACCCGGACCATGTGCTGTTGCCGGGCATGTTTGCCGTGGGCACCGTGGATGAAGGCATCTCGCCGGGCACAATTCTTGTTCCCC
This sequence comes from Verrucomicrobiia bacterium, assembly GCA_036269115.1. Classification (GTDB taxonomy): domain Bacteria; phylum Verrucomicrobiota; class Verrucomicrobiia; order Limisphaerales; family UBA11358; genus UBA11358. The sequence continues at coordinate 19,043 of DATAST010000055.1, read as the reverse complement.
AGCGCGCGGTCGTGCTTGGCCCGGCAGGCGGCGCCACCGTCATGCTGGTTACCACGACCAATTCGGTCGAACCGCAGCCGATTGAACTGGGTGCGGCAAATGGAACGAATTGGGTTGTACAATCCGGTCTCAAAGCCGGGGACCGCGTGATTGTGGATGGCCTTCAAAAAGCACAACCCGGAGCGACCGTCAATCCGGTGGATGTCGACTCTACGAACGCGCCCGCCGCTGGCCATTAAAAAAGGGGAAATCTCGCCATGCCCAAATTTTTCATAGATCGCCCCGTTTTTGCCTGGGTTATTTCCCTGTTCATCATGCTGGCAGGGGCCATGGCTATTATTCATTTGCCCATAACCGAGTATCCCAGCGTCGCGCCACCCTCCATCAGCATCACCGCAAACTATCTCGGAGCCTCGGCGGAAACGGTCCAAAATACCGTCACGGCCGTCATCGAAGAACAGATGACCGGACTGGACCACCTGCTCTACATGTCCTCAACCAGCAGTGGGAGCGGACAATCGCAGGTCACACTATATTTCGAACCCGGCACCGACCCGGACATCGCGCAGGTGGACGTGCAAAACAAACTGCAACTGGCCATCCCAAGCCTGCCGGCCACCGTGCAACAACAAGGCTTGGTCGTTGCGAAATCTACGCGCAACTTCCTGATGTTTTTCACCTTGTCCTGCACCAATGGCAGCCTGGATGCCATCGCGCTGGGCAATTACATCCAGTCCACGCTCTTTGACCCCGTCAGCCGCGTTAGCGGGGTGGGCGAAGCCGACTTGTTCGGTTCGCAGTACGCCATGCGCATATGGCTGGACCCAAACAAGCTCAAAGATTATTCCATCTCTGCCGCCCAGGTCATCAGCGCCGTCCAAACGCAAAATGCCGAGGTGCCGGTGGGACAATTGGGCATGTTGCCGGCTGTGAATGGACAGGAAATCAACATCACGTTGCAGGGCCAGAGCACCCTCAATACGACGGCCCAATTCGGCAACATCGTCTTGCGCGTGAACCCAAACGGTTCCCGCGTTTATTTGCGCGATATTTCCCGTATTGAACTGGCGGGACAGACTTATACCTTCGGCGTCCGCGCCAATGGCCGTCCCTGCGCCGCCGTCGGCATCCGGCTCGAACCGGGCGCAAACGCACTGACCACCGCCGACGCCGTGCGCGCCAAAGTCGGCCAACTTTCCAAATTCTTTCCGCCCGGCGTCATCGTGACATGGCCCTACGATACCACCGAATTTATCCGCGCTTCCATCAGAGAAGTCGTAAAGACCCTGCTCGAAGCCATCGTGATGGTCTTTCTCATCCTTTATTTCTTCCTGCAAAACCTTCGAACCGCTTTCATTCCCACGATCGTTGTGCCGGTCGCGTTGCTCGGCTCGTTCGCAATCATGAACCTGCTCGGCTTTTCCATCAACCTTCTGACCCTGTTCGGACTCGTCCTGGCCATCGGCATCCTGGTGGACGACGCCATTGTCGTCACCGAAAACGTGGAACGCATCATGAACGAGGAAGGCCTGTCTCCTCGCGACGCCACGCGCAAGGCCATGGAACAAATCACCGGCGCGCTCATCGCCATTTCCCTGGTATTGACCGCCGTCTTCATTCCCATGGCGTTCTTCGGTGGGTCCGTCGGCGCAATCTACCGGCAATTCTCCCTGTCGCTGGTGTCGTGCATGGGATTTTCGATTTTCCTGGCGATGTCGCTCACACCGGCATTATGCGCTTCGATGCTCAAGCCAGTCGAGAAGGGCCATCACTTCCATAAACGCGGGTTTTGGGGATGGTTCAACCGGAAATTCGACGCCACCACGCATCGCTATGAAGGATGGGTCGGCCACGTATTGAAACGGGCGCTGATTTATTTGCCGGCGTATCTCGTCATTGTGGTCGCGGTGGGCTGGCTGTTTATACGATTGCCTTCGGCCTTTCTTCCCGCCGAAGACCAGGGCTACTTTATCAACCTGATCCAACTGCCCGTCGGCGCGACACAGGAGCGTACGGTCAACGTCCTGAAAAAAATGGAACATTTCTATTTCAGCCAGCCGGAAGTGCAGGACGTCATTGACGTCGCCGGCTTCAGCTTCGCCGGCCAGGGCCAAAACTCCGCGCTGGCATTTGTCCATTTGAAGCCCTGGGGCGACCGCCCCGGCGCACAACATTCCGTGCCGTCGATGATTGGACGCGCATTCGGCGGATTGGGCGCGATCCCCGATGCTTTCATTATTCCTATCAATCCGCCGCCGATTCCTGAACTCGGTATCGTGGCGGGATTCGACCTGGAATTGGAGGATCAAGGCGGGCTCGGCCATGACAAACTCATGGCAGCCCGACAGCAATTGATGGCCATGGCGGCCACCAATCAATCTGAGATTGCAGGCCTGCAAATGCAGGCGCTCGAAGACACGCCGGTGTTGAAGATAGACGTGGACCTGACCAAGGCCTCCGCCATGGGCGTGTCCCCGGCGGATTTAAATTCCACGCTCACGACCTGTTTCGGCTCGTATTACATCAACAATTTCATCAATGGCAACCGCGTGCAGCACGTCGTCGCACAACTGGACGCCCCTTACCGGATGCTGCCCCAGGACCTGGACAAGGTTTATGTGCAGGCGAATGGCACGAACATGGCGCCGCTGTCTGAATTTGTGAAAACACATTGGACTTATGCGTCGCCGTCGCTCCAGCACTTCAATGGTTTTCCCGCCCTGGAAATGACCGGCGCAGCCCCGCCGGGCAAAAGCATCGGCGAGGCAATGGACGCCGTGGCCGGCCTCGTCAAAAAATTGCCCCCGGGCATTGGGTACGAATGGACGGGGCAATCCTACGAAGAATTGCTGTCATCACAACAGGCGCCAATCTTGCTGGGACTGTCCATCCTGGTGGTGTTCCTTGCGCTCGCCGCGCTCTATGAAAACTGGTCCATTCCGATCGCGGTCATCCTCGTGATTCCGCTGGGCGTCATCGGGGCATTGCTCGGCGCGCAGGCCCGCGGACTTCCGAACGACGTCTTCTTCAAAGTCGGATTGCTCACCATCATCGGGTTGTCCGCCAAGAACGCCATCCTGATCGTGGAATTTGCCAAGGACCTGCAGGCCCAGGGCGTGCCGCTGCTGGAAGCCACGCTGACGGGCGCGCGGTTGCGTCTCCGTCCCATCCTCATGACCTCGCTCGCGTTCATTTTGGGCGTCATGCCCATGGCTGTGAGCACCGGGGCAGGCGCCGCCAGCCGGCACGACATGGGCACCGGCGTTATTGGAGGCATGATTTCCGCCACCTTGCTGGCGATATTCCTCGTGCCGCTCTTTTTCGTCACCGTCCGCCGAATATTTAAACGCGGCAAGATCATCGCGGCTCATGGAGCGATCACCACCGCCGGTCCAGGCACCGGCCCAGGCCCGGACCAATCCGGCCACAACCCCAACCCGCCAAAATCATGAACCGATTTTTCCGCATGCTTTCGAATACGCGCTTGCGTCCTGGAGTGCGGTGGCAAACGAAGTGCGACACCGCTTTCGATGCCGTGGCATCATCCGAACCGGCATCATCGCCCGCTGTTTCAACGTTTTATCGCCAGTGGCGCTGCCACCGTTTCAACGCTTCAACGTTTCAACGCTTCAACGCAATCTCCAAACGTATCATCGCCTGCCTCATGGCCGCCGCCCTCACTGGCTGCACCATGATCCCCAAATACCAGCAGCCGCCCGCAAACGTTTCATCCACCTGGCCAAACGTCCCCGGCTACGCTAAAACCAAAACCGCGCCCGCCACCGTCCCGGCCGCGGAAATCGGCTGGCGCGATTTCTTCCGCGACCCGAAGCTGCAACAGGTCATCACCCTGGCCCTGACGAATAATCCGAATTTGCGCGCGGCAATTGCCACCGTGGTGCAGAACCAACAGCTGTACCACGTCCAGCTGGGGAACCTCGTGCCCACTGGAAAAATCGACGCCAGCGCCCAGCGCACACGCGTCCCCAACTTTTTCGGCCCGAGCGCAAAGCCGGTTACTTACACCGAATACCAGGTAAATCTGGGGATGTCCCAGTACGAACTGGATTTGTTCGGACGCATCCGCAGCCTCACCAGGCAGGCACTGGAAACTTATTTTGCCAGCGCCGAAGCCCGCCGCGCCGCGCAAATCGCCCTGGTGGCTCAAGTCGCCAACGCATACCTCACCGAACAGGGAGCCGCCCAGCAACTGGCTATCGCCCGCGAGACATTAAACGCATCGCGACAATCCTTTAACCTGACCAAACGCAGCTTCGAAGCAGGCGTCGTATCGCAGTTCGACCTGAACACCGCCTCCATCCAGCTCTCAGCCGCATCGTCATCCGTAGCCACTTACGCGCAGCAATTGGCCGAAGCCTCGGATAATCTCACACTCCTGGTTGGCAAACCGTTGCCGCCGGAGTTGAAACCGTCCCCGCGCATGAACCTGAAACTTTGCCTCTCGGACATTCCGTCCGGGCTGCCATCAGACCTGCTTGAGCAGCGCCCCGACATTCTCGAGGCAGAGCACACGCTCAAAGCGGCCAACGCCAACATCGGCGCCGCGCGCGCCGCCTTTTTCCCGACCATCACGCTCACCGGCAACGCCGGCTTTGCCAGCAGCTCGCTGGAAAATTTATTTTCCGCCGGCTCAAGCGCGTGGCTCATTCAACCGCAACTCGAGTGGTCCGTCTTTGACCTTGGCCAGGCCTATCACGCGCTCCAGGCCGACAAAGCCGCCAGGGAAGCCCTGGTCGCGAATTACCAGGGCACCATTCAAACCGCGTTCAAGGAAGTCGCCGACGCTTTGGCCGTGCGCCAAACCGTCCAATCTCAACTCGCCGACAACCAGGAACTCGTAAATTCCGACCAACAAACCTTCAACCTGACCAAAGCCGGCTTTCAGGGCGGCGTCAACAGCAGCCTCGACGTCCTCGTCACCCAGCAAACCCTCAACAACGCCCGAGAAAGCCTCATCCAAACCCAATATTCACGCCTGATCAGCCTCATCAATCTCTACCAGGCCCTCGGCGGCGGATGGAATGAGTTCACTCCGCAAGCTCAGGCGGGTCGTTAATCTGACTTCCTTTGCCGAATGATCACCCGGTCGGTACTTGAAGCAATACACAACACGTACCACATTCGTTTGGGAACCCTGGACTCTGAAACGGCGCAAATCTCGCGGACGGATATTTCGAAATAGAAACAAATAGCAAAACCATTGCCGGAAAACCCACGCTCGCATTTTTTCCAGAACAATTATTTTCTCTCCTGCCTGTGGCACTCATTGTGCTAAGTCGTTATTCGGATGACTAAAGACGAAAAGTTCACAGTGGTACGAGTGGCGCAGACGCTGCTTAGACTGCGTCGTGAACTCATCCAAATCCCAAACGACGAACAACGGGAAGCCTCGATTCAAACGATGTGGCAAATGACCGATGCCTTGTCCGAAGAATTATGCCCGATGTTTAAAAACGTCCAAAAATGGGCCTTAAAAGAACCGGAACAGCTAAAGGAAAATCCAACCAGTTCAAAGCAGGATTAGAGCCGTCCCCGCTCCCTGCATGGGCTCACAACGGTTTCTGGCCGCGCTCCTGCAATTCCTTTATCTGCTGCGAAATTTGGGCGAGGCTGGCGTTGACCTGACGGAGTGTGACGCGGCGATTGAAAATCACGAGCGACAGCGTCAGCAGCGCTCCCAGTCCCAGCAGGGCCACGGCAAGCGACATCACGTCGAGGGCCTTGCCCATCATCAATGTCACCGCTGTTTGCCGGTCCAGTTTCGTTCCATCGGACAAAATCAGCCTTTGGTCGGGGGCATTTGCGCCGGCGCCCGGATTGATGCCGTTTGCGTTTGGGTGCTGGCCGGTTTCCTGCACCAGCAAATTCACCTGGGGAAAGATGATCCTCGGGCAGACCTGCGCCAGCAGGATCCCGCCGGCGACGGCCAGAAAGCCGACGACCAGCGCAGCGGTCGTTAACAGTCGGCCGGTCCAGTTAAACATGCGAAGTTTTTTCAGAATCGTTTCGTTCATATCGCTCATGCCGTTCGGCTGGTCGTTCTTGTTCATATCATTTTCCTTTCCAATGCAGTTTTCAGCGCGCGCCTGGCGTAGTGAATGCGCGAGCGCACGGTGCCCAGTGTCGTGCCGGTGACGCGGGCGATTTCTTCGTAACTCATTTCTTCAAAAAAACAGAGCATCAGCACCTCGCGATGTTCCGGCGAGAGAATGTCCAGGCCTGCCCGCAATTCCTCGATGTCCAATGTCGCGGTCATTTCGCCCGCCACTTCCGGCGGAGCCTCGATTTCCGCTTCTTCCAGCGGCTGGAAGGTCATTTTCCGGCGGCGATATTCCCGATAGATGCGGTCGCGGGCGATGCGAAAGGCCCACGGCCGGAACCGGCTCGCCTCACGCAGGCGTGGCAGGCCGCGATAAATGGCCAGCCAGATTTCCTGCACGAGGTCGTCCACATCCTCCGGCGATGACCGCATCATCTGGCGCGTGAACGAAAGCAAGTGCGGCCCGTGCAACACCAATAACTCCGCAAACGCTGCTTCGTCGCCAAGCTGGCTGCGCAATACCAGTGTCTGCTCATAGATTTGTTGTGTGTTGCTGGACACGTGCTCTGCATATATACGGTTGCCGGCGGGGCGTAAAAAGTTCAAATGGGATGTCTTTTTTCTATAGGGGTGGCGACGGCTCGTCACCACATGCCGCCGGTGGTTTCACCGCCCTAAATTCTGTAGCCCGGTCGCGAATATTAATCGGACGAATCGCCGGGTTGGGGAACCCGGCTTACAAGGGACGAGCCGTCCCCGCCCCTTCCGTTTCACGGTTTAACATTTTAACGTTTCAACGTGACGAAGTCGCTTGACGAATCCATCCGAGACTGCGAATAAGCAGGCGCGCAATGGATTTGAAAAAGAAGCCTGAATGGATTATCGCCCTGTTGATCACCGCCGCCATCTGTGCGCTGCACTTTTATTACTGGCTTAATATCGGCGGCCTTTGGCGCGACGAAGTCAACCTGATCGTTTTGTCCCACCGTAATTCTTTCGCCGATATGGCGAAGGATTCTTTCCCGGTTTTAATGCCCCTGATAGTCCGTTTCTGGTTCGTCATCGGCCTGGGCGGCACTGATCTTCATTTGCGTCTCATTGGACTTTTGGTTGGGCTTGGAACTGTGGCAGCGCTTTGGATTGGGACGTGGAAAATCCGGCGGGAACCTCCGTTGATAGGGCTGGTTTTGCTATGCCTCAATAGCACGATGATTTTCTTCGGTGATTCGCTGCGCGCTTATGGCCTGGGAACTGTTGCGGCAGTCATGTTGATGGCAGCTGGATTTATCTTTTTGCAAAAGCCTTCGGCACTGCGCACAGCGTGGCTGGCGTTGTTTGCCATTCTGAGCGTGCAGATCCTTTACCATAACGCCGTCCTCGTGGCTGCGGTGTGTTTTGGCGCATGGGCGGTTTGCTGGCGGCGCATGGACGGCCGCGCCGCCATTCAAATTCTCATTGTGGCGATTGTGTCCGCGGCTTCGCTCCTGCCCTACGCGCACATTCTGGGCATTTTGACATCCGGCCAGCCCACCACGCTGATCTTCCGCACCGGCGCGACGATGTATCGGTTGGTGCTGAGTTGCAGAGACGCGATTGGCTATCCGCTTGGCGGATTTATTTATGTCTGGGGGGCGCTGACATTGATGATCGTCATTTGCGCTTGTATTGGTTTATGGCGATCCGTGACAGGCAAGCGCCGCCCAGCCAGTGGGACTGAACCTGCGTTCGGACGGCCTGCCGATTTGGAAATCGGCGATACAGCAGGTTTGGAAACCTGCGCTACTTTGAAAGCTGACTATAGTTTGTTTGCGTCGGTCACGTTGCTCCTGGGGGCCATCGGTTTCCTGCTCTTCTTTTGGCGGGCACAAATGCCGATGCAAAGCTGGTATTTGCTTCCTTTCATGGGATTGGCGGTCGTTTGTTTCGATGGCGCCCGGCCGGATTTTTCCGGTTTGCTGCGGCCTGTTTTTATCGCTCTAGTTGCCGGCACAGCCCTGCTCTCCGGCCTGACAACGGCCGACCTTTTAAGTCGTCACTTCAGCGACGTGAATATTTTTGCGAAGGAGATCGCACAAGATGCCGGACCGAGCGATGACATCCTGGTCTATCCCTGGAATTGGGGAATCACGTTCAACTATTATTATAAGGGCGCCACCCCCTGGGACACCGTACCGCCGATACCGGACCACTCGATCCATCGCGTAGACCTGATGCTGGCCGATATGGAAAATACGAATGCCCTTGCGCAGACCTTCGAAAAAATCGCGCAGACGCTCAAAGCTGGTCATCGCGTCTGGTTTTTAGGGCCGGCAAGCACCCAAGTTCCAAAGCCGGGCACGCCGCCACCGCCATCGCTTCCACCTCCCCCGTTGAAATTTTGGGGATGGTCCGAACGGCCTTACTCGCCTGTTTGGGATTCTCAAACCCTTCAATTCATCGCCGATCACAGTCAGAAATTCCGGCAGTTCAAATATTCGTCTCTGGGCATTTACCTAACGGAGGATATGGACATTTTCATGGCGGAGGGGTGGCGGACAAATCAGTGGAAAGGTAGGGACGGCGCTCTTCGCAAGTGGCGCTGCCACCGCCGTCACCGCGCGTAGAGCGCGCGGAATGAATTGCGAATTAATGTCCAACAACGCTCGTTGCGCCGCTGCACGCGGCGCGGACAGCGCAGCGCGCTGTCCCTACCTGGAACACCCACGCAACACGTCTTTTACACCTTTTCCGTTTGTTTCACCGCCGAAAATAAGCCATGCTAACCAACCATGTATTCACCGTCGCAGGATGAATTTTTGAAGCTCGCGGAGCGGGGCAATTTAATCCCCGTCACGCGCCGCATCCTTGCGGATTTCGAAACACCGCTCTCGGCCTACCAGAAAATCCGCGGGCAAGGCGAATCGTTCCTGTTCGAATCGGTCGTGGGCGGCGAACACATCGGGCGCTATTCATTTGTCGGTTGCAATCCGCGCTCGGTCATCCGACAGGACGGCAACCGCGTCGAGGTATTGGAAAATGGAAAAGTCGTCGAAACGTTCACTGTTGGAGGAAGCGGAGAGCGGACGGTTCGTGACGGCCTGGAAGTCGTCGCGCGCGTGATGGAACGGTATCGCCCGGTGAGCGTTCCCGGCCTGCCCCGGTTTACGGGCGGCGCCGTAGGGGTCATCGGCTATGAATACATTCATGACATCGAGCCCATCGTGCCGCGCCCAACCGATGACGAATTAAAGACGCCGGTCATTTATTTCCTCATCGCCGACCAGCTTTTGATTTTTGATCACGTGGCCCAGACGATTACGATCCTGGTGAATGCCATTTTAGACGATGCCGCCAGCCCGGCGGAGGCTTACGAAGATGCGACCAGTGAAATTGACCGGATCGTATCGCTCCTCGAACAACCTAGCGAACAGAGGGCCGTGACCGTAGCGGCCGACGCTCCGGCCGTCCCATTCGAATCCAATCAGTCGAAAGATAAGTTTTCGGCGAACGTCGAGACCTCTAAAAAATACATTACCGGCGGCGACATCATCCAGGTAGTCGGTTCGCAACGTTTTTCCGCGCCCGTCACAGCGGCGCCCCTGGACATCTACCGCGCCGCGCGCCATATCAATCCCTCGCCGTATATGTTCCTGTTGGAGCTCGACGGTTTTTCGCTGGTTGGGGCATCGCCGGAAATTCACGTGCGTTGTGAGGACGGCAAAGTCGAAATACGCCCCATCGCCGGGACACGCCGCCGCGGGAAAACCCCCGAGGAAGACCTGGCGCTGGAAAAGGAATTGCTGGCCGATCCCAAGGAACGGGCCGAGCACGTCATGCTCGTGGACCTGGCGCGCAACGATATCGGCCGGGTCTGCGATTTCGGGAGCGTGCAGGTGAAGGAACTGATGGCGATTGAACGCTACAGCCACGTCATGCACATCGTCACGCAAGTGGAAGGCAAGCTGTCATCGGGCAAAACGCCTTACGATTTGATGCGCGCCACGTTCCCGGCCGGCACCGTGAGCGGCGCCCCCAAGATTCGCGCCATGCAAATCATTTCCGAACTGGAACAAACCGCGCGCGGCCCCTATGCCGGCTGCGTCGGCTATTTTTCCTTCAACGGAAACCTCGACACGTGCATTACCATCCGGACGGCCCTCATCAAGGACGGCAAAGCTTACGTCCAGGCCGGTGGCGGATGGGTGAACGATTCCACGCCCGAAAACGAATTTCAGGAAACCGTGAACAAATCCATGGCCATGCGCAAAGCAATTGCCATGGCAGAGGGATTCGTTGAATCGTTGAACCGTTAAAGCGGCTGCCGTGGCCGAATCGTCCGACACGCCATGACCGCCGCATGCCAGCCGCGCTCGCGGCCACCGCGGTGGCATGGGCCAAAATCCATTTTGCGAAAAAGCGCATAATCCCATGCAAATTGCGACTCCCCGCGGCGTTGCTGCCCCGTGCAACCCCCAATTTTGTGGCGAATATGCGTGAAACCGCCCGGCATTGAAGTGGCATGCTTCCTGTAATGGATGGACGCCAAAGGGGTGGAAAACGAGGGATTACTATGGAACGCATACCGACGGATAACTCTCTGGGAAAGATCCTGGGTTGGTGCGCTAACCAGCGCGCGACGGACATTCATGCCCAGGCCGGGCGCCGAATTGCTTTTCGGGTTGACGGAAAGCTATATCGCATCCCTCCCGAAACGATTCACCCGCTGGACAACGACGCGCTGCTCCAGGTGCTTGAGGAGTCATTTTCTGAGGCCGCTTTTGAGCGCATCGAAAAGCAGCGTGAGACGGACCTCCACTTTATCTGCGGCCAAGTGCGTTATCGGGCCAACTTCAGCAAGCAGCAGGGCACTCAATCGTTTTCACTCCGAGTCGTCCCGCAACGGGTGCTCAAGCTGGACGACCTTCAACTGCCATCCACGGTTTTAGGGCTCATCAAAGACCCGCGCGGCCTGGTGCTCGTCACCGGCGCATCCGGCCAGGGCAAGAGCACCACTGCCTGCGCGCTCCTGCAACAGCTCAACGAAACCACTCCGTTGCGCATCGTGACCATTGAAGACCCCATCGAGTATCTCTTCGAAGAAAACCAATGCCAGTTTGAACAGCGCGAAGTCGGCGTGGACACCGAATCCTTTGCCGCCGGCATTCGCAATGCCATGCGCCAGGACCCGGAAGTCATTTTCATCGGCGAAATTCGCGACCGTGAGAGCATTCACGCCGCGATGCAGGCCGCTGAAATGGGGTTTCTGGTCTTGACCACGCTGCACGCGGATTCCGCCGCCCAGGCGATTGATCGCGTCCGCGAGTTTTATCCCGTGACTGAGCAACCGAACGCCGTCGCTTTGCTGTCGCGGACCCTGAGCGCAACGGTCAGCCAGCGTCTGGTTCCCAGCACCTTTGATTGCCAGATACCCTGTGTCGAGGTGATGAAACGCACTTTGGAAATACAGGACGCGATTTTCCGAAACGACCGGCGCCAATTAAACGGATACATAGAATCTTCTCTCAATGATGGGATGCACAGCTTCGACCAGTATTTACAGCAGCTTTACCAGGGTGGCAGGGTGACCATGCAGGTCGCCAAACACTATGCCGTGAATCGGAGCAGTGTCGAAAGGGAAAGTCGGGGACTTGTCTCGACTTCGCCCGTGGTTGTGAGTTTACAAGCGGCTTAACGAGCAGCTGACGTCTAAAAGTACGTGCTTAGGCGCACCCCCGCTCAGCCTCATATCAGATCGGTCAGATTCGACCGATACGTCGGATTGGTCCTGTCTTAACTCAAACGTAAACCGTTCGCTTCCAGCTCATTCCGCCAAGAACAGCCAACCGTTTCCATGCTGAGACAAAATATTTTATAACAAATAAAATATTTTTTAGTTGACTTTCAGGCTCGAACCTTGGTTACTGAGCCCTGTTAACCCCCTAACCAAGGATGAAAAATGAAAAAACTCTCCGTGCAATACTTCTCTATAAAAGCAACTATGGCCGTAGTCGGAGCAGCTATCACACTTCTGGTCCCGGCGGCTGTTCATGCCAGCACCAGTTGGGTATCCGGTGGCAACTGGGCCGATGATGGCGATAACTTCCAGACGGGCATCATTTATCCGACTGGCATCACCTCCAGCACCACGACAGCGCAGGCCAGGACTGTAGCCGACACGATTGCTGACGACGATCTGAGCGTGGGCATTAACTTTGTCCGCATCGGAATCAATCCGGCTACGATTTCCGGCAATTGGTCGGTCGTCCAGGCTTACGTGAACCAACTCATTGCCGATGGAATGTCTGTGGATCTCGGCTTTTGGACCAGTTCAAGTTCGGTAGGAACCATTACAGACTTTAGTTCGTGGCAAACCATGTGGGAGACGGTGGATGGCGTCTATCACGGCAATAATTCGGTCTATTATGAGCCGATCAATGAACCGCACGGCTACGCCTCCGAAACGGTATTGGGAACCGATGTTTACTCGCCCTTCCTGGGTTTTGTCAGCAAAGCGCAGAATCACATTATCCTGGACGGCCAAAACACCGCCGATGACGTCACGCAAGTGGGCGCTGACTCCCGCTACACCGGTTGCCTGCTGGGCCTCCACATTTATCCGACATGGTGGGGCAAGTACACCACTGAATCCGGTTGGCAAACCGCCGTATCCGCCCACGTGGGAAGTTACGCGAGCCGCACGATCATGACTGAAATGGGCGCGCCGGCAACTACCGGGTTGGACTACGACACAGCTTCCGCCAATGTGGACGTCTGTTTCATCCGTGGCGTCTGCACAGAAGTGGCCAGCCTGGGAGTGGGCTTTGCCTACTGGCCGTCTCATCGGGCTAATGACACGTTCCGACTATTCACCAGTCCCGGTGGCGGGATTACCAATCCGTCGTTGATAACCCAGTTGCAACGCGGATGGGCCCTTACCGCGATCTGGCATCCGTGGGACAATCCGGCCAGTGGCAGCGGATTTACCAGTGCGTTCGCCGCCTGTTCGTGGGGCGCGCTGCGGCTGGATGTTTTTGGTACCAAGTCAGACGGAAATATCTATCACACCTGGTGGTTTAATAATTCAGGGTGGAATACATGGGAAGAACACGCGTGTCCCGTGACTCCCGCGGGCGCTCCGGGCGCTTCAGCCAACAACACCGTAGCCAATCGCGAAGACATTTATTTCGTCGGCACCGATGGAAATCTTTACCACCAATATTACAGCGCCGGCTGGAAACCATCTATCAGCACCTGGGACAATTTGGGCGCACCCGCCGGGGCAAGCCTTGTCGGTTCGCCGACGGCGAGCAGTTGGGCTGCGGGAAGGTATGATGTCTACGCGCGCGGTGCAGACCATACCGTTTATCACGCTTACTCGACTGATGGCACTACATTCCTTTGGACGGACCAGGGCGGCTCAGTGACCAATGACGTGGCCTCCTGCAGTTGGGGCGCCAACCGGCTGGACGGTTTTGCCCTTGGCACGGGCACCGGCGCGATATGGCATCAATATTGGGACGGCTCGTGGCATCCTACAGGAACAACCTGGGCACAAAACACTCCTGAGACGAACGCAAAATATGCGCTGGGGGCCAGTGCCTGGGGGAACGGACGCATAGACCTGTTTGACAATAACGGGTCAACTATTGGCCATATCTTTTACGATAGCGGCGCCTGGCACGGCGACTGGACCGAAACGCATACACCGCCGGCCACGCCCACGTCAGCACCATGCGCAACAAGTTGGTCATTCAACCGGGTGGACGGATTTGTGCTGGGTTCGGATGGCAAGTGCTATCACACTTACTGGGGACTCTAAAATTCCTCAACTTTGCCAGGGCGGGGACAGCTTGTCCCCGCCTTCGGCGCTTGGTCTCCATCCAGAGTCCGAAGCCGCGAAAGACCCCTGCGGGGGTAAAGGGGAATCATTCCCACTTGCCGCGCCGAAGTCGGACGAAGGCGGGTCCTCATCGTCATCGTCATCGTTCATCCTCTCTTGGCGAAGGCGGGCCGTCATCCCTGATTGGTAGCGCTGCCCAAGACCGCTTCCAGCCGCCATCCGCCTCTGACCGTCTCACGTTCTCACGCTCTCACGCTCGCATCGCCACCCGCCGCGGTTTTCCCCCTATCTTCCATCTTCCATCTTCTATCTTCATCTTCCACTGGAGGTTGGTTCTTGGTGCTTGGACATTCTCTGGGGTTTGGAGATTGGGGTTTGGGGCTTTTCTCCGTTTCTCTGGAGCTTGGTTCTTGGCGCTTGGACATTCTCTGGGGTTTGGAGATTGGGGTTTGGGGCTTTTCTCCGTTTCTCTGGAGCTTGGTTCTTGGCGCTTGGTGCTTTTTCCAGACCGCCATCTCCCATTTCCACATAGGGTTCTAAAAGGTTCTAAAAAGTGTCAAAAGGTGGCAAATAAATCCGTTGAACATGCTCTGGACGCCTGAGACCGTGAAAGCATGAGAATAAAAATCTTTTCGCGCCGCCGCCCCGTAAACCCATCGGCCCATCGGTCCGGAATTCCTAACTCCTAACTTCCAATTCCCAACTCCTATTTCAGCTCCTAACTCCCAACTCCTAACCACCATGAACACCCAACAAGCACGAACCGCCATCGAACAAATCCTCAAAACTGAATCCTTTGCCGACCTAAAAGACGAATGGCTCTACAACTTCAAGAAAGCCATCGGCTCGCCCGCGGACCTCGCAGGCATCGCCCTGCCGCCGTGCGAACCCATCGTGGGCAAATGGCTCAAACAGGGTGACCTCGGCTTCATCTGCTGCCCGCGTGGTCTCGGCAAAACGTGGCTCGCCATGCTGCTCGCCCGCAAGTGCGCCGAAGGCGGAACCCTGGGCGATTGGAAAGTCCATAAGCCCCGCCGCGTCCTGTACGTGGACGGCGAGATGTCCATGGACGCTATCCGTGAGCGCGACAATGCCCTCTCAGCCTGCCCTGCCCAGGGAATCTTCTACCTCCAGCACGAAGCCCTCTTCCATCTCACCGGCAAAGTCCTGAACCTGACACAGTCGGAAGCCCAGGCTGCCCTCCTCGAACAATGCCTCCGCGATAAAATCGATATGCTCCTACTCGACAATCTCTCCTGCCTGTTCCCGGCCCTGCGCGAAAACGATGCCGACGCATGGAACCTCGTGCTGCCATGGCTTCTCGAACTGCGCCGCCACCGCATCACCGTGATATTCATCGCGCACTGTGGCCGTAACGGCATGATGCGCGGCACCTCCCGGCGCGAAGACGCCGCTGTCTGGATCATCAACCTCTCCGAGCTCAAAGAAGTTGCCGAAGACCGAAACGGCGCAAAGTTCGCCGCGAAATTTGCGAAAAACCGACATACCAGCGACGCCGAATGCGCGCCGCTCGAATGGCGCTTCCTGCAAAACTCGGGTGAACCGAAGGCACAAGTAACTTGGAACAAAGTCTCCGTTCCCACCCTTTTCCGAAAGGCGATCGAAGACGGCCTGACCAGTGCGTCTGATATCGCCCAGGAAATCTCAGTTTCACGAGGTCAGGTCTCAAAGTACGCAGCCAGGGCGATCAAAGATGGCTGGCTCAAGAAAAAAGGTCGCCTTTACGTGCTCGCCTCCAGCTCAGAACAAAAGACCCAAACCATGTTCAAAGACAAACCCCAACTCTCAATCCTCCAAAACCGAGTGGGGTAGGCGTCTCGCCTGCCGGTTCTGGCGGCGTCCCCGCCGCCAGTTCCCGGTAACTCATGGTACTCATGATCACTCACGGCGCTCATGGCACTTGACCCATCCGTTCCATACGTCCCCTCGGTCCCATCCGTCCCATTTTGACCTATGACCACCCCCGAAGAAACCTCCCCTCCGGCGAACGTTAAACCCAATGCGAAAGTCACCGCCGCCCTCGTCGATCGCGTCGCCGAACGCCTCGCCATGGGCATGCCCTTAAAAATTGCTCTCGCCGGCGAAAACGTAACCTGCGCCGAGTACAAAGACGCGTTACGCGAAAGCCCCGAACTCCAGGATCTGCAGGATCTGGGAAAACGAAAAGTCTTGGAAAACGCCTACAGCATCCTGCTTCAAGGCGACCAGGCCCCTGCGAATTGGCGCTGGTTGATTGAAATCGTCTACAAAGACGTCCTTGGCAGCCAGGACGAAGACTTTCCAAAACAGAAACAAACCATCTTCGGTTTCCCCGAAGAAATCCTCAACCAAATCCGCGAAAACGCCAAACGCCTATAACCGGTAGGGCGGCGCTCCCGCGCCGCCCAAATCAAAAATAAAAATCCCATGAAAGACCCAATCCCAGATTTAACCCTCCCCGACGTCTTCGCAGAGACATTCCTAAAAATGCAACTCTACCCGAAACAACGCGACGTCCTCCGCGCCCTCGCCCCACGCGATTGCGCCGTCTCCTTCCGTTCCTGCAACGAAGGAGGCAAAACCAAACGCGTCATCTGCGCCGCCATTCTCTGGCATCTCTCCGTTTTTCCAAAAGGCCACATCATCACCACCAGCGGTGGCAACCGACAAATCAAAGACCAGCTCCTGCCCGCTCTCCACGCGTATCAAACCCTCTTTCCAGACTGGAAATTCCTCCGCTGCCCGCGCATCGAAACCCCGAATGTCCAATGCTTCTGGGAAGGCTTCTCAACCGACGAAGGCGGCAAATTCGAAGGCCACCACGCCGGCGGCCCTGACGAACCCCTCATGATCATTGTCGACGAAGCCAAAACCGTGAAAGACGACATCTTCGAAGCCATCGAACGTTGCAAACCCACTCGCCTGCTCATCGCCAGCTCCCCCGGTTACGCCGAAGGCGAGTTTTACCGCAGCCACACCAGCCGAAAAAAGTTCTACCAGACATTCATCCAGCGGGCCACGGAATGCCCGCACTGGACGCGGGAGAAAATGGAAAAGCTGCGCGAAAAATATGGCGAAAACCATCGGCTCTACAAATCCATGGTTATGGCCGAGTTCACTGAATCAGTGGCCGACGCCGTCGTTGACCTGAAGCCGGTCGAAGACCTCATGGCCAATCCACCCATTCCGAGAAGAGCAGGCCGCGACCCCGGCCAAATGAAAGCCTTCTGCGACTTCGCCTGGGGCAACGGCCGCAACGGCGACGAAAATGTCCTCGCCTTCCGCGACGGCAACGTCATCACCATCGAGCTGGTGTTTCGCGCCGACAACCTCCACGCCATCTGCGGCCCATTCATTGCCGCATTCAAACGCCTCGCCCTCCAGCCCTGGCAAATCGACGCCGACGAAGGCGGCGGCGGCAAACTCATCATCGATCAACTAAAAGCCATGGGCTGGCCCATCAATCGCGTCAACAACGGTGCGGCGCCACGGTATAGCCAGCACTACGCCAATCAGGCTGCGGAAATGTGGTACGAAGGTGCGCTGAAAATCACCCGGCGCGAAATCATCCTGCCCGAAGACGACGACCTGATCTCCCAAATCCTCGACCGCAAAAGCGTCCCCAACGCCCAGGGCAAACTCGCCATCGAAAGCAAAACCGACATGAAAAAACGCGGCGTCCACAGTCCCGACCGCGCCGACGCCGTCTTCGGCGCCATGACTCCTACCCGCCGTGTCCAATCCTACAACCTGATCGACCACACCTACGCCGGCGACCCCTGGGCCAGCCTCGAAAAAGAATGGAAAGTCTTCGGCGATGAAGACCAGGGAATGGAGGGCATCATCCCCGGCACCTGGGCCGGCTGAACATCCTATCGCGTAGCAGCGTCACGTAAGTGCGCTCATACCAATCCCCGGTCCGGCCGCCCAAATCAAAAACAATCCCGTAGGAGACGAGGTCACGAGACTCTAACTAAACAAAACCCGATGCGTCAGATCCGTCCAATCCGTCAGACACAAAACCCCAAACGCAGACCCCCACACCCTCAAACATCGCCCAATTCGAAAAAGTCTACGGCCAGGGCAGCTCCGACTCCTTTTTCAACCCAAAAATGCCCAGTCAACAATGAGTTAGGGACGGTGGTCCCCGCCGCCCAAACTGAGTGCCCTGCCTTTCCGTCGGAAGAGGAATGTCCATCGCTGGAGCGGCGGTCCAAGAAGCTGTAGGATGATGGGCGAATCGAAGTGTCGAGGAAGGGGCCCCCCCGAAAGCGAATTGAATCGGTGCTGACCTTCTTTCATGCTTAATCGGTCGGTGGGGCTTGCTAAACCGCAAAAACCAGATAATAATCTCTCGAATTTCAAAGATTAGCATACCGTCCGTACTAAATTCCGAATTTTATGAGCGCTGGTGATTGGGCCAAAATTATCGCAGGAGCAATTGCAGCAATTGTCGCTGCGGGGGTTGTAATTAAGTTTGTCTTGAAATCTAAGCAAAAGAACGTCACTCACGTGACACAAAAAAACAACAAAATAGGTGGCGACAATGCCGGACGGGACATCAACAAGTGATAGCAGCATCAGCGTCGAGCAAACGAACAATCAGATCGGCGGCGATAATGCTGGTCGCGATATAACCAAGAATTTGATAACAATTGCGACTTCGCCAACCGGCGACAGTCACCCGGCAGCGGCCTTTATTTCGCGGCTGGCCCAGAAATATCGGAAGGAAAAGGAGACTAATTCCCAATTCCGTCAAACCGTTGAGCGGTTGGAGCATTACCAAGCTGCCACCGGACCAACGATGACCCTTGAAGAAAAACTGCAGCAGGGCGGTCGCGGCGACCTGATAGAATTTGCCTTAAAAACCAAAGAAATGTTCGCAAAGAAACTTGCAAAACATTCTTTGTATGAGTCCGCTCAACAAATCCATGCGTTTTTATTAGCAGAAGTGTACACTCGCTATCACGAACACGTCTATCAACACGTCTGCAAAAACGACCCTCCTGAGGTCATTAATGCTTTAGGGCCTGTTAACACTAAAGCCGTAAAGCTTCGACAATGAGTGCCAAGACGATAAATCCCGTGAACAGAGCGTCGAGCTTGTCGAATCGGCAAAAGACCCGGCGATAACCTTTGAGCCGTCGAAAAAGTCGTTCAATT
>DATAST010000054.1:0-10364 GCA_036269115.1 Verrucomicrobiia bacterium | reverse complement strand
TACGGACTGACAGTTCGCTTCCAGTTGCTCTCCACGGTCAGCTTTCGCCGCCGCAGTTTCTTTCCGCTACAGGCCCGGTTGACTTGAGCCTGACGGGGACTTTCACCCCGCTATGCGGTTGCCCATCACAGTCGCACTATGCCACCCCTAATGGGCTTCGAGGAAACGAACCTGGAACATCGAACATCCAGGATTAAAGGCTGAATGCAGCAGAAGGGACGCAAGGGATTAAACGGACACGGGCCGAGACGGCCCTGGAACTGGCAGGCGAGACGCCTACCCCACAAACATTGAACATCGAACGCTAAACATTGAACGATTCAGCGTGCGCTCCAGTGAAGCTCGAACGATTTGCCGCGCATTCCGACCGGTGTCCGGGCGGTGACGGCCGTGGCAGCGCCACTTGCGAAAAGGGCCGTCCCTACCTGACAGCGTGCACGACGCATGTCGTCACAGATCCTGCGGGAAAGCTCGTGCGAAATTTCTGATTCCGGATCTGGAGCGCCTTCGATTGCTCGAAACTTTCGTTTGCGGAGGTGCGATAGCATTCTGCATTTTTTCCGGTTGCGGCAAAATTACTGAGATCGAATGTTTCATTAAAATCATTCGTGCCGTCATTGACGGTCACGATGGACAAAGTTTTCGAGGAGGGATTATATCCAGCGACTGAATTTGTATCGCCACAATCAATAATTTGGCATCCGGGACGGAGAAATCGGGTGAATTGTTCGAACACATTGAACTTTTTGGTGATACGATATCGCGTACTCCCGTTCTCCTCCAAGCGATTGGCAAGCAAACCCCATCCGGCATAATCCGCTCCCTGCCAGTAGCACCATGATATCGGGCGCAACTGCGCGAGATCGTCGCGGATGCGTCGGCCCAGTTTCATGCCTGTCTGTTCGCCGTCACCATACTCGGTCTGCCGTAATGGTTTGTGAAGAGACACGGCCAGGGACGAAAGTTCTTCGGGATTATTGGCGCTGTACGAATGGGTGGAAATTTGGCCAATGTTATTCAGACAGTTCGTCGTGTAGGTCTTGAGAGAATTGATTCCGGATTGCTCGTCATTTTCTTCAGGCGCATCGATGAGAGGATGCAGGCCGCACCGATCCAATTCACCGCGGAGCAAATTGATGACGCGCTCCTGCTGCACGGCGTCGATGTGACATCCTTCCTGGCGACCGCCAAATTTCCACCAACTGCTGGATGGTTCATTCACTGGCGTAATCGAATCAAAAGTCACGCCGTCCGTGCGGCTGAGATGTTTGATGACTTCAGCCAGATAAACGGCAATATCATTTTCGCAGGCGACTTTAAGATTGTTCGTTCCGTCCACTGCGCCGGTAGCACTCCCGCTGACGGTCATCCAATACGGCGGCGAATTGGCAAAGGCTTCCACGCGATTGACGCCTCGCTTCAATGCTGCCTTCAGTATCCAGCGCTGGTTGCGATCGGCGTCCCAGTCCCAAACGCCGCGTTTCGGCTCAAATCCTGGAACCAATGCCCGAAATTGTATCGTGCCAGGACCATCCGGATTTTCTCCGCCGCCAATGTTATATCGGACGATGTTTAACTTGAGGCGATTGAAGACAAGGTCCGCGTATTCATTCCGATTGGAATAGCCGCCGACAACATTGGCGATACTCCCCATCCCTGAAAATCATCCACAAGGACATTGGCCGGATTGATTTTTGCGATAGTAGCCGTGCCTGTGGCAGCGCCACCTGCAATGAGCGGCTGTGCCTGGAGTGGAAGGACCGCAAAACAAATCACTACAAACAAAATCGCCGACATTGAACGCATAAAGTCGCGCATTTTAGAGCAAATAACAAAAAAGGAACAGCGATACTTCCTTGATTTCGAGACGGATATCCATTATTTGAGAACGAGAGTTGCACATGAAAAAAACCGCGCTTCCAGGCTGGGTCCGTGACCACGACACAAAATTCCTCAAACGCATCCGGCGTTTCTTTAAGAAAGCGCGCAGTTCCGTTTTTCTTCTCGTTTTAGCCTTCATCTTCGGCCGGCTGAACCTCGCTTTCGCGGCGTCGCAACCCAATATCATTTTTCTCCTGACCGATGACATGGGCTACGGCGACGTCGCCTGTTACGGTGGAAATTTTGTGCCGACGCCGAACATTGACGAAATGGCGAAGGAAGGGACCAAATTTACGCAATTCTACGTGGCCGCGCCCGTTTGTTCGCCGTCGCGGGTAGGTTATTTGACGGGCATGTTTCCGGCGCGCTGGCGCATCACGAATTATCTTCAAACGCGCGAAGGAAATCGGCAGAGCGAACAGGCCGATTTTTTGGATCCATCGGCCCCGTCCTACGCCCGCCAGCTCAAAGCTGCAGGTTATACCACCGGACATTTCGGCAAATGGCACATGGGCGGCGGCCGCGATGTCACGAATGCGCCGCTTTTCAGCGCGTACGGTTTCGACGAACACAACAGCACATGGGAAAGCCCACAACCCGATCCGGAAATCACCGCCACAAATTGGATCTGGTCGCCGTTCGACCATGTCAAACGCTATGAACGCACTCAATATTTCGTGGACAAGACGCTGAGCTTTCTCGATCGTCATCGGGATAAACCCTGCTTTGTTGATTTGTGGCCGGACGACGTCCACACGCCCTGGGTCCCGACCAAAGGAGACATGGGCCTGCGCCGTCGTCGCTTTTACCAGAGCATGAATAACTTCAAGCAGGTGCTTGCCCAGTACGACGTCCAAGTGGGACGTCTTTTTGCCGGTTTAAAACGCCTCGGCCTGGATTCCAATACCATCGTGATTTTCGCCAGCGACAACGGTCCCATTCCCACGTTCGGCAGCACCCGCACAGCCGGATTGCGTGGCGCAAAAGACAGTCTCTATGAAGGTGGCACCCGCGAGCCGTTTATTGTCCGCTGGCCGGGCCATGTGCCGGCGGGACGCGTGGATAATAAAACCGTTATTTGCGGCGTCGATATGTTACCCATGCTTTGTCATCTTGGCGGCGCAAGCCTGCCCGAAGGTAAAAACTTGGATGGCGAGGACATGAGCAAGGCGTTTTTTGGAAATTATGTCAAACGTGACAAAGAGATTTTCTGGGAGTATGGCCGAAATGAAACACCGGCTTTTGGATATCCGAGGGAGACACCGCTCGAGCGCAGTCCAAACGTGGCTGTCCGCGACGGCAAATGGAAACTCCTGGTAAACGCCGATGGCACGGATGTGCAGCTCTATAATATTGATAAGGACCAGGACGAGACGACTAATGTCGCGGACAAAAATCCACGCATCACTAAACGGCTTAAAGAAGAGGCGTTGAAATGGAGACGATCGGTACCCGGACCGATTGAATCCACGGCAAGGTCTGATGACGACGCCGATCCCGCGCCGGATTCGTGATCGTTAGAAAAACTGGCGATGCGCCTGGCGCTGGCTTTCGATGAACCGGAGGGAATATTCGCGTCTGATACATTCTCCCTCACCATGAAGCGGGGGCGAATATCGGCGTCCGGAAAACTCTCCCTCACCCCTGCCCTCTCCCACAAAGGAGAGGGAGAATAATCTCAGATGGTTGGAATTGCTGAACGACAAGGGATAAGGCATGACCCAGCCGCGAATTAGTCAGAGCGGACGCATGTCCGCTGCTACGCAAATTAAGTACAGGTTCAATGCGCGAAATAGGACTTATCCGTAACCATGTAGTTGGGTCGGTCGTGTTTGCTCGATCTTTTTGCGCAAGGGCTTCGGTGGCAGCGCCACTGGCAATCCTGTTCCCTCCAAACTGCATGGTTACGGCTTATGGGACGGATCGGACATGTACGACGAATGCGCCGGATTCGTGAGAGAGGCTCGCACCTCGGCTAGAGAAGGCTCTTATGAACCGGGAGGCGGAATCTGCATCCGGAAGACTCTCCCTCACCCCTGCCCTCTCCCGCAAGGAGAGGGAGAATTGTCGTCCGATAACTTGAAACGCCGGAACATTGCAGCGGTTCAGGGGTTCAATTCGCGAAATAGGACTTATGGGATGGATTGGACATATATGATGAATGCGCCGCGTGAGGGCACGCGGCCTACAGGCTCAATTCACCAGCGCGAGTAAGCGGCGCCGGCGCCGATTGCGAACACCGGGTGAGGGAGAATAATCGTCCGGCGGTTGTTAACGGGTCGTAACTTTCCATGGTTCCAATGCATGCGAACATGCTGCGGCTGGACCCGCTCCAAGCGGGACACGGCCGCTCCGGCCAAGGCGGGTGGCGCGATTAAATAGTCCATTTTTTAGTTGACGTCTTTCCTAAACTGTCCTACTGTCATAGGACACTTAGCTATGTTGTTCGAGATTGATTTCAAGTCTGGCGCCCCGGTTTACATCCAACTGGCCGACCAGGTGCGCTATGCCGCCGCTTCGGGTGCGCTCAAATCAGGCGAACCGCTTCCGCCCATCCGATCACTCGCTGAACAGCTTCGCGTGAACCGCAATACGGTGGCAAAAGCCTATGCCGAACTCGAAGGCCAGGGTGTGATCGAATCCATCCAAGGAAAGGGCTGTTTCATTTCAAATAACAATTCGCCCTTCAAAAAGCAGGTTCGCGAAAAATTGCTACTCAAGGAGGTAGACTCCGCCGTCGTGACCGCGCACCACTTGCAGGTCGGGCGCGACGAATTTCTGGCGCTGGTCAAGGAGCGTCTCGATTTCTTCGAACGGAAGGCCAACGAAAAACCACCAAAGGAAAATTCATGAGTGATACACCCGTCATCCAAATCCAGAACCTCACACGGCGTTACGGCAAACTGGACGCCGTGAACGGACTCAGCCTGACCGTGCGCGCCGGACGTTGCTATGGATTTTTCGGCCGCAACGGCGCAGGCAAGACGACCACAATCAAATGCCTCCTGAATTTGCTCCGCCCCACATCCGGCAGCGTCTCGGTCTTTGGCCTCGACCCGCAACGCCAGGAGGTCGCCGTGAAATCCAGGCTTGCTTACGTGCCGGACGCCGTCGCGTTTTATCCGTGGATGACCGTCCAGGACACGCTCGAGTATTTTGCGTCGTTCCGTTCCCATTGGAACCGCGATATCCAGGATGATTTGCTCAAGCGTTTCCAGCTCAATCCAGATCAAAAGGCCGGCAGCATGTCCAAAGGACAAAAAACCCAACTTGCGCTTATCGGCGCAGTGTGTCCCGAACCTGAACTGCTCCTTCTCGACGAACCCACCTCCGGCCTGGACCCAATCGTCCGCCGGGAATTTATCGAAACCGTCATCGGCGCCTATCAATCCGGCGGCGAATCCGCCGGCAAACCGCGCACGATTTTTGTCTCGACGCATCTCATTTCTGAATTCGAGGGATTGATTGACGAATTCACGATCATTGAAGCCGGACGCGAACTGCTCGCCATGGAAGCCGACGCCGCCCGGGATCACTTCAAGAAAATCCGGGCCCGGTTTGCTCAACCTCCCACGACAACGAACTTTTTGGGCATTACCGGTGTTCTCAGCACCCGGACGAATGGGCGCGAAGTCGAGATCCTCGCCAACGGCCGCAGCGAGGCCATTGTGGAAGAGGTCCGACAACTGAAACCGGAAGAAATCGCCTGCGAATCACTGTCGCTGGAGGAAATCTTTATCGCGTCCAAAGCGCTGAAGCAAACGAAATGAAAACGCTCATAAAGAAAGAAATCCGTCTCCTTCTCCCAGCGTGGATTGCGGCGATGCTGGTGGCGGTCATTTCACCGTGGATCGTCCCCGCGTTCTTTGGGGAACAACATCCTTTTTTCTTTCATTTTATGTTTCCCCTTGGAGTTTTGTTTCTTGGCATTACTTCATTTGGTATGGAATTCAGTTCGGGCACATTTTCAATTTCGCTTTCACAACCCATGGACCGCCGGCTTATCTGGCAGGTAAAAACAACTATCCTGTTGATTGCATTTCTTGCCGTGTGGATGGCGGCGGTCATGTCCTTTTTGTGCCGATATAATATTGCCTCCGCGGATATCGGGAGTTTTCAACGATTCGATTGGCAAAACTATAGACTTTATTCATTGGAAATACTCACGCTTTCCGCCCTGGTCGCGTTCAGCGGCGGCCTTTGGACAACCCTTCTCTTGCGACAGATGACCGGCGCGTTTTGGGTGACGCTATTGACGCCGCTGGTTGTGCAGGGCGGCATCGAAACCCTGCTTGGCATGTGGATCGTTTCTGGCTGGATCATAAACGTGGTTGTCATTGCTGTCCTGACGGCTTACACAATTGCGGGATTCTTTCTTGCGCGCTGGCTTTTTTTCCACGCTCAGGACACACAATGGGCAGGCGGCAATATTTCATTCGCATGGCATTCCGGCGCCGCATCCAGGACCGTTCGGCCGGCACGGCGACCGGGGAATTGGGCGTCAGCGTTGGTTTTGAAGGAAATTCACGTGCATCAAGTCAATATCTGCATCGCGGGCGTTCTGCTGGTGCTTCAATTGTTTTGCCTGGCTGCCTTGAGAATTTATCCCTACTTTAACTACGATACCATCTTTGCCCTCAAATCCGTCTGGGTCATTTGGTGTCTCATGCCCTTATTGATTGGCAGCAGCGTAATCGCCGAAGAACGCCGTCTCGGTGTCATGGAGACACAACTCTGTCTGCCGGTATCACGAATGGCGCAATGGTTCGCCAAACTCTCCGTCGCCCTGGCTCTTAGCCTGCTGTTTGGCGGCCTGGTGCCATTTGCCATAGTGAATAGCGGGGGCGCGGATTCCAGCCTTGACGCGCCTGCGGCGTTATTCTTCATCTATCCCTTTGCCATGGCACTTGTTTCGATCTACGCCTCGTCGCTGGTTCGCTCTACTCTTCTGGCCATCGGCACGGCCATGGCCATTTCTGCAATACTTTGGGCTGCCTGTGCGGCCATTGTAACCTGGAATTTGGGCGGCCTTTTCCTCAATTTTTACGACCGCAATCAGGAAACAGGTTTCCTCGTGATCATTCTTTTTCTCGGTGCGCCGTTCCTGCTTGTCGTTTTAGCCGGGCTCACATATTGGAATTTCAAATGGTTGCATGAAGGCTCAAGACTTTGGCGGTACAACGCGATTTCCGTTGCCGCTACCGTTCTATCCCTGGGCATTTTGACCAATGCAATTTATTTCCGGGCCTGGGAATCCACGACTCCATCAGTGCCCGCTCCGGGACCGGCGCGCCTGGAGCATGCAACTTTAAAATTTGGGTCGGGCAGTACCGTATTCGCCGTGCTGCCCGATGGAAGGATAAGGATATGGAGTGATATGCTGGCTTACCAGGAAGTCACGAACCTGTGGTGGGAAACGACTGTCCTGGTCCCGCAACATAGCCACTCACGTTTTCTCGACGGCTCCAATTGGGTGGACGTGGCCGCGGACAATTTCCAACTCCTCGGCATCCAATCCGACGGAACGTTGTGGAGCGTGCAAAGGAAATGGGATTCGTCGCAAAAACGATGGCGGCAGTCAGGCTCCTTTACTCAGGCTCAAATCGGCTCAGACACAAATTGGGCACAAGTGGCCAGCGGTCAAATTGGTTTTATGCTCTTAAAACGCGACGGAAGCCTGTGGCGTTGGGGATATGGCGGCTTTTTTGATTTGAAACATGGGGTTTCGATTCCCAAAAAGCTTGCACTGGATCGGTCCACGATACCGTCCCGGGCCGACGTCGGAACGGATTGGCTGGATCTTTTTTCGTCCCGTGGCACTCCGTATGCAGAGAAAAGAGACGGCAGTCTCTGGCAATGGGGACAATTGGATCAATCTTCAGAATCTGGCATTGTGCCGGCTTTGGAAGCCGATACGAACGGTCCATGGTCAAGCGTCGCATTTTGCGAGAATGACGCGTTTGCAGGGGTGAATACCAACGGCGAATTGCGGCTTTTCATTTCCACGCCGGTCCCGGCCGCCGCTAAAGCCAAACGGAGAGTCGTCAAGATTCGCCTGGACGAGAATGCCAAATGGAGAATATGCGGCAATGAATCATGGGATGGCATTTGGGCGATTCGCGACGATGGGACGCTTTGGAAATGGCCTCCGAAATGGTCGATCCTGGACAATCCTCGAACACGTCCAATTCAGATGGGAACTCGTTCAGACTGGCTCGCCCTGTCAAGTGCGTGGCAGTTTGGAATTAGCCTCGCCGCAGATGGCAGCGTCTGGGCATGGAACCAGCCAAGCCGGCATATCTGGCTCGCGCCTCCGCGCAAACCAATCTATCTGGGAAATATTTTTGAACAATCCGACGGCGCAGGCCAACTCGCCGCGGCCGGCAGCACTCATGAGAACGCTAATTAAAAAGGAATTCCGACTTCTGTTGCCCGCGTGGATTACGGTGATGCTTTTGGCCGTTATTCCCGGCATTCTCAATATTGCCTGGATATCCACCACTTCCAACGGCGGGCTTTTCCTGTTCGTTCACCTTATGTATGCGGCTGGCGTTCTGTTTCTTGGCATTCATTCATTCGGCGAGGAAATAAGTTGCCATACGTTCTCGGGTTTACTCTCCCAGCCGATGAACCGGCCCCGTATCTGGCTCGTTAAAGTCGCCACACTCGCGACGGCTTTCATCTCGGTTTGGCTTGCCGCCATCCTGGTCGACTCATGGCAAATCAAAGTTTTACGTCTTCAGTACGAACATTATGAATTTAGCGCGGTCTTGAGTTTTCTTACCCTATCGGCTCTCGCCGCTTTCAGCGGCGGACTTTGGACTACCCTATGGCTGCGACAAGTGACTGGCGCGTTCTGGTTCACACTGTTAACGCCGTTGGCGATTATTTTGGGAGTCGTGAATGTGTTTCAGGATTGGATTGTCTCGGGAAAAACTTTTAGCACGTTCATTGTGGTTGCGCTGGTTCTTTACTCCATCGCCGGATTTTTCCTCGCCTGGAGACTATTCATGCGCGCCCAGGATATCCAATGGAGCGGCGGGGAAATATCATTGCCGCGCGGCAATCGGACTTCGAAATTCAGCGTCCGTCGACACTTTTTTATTCGGCCGTCCCATCCATTTGCTGCGCTGGCGTGGAAAGAACTGCAACTGCATCAGGGCATATTTATGATCGCCGGATTTATGCTGATGCTGCACCTGGCGGCGGTATTAGTTCGTAAATTTCATCCGCATATTCAAAACCCGAACATCGAGGCTGCTCTCAATATCATCTGGCTCCTTTGGCTGCTGCTGCCGTTACTCATCGGCGCGGCTGCGATTGCGGAGGAGCGAAGATTGGACACCCTGG
This sequence comes from Verrucomicrobiia bacterium, assembly GCA_036269115.1. Taxonomy (GTDB): domain Bacteria; phylum Verrucomicrobiota; class Verrucomicrobiia; order Limisphaerales; family UBA11358; genus UBA11358. Next base: position 1,133 of record DATAST010000054.1, on the reverse strand, counting down.
AGCCGCAACTTTGCCTGCCGGTCTCACGACGGAAGCAGTTGTTCGTCAAATTTTTTGTCGGACTAATTCTGAGTCTGTTTTTCGGCGCGCTGGCGCCTGTTTTGATTGAAGGAACAGGCACCCTCGATCAATGGCCTCAGATTGTGGTCGTCGCCACCGTGATATTTTTGGCTTCATTCTATGCCTCATCACTCGGACGGACTCCACTACAAAGCATCGGCCTGGCAATTCTTGTAGCGCTGGTAATTCGCGCGCAGGAATTCTGGGACGACGTCAGTTCATTTTTGGGTTCATTTGCCGCCCAAAATCACTATCTAGACGCGTTTGAAATTCAGATACGGTACCTGGACGCCGCCATTCTACTGATTCTCTACGGTTGGCTGACACTTTCGAATTTCAGGCATGCCCACCAAAATTGGAAAACCTGGATACACAATATCCTGGCCGTTCTAGCTGTGTTCGTCTGCTTCCGAGTTTTGAACTATGCAATCTTAACAGCCGCACTTGAATGGTACGGCCGACATTATTTGTAGAGCAGTTTACTAGATCTTTCTCTGAATCAACCAGACGTGTCCGGCGGGATCGGTCACAGTCCCTTGCCGGTAACCGTAATCATAATCCTTCACAGGGTTAGTCTCGCGACCGCCGGAGGCGACGGCTTTCTTCGCCGTAGCTGTTGGGTCGGAAACAAATAGGCCGATTGCCGACGTTGTCCCGCGCAAAGTATCAGGGCTCCTTTCCCGGGAATCTGGCATCTCTTCATGTAGATGAAACAGCGCGCCGTCGATAGACATTTCGGCAACATGCACACTGCCATCCGGATTGCTCCATCGACGCAACTCGACCGCATCAAATGCCGCCTTACAGAACTCAAGTTCCGCCAGGACATTTCGAACGGTAAGGTGTGGCGCGAAAAAGGTTGGGCCGGTTTCGGTTGATATCTTTTGCATGTCGCCAGACTAGGGCCACGGCCCGAATTTTCAATAATAGAACCTATCAGCCCGTTAAAAAATGGCCTTTTTTCCAAAAGCCGAGGATGAACCGCATGGAGTGGCGAGCTACTGCCGTTACCAGGAGCAGTCCTCCTCCACCCAAGAGCCAATCGAACAGAGAACCTTTGTTGCGTTCTATCA
>DATAST010000053.1:0-11643 GCA_036269115.1 Verrucomicrobiia bacterium | reverse complement strand
TTAAGGCAGTGTAAACGTTGTCGGCGTCAGGCTTGACAAATCCTGTGTCTCGTTCAAAAACCCATTAAACGATTGGATTTTGACATAAATCAATACTCCCGACAAATTCGACGGATAGGTATATTTCAACACGCCGACAGGACTGGGACTAAGGCCGAGGAATGCGAACTTAGTCCCAGAACTGTGGCCCGAACCTGTCGTCCCATACAAACCGCGGTACAGTGTGGTGAGATTGTAATTACTGGTCGTTGTCAGTGTCGCGGTTTGGTAGCTCAACAATTCCCCATCGCAAAAACACAGACTGACAAAATTACTGGCATCAGTCGGGCTGACTGACATCAATGTTCCAAAACTCTCCGTCAGGTCCACAGATAACGTATGGGTTATATCTGGATTCGCCCCGCCATATGATGCAAGACCCGCGGTTAATAATCCCTGTCTCGCGCCAGCAAACAACACCCCGACCATGTTATATGTGGACCCGTCTGTACTGATCCATACATTCGCGCCGCCCCATTCAGCGCCGCCAGAAGACAAGATCCAAACTTCAAAATTACTACCGCCCAGTGGTGGCTTGGCTTGGAAAATTATAGGTGGGTTAGCATCTGGTGGAATAGCAAAGACATTCGGCACGGTACCACTAGGTGCCTGAGTATTCGGGCTCGGAACCGGAGCCGTGACACCATACAAATTCTCCGCCTCGAACACGAGTTGATAATCATCGTTTTCTGAAATCGAAGTGATACGGACCTGGGTATGATCCAAACCAGCATTTAAATCCGTCAGTTCCACCACGTCCATCGGGTCTAGTAGTGAATAAATCCACGGCAGCTGGAATTTAAACGTATTACGAATTAGTTGCTTCCGTTGAAGCTGGATCTGCGCCGAGGCCACGGCCGAAGTAATGTTTGTAATTAAATGCGTTTCCTCACTGGCTTCGGTCCGGACGCCGTACTGGTCAATTGCTCCCTGATCAAATGCATAGGCAATGTTATTGTTGTAGGCATTGCTCGAATCCAGATATTCACACGAATACCAATTCGTTGCCTGGTATGGGTCGGTACGGGTTGTGATTACCGGATCAGATCCACCACCCCAGTCTAGAAAATCATGATCGGAGAGAGAGTATCGAACTGGGACATTTGGCGACCAACTAGCATCGTTACCTGCATACGACGCAATCGAATACGGAACGATTTTCAACAACCCGCCAGAAAAGAACACCGCGGCGACCGAAGCCTGGCAAATATATTCAATTGTCCTCGCCGCTGGCTCGCATCGATCAATTAACATACTCATTGCCAGGTTTGCGGCTTGGCAATAGTTTCCAAAATCTCCCAGGGTGGTATAATCAATATTCACACCTGGATACCCTGCACCGTACCGACTATTGGTTAGGAAATCCGAGATAATGTTATCGGGCCTTGCATCGTCCGGAAAGTTTGGTCCACAGGTTCCGGCATAAAATCCCGTAATCTCAAACGAGATGTTTGGTACAACTGGCGTCGCACCCAGTTGTAATGGATCACCAGTTACATAGGCCGTGCCAGAATAACCCAAAACCGGGGTATTCATATCCTTAGACACGAATATTGAATCCGGTAACTGGCCGTCTGTTCCGCTAAAGAAATTCAACCCGACGCTTGAAATGCCGAATTTAATCCCCGCGTTAGCCCAGACACGGGAACCGAAATGTGAACCCGAAGCCGCCACTGGGCCCTGGCATATGGCCATAGCGATGTAAACGGAAAAATTCGATCCCTTTTTTCCGCCCGCTGATTTGCCGGTTAAACCTCCTTTCCCACCGCCGCCATTACTGCCTTCAAAACCCCAGAACTCAAGCAAATTCACACTAACGCGCTGGGTCCCATAAACCAGTGGCAATGGATTGCCATATTGACTGGTGTTGTAACGAAGTGAGCCAAGGCCAGGTTCGGCAAAGGAATTGACAAAGGGTGTGGGTCCGCCTGCCATAAGGGTCTAATCCGGGTCAAAGGGTGAGAAAAACCGCCGGGGCTTGGCGGCAAGCGGGTTAAATTCCGCGTTAAAAGGCGTCACACACTCGGCGGGAGCCCATGCGTGGATGATGTTTGGCCAATCCACAACAACGCCGCCGTGCGAATACAACCGGCCCCACTTGAACAATACCACGTCCCCCGGTCCGGGTTTGTCAACTTCTTTGGCAAATTCCTGGACAATCTCCAAATACCATTCCCGATCCCGGTGCATAGCGAAATCGGCAGGATAATGTTCCAGCTTATAATCTTCCGGCATAAACCCAAACTTTCCATACACGGCGATGAGCATCTGGCCACAATCCACACCATGACCTTTAACTCTGGCCTCGTGATGGAACTTGGTTCCGACCCAGGTTTTTGCCTCATCAATAACCATTTGTCGAAGGTTGTTCATGGCTGTAAATCCCTAGCTATAATTAGACCGAAAGCTCAGGAGGCGGGATATAGTCAAAGCCGCCGTATCGTAACAGATTGTTAAACACATTCATACACGTCGAACTGGTATGGTCACAGCCCGGCAATAGTCGAAACGTATCGCCGATCTGAACCGGATACGGAAATGGTTTGGATAATCCAACCACGGTGGATGTTGCGAAGGAAACGATCCCGACCGTGATTCCGGCATTTTGTCCAGACAACCCGGTACACGATCCTAGAGTATAGTTTGCACTGCTGCCAACCGAGGCGCAGACAATATCCGTCTGGCTTGAGGCCGCCAAGGCGGTAATATCCACGTGACCAACACCGGTGCTGATGCCTAACGCATTCTTCCCATCAAACCTGTTATACCCACACATCGTATCACCAAAGATATGGGTACAACCAGTTTGAAACAATCTCCTTGGCATAGTTTGTTGTTGAAGCAACAGCAACAAAGACTTGACTTTAAACGTTACTAAGCTGCGGGAGATTTCGGAATCGGAAACTTTTCCATAGAACCAAACAATACCGCCCAGATTGACGTTCAGGCTCCCATTTATTCCATCGCCGCCGATTGGAAAGAAGAACCGATCCAATTCCACTGTACACCCGTCAAACCCCCCAACCACGGTCAAGGCTTGCCAAGACAAATCTCCAATTAAATCCGTACTTCCGGCATAGACATTAACTTCTAAATCACTAGGCTCGATGCCAATCTTCGTCGAGACTTTGGATCTGCCAAACTTCGGTCCGCGGGTGAAAGTTATGTTTCCACCGCTAGAGTTTAGCGGCGATCCAGGCAAATTCGCACTCGGCACGATTAAGTTTGCCAAGGGATAATCCATAACCCGAATTATTTGCCCGTTGACTAAGGCAAACGTGTACAGATCCGTGACCACGGCGTTGTTGTTATTGGTCAGGTATGAAATCAGGGCCGACGTTGCCTGTTTCATAAAAGCACACTCTCAAACTTCATCTCGCCCAACTGCCATAATTGATACATGAAGTATTCAAACGAATAGGTGTCTTCGGAAAAAGCACAGAGGAAATAATATGAAAAATCCGCCGTGATAACTGTTCCATTTGCCGGCGGCGCGGTAAAGGTAATCACACCGTTTGACGCGTTTACAGTCCATGTTGCCGTGCTTTGTGGAACATTATTTATGTAAATCGCCGTCACTGCATTCGGCGCGATGATCGGTTCGTTAAAATCGTACATAGTACGAATCAACTGGTAAGTAGTCAAACTCCCATTGCCATTACCTAGTCGCTGGCCGGTAATAAAGTAATCCGTCGGATCCTGATATAGGAACGGGATTAAACTTCCCTGTTGTCCTAAAAAGAACCCCATCAAGGTTCTTAATTCATCCTGCAACGTCCCAGTCCAACCCGGCTGCTGGTTTGGCCATTTGTCGCGCAGAATGTCAAACTTTAATTTAAAGCTCCACGTCGGCACGGGTTGAAAGCTGACGCGAAGTGTACGGCCTGAGATCCCTCGTTGCACGCGCGTTTTAAACATCGGTTCTTTAAACGAGGAAAAACTCAGTCCGGGTAAGGTTGGGAACACATTTGGCATTTAATGCCTCAAGGCATTGATTTCTTTCTGTTGATCCTGTATCGCCGCCGCGAGCAAACCTATCAATTCCAAGTATTTCACCTTCTCTGGTCTATGGTCATGGTCATATGTTACCAGTTCTGGAACCGCGGCAGCGACTGATTCGGCACTAAGGCCAATATGCCGGCCAGGAAGGTTTGACTGGTCATTGTACACAAAGTCAATAGGTTGTAGTGCCATGATTTTATCAATCGGATTGGTTATTTCCTTCACATCATGCTTGAATCGTAATGACGACACAAGACAGGTTCCCGCACTATCATACGTGAACACGCCGGTGGAACTGTTGTAACAGGTATAAGTCAACGCCGCTGTTGCAGAGGCAATAGTCGCGGTCAAGCCACCAGGGAAATTGGCGGCTGAAGAATTGTTAATCACCGACTGAGATCCAACATAAAACCCCCCAGGAGCATTAACCGAACCCAAACCTTGCGGCGTTCCACTGCCGGAGGCCATACCACCTTGGAACGTTGCTTCAATCTGTCGTGTAGTTGAACTGTTCGGCGTGGATTGGATTGAAACCGCCGTGCCGTTTGTGGCGACGGACCAGGTTTCCGTCGCGTGGGCTTCGACAACGGCAGAGCCAGCTTTATACGTACTGCTATTATACCCGCCCCACGACACAAGGCCGATGGCGTCATTGTTAATCAGGGTAGTCGGCGATGCAACGGTTCCATCGGATCTAAACATTCTCACTGACGCACCAGCCGCCGCAGCGATAATATTCTCCGCCGCCGTAGTTCCATCGACATTGGACAGGGTAAGAGACGGGGCATTAATCACTGGCAATGAAGCGGCGTTAAGATTTATAATCTGGCCGACTGTAAAAACGTTCCCGGTACCCAACCAGTTAGCGCTGCCTGTCCCGCCGTTGGCGTTGGCCAGAATTCCGGTAACTGTACTAGAACCTAGTGCAATTGTAAAGCCGGCGCCGGTGGCACCCGCGAGTAAGGTTCCAGTGCCAGTGATGTTGCTGTAAGTCCCGGCAGTAAGATAGGAATTGGTCAAGGATGAACACGTTGCGACCCCAAGGGCCGAGATTGTGGTTGGAACTTGATTTGTGCAGCCAGTCCCGGCATATGCCACAACTGCTGAGCCATTGCCACGAAGTAAGGCATTGACACTGGTTGCCAAATCAGTTGTATTTGGTTGTGCCTGGCTTAATGCGCCGCCGGGGGATGGATAGCCGGTTACAAATTGATGAGTGATTGGAGCCGTGACGGTAGGAGCAACAGTATTCGCCGGCGGCATGACGACGGTCTGGGCCAAGGCCGGGGTTATGGTCGGGGTTATGGCCCACAACCATATTACTGGCCATAATTTCCTCACTGCCACTCTCCTGCAAAGGCATCGCCAGCGGTTCCAGTGACATACACCAGATCCGTAATCACGACATTAGACGCACTGGCGCATTGGTATAATCCACCCGGCTGAACTTGAATCGAATTAGCCAAAGTCGGACTGGATGCGACACTAAAATACATCGTATGTGTGCCTTGGTTCTGGAATGTGCAGCTTTTCCGGCCGGCGTTAAACGAGATTAAAGTCTGGAACGTATTTGTAACGGCAATTGTCCCATTAACCGGATTCGAGCTGGCTCCAATCGGCGCACTAGGACTACATGTGACACAGTCAACCGGCAGCCCATTAACTGAACTAGGCGGCGCAGCAACCGGCTGCCCATTGACAATTGGCCCTGCCGGAACCAAGATCATATATCCCGGAGCCACCTGGCCATTTGGAGTCGGAAACGCATTGCCGGTTGCCTGGGCAAAAGCCGAGACAGGCAACAACAATCCAACAAGGAACAGAAATATGGTTTTACCCACTGAAGTTCATCCTCTTCAAAATTCCCACCACCGTTTCCCCGTGAGTAAGGACATTGTCCATCTGGCTTTCCGTTATCCCCAACATAGTCCGGACTAAATGCCGCCGTGCCTGGTTCATGTTTCGATGTGCCGTTCCATCTCCAGCAGTTACGTACATGGTCTGTTTAGTTATTCCCGGTTCAACTGGAGAATTGATATCGGCCAACTGCCCCGCTACGTTGTTGTATTTGTCTTTCCACTCATCGCGTTCGTGAATCGCGGTAGTGGTTTCAGTCTGAGCTTTGGCCGCCGCCGTCTGCGCCGCAGAAGTATTTTGCTTCGCCTCGGCGACCTGGATATTAGCTTGGTTTAACTTTGTTCTTAAATCCGCAAGTTCGGCGGCGGCACGGGCTAAGGCGGCTTGAAGGTCACTGGACATTACGGCGTCGGCGGGTTAGCTGGCGTGGTTGGCGGGGTTTTCGGCGGATTAAGCGGCGGATTAATCGGCGGATTAAGTTTTGCCTTTAATTCAGTAATCTCATTCTGCAACGATCGAATAATAGTCAAATCCAAGGCATGATCCGCCGCGGAATTGACACTGGATTGTATCGCCACGTCCTGCCATGTTGGAGCAGATTGACCAGGGGCTGGGATATTTTCCGCCAAGGCCGCCGCGGGCAATAATCCAATTACAAATCCAAACCAGATTCTTTTCATCTACTCCTCCTATGGACAAATCTTCGCATTTCCCGATCCATCATTCCATATTGTATTATGTGGTTGACCAATACATGAACTTGGCCAGTTGCCATAAACCGAGGTGCCGACTTCGAGGTAGGCTGATGGTTTACTACTAAACAACGCTATAGTTGGCACATCGCCGCCGATGGATTGTAAACCCATAGCCTGCTCTGTACCCGAACTATCAGTATAACTCATTAAAGTAGTCTGACTCGGTTTTGACGCCGGTAAACCAGTAGTCGGGGTTCCACCAGAACCAGCAGTTCCACTAAACAATCCAATTTTTATCCCTGTCGCGTTGTTGGTTACATTGGTGTCAGGAGTAACAATCTGTACTCCAGCCAAGATGGTAGGAAATCCCTCTGTGTTTGAATATGCAAAGGTGTTGTTGGAGGCTAAAGCTATGGCAGTAAATTCTCTTGACGAAGCGCTGTTGTAATAAACATAATTAACATCCTGCCCGTTTATACTAGCCCCTGATGCTTCTTTCGCTCCAACAGTTGCAAACACATGGGACGCCCCGTCGAATGAGAAAATTAACTGTGTCCATTTAGCAATATTTCCGCCGCTTTGATCCAAAGAAGAAAACGTAATAGCAGTGGCACTGGACGGCTGTGCTACAGATCCTCCACCAAACATCAACCCGCCTACGGATGTCGATGTTTTGGTAACATTAAAATCAAGCTCGTTATATAATTGCCGCCCAGTGCCCATGCTTGGCACCAGGCCTCGATTATCCGATAGCGCGGTGTTTAACCCCCACACGGCGGCATTGTCTACATCAGCAATCCCCATCCCAAACAAGGCTACTGAAGTTGGAAATGGCCCAGATTTCACCGCCTGTGACATAACATAACCGGCGACACCGTTGACTAGATCCAGTGTAGACCCTGGAGTTAGTATCCCAACACCTCTAACAGAGTCATAACTTACTGGATCGGAACAATCACAAAACACCCAGTCGGCGATTTGGTGCGCTGTGATTCCAATCTGGGATTGTCCTAATACCGCCGCTCCTTCTTGCAAACTGCCAAACGATCCAGTTTTGTTGTCAAACACACCGAGATGGGAATTGTAAGTTGTAGATGTGACACGAAACGCCGCGCCGTCAAAGGTCAGGGTAACGTAATTGTTAACTGGGTTTCCCGGGATATTTAAACTCGAAACACTGTTTCCATCTGTGTCAATCAACGTCCCGCCGGAAACTCCATTTGGCTGGATAATCGCGGCATTATTCCCGCCGGTATATACTCCAATTGTCCAGCCATTTGGTATCAACGGCGTGGATGGTAAAGTTATGGTTGAATCTCCTCCTGCCAAAAACGTGCTCATAGTCATGCCATTGTCGGTTAGGGTAGCGGCATAGCCGGTCGAGAATAGATATTCCCACTTCAAACCCCCCGCCGCACCATCGATTCCATTAAACAGGGCAGTGGTTGTAGTAGCAACCAGAAGACGGAAATTTGTCCCATCTGACTGGATCGCAAAGTATTCAAAATTCGTATTACTGGGTGAGGTAAAGGATGTGAAGGTTTTTTGACCAGAAAGTATATGTGCGCTTATCGGTGCATTGATTGTGATACCATGTCCGCCGCCGTTACTGAAACCCATTTCCCAACCCTGACCAACAGTTACGGGGCTGGGAAGTGTGACCGTAATCGTCGCGCCGGGAACATTATCACTGGCAAGGATTTTACCGTTATCCGCTGAACTAGCTGTGTACGAACTTGTTGTCGGATATTCCCATCCAGTAGTCTGGGCTAGAGCCAACCGAGCCAACCCACAACTCAACATCCAAACTACCAGGCCGTATAAAACCCGTTGTTTCACAGATCAAATACTCCTGGGCGTGAGAGAATTGTTTCTAAACATAGCTTTGATTGCTCCCGAATTGGCTTGAACATTGTCTTTAAACCATTTGGCAATTGACGGCGCATCAGCTGGCCCGTGGAAGTGCATGTGCATATCGCCGCCAGGAGATTTACCACTGCCAATCATACCCTGCAAGCCTTCAGAAATATGGCTTGGTAATACCATTTCACGCGAATGAAGGAGTGCCGGCGTTGCGCCGGGAAATGAACCAAGTGCCCAGCCACCGGCGGCTGACGGTACAACACCACCGGATTTAAACCCGAATGGCAACAAGCCGCCGACGAACTTACCGACACCAGCCAACCCACCAGCTGCTCCAGCTGCCGCTCCAACTCCACCGACGGCAGATGTACCAGCTGCTGCTGCAAAGGTTCCAACCGCGGCAGTGAATGTCGCTACACTAGCCGAAAACGCAGCCTGGGTTGCGGCCTGATCCACTCCCGCCACAGCTCCGATACCGGAACCGAACAACCCACCAGGGGTTCCTAGACCAATAGATTTGGCCAATAATCCACCTAGTGATGAGGCTGTGCCACCAGACAACGACTTTGCCAATGATTCGGTTAATGTTGACTGGAGTGTGTGACCCAGTTCCGTCGCGACGCTTGTGCCTAGTTTTTCGAAAATCTGTGCCGATGGATTAATTCGATGCGACTGGGTTAGTGCTGTCCCGTGCGGCCCTTGGATTGAACTGTACCAGTATTCTGGTTTCATTGGCCGAAAGGCGGATTTAATCGCGTCGGTGATACTATTCTCTATATCATCGCCGATTTTGTCAAACGCAGAACCCCACTTCTTGGTCACTTCCTCAACAGCATTGGTGTGGGCATCGATTACAGTCTGGACATGGGACTGGATTTCGTTCTCAATCCGTTGGTGTTGAATTGCAAATTCCTTATCCGCAGCGATCTTGTCTCCGACAGCCTTTTTATACGCGGCAGAGTCTTGGCCCCAAATCTGGGCCGATTTTTCGGCCTGGGATGCAATGTTGTACTTTGCCCCGCCGACGGCATATTCCTTAGCAGCCGCGGCAGCTATCTGGTCATATATCGAATTGCTTTGAGACTGAAACTGTTGTAGGGCTTGAAGTTTTTGCTCCTGTACGGATTTAAAGGCCGCATATTCACTCTGGGCACGTTTAAATCTGCCCGTTGGCCCGGCTCCATAATCCACGGTTCTAGCCGCCGCGGACTGTGCTTCAAGCATCTGATCATTTAATTCATGATCCCGGCGGAGAGAGGATAGTTGTTCGCGTAGCTCCGTGATGTTGGACTTGTATTCGGCAAACGCGGCCTTATCTGGCCCATGGTCAACCTTTGGCTTCCGCCCTGCCTTCGGCTTTGGTTGCCCAATTACTGCAACATCAGGAAGGGTAGTGGACATTTCACTCATCCCCTCCCGCCCGCCGCGTTCAAAAGGCGATTTGCCCGAGCCGCCGGTTATGGTGTCAACCATACCGAAACCCTCGCCCATAGCCATACCACGGCCCACGGCGGCCATAAAGTCATGGATCGCCGTTCCAGCTCGTTGCACGGCCCCTACAACCGTGTTTAGAGCCTTGTCCAAGGTGCCAAGGAACTCAATCACACCTTGGATTGCCGGCCCCCATTCAACAAACGCCTTAATCGCCTCGCCCTTGATAATCGCGGCGAGGGTGCTAGCTTTATTTCCGGTCTCGATCAACGACTTCGCCGTCTGTGAATCAAGCGTGATGCCTAATTCCCGGGCCTTGTTCATCAGATCTTGGATCTGTTGTCCACTTGTATTTAACAACGGTTCGACAGTAGCCAAACCCTGACCGAAAATCTCCTCTGCCGCCCGGGCCTTATTTGCCCCATCAGAAAATCCGCCCAGCGCATCTGCAACACGTTTGAACAATTCGGGCAGGTTTTGAGACTTCTGTCTCAATTCATCCATCGAAATGCCGATAGCGTTGAATGCCTGGGCTTGTATTCCTTTCGAATTCGCCGTTGCCTTGCCGACGTTGTCGGCAAAATGACGCAGGGCCACGTTGGCGGACTCACCTTTCGCGCCCGTCAGTTCCAACGCGCCCTGGAGTTGAGAAAACTGTGGCAATGCAGTCCCGGCAGCTGCTGCTGCCGCCTTGGTCTTTTCGGCCCACTGCCCCATGTGTTCAGCGCCACGGACAATGGCAGTGGTTGCCAATATCCCACCCAATACCCCAACAGATGCAATAAGCGGTGCAGAACCCAATCCTGCATCGCGAATTGACGAACCCAATGTGGCGAAGAACTGACCACGGCGCCCAGACGCCAATTCGTCAAACGCAGAGACCAGATGTTTACTCTCGCGTTGAAGAGTTGCAGTTCCTTCAGCTGCTCGTCTTGCCGCCCGGTCAATCTGTTCTAGTTCCTTAGCATGCGATGCAACAGAAGATTTTGGCGCAATGGCCTGTTCTATGTTAAATCGAAAAGCCTGGGCAGCTCTGCCTTCCTGTTCTGCACCCCTAAGCGAATCTCTAACCTGTTTGTCATGCCCAGCTATTGAACTTGACGGGGCAATCCCTTGAATTACCCGAAACCGGAACGTCTCGGCTTCCTTCTGCGCCGCCATCTGCTCTTTATATGCCCGGCGTTGGGAAGCAGTTTCGGCAGCAGTAATCGCTGCAATTGTCTTTGCCTGAGCCGCCTTAGTCGCGGCATAATCTTCAGCCGCTGTTCCAAGCCGACGATGGGCCGCAGCCTGTGTATCCAGTTCGGCTGAGATAGACCTAAGGGTTGCCTGGCTTACAAAACTGGCTTTAAGCCGTTCGTTTGCCGAAACGGCTCGGGCGGTAGCTGCGGCAGTGGAATCTAATGCCCCGGACGTGCTGCGTAATGCCGCAATTTCAGTCTGTAAACTCGCTGCGGTACTAGCGTTCAGCCGTTGAAATTCGGCTGATCCAGTTGTTAATGCTCTTAAATGTCCTTCAAGGGCCTTGATCTGTGCTGAAACCGAGGCAATAGCCGTGCTGGCTGAATTACTAGCGGTGATATTTATACCAAGGCGGGTTTCAGACATTACGTCACTTTCAGTTTAAGATTGGCCTTAATACGTTCCTGGTTTTTTATTCGCATTTGATCTAGATCAAAAACCGGGGCCGATTTTGGTAGCCCAGGATCCTTCGTTCCCCGTAAGATTGGAAGCAGCCCGCGAGATTCACGCTGAA
>DATAST010000052.1:0-2014 GCA_036269115.1 Verrucomicrobiia bacterium | reverse complement strand
TCCATTGGGCTTTGAATGAGAAAAAAAGGAGTCACAAAAAACCAAAAAAAATCGCAAAAAAAGACAAAACACGCGGGGGTTTTGATGCAAAAATGTGCAAAAAACGGGAAAGGGTCGAGGGCAGTTGCGGCGCGTGCAAGGGACCACCTCCTATGGTCTTTAGTCCGATTAGGTCCTAGCAGGTCCGATTTACCGCAATTTTGGCCGCGCTTAATTGCTGGATTTTGCGGCAGCGGGCCAAACAATTCAAAGCCGTTGAAACGGCTGAAAGCACTTTTGGTCCGGTCTTTCCACCGGGCTAAAGCCACGGTGTTAATGAGAGGATCGACAATCAAGAATTTTGAATACCTGAACCCACCCACGCTGTTTGTTTCCGCCTCTGGCCATCCCTCATTTGTCACCTCAACCTTTCTACCTCCTCTTGAAGCTGTTTTAGCACTAAGCGCAGATCGTTCAAGCTATTTTGCAATCTTCCTGGAAATCCGGTAAATCCGTTGCTTTTACTTCACGGTGTTGACCAGCGGCGCGAGCCCCTGAATCCTTACCTCAAGCTGGTCGCCGGATTCAATTGGGCCCACGCCCGCAGGTGTGCCGGTCAGAATGATGTCCCCTGGAAGCAGCGTCATGTTCGTGGAAACGAAACTGACGATTTTGTAGCAGTCGAAAATGAGTTGGTTTGTATTTGAGTTTTGCCGCAACTGGCCGTTTTGAAACAATTGAATCGTCAGATCGTGCGGGTCGATCTTTGTTTCAATGTAAGGCCCGAGGGGCGTGAAGGTGTCAAAGGATTTGGCACGGGTCCATTGGCTCTCGCCATTCTGGATGGTGCGGTCGCTGATGTCCTGCGCCGATGTGTAGCCGAGGATATATCGCGCGGCCGCGGCCGGCGTGACATTGCGCACGCGGCGGCCAATGACGATGCCCAACTCCGCCTCAAAATCCGTGCGATGATTTGAAAAAGGAACCTCAATCTTTGCGCCGTCGGGAATCAGCGACGTGGTCGCTTTGATCCAGAACAACGGCTCTTTGGGCAATTGTTTATTTTGCTCCCTGGCGTGGTCGGCGTAATTGAGACCGATGGCAATGATCTTTGAAGGGACGACGGGCGTCAGCGTACGCACTCCACGCCGTGGAATAGATTTGCGGTCGAACGAGGGCGAACCAAAAACATCGCCGCGCAGCCGATATAGTTCGCCGTCGATGACCTTGGCGTGGAAGATTTCGTCGCCTTTTTGAAATCGGCCAATGGCTGCCATACAGCGGCCAAAGTGTAACAATCACAGCGTTTTCCCGCAAGTTGATTCTCATCTACCCATCAGTTTGACGCCTGCGTACGCCCTGCTCTATTTCTTCTTCGTATTGTCCACCGTGATGTAGAAACTGCCGCCGTGCCCGTCATTGTCCCGCCATACCTTCAGCAAGACGCGGCTGCCATGAGCCTTATCGCTTAAACGCACCGCATCGTCCGCCGACTTGACTGGTTCGCGATTGATTTCCTGGATGACGTCGCCTTCGCGCACGCCGGCTTCGGCGGAATTGGAGTTTTCATCCACGCTCGTGACTACCGCGCCGTGAACGCTGGTGGGAATGCTATATTGCTGGCGCGCGTCCGTATCGATGTCCGCGACTTCCACGCCGTCGAGTGAATCGTAATTCGAATTTTTGTCTTCCTCCGGCGCATTCTCGCCTCGCATGGCTGACTGGCCCGGCAATGTCCCCAAAGTGGCTGTCACGGTTTTCTCTTCCGGATTTTTGCCATTCTCACTGTGCAGGAACTTTACCATTACTTTCGTTCCCGGCGCTGCCTGTGAAATCATCAGGCGCAACTGCTGGCTGTCGGCGATCTTTTTGCCATCGACTTCACGAACCACATCGCCGGTTTGCAATCCGGCTTTGGCCGCCGGCGTGTTCGGTTCCACGTCTGTCACCAACGCGCCGTCCTTGTCGGGCAGATTAAATTCCGCCGCCAGGTCCGGCGTCAGGCTTTGGATGTCCACGCCCAAATAACCGCGCG
>DATAST010000051.1:0-42936 GCA_036269115.1 Verrucomicrobiia bacterium | reverse complement strand
AGCCGCAAATTCGTCACGCTGACGTTGCCGCGCTGACGCGGCAAACAATCCGCAATCCGCTGAAACTGACTCTCGGTTAGTTCCACGCCCCATAAGAATGCCAATTTTTCAGCAATTGTCAATTAGTGTTAACAGGCCCTAAAGGCGGGACACCGAGCGTGATGCCAGCCAGTCGAGGATGCGGCCGTTGATGCCGGGGGTGAGCATCCAGCTGACGTGGCCGTGGGGGAGTCGCCAGATTTCTGGCTGACTCCATTTTTGCCAGAGTTCTTCGATGGCGTCGGCTTCTACGAAATAGTCGTATTTCCCTTCGACGATCAAAATATTTTCTTTGGGGATAACAGGCTTCCAGGTCGTCAGGTTTAGAGGCGTCGTGGAAAGCGCCAGTCGGGCCGGAGCTTGTGCCTGTAACGCTTGCTTGATGCCAGGCCAGATGATGTGTTCCGCCCGGGTAAATATATAATCTGGTCGCACGCCAGGCACGGCCATGACGACGGAAGCAATCCGTGTATCGCGGCACGCGCTTAATCCAGCATACCACCCGCCTAAAGAAATGCCCCACAAGGTCACGGCCGGGCAGCCCTGGGCGAGAAACCAGCCGGTGAGCGCTCGAATTTCGGCAACGGCCTGCGAAAATGAGTGAGCAAGTCGCAGATAGCTTCGATCGGTCAACTGGCGGGCATGGCGTTGGAAATGATAAGGAGCTACCAGTGTGGCGGCGTTGAATCCAGCGCGATTGCAGGCTGGCGCCATCCAGGGAAAACGATAATGGTGATTGAAGAAATCGGTGCCGCCGTGGAGCAATATTATGACCGGGCGTTCCTGCCATTTTTCTCCGCAACGATAGAGCCGGCCGTGGACGGTGTTGTTTTCAACGGCGTCGCAGGGTCGTGGTGTGGGAAAAGTGAAATGTTTTTGGCCATGGAATTCGAGTTGGGATGGCTTGGTTTCGACGGGAATAAAGTCTGGACCGTTTAGGAATTCAACGGCTTCATCCAGTTTTGACTGTTTGGGGTCGAGAGTCTGGCCGGATGTCGACTTAAGCAGCGCGCGGGTGCGTTTGAAGGTCCAGATGTATTGAGTGGCGTACCAGTCAACGAACTTGGCCAGGGGAGCGGGCATGGCGCATAAGTAAAACCGTGGCGGTATGGGAAGGGGAAGGAAAATATAGGTAGGAAAACGCCGAACATCGAACGCCGAACGCCCAACTTCGAAGGTTTAGAGCGGTTTAAAAAGTACTGTAGCCATTCGGGAAGAAAAAGATGGGGAAGCGGTCTTTTTGGGTTTTGGCGTCGTTTCAGCTTCAGTCATAGGGTTTTCAAACATGCTCCTTCGCTGAAGCCTCGCCAAAACACCAAAAATCCTCGCTCCGAACGGCCACATTATTTTTTAAAACGCTCTAAGGGTGGCATTCCGCGAAATAGGGTAGAATCTCCGTAATTCGGAAGGTTCTCCATCATCCCTACCTTCTCCCCAAGGAGAAGGGGAATTGCCGTCAGGTGGTTTGAGATGTCTTGGCATGGCAGTAGACCGGACGGGGCAGCAACCGCCTCCAAAATAGAGGTAAAGTATGCTTGACCTGTGACAATCATGCTTTACATTGGGTGCGTCATGAATAAAACAACGGTCGAATCGGTTCAGCTGGGCAGGAATTATTCCTTCCGGGCTGATGTAAAACTTAACGCATGGGCGTTTGTGGCGGTGGCGCTTTCTGCGACGTCACGTATCGTCATCCGGCATCATTCGGAATGGAGCATGTGGTTGCGCGCTTTGGTCGCGTTGTCGCCGTTGTTGCCGAGTTTGCTTTATGTGCGGAGCATTGCGCGCTGGATCTGCGGCATGGATGAACTGCAGCAGCGGATTCAGCTTGGCGCCTGCCTGTTTGCGACGACGGGAACGATTTTTATCGTACTGGCTTATAATATTCTCAGCGCCCACGGGATTTATCTTCCGCGACTTCCGCACGGTTTGGATTGGGAGGATACATTTGCATCGGTCATAGTCCTGTACATTTTCGGCAACTTCATCATCAACCGGCGCTACCGATGAAAAATAAATTGCGTGTCCTGCGCGCCATGAAGGAATGGTCGCAGTCCGATCTGGCGGAGAAATTGGGCGTCTCGCGCCAGACGGTCAACGCGATTGAGACGGAGAAGTACGATCCCAGCCTGCCGCTGGCGTTTAAGGTGGCCGGCGTTTTCAAATTGAAGATCGAGGACATTTTTGAGTCAAATGGGAGGTGAGCCGCCGTGTGAGGGCGTGCGGCTTGTATATTTATGATTCGACGCGATTATCTTTTGCGGCAACTCGAGCAGTTCGTGGTTGTGTTGCAAAAATTGGCCGGGCTGGGAAAGGCCGGGAAATGGGATGAGGCTTCGAGCGTTGCTGATGCGGAGCTTAAGGCCATCGCGGGCGCGGACGCCGCGAAGTTGCTTGCAATGTCTGACACCGAATTGATCGTGCGGTTGGCGGAGGGTGAAACCGTCTATGGGGTTCAAGAAAGAATCTCGATGGTGGCGCGGATATTTAAGGAGAACGGCGATATTCTTCGGGGCCAGGGCAAAATCGATGAAAGCCATGCGTGCTATCTGAAAGGGTTGCATCTGCTTCTTCACTCTATTGCGGATGATCCCATAGCGCCACGCCCTGATTTTATGCCCTCGGTGGAAACGTTTCTCATTGGTCTTCGTGACTCAAATATGAGTCTGGAGACGAATGCGATGGTTATGCGTCATTACGAACAGCTTCGGGACTATGCAAAGGCTGAAGACAGTTTGTTTAATATGCTGGATGCTGAACCGGGCAATGTGGAGCTTTTGGATTTTGGGATTGGGTTTTATGAGCGGTTGTTGCGAATGAGTGATGAGGCGTTGGAACTGGGGAATTTACCGCGTGGCGAGGTGAAGGCTGGGTTGGAGGAATTGAAGAGGAGGAAAGGGCCGTGATAATTTGCGATTTAGGATTTGCGATTTGCGATTGGCCGAGCTGGCGAATCATGGGTTTCCCTTTTTTGATTGGAATTAATGAGAATTCAGACGTGATATAATCAGTAAGATACCGATTATGATTATCAGAAGCGCAATCGATCCGCCAAACCATTTCCAGTCTTGACCGTTCATGTTGTCACCGTCGTTTTCGATAAGTTGAGCTACGAACCAAAGTGGTCCGAGTGTAAAGGTTTTGTCCATCACAATTGCGTGGTGTCTGGTCAATCCGATGTCTGATTTAACCTTTTCAGGGTCCTGCTCGTTTACACCCCTGGTCGTGCCCTCAAAAATTCAGAATTGCCAATAAATCCGGCCCAATTCTCATCATTTTCAACTCATTTTCCAGGCCGTTTACACGTTTACTTTCCTACACAAAAAATATGTGCGGCAATCACCCATGTCCGTCTTCTCCATCGTCCCTGCCGGGACGATGCCATACGCCATTCGGAATTCAGGGTTCGTTGTTCGCCAGGCTAACCGGCGAGGGAGTACGGAGATTGACTCGCGCCAGTTAGTCGGAGCCCCGAAAGCTTTCGGGGCTGCTACGCAAAGCGTTTTGCGCGGTCGATTAGCCCTTCCGATGCATTTTATTTGGTTTGGCGCCGGTTACGCTGGCGTCAAATCCGCCGCCGAGGGATTTGATGAGGCGGATGGTGGCGACGTATTGCATGGCGCGGATTTGGGTCATTTGGATTTGGGCCTGCAATTGGGTTCTTTGCCCGTCCAGCACATCGAGGTAGTCGATCAGGCCGTTGCGGTAACGCTCGGACGCCAGGCTCTCGGCCCGGTCCGCGGCGTTGACGGTTTCGGATTCGGACGTCACTTGTTGCCCGTATGTATTCAGATCCACGAGGGAGTCAGAGACGTCTTTGAAGGCGACCAATACCTGTTGCTGATATGTGGCACACGCGGCCTGATAGTTTGCGCGCGCGCCGTGCAGCTCGGACCGGAGGCGGCCGCCATTTAGAATCGGCATGGCGACCTGGGGACCGATTTGGAACAGGCGACTTTCCCAGTTCAAAAGCGATGCGACCTGGAATGACGAATAGCCGGCGTCTCCTGTCAGAGTGACCGCCGGGAAAAATGCCGCTTTGGCGACGCCGACTGGAATTGCGCAGGCGTTTATTCAGGTTTTGATGGAGAAAAGACGCTAGGAATTTACGATTTACGATCTGCGATTTACGCGGGCATTTCAGTTTCCGCAGGCGCGGGTTCGTGAGGCGGTTTTTGGAGTGCTGGCGCTGGAGAGCGAGGCGGTGGACCCAAGATTGTAACGCTTACGATCCCAGTCTGCCGGTGAGATCCATCACAATCATGACAATCCAGGCGGCTGCGGCGATTGCCCAGGAGACGGCAGTTGGAACGTATTTGACCCAGAGGAATATCCACAGTGCGACGAGGGCTGCGCCGCCGGCCCAATAGACGCAAAGGCCGAGGGTTCCGGCCTGATGGAGATATGATTCCTCAGGCTTCGAAAAGAGCAGGATTAAAAGCACCAAAACGGGAACAGAGGCAAAAATCGCCCCAAAAAAGCGCAATTCCCGCTGGTTTGCTTTTCGGTACGGTTCGCCGGAAGCTATTCGATGGATCAAATTCAATAGCCAAAATGCCATAAAGGAGGAATGGCGGAGCAATATTTGGGCCGAAAATGGGAAACAGCGAAGAACATCGAACATCCAACATCGAACACCGAACATCGAATTTTGAATGGCGCGCATCTTGTGATGCGTGCCACGGGGCGGAAGGGGACTTCCGCCCTACCGACGGATGCGCCCCACCCGAAAGAGTGGTGCGGTGACGGCGACGGTTATGGGATGATGGGGCATAGCCGCCGACAATTAAACAGCCCTATTGTATTCCGCAAACCCAACTTAAATCCATGAAACGAATCCTATCAACTCTGGTGGCCGTGGCATGTGCCGCAAGCGTGGCCTCCGCGTCCAATACCTTTTCATATACCGCAACGGGGACGCCAGGAACTGCTCCAGACGGTGTGGATCAAAATAATAATCCCGTCAGTGTGTGGACGCTGGCCCAAAATCCGGGGGTGACGGGCGGCGGCGTATCCGGCGCATACAGCGGCACGGCTTTTGGCGGGGAGACATTGTCCGGATGGCAGATCTGGAGTTCGCCGGGAGGCGGCTCGACCGGTGAGGGCGGGTTTATTGAAGCCAGCAATATTTTTTCAGGCGGCGCATTGAGCATCGGCCAAACGGTTTCCCTTAATTTCGAAATGCGGGCGGTGGACCCGGGCCGGGACGTTGGGGTCAGCCTGCTCAATGGCTCGGGCGATGCCGTTACTTTTGGTATCTACGGTGGGGAACCCAGCAGCTATCCATATACCGGCAACGGATATTTTTACAGCGATGCTGGTTCGGCGGATGTGAGCGCGGGGAGCATGGGGTATCAGTATCAGAGTGAGTTCAACATCGCCTTTACCGTGACCGGAGCCAACACGTATTCGGCCGTGGCCGGTTCAGACAGTTGGAGCGGCACCTTCAGCGGGTCGTTGCTTGGGATTGATGTCTTCAATTACGGTGCGGGCAACGGGAGTGATTTGGCGTTTAATAATTTGACGGTTGCGCCGGTGCCGGAGGTGGGGACGGTTTCTTTGTTTGTATTGGGAGGTGGGGTGATGTTGATGAGGTGGCGGCGGAGGCGTTCTGCCCAAGCGAAGTGGAGATGGTTCGTGAACAGTGAGCGAATTTCAGGTTCGGAAAACTCTCCCTCCCGATGAACCGTGGCTCGAATATCTGCGTCCGAAAGACTCTCCCTGGGAGAGGGAGAATGGTCGTCTGATGGTTTGATACGCCGGAGCATCGCAGCGGTTCAGGGGTTCAATGCCCGAGCTGCCTTTTGAAGCACTGCTTTCGACCGATATTCGACTTCTGAATAGGCGTGGCGATTAGGTCGAGGGAAGAGCGATTGGAAATGCGATCGGAAATTCCTTGATCTTCTTGCCATGAGCATCCACTTGGCAGGCTTTTTGGAGCCACCAGGGGCCGTCAGTTGACCAGCGGTGAAGAGTATAGCGATAGACCGTTGAGTCGCCGCGTTTTTGGAAATTGATCGTTACGGACTTCAAGGGTGTATTTGCCAAAACTCCGAGAACGGCGCCGCCATATTTCGAACGGGACGCAAGGCTAACCGTTCCGTGATCGGTTCTTGACCAGCCCGGCAATTGGCCGTTGTTGTCCAGATCTATCAGGAGTTGGGCGGCAGAGCGGACGTCGCCAGGCACTTTTACCGAGAGTGTTTCTTCGCGGAGCCCTTCACTGATTTGTTTGAGGTACAGTTTGCCGCCAGGAAAGTCGAAGGTGACAATATGCCGGGCCAAAAAACTGATTCCGAGGCGATTGACCCGGTCGCGCCCAACGCTGAGATTTGTATAGGTATTTCCATTCCAATCGCATTGTTTCAGCGGCACTGCAATTGGAATTCCCGATATTCCTTTTGTCAAAGCGCTTGCAACACGAATCAAATGATGGCCTTTGAGCGCATTCTTTTCGACCTCGCCATCCATGTTGTCTCCGGTATCGATGTAAACTATGCCATTGGTTCCACCGAGGAGTCCTGGGCAACGGATGAATGGCCACCCATCATATGGGGCGTTTGTACTCAAATCCAGAGGGTAGGCTTGCCCAAGCTCGGCAGGATTAAGATGAGCAGGGTCTAAAAAGCGCATTTGTCCTGACTTAAAATCCGTCTGCACGCAGTAATGGCGCAAACAATCCATCCCAAGGATTCCCATGATTTGACGGTCCGTATGGGTTGAAAACCAATTTAGATCGAGCGTCCAAATGTTGCTATCGGTGAGCAACTCAGAATGTCCAAGGTAGAGCCTGGGCGCTCGATAGCTGCCAGATTGCTGAACCCTGGGCTGCATAAAGATTTCGACGGTGTCCAGGCGTTTCCCTAATTTGGGTGTTAAAGATTTGTCAAGGACCGTGACTGGGCATCCGGTGTCCACGTAAAAGGTGAGGTCTTTGCCGCCCTGCAAACGGACTGTCACAAATAACAAATGGTGATGGCCGGCATCCTGGTTGATGTAGATCGGATCGGGTAGC
The DNA here is from genome assembly GCA_036269115.1 of Verrucomicrobiia bacterium. Classification (GTDB taxonomy): domain Bacteria; phylum Verrucomicrobiota; class Verrucomicrobiia; order Limisphaerales; family UBA11358; genus UBA11358. Next base: position 35,882 of record DATAST010000051.1, on the reverse strand, counting down.
TGCGGGATAGCTGCAGAAACGAGAAGGCAAGGAAAAAGGAGCAGCAGACGGGCGATCCCTCTGATTCGAAAGCGCATGGGGAGATTTTAGGGATGGAAAGTTCGGTGGCAAGGCGAAGCGGGTTTGGTGAATGAACGGAGATCGCAATTGCCGAGGATGACGATGACGATGACGATGAGAATGATGCACCCCTTTTGGACCCCGCGTCCTTCAATGAACCGGTGCAGTCTCAAATATACTTGTGAAAATCGCCTTTGGTGGGGTGGGGGAGGATGGGCCAAAGGAGAGCGAACACGATGGCGAGGCAGAATAAGATTCCCAGGATTACGAAATAGGCCTGGGCGAAAGTCTTTTTGGAGGGATAGGAGGTGCCGCCCATTGCCCATACAATGAGCATGATGAGATTAACCAGGGGAATACTCAGAAGTATGAAGGTGAGAATCCAATTTCCAACGCTGACGGCTCTATATTCGGTGTTGGCCATAATCAATCCCTGGTTGTTTTTTGAATGAATTTTACCGGCTAACGATATGAAGGTGGGGCACCGTGTGAATTAGCGCAAGTGGGAAAAGGGCGAGAAATGGACGGCATTCGGCCGTTCAGCCGTCCCGTTGGGACTTATGGATTGCGTGCCGTTTCCCGGCGTTAAAACGCCGGGCTATTTCCATATGATCCCGCTGGGATCGACCGAGGGGTTGTCGGACGATTACAGTTTGATGATCTTCCCCGTGCGCGCAGATTTATGTGCGGCATCGAGAATTTCGACGACGGTCAGGTTGACGTCGAGGGAGGAGAGGCCGGAGGGTTTAATGGCACCGCGTACGACAGCGGCGAGATAGGATAGCGGATCGGCGTCGGGACCGGTGAGGGCGGGAGGAGTGATTTCGGATTCTTCGCTTTTTTTGCCGCCTTCGCGCACGTGCAAGAGATCCGGTACCGGGACTTTGACGTAGCCGGTTTGACCGTAGATTTCCAGGTCTTTCACATTGAAAGGCCAGTTCCAGGAGGGTTCGAGGATGACTGTCGCTTTGGGATAGGTCAGCACGACGGTGGCATCGTCTTCGACTTTGGGATAAACGTCCGGCTTGATGTGGCGGGCGACTGCGCAAACTGAAATGGGTTTTTGACCGTCCATGAGCCAGGTTGCGATGTCAGCGCCGTAGCAGCCGAAATCGTTAATCGCACCGCCGCCGTTTAAGACGGGGTCGGTGAGCCAATTTAGGAAATTAGTCGAGCAGCCGATTTCTTTTGGTCCCTGGTGACCGTCGTGCGCGACGATGCGGCGAATATCGCCGATCTGATGCTGGTCGTGGACCATCACGTAGGCCGCTTTGTTGCCGGGATACCATGTGGTTTCATAATTTACGATCACTTGAATGTGGCCTTTCTTTGCGGCAGCGGCGATGGCGCGGGCGGCTTTCATGTTCACGGCGAGCGGTTTTTCCATCATGACGTCCACGCCGTGGGCGGCGCAGGCTTCGACGACGCGCTGATGATCAAAGATGTCGGTAAACGTGGCCACAGCATCAACTTTGGTTTTGGCAAAAAGCGCGTCGAGGCTGGGATAGAAAATGTTTGGATCGAAATGAAGTTTGCGGGTGTAACGGTCAATGAGCACCTGGTTTGTTTCGACGATGCCGACTAGTTGCACGTCGTCCCGGCCTTTGAAGCGGGGGAAAAATCCCCAGGCGTGATCGTGAACAAGGCCGACGACGGCGATGCGGACGGGCGGAGGGGTTTGGGCCGACAGGTTCGAAGCAAAGAGGGCGAGACAAAGAATGATTGAAGCGGTGTATTTCATTAACGGATTAGTGGATTGTTGGAAGACTCGAATCAACCGGATGATCGCTATCGAAGTTTTCATTTATTTGCGATGCGGCTTTCGAGGGTCCGGAACAAAATTTGCCTGCCAACCTGTGCTCATCGTTAACTCGAAGCCGGCACTTTCCGCCAGTACTTGCTCTGGTTCCATCGTGAAATGAAGGACGCGGTTTTTGACGGGCTGAGCCGCAAGTGGCACAATAATGGTTTCGGTATTGGTTTCCGGCGGATAGCACTCGCTACAAATTGCTATTTCCGTAAAAACGTTGACCTGCACCCAATTGGTGAATACGCAACCCCTGTCGGGGACCGCGGTCATAACGTATTTGCGCCCCACATCGAGCATGTCTCCATCATGAAAGGGCACAATTTTGCCGGGGCCGGAAATGTACAATAACAGAGGAGACCGTGTGTCTTGTGCCGAAAGCCATTGTGCTGCGAAAAGTAGCGCGACGAGAACCAAGAGTTTTTTCATCCGATTTTGATCGCACGACTCTACGAAAAAACCTATCTATTGTCAAGGACAATCGCTGCGAAATTGAGGAAGACGATTGGTTTCCTTAAAAAACTCCAAACTCCAAAGAAGCACCAAACTTCGAAATTCCAATATAGCGGTGTTGGTGCTTGGACATTCTTTGGGCCTGGCGATTGGAATTTGGAGCTTTCGGAGCTTCAACGGTTATTTCTCGAAGCAAGAACGCGTCGAGTCACAAACGTTTTTTCCAACCGGGCGGTCGTCAACGCCTACGACGCTTTGAGTGCGATTGCACCAGACGTGGCAGGGAGTAGCGTGCTCGGGTTCCTTTTCGGCGAACGCTTGTTCGGGGGTTCGGCCGGTGTACATGGATTTGGTCCGCAAATGCCTGCAGAAAATCTGGTTCATGGTCAGCCTTTCAATTTGAGCAATGTCCGGCGAACCAGGGCGCGTGCCATGGGGACCTTATATGCGTTGTGTTGCAGTGGTTTGGCGTCTTTTAAAATCAGGTCGGCGGCTTGTGACGCGATGTCGTCGTCCACAGTTTTACCGTCCAAAAATGCGTTGGCGGCTTCGACCTGGTGCGGAACGGGTGAAATGCTGCCAAGGGCGACCCGTGGTTTGTCCAGTTTTCCATTCACGACGTTGGCGGCGGCGGCGCAACTGACGAGCGCCCAGTCGAAAGAATGCTTGTCGCTTACTTGCATGTAGGCACTGCGGGTGCGCGCGGTCGGAATCTCAACCCTCACGATCAAGTCGCCGGTCTCCAGCGAATTATGCGCGAGCGGGTTTTCCCAGGCGCGATGGTAAAGTTCGTCCATGCTCATGGGCGTTTCTTTGCCGTCGCGCAGCACGATGGCCGTGGCATCGAGCGCGGCAAATGTGGTGCCCAGGCTCGAAACGACCGGGCTGATGCAGGGATTTCCGGTGAAGAGGCTGTGATAGCGATTATCGCTTTCGCGGGCGTAGCAAAGGTCGCCGCCTTTCTTGAGGCAAACGGTGTCGCGATGGCGAAAATACCAGCAGCGCGAATGTTGCGCGAGATTGCCGCCGACGGTTGCGACGTTGCGGATTTGCGGCGAAGCGATTTCAGAGGCGGCGTCGCGAATGCCGGGAAAAGTGCTTTGCACGTCCGCGCTGTTTTCGAGGTCGGCAATTTTCACGAGTGCGCCGAGCGTCCATTTGTCCGCGCCCTGTTGAATTGAATCGAGGCCCGGAAGTGATTTGATATTGACCAAAATATCGGGCGCGGTGAGGTAATCCTTTAGCAATCCCAGCAAATCATTGCCGCCGGCGATGTAAGCGCCGTGATCGCCAACGAGTTGGCGCGCGCTGTCGGGCGAATAGGCGGTGGCGTATTGAAAAGCGTTCATGGGATTTTAAGCAGTCGCGGGCGGGACTTTGCCAAGAGCAGCGAGCACTTTCGCTGGAGTGATTGGAAGATTTGGCACGCGCACGCCGATGGCGTTGGCGACGGCGTTGGCGATCGCGCCGGCTGTGGGAACGGTGGCGGGTTCGCCGATACCGATGACTCCACGCTCGGGCATATTGATTAAGATGGCCTGGATTTCCGGGATGTCGGCGATGCCAGTGAGTTTGTAGGTTTCGAAATTGGGATTGAGCACGACGCCGGACACGCGGTCCATGACGCGTTCTTCATAGAGGGCGTAGCCCATGCCGATGATGCAGCCGCCGTTGATTTGGCTTTCGAGTGTCAGGCGATTCACAATCAGACCGCAATCGTGGACGGCCACGATTTTTTTCACGGTTACCAGGCCGGTCTCAGTATCCACGTCCACTTCGGTGAACTGCACGCCGTAGGCCGGTCCGCTGGCGAGTCCTTCCCGCCATTGGCCGGGGACTTTGAGCGAGGTAACGCCCAGCGATTTGCAGGCGGTGAACCAATTGGCTCCGCGTGCGTCTGCAAGTCCACTTTTCGACTGCAATTGTTGCAGCGCATTCGCGCAAACATCGTAAACGACGGGTGAGACGGATGGGCAAGTGGTGCTGCCGCCGCTGCCGGGGCCAGGTGGATAATTAGTGTCGCCCACCTTGACCGTGATTTGTTCGGGCTTAAGGCCGAGCATCTCGGCAGCGACGACGGCGATGACCGTCTTCGTGCCGGTGCCGATGTCCTGGACGCCGATGCGAATTTCGATGCTGCCGTCAGGATAGATTTGCGCCTCACCCTGGGTGTCCCGGTTTCCGCGGCCACCGGGCCAATTTGCGCCGGCGCAGCCGATGCCCGTTTTTACAATGCCGGGCGAACTGCCGGGTTTTTGATATTTTTGTTTCCAGCCAATTGCGGCGGCGCCGACCTTGTATTCGTTTCGCCGAATTTCAATTGGGTCATTGATGAGGCGGAATTCCAGGGGATCCATGCCGAGCTTAACGGCGAGATCGTCCATGGCGCATTCCATTCCGTAGGACGCGGGCGGATTTCCTGGGGCGCGAAAGGCGCGCGACGAACCGGCGTTCAGGTTCACACTCGTTTGAGCGGAGCGAGAATTCGTGACTTTGTAAAGGTAGGGAGCGGGGATATTCGCGCCGCCTCCTCCTCCGCCGGAATCACCGCCGGCGCCGATACCGGCCGTGCCGTAATTCTCCAATTGAAAGGCGTGCAATTTCCCATCGGACGTGGCTCCCATTTTTATTTTCTGGAAGCTGGACGGGCGATTACCCACGGCCAGCGCCTCGTCGAATCGGGTTAACATCAGCCGCACGGGCGCTTTTGCCTGGCGCGATAGTTGGGCGGCAAGGACGCCTTCGACGCCCGCGCCGAATTTCGAACCAAAACCGCCGCCCATGTAATCAGTAATCACGCGGACTTTGCTGTGGTCCAATCCCAGTGCGCCAGCGAAACCGTCCTGGACGCTGCCGATGCCCTGGGTGGATGCCCAAACCGTGACGCCTTCGTCGGTCCATGAAACCGTGTTACCGTGCGTTTCCATGGGATTATGGAGTTGCACCGGCGATGTGTAAGAGCCTTCGATGACTGCGGCGCATTCGGAAAATGCCGAGTCCACGCTACCGCGTTCATGCACGCGCGGGCTGGCGGCGTTCGGATGGCCGTCCCACACCTGCGGCGAATCGTGCTTTAGGCCGTCGTCTTCATGGACCACAAAATCCCGCGATGGCTCGGCTTTGACCTCGATGGCGCGCAACGCGTCCATGCAGGCTTGCCTGGTCGTACCCGCGACTGCGGCAATTTCTTCGCCATAATATCGGACGGTAAATTGGCCGTCGCGCGCAGGGACGGCGGCTTTGATGCCGGGAACTTTTAGTGCCTTGTCCAGGTTGACCGATAAAATTTTAGCGGCCGGCCATTTTGAGCGGAGAATCATTCCATAGAGCCAGCCATTGGCTTGAATATCGGACGAATAACGTGCCTGGCCAGTGACCTTGGGCGCGGCGTCCACGCGTTTGGTGTTTCCGCTGATAAACTTACGTTCTTTTGGCCATTCAGCCATGATTGATTACCTCCGTTTTGTCAGCGACCTGGATGCCGGCTGCTTCGAAGACCGCCTTTAAGATGTGTGGATGCGTTCCGCACCGGCAAAGGTTTCCGGAGCAGGCGTGTTTGGCTTCCTCGGCCGTTGGGCGCGGATTTTTGTTGAGCAATGCTGTGACGCTCATGACAAAGCCGGGAGTGCAGTAACCGCATTGGAGGGCATCTTTGTCGATGAACGCCTGCTGCACCTTTGACAGGGCACCGCCTTTGGCGAGGCCTTCGATGGTCGTGATGTCGTGACCCTGCGCTTCGATTGCCAGTTTCTGGCAGGAATAGATGGCTGCGCCGTCCATGAGGACTGTACAGGCGCCGCACGATGCGCGATCACAACCTTCTTTCGAACCAGTGAGACTGGAGTAATTGCGCAGGGCGTCCAGGAGGGTAACGCGCGGTTCGAGTTGAAGCTGAAGCTTTTCGCCGTTGACTGAGAGTGTGATTGGGATGGCGCCGGGACCGACGACTCTTTCCGCATTGGCCTTTTCAAGTTCCTCCGCCACAGCCGCGGTTTGCGCGGCTGCGGTCGTGATCGCGGTGGCGCCCAGGCCTTTGATAAATGTTCGGCGCGATACCGCGCCGAACACATCCTTGTCAGACTTCTTCATGCGCTAAAAAGATTCTTCGCTCTTATGTAGTCCTCCGGCGTGTCCAGGTCAAGCGCCAGTGTACTATCATTTGTTCTATATGAGACGGCAGGGCAGGGGATAAGTTTCAAATAATCTTTCAAAGTCTCTGCGGCAGTATTTTTTAATGCATAAAAAATATCTCGCGGCAACAAAACCGGATGTTTTGGACGTCCCTGAAATTCCGGCTGGCAGACGGCGTCCGGATGTTCAGTATGAAATTTCAGCAATCCTCTAAGCGTTTCCGGACGTATTTGCGGCTGGTCACCCAGCGTAATGACGAAGCTTGAGATTTCTGGTTTCCAATCGTGCCAATTTGCGGCGCAGAGAATGGAGCTGAACATGCCGCGATCGGGATGCGGATTTTTGATGCAGTCCGCCTGGGAAATATTCAATCGGTTTAATTCATCAGTCAGAGATGTGTCGTTTTCCCGCTGGACGACGGTGATTTGCGAAGCCCCCAATGCGCGCCATTGGCTGATGATATGGCCGATGACAGTCGTCGTGTTCCAGGAGAGCAGGAGTTTGGGCCGGCCCATTCGGGACGATGCGCCTGCGCCGAGGATGACGACGCCGAAGGGCGAAGGAGGGGACATCGTTACTCCTGTTCTTTTCCTTTGAACTTTGACAATTCCTGCCTTGAAACCTCGGATGCCTTTTCCAGGTAATTGCAAATTAATTGAAGTTCTGCATCGCTGAACTGTTCGAGGATGGCCATGAAGGCGTTGCCGATGGCCTCATATTTAGGCGTCAATGGTTTGAGGCTCGCATGATTGACCGTAATGAAGACACGGCGGCGGTCCTGGGTATCCCGGATGCGCCGGATGTAGCGGCGCTTTTCCAGGCGGTCCAAAATATGCGTGATGGCGCCGGTCGTGAGGCCGCTTTGCTGTGAAAGCCACCCGGCGGTCACACGCTCTTCTTCGCGGCGCAGGATCAAATCAATGCACTTGGTATCCGTTGCGTTAAGGCCGGCACTCTGTGCGATCGCCTGGTGGAGAAAGACGGTTTGTGTGCTCATTTCCCGGCCCAATTCCCACATCCGCTGTAGCAATTCGGCACGCTCTTTTTTCTTTAAATTTGCCGTTGACATCAATTACCTGCAATATTAAGATTCTTACGTATTAAGATATATGCCGGGCGGCGATTGGTCAAAACAGGCCGGCCGGCTTTAAAAGTGTATGCAGGGAGCAACTATGACACAACAAGCATCAAAACCGTATATTGGAATGGGAATGGAGGGATTCATCGCCCGGTGGTACGCCAAAAGCACGAAAAATGATATGAACAGTTTTCGGGCTGAGGCGCAAAAAGTGGTCGAGCAGATTGATTCGGGCGCCGATGTCCTGGAAGTGGCGCCTGGCCCCGGCTATTTTTCAATCGAACTGGCAAGGCTCGGTCCATTTAAGATTACAGGGCTGGACATCAGCCATACCTTTGTGGAAATCGCGCAAAAGAACGCGCAGGCCGGGTCCGTAAAGGTTGACTTTTGCCACGGAAACGCCGCGGCCATGCCGTTTGAGGCGGATTCGTTCGATTTTATTTATTGCCGGGCTGCATTCAAAAATTTCTCCCAGCCCATTCAAGCCATCAACGAAATGCATCGCGTGCTGCGGCCTGGCGGCCGGGCGCAAATTGTTGATTTGCGGAAGGACGTCTCGATGGAAGAAATTAACGCATATTTCAAAAACAGCGGGCGGGGGTGGTTTGACAGCCTGTTTACGCGCCTTACGTTTCGCAGCTTGCTAATCAAGCGCGCCTATACCAAGCAGAATTTTTTGGACATGGCGCAGAAAAGTCGTTTTGGCGAATGCCGCGTGGATACAGGAACCATTGGGCTGGAGGTCCATTTCCAAAAGCAATAGCCCTACGGGTTTCGAAGCGATGCCCGCTTCTGGATATATTGGGCCATGACGCTCACAGCGATTTCGTGAGTGCCGGTGGCGGCGATGTCCAGCCCGACGGGGCAGGCGACGCGATCGAATTGTTCGGCTGTGGCGATTTTTTGGGCGACAAATTGGTCGCGCATGATACGGGCTTTGCGGCGGCTGCCAATCATGCCCAGGAACGCGAACGGCAAGTGTATCCATTCGGAGAGCGCAAGGGCGTCGTGCTGGTGTCCGCGTGTGACAATCAGGCCAAAGGCGGGGGATTGGGAGGGTTTTTCCTTTAACAATTCGTGCCATGGACCGACCCGCAAGTGTGTTTCCGGCGGAAAGAAATTATGGTTCGCCAGTTCCGGGCGATCGTCAAAAATGGTCACGGCAAAATCGAGTTTTAATGCCAATGGGGCCACTGCCTGCGCCACGTGGCCGGAGCCGGCAATCCATAATTCAGCGGGCGGCGCGACGACTTCCTGATAGAGCCATTCGCCGTTGGAATTTTCATCCACGCGTGAAATCGAAAAATCCTTTCTGACCCCCCAGCGGACGGTAGTGCTCGCGTTTGCGAGTTCGTGCCATAGCTGGCCCGCCTCGGAGGCGCGCGGGAGGATAAGCCCGGACACGCGTCCACCGCAAATGAGTCCATCGTCCCAGCCAAAATCGTGGTCCAGGAGCATATCAAATGTGGCCGGTTCGCCCGTTTGCAGCGCCTTTCTCGCGCGAGCATGGACTTCAGCCTCGAGGCACCCGCCACCCAGCGTTCCAATGAGCGGTCTGTCTGAAAAGAATAGGGCTTTCGCGCCGATGCGTTGCGGGCTGGAACCCTTTGTGCCCGAAATGACGGCGAGTGCAAACGGCCGCTTCTCCTCCGTTACGGCGGCGAGTTGTTGATAGAACCGTTGCATGTCATCAGTGTAATCATTCTCATCCTCATCGTCATCCTCATCCTCAAAATCCAAGAGTGACGATTGATGTGCCGCAATCATTCGATCTTCGGGCCGGCTCGCGTCAGAGTCGAGAATGTAAATTTCTCACGCAAATTGGCGTGAGATTCACGCATCACGGGATGCAATATTGATTTGCGTTTTATTATTTCCGCGGAAATTAACAAAATCCAGTCATGGCATTCGTTGTGCTTATTGGAGAAAGCGCATGAACCCGAATGCGACCAGTAGCCGGACCCTGGCATTTACGCTGGTTGAAATGCTTATGGTCATTGCAATCATCGGCATTCTTGCCGCGATGTTATTGCCGGTCCTCAACAAGAGCGAAAGTCGGACGAAGCGTGTTGTCTGCATTAATTGTCAGGAGCAAATCGGTCTGGCGTTTCACACGTTCTCCGGCGACCACAATGGCAAATTTCCCATGGCCATCTCGACGAACGATGGCGGGTCGTTGGAATTTGTCCAGAGCGGGTTTCAATCGGGTCCGGTTTTTTACACTGCGTTTCGTCATTTTCAAACGCTGGCAAGCGACCTGATTCGTCCACAGATTTTGATTTGTCCGTCGGATACTACGCGGGGTTCGGCTACGAATTTCGACACGCTGCAGAATGAGAACCTGAGTTATTTCGTGGGCGTTGAGAGCACGTTTGATAGACCGTATACGATCCTAGCGGGCGACCGGAATTTAATAACTAATTCGTTCGAGCAGCCAACAACTATCCAACTGGGCCCGGGGAGCCGTCTGGCATGGAGTTGGGAAGTGCACCAATTCAAAGGCAATGTCCTTTACGCTGACGGCCACGTAGAGCAATGGAATGATGCGGCAATGGCCCAGGCCGGGGGGACATCGCCCTTCAATCAAAGTTTTTTTCTGCCATCGGTCGTTCCATTGGAAATGCCACTTGCCAATGGATCTCCCGGCTCATCAGGTCCTCCCGGTTCCTCTGGTTCGGGTTCCGGCGGTTCTGCGGATTCGGGCTCTGCGCCATCTAATCCCGGCGGAGCTGATTCAGGACAATCGGCAGCTTCCTCTTTGGGAACGCCAAATATGAATGCCGCGTCGTCTTCATCCCAGGGCGATATGTCCGCTGCCGGTCAATCAATGCCAGCGATGGGCAATTCCTATCGCGAGAGTCTTTACGCAACTGAAACACTTTCCCAAGCGGAGTCGAAAGATTATATTTTGCCGGCGCGTTCGGTCGTGCAGCCGCCAAGGGCGGGCACGGATGAAGTCATTTCTGCGCAGGACCCAAACGTGCGGATGTCGCCGTTTGACCAGCATATGACCATCGTTCTGCGAAATAATTTTGGCTGGTTTTACCTGCTGCTCTGCATTTTGGTTTTGCTTTATCTGCTGAATAAGCTGCGGAAACGGTTGCAGGAAAAAAGGAGGAGCAGATTTGATGAGTAGATTTAGGGCTTAATTTTTGCTTTTTAAGCGGGTGCGTTTAATGTCAAGCTGTGCCGGAGGCCGGTTGTTCAATGACGATAATTTCGTCCGCACCTATGGGAGCTGAAAAGCAACGTCTTGCAGAAGATAAAACAGGCCGCCAATCCTGGCGGCGTTGGGGACCTTATCTGTCCGAACGCCAATGGGGGACCGTGCGCGAGGATTATAGCCGGGGTGGCACGGCGTGGAGTTACTTTCCGCACGACCACGCGCGCAGCCGCGCATATCGCTGGGGCGAAGACGGGATTGCCGGATTCAGCGACAGCTGGCAGCACCTGTGTCTTTCGCTGGCGCTGTGGAACGGCAGAGATCCAATTCTGAAGGAACGCCTCTTTGGCCTCGATAACGACGAGGGCAACCACGGCGAGGACGTGAAGGAATTATATTATTACCTCGACGCCACGCCCACGCATTCCTATCTCAAGTTTCTTTACAAGTATCCGCAGGCGGAATATCCGTACTCCCGGCTGGTGGACGAAAACCGCCGGCGCGGTGCGGACCAGCCGGAATTTGAATTGCTTGATACCGGCGTCTTCGACGATAACCGATATTTCGACGTGTTTGTCGAGTATGCGAAGGCTGCTCCGGATGACATCTTGATGGTCGTGACTGTCCACAATCGAGGTCCTGAACCCGCCAAACTGTTTCTGCTGCCCCAAATTTGTTTTCGCAATACGTGGTCTTGGAAGTTGAATCCGGTGAAACCCAGCCTCGCAGAGGACGACGGCGGTATTAAGATCCAGCACGGACAACTTGGCCAATTCCGCCTGGATTGTGACGGGAAACCTTCACTGCTTTTTTGCGAGAATGAAACGAACGCCCGCCGCCTTTTTGGCCGCCAGGTCCAGGGGAGTTTTAAAGACGCTTTTCACGATTATATCGTCAACGGCAACCTAACGGCGCTAAACCCAAAAAAAACCGGGACAAAAGCCGGTGCACTTTACACTTTAAACGTGCAACCAGGCACGTCGGTGAGCGTGCGGTTGCGCCTTGCGAAATTGGATGCCGCGAACGCCGCCGGACCCTGGACGGGTTTTGACGCCACCATGGACCGGCGCCGTCGTGAAGCGGACGAATTTTATGCCGACATCCAGCGGGATATTCAGGATGCCGATGCCCGTTTGGTCCAGCGGCAGGCGTTTGCCGGCATGATTTGGAGCAAGCAACTTTTTCATTACGACATTGATTTATGGTTGCGGGGCGACCCGAACCAGCCGTCGCCCCCGCTGGAACGCAAGTACGGCCGGAACTGTGACTGGAAACACGTTGACTGTTGCGAAATTATTTCGATGCCCGATAAGTGGGAATATCCATGGTTTGCAAGCTGGGACCTTGCATTCCATTGCGTGGTGCTGGCGGACATTGATCCGGAGTTCGCCAAGTCTCAACTTATCCTTCTCACTCGCGAATGGTATATGCACCCCAATGGGCAGTTGCCCGCATATGAGTGGGCCTTTGGCGATGTGAACCCGCCGGTGCACGCGTGGGCGGCATTTCGTGTTTTTCAGATTGACCGCCGCCAGCGCCGCGATTCCAATCCTGAAGACCCTGGCGACATCACTTTTTTAGAGCGCGCTTTTCAAAAGTTGCTGATGAATTTTACCTGGTGGGTGAACCGAAAAGACGCCCAGGGACATAATATTTTTCAAGGCGGATTTTTGGGCCTGGACAACATCGGGATATTCGACCGCAGCAAACCGTTGCCGACCGGCGGTTTTATCAACCAGGCCGACGGCACGAGCTGGATGGCAATGTATTGCCTGAATCTGTTGCGCATTGCTCTTGAACTGGCCGTGCATAATCACGTTTACGAGGATATCGCCTCGAAATTTTTCGAGCATTTTCTCGCCATCGCCGGCGCGATCAACGGCGTGAGCGACGATACACTGGCCTTGTGGGATGAAGCCGATGAATTTTATTACGACCGTCTCGATCTGCCGGATGGCGATAATATTTCCATAAAAATACAATCCATCGTCGGCCTGATTCCGCTATTGGCGGTGGAAACGCTGGAACCGGAATTTTTGAAACAACTGCCCGAGTTTTCGTCACGACTGGAATGGTTTTTGCAACATCGTCCGCAGCTGGCTTCACTGATCTCCAACTGGCAGGTGCGCGGGGCGGGCAATCGGCGCCTGCTTTCGCTCTTGCGAGGTCATCGCATGAAAGCATTGCTCCAGCGAATGCTGGACGAAACGCAATTTCTCTCGGAGCGTGGCGTGCGGTCCCTGTCCAAAATTCACGAAAGCCAGCCATATCGTTTTCGGATGTGCGGCTACGCGTACGAAGTTTCCTACTGGCCCGCCGAATCCCACAGCCGATTATTCGGCGGAAATTCAAACTGGCGCGGCCCGGTCTGGATGCCGGTAAACTACCTGCTCATCGAATCCCTCCAAAAATTTCATTATTATTACGGCGACGATTTCAAAATCGAATGTCCGACCGGCTCCGGAAAATTCATGAGCATCCTGGAAGTGTCCTGCGAACTGGGCCGGCGTCTGACCATGCTCTTTTTGAAAGGCGCCGACGGGCAGCGGCCGGTCTTGAAGTACCATCCCAAACTCGCCACCGATCCGCATTTCAAGGATTACGTGCTTTTTCATGAGTATTTTGACGGCGATACCGGGCGCGGGGTAGGGGCTTCGCACCAAACCGGCTGGAGCGGGCTCATTGCGCGGTTGCTGCAACCGCGACGCAACCCGCTGACGCCGGGGTCAATGCGGACTTAAATTCGCCGCTTCCACGATTAAAACATGGAACATTACGATATCATTATCATCGGCAGCGGAGCGGGCGGCGGCACACTCGCGCACAAATTGGCTCCAACGGGCAAGAAAATCCTCATCATCGAACGCGGCAACTTTTTGCGCCGGGAAAAGCCGAATTGGGACCCTGAAGAAGTCTTCCCCAAGAACCGTTACGTCTCCAAAGACACCTGGTATGACAGAGACAATAAGCCATTCCAGCCGGGTGTGCATTATTTTGTGGGCGGCGCGACCAAAATGTTTGGCGCGGCGCTGTTTCGATTGAGAAAGGAAGATTTCACTGCCCATCGCACTGCCGATGGAATGACCCCGGACTGGCCGATCCGGTATGAGGACCTCGAACCGTATTATACCCAGGCTGAACGACTGTATAACGTGCACGGCCAGCGTGGCGACGACCCAACTGACCCGCCGGCGAGCGCACCCTATCCGTTTCCGCCTGTCAGCCACGAACCGCGCATTCAGGAACTGGTCGACAGGCTAAAACAGGCGGGCTATCGCCCGGCTTACGCGCCGACCGGCATCTTGCTGAATGAAGCGGACATGGCACATAGCCGCTGTATCCGATGCGACACCTGTGATGGGTTTCCGTGCCTGGTCCATGCGAAGGCCGACGCTGAAGTCATCGCGATACGCCCGGCCCTGGGGCATCCTAACGTGACATTATTGACGGATGCTCACGTGCGCAAACTCGAAACCAGCGCGAGCGGACGGGAAGTGACGCGCGTCATCGCTGAACGCGGCGGACGCGATGAAGAGTTTAGCGGCGACATCGTGGTAGTCTCGTGCGGAGCAGCGAACTCCGCGCGGCTGCTGCTGATGTCCGCGAGCGACAAACATCCGCGCGGCCTGGCCAATGGTTCGGACAGGGTGGGGCGGAATTATATGTTTCACAATGCCATCGCGCTGGTGGCGCTGTCGCGGCGCGAGAATCCGACGATGTTTCAAAAGACTTTGACGTTGAACGATTTTTATTTGCGCGCGCCGGACTGGGAATTTCCGTTGGGAAACATTCAAATGCTCGGGAAATCCAAAGGGCCCATGTTTCGAGATGATGCGCCCCGGTTTGCGCCGGGTTTTTCGCTCGATCAAATGGCAAGGCACGCCGTGGATTTCTGGCTCACGAGCGAAGATTTGCCGTTGCCGCAGAATCGCGTAACCCTGAATTCGCGCGGAGAAATTCAGCTTCATTACGAATTTACAAACGTCGAGGCCGCCGACCGGTTGCGCCAAAAACTGCAATCCATGCTCAACCTCCTGGACCTGCATCCTCATCTCATCCCCAATACACTTTACTTGAACAAGCACATTCCCATCGCGGGAGTTGGGCACCAATCGGGTACGTGTCGATTCGGGACGGATCCAAAGGAATCCGTGCTGAATGTGAATTGCAAGGCGCACGAGCTTGATAACCTTTACGTGATAGACACGAGCTTTTTCCCGAGCATCGGAGCGGTCAATCCTTCGTTGACGGCCATCGCCAATGCGTTGCGTGTTGGCGATCATTTGCTGCAACGCCTCAAATAGGACTGACGATGGCGCGCCGCAGCGAAATTGCCACAGTCTATGCCGCGGGCCTGGTGCAAGGGGTGGCGCTCGTCACTTTCCCGGCCGCCGGCGCCGTATTTACCAGCGCGACCGGCTACGCTCTCTCGAATACGCAATACGGCGCGATGTTCGAACCGCAGGCTGTCATGGCAATTGTTTCATCGCTCCTGGGCGCCGGGCTCACGTCGAAGCTCGGGACCAAAAGAATTTTTCTGATCGGACTGGCCGCCAATCTGGCGGCAATGGCGTTGTTGGCGGGCAGCAAATTTGTGATGGACCGGCACGCCGCCGCCTATGGACTTCTTCTGGCGGCGACAACCTGCATGGGCCTTGGCTTCGGCTTTACCGTACCCGTGCTCAATACAATCGCGGCCGCATTTTTTCCGCAGGCTGTGGATGAAGCGATACTGTGGCTGAATGCGCTGCTCGGTCTGGGAACGGCCCTCGCGCCGTTATTCATTGCCGTGTTTCTGGCATTGGGGGCATGGTGGGCACTCCCGGTTCTTGTTGGCGTGCTATTGCTGGGATTGCTCGCGGTAAGCCTGCCGCAAAGCCTCGATGAAGGCGGCAGGCGAAAGCCAGACTCAGCGTCCACTAAAGTAAAGGTTCCAGCGCGGTTCTGGCTTTTCGCGGCTTTCGTGTTGCTCTATGGCATTTGCGAAACTATGAACGGCAATTGGGCTTCGCTGTTTATGCTCAATCACTTGGGCGCGAACGCGTCGATGGCTTCAGTCGCGCTGGCGTTATTTTGGGGGATGGTCACCGCAGGGCGCGTGTTGTTTGCAGCGATTGAGAAATGGATTCCTGAAACTGTTGTTTTTCGCGTATTGCCGCTGGTCGTCGTTGTGGCATTCGTAGTGTGCGCCTGGCTGTCCGGAACAGCGGCCATGGCCGGCATTTTGGCGTTTGGACTTGCGGGCCTCGGTTGCTCTGCGCTGTTACCTTTGACTATCAGCTTCGCGCAGAAAGAGTTGAGAGCGATTGCCTCATCCGTTGCCGGCGGATTGATCGCTTTTTACCAGATCGGTTACGGCATCGCCGCGTTTGGCGTGGGACCGTTGGAGGCCAGGGCGGGCCTTGGGTTGAATACGATTTTTGGATACACAGCGGCTGTTGCAGTGGCCATGGCCGTGGCCTCATTTATTTTGGTCCGTCCTGAGAAACAAATCTCCACGCAAATTTCGAACGCTAACACCTGAAAATTCATCTCAACCTCACCAATTATTTTATAAAACTATGAACTTAAAAGATAAAGTCGCCATCGTGACCGGTGGCAATAGCGGCATTGGCCTGGCCATTGTCATGGAGTTGGCGCGGCAGGGCGCAAACCTGGTTATCGATTACATCGCCCATCCGGAAGCAACGGAAGCGCTTGAAAAGCAGGTCCATGACCTGGGGGACCGCGTGATCGGCGTCAAAGCGGACGTCAGCAAAGTGGACGAATTGCAAAACCTCGTGGACGCCGCCGTAAAGGAATTCGGTCGCGTGGATATCATGGTCAATAACGCCGGGGTGGAAACGCGCACATCGGTCCTCGACACCACTGAACAGCAATATGAAAAGGTGATGAACATCAATCTCAAGAGCGCTTTCTTCGGGACGCAATTGGCGGCGCGGCAAATGATCAAACAAGGCGGCGGCGGCCGCATCATCAATATCACGTCCGTGCACGAAGACTGGCCGATGCCCGGCAACACCGCCTATTGTCTCTCTAAAGGCGGCATGCGAATGTTGACGCGGACCGCGGGCGTGGAGTTAGCGCCGCATAATATCCTGGTCGTAGGCGTCGGGCCCGGGGCCGTCGCCACACCCATCAATCTTGTCACCATGAATGATCCCGCCCTGCTGAAGAAACTCGACGATGCCATTCCACTCGGGCGCATGGCCAAGCCGGAAGAAATCGGCAGCCTCGTCGCTTTTCTCGCCAGCGCGGGTGCGAGTTATATCACGGCCACAACGATCTTTGCCGACGGTGGCATCATGCAGAGCAGCCCGGGATTGTAACAATCAAAAAGCCATATCGCTAATCCCGCTGTCCTGCGTTTGGTGTCCATGCTTTAGCGTGTCTGCGTTTCTATCGGCAGGGTCTTCAAACATCGAAAATTGCCAATAAAACGGCTGTTTTTGAAGATTGGGTCCAGCGTCGCTTCCGGTTTCCACTATATAGAGACAAAAAAGGAAACATCTGCCCAATGTGTCACAAGGCTGGCTTTGGCCCGAAAAATGATGGTAAATTGGCTCATGGACGTAAAAATCGGGAATACCCGGTTGTCGCTTATATTGGGCGACATCACTGAGCAGAATACCGACGCCATCGTGAATGCTGCAAACAGCGAGTTGGCGGGAGGCGGTGGAGTGGATGGTGCGATTCATGCCAAGGGCGGTCCGCGAATCGAGCAGGAATGCCGCCTGATTGGCGGTTGCGCTGTTGGCGACGCGGTCATTACGAGCGGGGGCAATCTTAAAGCCCGCTATGTGATCCATACGGTGGGTCCGATCTGGCAGGACGGCAATGACGATGAACCGGAACTGCTGGCCAGCGCGTATCGCCGCAGCCTGGAACTGGCCGTCAAACACGGCCTGAAAAGCATTTCGTTCCCGGCAATTTCCACGGGAATATTTGGCTACCCGATTCGCCTCGCAGCCCCGGTGGCGCTCGGTACGATTATCCGCTTCCTTGAGCAGGAACAACACGCTCTCGAAGAAGTCCGCTTCGTCATTTATCACAGCGACGACGTGGCCTATACCGTATTTAAATTCGCCCTCGAAAGTATTTTGCTGAAAAAACAGTAGAATCCGGTTTTTAAATTCCGCTGTCTTTCTTCCGTATTCACAGTATCGTCACGGCGATGTCGAAACGTTCAAAGCCGATCGCGCTGTTCCTCGTTGCGTTTAGCACTTTCATTGCCGTCGTTAGATTATTCGCGCGAGATCAGGGTGACAGTTCGGAACGCGACGCGACACTGCAAAAAGCATTTTCTCAATTCCCGCTTTTGGGGGCAGTTGTCGACAGCGCTGGCCGCCCTGAATTTCAAACGCTCATTTTTACGAATCCAGTGATTATCAATCGCGAAAGATTCTTTGGATTCAGATTCAAAGTTCCGACACGACCTGGTAATGAAGATTTTGTTTGGGCGTTTGTTGATCCACCCGGCATAAAGGAATGGTATATCGCACCCCAAACCGGGCAAATGGATGGATTCGTGAACTATTACTGGACTACGAAAGGCGACTACATGGGAGATGCACCTCTTTTTCCACGAGGCGGCCATCGATTGATCCTTCAATCTCTGCCGGGTGACAACCTTAACGACGGGCAGGATTATCTCATCTGGTTTGGATTTGGAAATCGTAATCCGCCGGCGCTGTCGCTGGCGTTCACATTTGCTCATTTTGACCCAAGTGACCAGCACCCCATGCGCGCCATTGAAGACGTGTTGTCCATAAACCAGCTGGCGAGCGGCTCGGTCGTAAATCCTTACAATCATCACACCTACATTTTATTGCGGCCGGCTTCCTGGGAGCGGTCCGAGAAATTGGCGGTGAAACTTGGAGGGCATTTGGCCACCATTCGCAATCAGGCCGAAGAGGACTGGGTTTTTAAAACGTTTGGCCGATACGGCGGGACGCCACGGCTTTTATGGATCGGATTAAATGATTTGGAAAAGAAATTTCATTATAGCTGGACCAGCGGCGAATCGGATTCCTACACCGATTGGGCTCAGGGCGAGCCCAACAACGCCGGCCTGGGGGGCGAAGACTATGTCGCGATTTTTTATCCCGGCCATTCGCAGGAAAACAAGTGGAATGATTGGGACACCAGGGGACGAGACCCTATTGGTCTTCCCATGGACGGCATCGTTGAAATCATCCCAACAAATCAACCCGCAAGATTGCCATCGATCAACTCTGTTGCCAGCTATGCCACGGTGCAGATGCAACCGAATGCCACCATGACGGCTCAAAACGGCAACATCCTGCTGCAATGGCCTGTCTCGGCCTCCGATTACATATTGGAAGCCACCACCAATTTGGGGCAGCCATTCGCCATGTTTGGATATTCGGAATTTACGAACTCCGAAACCGGCGTCATCTACGTAACGATTACGAACCCGTCGCCGCAGATGTTTTTCCGTCTGGTTAAGCCGGCCGATTAACGGCCGCTCACATTGAACGTCAAACTTCCGGATGTGAGGCCCGGCGAAGTTGCCGTCAACTGAATCGTCCCGGGCTGAGCACCTGCTTCAATCACGACGATGCAACGTCCATGGAATGCATTCCGCTGATTGGATTTGTCGGTATCATGGTCCGCTGGATTGCCATTGCTCACGCCCAGAATCTCACCCGGACCATTTAGCTGAAACGTCACGCGATTGCTTGCATCAGGAACCACGCGGCCTTTGGCATCGACAGTAGAAACCTGAACGACGACCGCGTCTTCCGCGTTGGCCTGCAACATCGTTCGGTCAGCCGAAAGCTGAAGGCTGGCCGAAGCGTCTGTGGTTTCGACCGTGTCAGTTGCGACCGTTTGCCCATCGATATAGGCTTTAGCCACGACCTGGCCGGGTTGATAAGGAACTTCCCATTCCGCATAATCATCATGCGGCACGTCTTTTTTGCCCAGGCTTTTTCCGTTTAAAAACAGTTCCACCTGTTTGGCATTGCTGAAGGCCAGCACGCGGATATTTTGACCTTCCTTGCCGGCCCAATTCCAGGAACTCGGCAGCACGTGTACCATCGGCTTGTCCGACCAGCAGGACTCGAAATAATAATATCTGTCCTTGGGAAATCCGCAGCAATCCATGAGGCCGGTGTTATTACTCACGTCAGGCCAGCCGTACGGATTAGGCTCGCCCTTGTAATCGTATCCCGTCCAGGTAAAGGAACCGCACATGAACGGACGGTTAACAACGTCCAGCCAATTTTTATCGCTCAGGTTATAAGCGCTGCGCATACCGGTCTCGCGATCGTCGGCATATTCGCCGCGTGTGGTCTTTTCGTTGGTGTCTTCACTTCCGAATATCGCTTTATGCGGATAACGCTCGTGAACCTTGTCATATACCTGGGTGCTGTAATTGATGCCTACGATATCGTCCGCGTCGGCCTGGCCGTTGGTAAGCCAGCCGCCGCTCATGGCGCAGGTGATGGGGCGGGTCATGTCGAACCGATGCACTTCCTGCATCATTTTCGACAGCAACTGCGCGCCCTCCGGCTTGCCCTGAAGATGCTCTTCATTGCACATGGACCACATGATGATGCTTGGATGATTGCGGTCGCGCAGGATCATGGTATCGAGGTCGGAAAAATTCGTGCAGGTGGTTCCTGAGGGCGACTTCGCAGTTTGGGCGTCGCCGAGATGGCGGTTTTCATCCATAACCATCATTCCCTGCCGGTCGCAGGCGTCCAGCAATGCGTCGCTGGGCGGATTGTGCGCCGTGCGCCAGGCATTGCATCCCATTTCCTTCAATTGCTTTACGCGCCACGGTTGCAAGCTATCCGGCACCGCGATCCCAACCCCGGCAAAATCCTGGTGGTTTGCTGTTCCCTGTATTTCAACGTGCTTTCCGTTTAAGAAAAATCCTTTGTCGGCGTCATAGCGAATCGTCCGGATGCCAAAGGTCGTCGTCGTAGAATCCACTGGCGCGTTGTCCTTCAAAACGGTCGTGCGCAATTGGTATAGATTCGGTGAATCAATCGACCATAGCTGAGGCTTTGCAATCGTCGTCTTTTGCTCCGTCTGGCTTTGGCCACTGGCTGGCACGTTCGCCTGCGTGTCAACGGATGCGACGACCTTTCCGTTCGGGTCAGTAATCTGAGAGACGATATGGCAATCGGTCGCTCCGGCTTGTTCGTTCCGAAGCGTGGTTTGAATGGTCAGGTCCGCTTCATCATCGGCGCCCTGGTCGCCATTGGGAACGGTGGAAGTGACATACGTCCCGTATTGCGCCACGTGAAGCGCAGGCAGGACGGTCAATCGCACGTGCCGATAAATGCCGCCGCCTTCGTTCCACCAGCCTTCAAACTGTCGAGGATCCACGCGCACGGTGATGACGTTTTCGGCGCCGGGTTTGGCAATTTGGCTGATGTCATAGGAAAAAGGCGTGTAACCGCTCGGGTGCTCTCCTAAAAGTTGGCCGTTTAGCCAGACTTCGCTGTCACGGAAGACACCATCAAAGTCCAGTCGCAAGATTTTGCCCTGGTCGGACACGGGAATCGTGAAGTGTTTCCGATACCAGGCCGGTTCAAACGGGAGATAACCATGGTTTCGGACATTGTTACGATCATAGGTTCCTTCCTGGATGTAATCGTTCGGAACGTTGATGTGTCGCCATTGGTTGTCGTCGTAAGCCGGCGCGGAAGCCTCATTACCGGCAATATCGTTCAGGTGGAACAGCCAGTCGGCATCCAGCAAGGTTTCTTCACGGGCCACCGTCGGCGCTGCGGCTGTTTCCGATACGGGCGTATTCGTTTGGTTATTGTTCTGGGCTGCCGTCGATGACGGGGATTTCGAGCATGAACAAATGGTGAACGAGACAAGACCGGCTAAAAGCGCGATTTTGACAGAATGACGGCTATTTATTTTCATTGGAAAAATAAGACGTTATCAGCGTATGAAAGGTTAAAAAAGAATAAATTTCGTGCCCGCCGTTTAGAACCGCGCACATTCACCGAACTGGACGCGGTGAAGAGGGAATGTTTATCCGGTAAATCCCCAACACGAGCAGGGTTGCCACGGAAATCATTAAACCAATTCGAAAATTCCAATCCACGTAGATCAATTTTACATCATGCGTGCCGGCGGGAATTTGGAACGCCTGAAACGCGTAATTCGCCCGCCACAATGGTGTTGGTTTGCCGTCCACATAAGCATGCCATGGATGATAATAAGACTGTGCAGCCACCATAATTGCAGGCGCGCTGGCGTTCGCTTTGGCGTGGATTCTTTGCGGCGAATAGTCAACGGATTGGACATTCACTGCAGCTGCGGTGTAAACGGTTGCGGCGTTCTTTGCTTCCAGCGGCAAACATACTTCGGTCCGTGGATTGAAGTTTGTATCGCCCAGTAACGTTAGCGTTGCGGCGTCTGAAGCAAACAGCGGCTTCTGTCCGCCGGTCAGGAAGGGCATCGAGGTTTGGCGAGGCGTCCAATTCAGAGCGCCTTCTTTTATCGCGAGGGATTGGGACACGCCCAGGAAATCCTGCATGGGTTTGCTCAGATTTTCGGTGAACAGAATGTTTTCCTTAAGATTGAGCGGAAAGAAACCGTCGCACTTCGGAATGTCGTCGAGCAGATTGCAATCGCTGAACAAAGCAAAACGGTCCGTCAGAAAGTTCTCCGTTGCATTTTGGTGGGCGGCGAACGTCAGGGTGTTGAGCACGTCTGGCGGGATCATGGCTCGCCCGGAACCGAATTGCGGAGGCGGTGTCGGGCGCGGCATATGTGCGTGGAATACAACTGGATTTACTAGCGGAGGCTGCGGTGCGTGAAAATCGAGGTCCAGCCACACAAGCACGAGCACCAGGACCTGGAGCCAATGGCGGACATTCGAAGGGAGGACTGTTTCCAAAAAGAAAAGTGCGAGTAAGATAACTGTGAAAAAAGCGAGCCGCGCCAGTCCGTTTACGAAGACAGAGCGAATTTGATCCGCGGACGGTTCGCCGCCCACCCAGAAGAGGCAAGCGGAGATGAGTCCAACCGTTGTCACCCAAACCAGCAGCCAAGAGTAACGAGACGAGCGCTCGTTAGATGGTCTCGATAATGCGAACGCCGCCATCAACGGCAGGGCGAAAACCGGCAGAATGAGAAATTTTACCGGGAACCGAATTAGTCCGACAATGCCAACATGAGATGCAAGCCACGTGTAGAGGGGCGTGGCATTACCCGCGGCAAGGATCAGACAAAAGATGCTCAATATTCCCGGCAACCAAACTTCCAACTGGCGTCGACGCCACAACGCCAATGCCGCGAGGGCCACAGCGATCACGCCGGTATAATAGGAAGGAATCCAATATTGGCCTTGTTGAAAAAACATCCCCTGTGCCGATATCTCCCGAAACAGTGGAAGAAGAAAATTGACCCATCCGGTCGGCGGCATGGGGGAATCGGCGCCAATAAAATTGTCCGTCCGTTCCGAATGGTGGAGCAGATCAAAAAACGGAAGCAATTGTGCGGCACTCAAACCAGCAACCAATAGGATCAGAAGAGAAAAGCGGGCGGCGATCTTTCCTCGTGGAGCGGTGCGGGTAACGAACTCCGCCAGCGCAATTGCCGCAAGCAACACCCACGTGAGCAAAACAATCTCAACTCCTCCGGAGAGCATTTGCAGTGCGCCTGCGATTGCCGCCAGAACGAATACTTTTCCGCCCTTCCGCCACGCTAATCGTGTCAGCCACACGATCCACGGCATCCAGCCGAGCCCGGCGATAATTGAAGGCCAAACGAGACTGCCCGTCATCATGCCGCCAAACGCAAAAACGACACCAGCCATGGCCGCGCCAAATTCATTTCGGGTCCAATCACGTGCCAGAAAAAACATTCCCAGTCCGCCCAAAAACAAATGCAGCAGGGCGAATACGCCCAAAGACCATGGGAAAGGCAGGACCAGATAAAACAGGGCCGGCGGATATAATGCCTGCGTATTCCACTCGGCAAGAAACGGTTGTCCGCAATTATTGAGTGGGTTCCACAGCGGCCATTCCATCCGCCAGAAGCTTTCTCGCAGATGCCATGCAATGGGAGCTGAGAAAAACCCAAAATCCCGGAAGACAAACATTTGAAGCCCAAGAGAAACTCCCGGCCACGAGATAAATACCAGCATGGCTAGAAAAACTGCGAACCGGCCGGGCGTAATCCACGAGCGATCGCTGTCGCTTTGAGTATTCAACGCCCGGCTTCCCCTCTTTTTGGCGCGCATAACGCCAGTAAACAGCTAATCCACGTAATGACGGAAAGTGTCGCGCCGAGTTCAAACGCCCGGTCAAGGTAACGCAACGTGATCTGGTGCCGGCCTTGAGGGGCTGCTACGGCCTGGAACGCATAATTTGCCCGGAGCAGTGGCGCGGCGTGGCCATCCACAAATGCGTGCCAGTCGTGGTAGAACGTCTGTGCCACCACTACGATTGACGGGGTGGGGGAGTCGACGTCAATTTCGATGATGGAATTTTGAAAGTTTGAACTAGTGATGCGAGCCGCCGCGGAATTGGTAGTCGTCAGAAATTGCCTGTCTTCGGGCGCGATGAATACCATTTTGCTCCCGTCAAAATTGCTGTTCGACAACAGGTGCAAAGCGTTCCAGTCATCCATGACAAAGGGTGTTTGTCCCGCGGTCACCAGCGGCAAAAATGTCTTTCGCGGCAGCCAATGATAAATCTCATCCGGCGCTGTCATTTGGGAAACACCCATAAAATCTTCGAGACGCGGAAAGTCATTTGTGGCGCCGTAAATCAGGGAGATCAGTGCATCGTTTTGATTTGGCGTGAGCGAAAAAAAGCCATCCACTTTTGGCACCGCGTCCAGCAGGTTGCAATTGGCGCAATATCCCAGGCGCTTGGCCAGGAAATTTTTCCCCGGATCACGCAGGGCCAATTGGATGAATTGCATGAACGCCTTTGGCGAAACCATGGCTCGCGACCCGCCAAGTTCCGGTTGGGGATTCATCGCCAACTGGGTCCGCACCAGGCCGGGCTGAAAAACGCCGGGCGGCACGGTCGGATTTTGCGTTGGTTCGTGGGTCAATACGTCGAGCCAGGCAAGCAAAACGAGGAGCAGTGTGGCGATCCTGCCAAACGGCGCTTTAAAATCCTGCGCAATCAGAAAAAGCACCAGTGCCGTCAATACGAGAAAAGACATTCTCCAGGCACCCTCCAATATCGCCGCGTGTGCGTCGGTATTTGGCATCGCAGATCTTGATATCCAAAACATCACGACGGCCATCAAGAGCAGCAGGCATGCTGCAACGATCGTGATTTCCTTTCTCTTTCCCTGAATTTTTGCCAGCGAATGCGCGGCCAGCAGCGGCGCGATAAACGTCACGAGAAGCAGATATTTGACAGGATAGGTGACAAAACCGAGTTGCGGAATGAGTTTTCGTACGGCGGGAAAAATTGGAGTGTTTTCCCCAAGCGCGCAGATGACTGCGATTACGACGACGACGGTGAGCAAACACACGCGACGGTCCCGGAATTTCCAAATTGTCAGCAGCGCGAGTAAAAGGGTTGCCATGCCCAGGTAATAGGACGAAGTCCACGCCTGACCATCCTGAAAGAAAATGCCCTCACCGCGCACCGCGCCGAAGGCCATCGGCACGAGAAAATTGGCCCATCCATGGCCCGGCATAGACCAGCGCAGGTCCGCGTAACCTGCCTGACGTTGCGAATGTGCCGCTAAATCGAGAAAGGGGAGCAACTGCGCCGCGGCCATCAAGACGACCAGCGCGACAACAGCCGGAAAGCGCCAAAACTTCGCGCGGGGAAATTCATTGCACGCCAGTTGTTGGAGCCATAGCACGAGCAAAAACAGCCACGTAAAGAAAATGATTTCCGGTCCGCCGGCCAGCATTTGAAAGGTACCGGCGATGGCTGCAATTAAAACTTTCTTGCCGCCATCGCGCCAGGCGGCTTCGACGGTCAGGACAACCCAGGGCATCCAGGCCCAGGTGGCCGTGTGACTGGGCCACATGAGTAGATTGAGTGTCATGCCGCTAAACGCAAATGCCGTCCCCGCAAATGCCGCTGCGAACTCGTTCGAGGTCCAGCGTCGTGCCAGAAAATACATACCCAGGCCGCCAAACCATAAGTGCAACAGACAAAAAAAGCTCAGCGACCACGTCAGCGGGAGCAGCAGGTAAATCAGCGACGGCGGATACAATGGCATCGTGTTCCATTGCGCCAGGAAGGGAATGCCACAGTTATTGTAAGGGTTCCAAAATGGAATTTGGCCGTGCCAGAAACACTGCTTTTGAAAATGTGCCAGCGGAAAGGCAAAAAATCCGTAATCCCGCGCAATAAACGTTTGCACTCCAAGCATCACCTGCGGAAAAGAAGCGCAAACCAACAAGGCAAGCAAAAGAGCAAAACGCGAAGGCCCAAACCAATTGGCAGGGCGGTTTTCGGCGATATCGGTCATGAATATAGGCAACTCATGTTATTCAGGAAGGGAAAGCAGGGGCAATGCCGGAATGAGTCTCTCGATTTGCCTTTATGCCTAATTTGTTTAACCTTGAGCCGAACATTAACCAGATTCATTTATAGGAAGGAGAATAGCATGGTAGCACACATTGTTTTGCTTCGGTGGACCGAAAACGCCAGTCAGGAGGCGATTGACGCCGTCATGACCGAGCTCCGGGACCTGAGGAATAAAATCCCAGGTATCGTGGACGTAACCTCCGGCAAGAATTTCTCTGAACGCGCCAAGGGATTCACGCATGGACTGATCTTCCACTTCAAAGATCGGGCTGCCCTGGAAGGTTATCTGCCGCATCCGGAGCACCAGCGTGTCGTGCAGAAAATCCTCAGTCCGATTCGGGCCGACGCTTTGATCTTCGACTACGAGCTGTGACTTGCCGGGGCCGGCAAAGCCTATTTGCGGAAGCGGCGAAGGCGGGTCGTCAGGCTGAGCGTGGCCATGCCTGCCAACAGGAAAGTGATTGAGCCGGGTTCCGGGGTTGCCAGCGGTGTGACATCTCCCCAATCGGTGCCAATGAGAACATTATCAATCAGGAAAGTGCCGGTCGTACCGGTGGTTTGCGCCTTAAAGCCCACATCGTCAATGTCCGTTACAGTCCCGCTGGCTGCCAAAGTGACCGCAGCGGAAGGCAGGCTTCCTCCGGGTGTCGGATCCAGATAAAGCGAAGCAGAACTGGATCCTGCCGCGCCAAACGTATATTCGGCCACGACAAGATAGGTGGTGTTTAAGGACAGCACGGTCGAGGTATCCAGAGTAATGCTTTTGCCTGCTGTACGCAGACCGACCTCATAGCCTCCGGTAACCGGCGCGACATCCACCTGCAGCGCATCGCTGCTCCCATTTGGTGTGTTGACGCCGGGGTTCAACGCAGTCAGATACTGGCTGGCGCTTGGCGCCACGGTGGCATCCAGAAGAAACGAATAATAGATGCTGCCACTATTCTGGTCAGTGTACGTATTGTAAACGGTGCCCGCGCCAGAACCCCAAACATCCTGTATCGAGTTTCCGCCTAAATCGAGGAGGCTCGGATACGTTAAATCGCCACTGGCGACCGTAATGTGTGAATTACCGCCGGCCCATGGATTGCCACTTAATCCAGAGGGACTCACATCACTGGCGCCGAAAGTACCGGTGGAATAGTTAAAGCCGTCTTCGAAAAGCAGCGTGGCATCGGCGTGCTGAAACGCCGCACAGACGGCGGTCATGACAAAGAGTTTCCCCAAGCGAGGATGAATTGAAGAGTTCATATCGTCATAAGGCTGGCATGCCAATAATGGCTTCTAAAGGGATCAATAGGGATTTTACCACGAGGCCTGCGTGATTAGTTGCGCTTTTCTGCAAATCTCTTTGAAATTTGGGCACCGTGTGATCGTCCATCATCAAGGTCCAACTCGGATGCGGTAGAACTGGAGTCCAAAATTATCGGCATTGGAATCGGTCCAGGTAAAGGGTGTCATCGAAAAATTGGTATGGATATCGACCCAATTGATGAGGTTGGTGGATGATTGGACGATAAACTCGCTGGCGGAACCGCCGCTTACACTCAGGCTGAAGGTCCCGTCGTTAAATGCCGCCGACGACAACTGTGGCAGCGACGGTCCGCCGCCACCGGTCACGGTTAATGTGACATTCGTGCTTGTGGCCCTTCCTGCAATGTTGGTTACTACAACCGTGTAGACTCCCGAATTGGCGCTTTGAACGTTCGTCAACGTAAGGACGGAATCAGTCGCATTTGTCACCGGCATGTTGGTATTAAAATACCATTGATAGCTTAAATTTGCGGTGCCACCAGCCAGCACGATGAATGTGGCGCTTTGGCCCGCGACCACTGTCACATTTTGCGGTTGGGCGACGATAAATGGGGCCGAAGGCGCATACGATGTCACCAGCCAATTTGTTTTGTCCCAGGTCAACACACCCGCGCCTGCGCCGGTAGTCGAACTGGTCAAAATGGCTTGCAACTGCGCCGGATCATCCGGTGCGTAGATGTACGGCAATTGATTGTTCGGCAAATTCCATGAAAAAGGAATAATGGCAGCCTGAAACGGCCCCAGCGGGTTTCCCGGGTCGGTGCTGTTGCCGCGAACATCCGTCGCGGTTCCATCGGCATTGTCCATGTGATAAATCACATCTGAACCGAGAATTTTGCCGGTGTATTCCGGGTCCGAAGGGTCGGTTTGGTTATTGCGCAGGGGGTAGAGGCAATCTTTGTAGACCGATTTCTCCAGCAACAACGCGCCGCCTTCGGTCGAAATCGCGCCGTTGATCGGCGGATCAATATCATACGTGTTATTGAGGGTATTCTGGTCGCCAGTGCTCAACGTTGCCGCAATTGAATCGCGCAAACGTTTGGCTGCCAGGACCGACGTGTCATCTACAAAAAGATCGTAGTCGTGCACGTTGCCTGCCCGCAAACGCGGCACACAACGGTCCCAGACGCTGTTTAGCCACAAATGATGGAAAGTCAGGGAAATGGTTGCGTTATTCGGGTCGAGGTCATTTTGACCGGCTAGGTGAGTCTTGTCGTGTCCTTGCATGATGGTCACGATATTTGTCGTGGAAAAACCGTGCGTCCGCAGGAAATTATACATTGGATAACTCGACGGACTTTGTTCCAGGTAATTGATTTGCTGCCATACCCAGCTATTCGTATTGGTTGCGCCGTCATCGCCGGTGTAATGGCACCACGAAATCGTAATCCCCGAACAACCGGCCTTGGTATCGAGGATGCCGTCATAAGCCTTGGTAAACGTGCAATGGTCCACCCAAATATTGCTCACGGCGCCCCCGTCACCAAGGGTGATGAAATCCCAATCGTTTCGATCATATTGTCCTTTGGTCGCCTCGTCCCATTCCCATAGTTGGTCGAATTTGAGATTACGAATGATCATGTTGCCGCAATTTTTGATGTTCAGCTTGGCGTGCCGGATGGTCGAGCCGTTGGCGGAAAAAATCGTTAGGCCGTTTTTCTTTTGGATGTCAATGAAGCTGACCCCGGTTTGTAACAATACCGGATGCAATAACGGCCCGTTGGGGGCGGCACGGAACGGTTCGCTGTTGGATTTGGCCGACGCTTCGATCTCCGAGTAGCCGAGATTCAGGTCATTCATAATCTCGATGATTTTAACTGTCTTGCTATTGATCGCATTGGCTAAATCGGTGGCCGTGTAAACTTGGGCATAGTTGGTGTTGTTTGTGGCAAGCACGCCGCCGCCGGTTGTGCCAAGCGCAAAGCCGGTTAAATTATAGTCCGTGTTGACCACGGGAATCGTGGGCGTCACGGTCAGGATGGCTGTGCTCATCGCCACTCCGGCGCTATTCGAAGCTGTCAGGGTGTAGCTGCCGGAATTGGTCGTTTGAACGTTTGTCAGAACGAGCGTTAAGGACATGGCGCCTGGAATGGGAACGTTGTTATAGCTCCATTGACACGCGATTGGCTCCGTGCCGATGACCGTTGCTGTAAAGCCGGCATTATTTCCCTGTAAGACCACCAGTGAAGCCGGCGGCGAGAGGAAACTCGGAGCCACGGGATTGGTGTTCACGGAAAGAACGGCGTAGCTGCTGTTCGTGACACCGACCAGGTTGCTGACGACTACCGAATACGTCCCCTGATTGGCCGGCTGGAGGTTGGTCAATGTAAATGTGCTGCCGATAGCATTGGTGATTAAAGTATTCGTGTTGAAATACCATTGATAGTTCAGTGGCGCGCTGCCGCCCGCGACAATCGTGAACTGACAGGTCTGTCCGGGAATCACCGTCTGACTTTGTGGCTGGGTGACGATGATCGGCGCCGTCGGAATGCTCACGGTCAATTCAGCGTTATCGCTGATTGCCGAACCATAGGCATTGGAAACCACGACCGAATAGCCGCCGGTGTCCGACACCTGCGCGTCCTCGATGGTCAACGTCGCGTTAGTCTGGTTTGTGAGCATGGTGTCATTGTTGTAGAACCACTGGTAGGCAAAGGGCGGCGTGCCATCCACTGTCACGGCGAACGTGGCGCTTTGGCCGGTGAAGATTGATTGATCCTGTGGGTCGCTGATGATCGCAGGCGCCGTCGCCGCCGGAACATAGTCCACTCGCACTTCGTTAAAAATGATCTCCGTGGCGGTGCTGGCATCAATCAACGGGCGCAGG
Source organism: Verrucomicrobiia bacterium (assembly GCA_036269115.1). Taxonomy (GTDB): domain Bacteria; phylum Verrucomicrobiota; class Verrucomicrobiia; order Limisphaerales; family UBA11358; genus UBA11358. The sequence goes on along the minus strand of DATAST010000051.1, from coordinate 5,543 downwards.
CCGATTCCATCAAAATTGAAATTCGTCGCGGTCGTGTCTGTGATCGTGGTTGCAAGCGTCACGCCGCTGATACTGTTTAACCACGTCGCTGAAACCTGCATCGCATTGACATCCGTCCGTTGCACCGAGAACTCCAAAATATAAGGGACGTTGTTTGTGAATCCCGGGAAATTATTCGTGCTGCCCGGCCCAAGGCCGAGGAGCAGCCAGTCGCCGGTTGCGCTCAGAAGTGATTTATCGGCCAGGTTCGTGCGGATCAGCAGGGCCGTGGGCACTGTCCCGTCGAAATTTAGGCCCATGTTTTGAAATATCCCGTAGCCGGTCACATTCGTCCCTTGCCCGCTGTTGCTGCTAAAATCTGCATTGACGCGAGCCCCACCATAATGACAAAGCGCGAGGCGAAAAGCTTGTGATGGATTCACCGGCGCTACACCTTCGAACGTAAATGTTATATTCATCGAAAGTGTATCGCCTACGTTCAACGATATCGGGTTGTTGGCGTTTGTCGTAAAATAGCTGACGGCCAGGATCGCGCTGCTACCCATAGTCAATGTCATGGAACCGGGTGCAGCGGTCAATGACGACCCCGACGAACAGTACCATGCCGAATCTGCCGGCAGCATTTCGAGATTGCGGGTGCCATCGGCAAATGTATCGTCGAGGATTACGACTGCGGACGCCGGCAGAACCGTGATAGACAGGAGAACACCGGCAAAAATAGATTGATAGAGGCGAATCATAGGGCTGCTTCGGGGGCTACGGGATTTAAGGTCTATCAACTGTAGCGGCAATTTCTGATTCGTCAGCCGTTAGGATTTGCAAATGAGTCTGAAAATTAGGCACAATAGTTGAACAACAGATTCATTGGTCACGCCAGCGGCTCTGTTGCTTCACATCGCAATGATAATCGTAATAAATGATTAAATCCTTTCTCGCTGTTGCCTGCCTTTTAATGACACTTAGCGCAAGCCACGTGGCTGGCCAGGATGAAAAGATTGTCAACGGTGAATTCAAAGCTGGTTTAAAAGGCTGGCGTATTACAGGCGATGTCCATTTGCAAATGAATAGATTGGGAAAGGTCTGCGCCTGTATCGGTCCAGGCGGCGGTTCGCTGGCGCAACGCATTGAAACGGGCAGCGGCAACCCGTTCACTCTTTCCGCCATTATCCAATCGCAACGTACGAACGACTGGATTTTGACGCTTCGCTTCCTCGACAAGCATGGCCGCGAGATCATGAAGGTGGATTCAGTGAATGATATTCAAGTAAAGGGTACGAATTCACAAAAGATCGAACATTACATGCAGCCGCATCCACTCACAAAATGGGTGCAGGTTCTCATTTCCAAAGATTCAGCAGAGGGAAATGTCCTCGTTGACCATGTGGGTTTTGACATGCCGGACGAGAACGCCGCTCGCTTGAAGCCTGCCTGCGATTTGGACCAGGCAATGGAGCCGTTTTGGCAGGGACCCAAAATCCAGAACGAAGCGGTTCTCATGCTGTCAGAGAATGGCAAGCCGGCCGCCGGACAATTGTTATTTCCTCCAACTCGCATTCTTTCGGTTTGGGATTACGGGCTGACCACAAATTATAGCGATGGAGTCGATTATACGGTCCAGGGGCGGACATTGGTTTGTACAACGTCGTCCAGGATGCCGCGGGTGCGCGATGAGGACCTGCAAAAGGGCGAATATAAATGGAATGTCATTGGCGGGAAACAGGTGATGGTGACCTACGAACACGATGACAGTTGGACGCACGAACTTCCCGAATACACTGGCGGTGGCCTGCCCAACACAATGAAAAAACTGAGAGCACATCAGCCGCTGACATTGGTCGCTTATGGAGACAGCATTACGCATGGTTATGGGGAAAGCCGATTATCACACATTCGCCCATTCGAGCCGCCGTGGCCGGAGCTTGTTGTGCATCGGTTGAGTGAGATTTATAAAGACCGCCATATTCAGTTTTACAATTCCTCCCAAAGTGGGGCGACGTCGCAGTGGGGTAGGGACTACGCACAGCGTATGGTTAATACGTTGAATCCTGACCTCGTGCTCATTGCCTTCGGGCAAAATGATTTCTGGAGTGTTTCCGCAAATACTCTTGCGACCAATATCACGGATATTATCCACACTGTCCGCGGGCAAAATCCAAGAGCCGAATTTCTGCTGATATCGCCAGTACGATTCGATCCCGAGTACACCACGAATTCAGCATATTGGGATGCTGTTGGGGAATATGGTAAAAAAATGAAGGCAATGATCGGACCAGGCGTGCAATTTGTTGATATGACCGCCATCAGCGAATGGGTTTATGCTGCCAAAAAGCCGAAGGACTGTATGAATGATCCGCTGCATCCCAATGACTATTTTGCGCGATGGTATGCGCAATGTGTGGTTGGAGCGTTGCATCATGACGGCGAAGGAAATCGGCGTGAGAGTTGGGGGCGGAAGCGGACCGGGAGGTCCGCCCTACCATATTAGTAGGTCGCGATAATGGTGGCGTGGCTGATATTCCCTGGAATAATTACCCAATTGGCGTCGACGTTTTTCCAGGCTTTGCCATTTACCGTGACACTTGTAAGCGGTGGTTCTTCCGGTGTCCGGAAACGCACGTGGATTTCGCGCGGTGGATTTCGGGTCGGGGCTCGAAGTTTGGCAGTGATACTATTTGAGCCGCCTTGGTATAGGATCGAAGCGTTCCCGAAATACGTAACGGTATTTTCTATTCCGCACGTTCGGCCGGGTTTTAACCAATCTCGTGGAACAGCTTGGCCAACCAGGAGAACGTCGCCATCCTCGCGGACAAATATTTCGCGGAGCCAGCCGCAAACGTTGGCCTCGTCGGACGATTTATAGACGTCCCCGAGCCAATCTCCCATTTGCGGCAGCGCATGCTCGGCATTCATGTGAACATCTGGAAAATGATTGAGAGCGAATGCGTTGAACGTGGCGCGCAAGGCTTGTTTCACATCGTCTCGGCAAAGATATACGTCGGGCGTGAGGAGAAGACAGGCTTGCATGGACATGCCGCCGCGATCGAACCACTCTTTGTCGAAGTTATCGACGTGATAGCCGTAATGATCTGAAAGGAAAAGGTTGTCCTCGTAATCCTCCAGGATCCACGTGGCGCGAATGGATTTGGGGTCAATGGCCCTGGTTATGAGCAAGTGCATCGCGCCCTCAAGCGTTTGGCGAATCCAGCCGAAACTGCGGCCACGGCACTGGGCGTATGAAGGAATTTGCGGAACTGCCGTTCCGTTATGCAAATGCACGACCGGCGAAAGAGCGGAGGCCGACAGGAAATGATTCACGAGGTTTGCATGATAGGCATCAGCGGCGGCGCGAATGCGGGGTGCGTTTGGATCATGGATTTGTTCGAGCGCCCACGCCGCGCCATCCAAACCGCGCCACGTATAACAACTGGTAGAAAGCCAGGTCCACCAATCAGTAATGTCTTCAAGGTCTCCCGGGGGCAAAAGGCCATTGCCAAGGTCGGGTCGATTTGCAGTACGGGCGGTTTCATGAATAATCCAGTCTGACCCAGCCACGACATTTGGAGCGACTCGCAGCAACCATGCTTTATCGCGCGTGAACCGGAAATGCTGGGCAAGCGTCCACAGCACCCAACCCTGGCCCTGGTTATAACCGCCGGCTTCATAGCCGCTAGCTCCGTAGAGAATGCCATTGGTAGAGTCAAAATCGCCGGGCATTCTCGCCGTCCCCTGATAATGCAACCATGTGTCGAGACATTCTTCGGCGACCTGGTGATAACCTCGCCGATCCAAATCGAGTATCATCATGGACGATTCGTTGGGATAGACGCCGTACCGGAATGAGCCGACCCGGGCAAAACGGCGGTTGCTGCCCGGTTCGGTTTCGCAGTTGATCAGAAGATGTCCCGCAACCGCCCGATAAAAATCGGTCAAATCCGGTTCGGGAGTGATGAGATTGGCGCTTCGATTCAAAATAGCACGCCAGTATTCGGCGGTATTTCGTTGCTCCCTAACAAATTTCAGCGCGGCCAATGCGGCGGCTTCAGAAGGTTTGATTAGCGGCAGATAGGGCAATTTAAGAATAATCGATTTCGTTTCGTGTGCGGCCAATGGGACGGTCCAAGCCAACCCGTTTGTGGAAGGTCCGATTTTCAAATTGAAACCGGAACTCACGTCTTCAATTCGGTGCGCTTTTGGTGGTCGTATGTCTGCCGATTTGGAAACCTGCGCTACGATAACGATCTGGCCGCGCAGCTGGTTCCCGTTCCAAATCAGGCCTTTGTTGTCGATGCGAAGGCGCTCGCTGTTTGTGTCACTAAGAATGGAGATGGGCAGGGTGGCCATCTCCGGCGAGTCAGTAGTATTTGTGAAATCAAAGCGGACCATGGCGACGGCGCAGGCGTCTGGGGTCGGTTGGATGCGTGGTTTGATGCCATTCAGCGTTGTGGCAAAGGCGGTCTGAGTGATGGCCACTCCATTGTGATTCCAGGTGGTGACGCAGGTCGGAATGGACTCATCCTGGATGTGCCGTTCGGTCGGCTCTTGAGACAAGCCGAACCGGACAATAACCGGCGATTTTTCCAGGGCAAAGCGTGGCGTATCGTTTCCCGGGACTGACTCCAAGTATTGATCATAGGTACGGAAAGTAATGTCACCGTTTGCTTCGAGGCGGAATTTTTGGCGCGCGCCGTCGAGTCCGAGCACAAACTCTATGCGCGATTTTTTCGGCGGCATTCCGCACCACGCGGAAGGCCACGTTTGCTCGGGCATTTCTGCGATGCGTTGGTATAACGTCTTCTGGCCAACGCGGCGCACATCGGCGGCGACCGTTGCATAATCGCGCCTGTCACTGTTTGGAAGAATTGCCGCGCCGTATTCGGGCAAATACAGGGCGCCATTGGTCAAATCGTTGACGCCGAAGGTAAACTCATTGGTGCCGTTCTTTAGTGTGACGAGTGTGCGATCAAAGCTGTTGGGGTCGCTATTGACAGCAGCCTGAATTCGCAGAACCGACGTGCGTTCGTGCGTGGTCGTGCTCAGAATTTGCCCGTTGAATGCATTCGCGCGGAAATTAGCAGCAGGCGGTTTTTCCCAGGCGACGCGGACTTCGCGATCCGTAAGAGTGGAATCTGTTAAAGCCTGAATCCGTAAAATTTCAGGAAGTGGCTGGTTCCCGGTAATGCGTATTTTGAGTGTGAACCGGCCGGTCGAAAAATAGTTGGTCAATTGAGGATACTCGTGAGTGTTGATCGGCTCGAAAGTAGAATGAATTGAGTTTCCCGAAATCGTTTGGGCGGTGTCGGCGATGCGCCAGCCGCCATTGTACCAATCGCCTAGTTCCATCCAACCTGAGTATCCGCTTCCGAGATACGGGTCGTTGGGCAGGTATTGCAGGGGCCAGTGGCTGCCCCAATATTCAACGTGAACTTTTGCATTGGCCGGAATTGGAACGGCAAAATCCACAATGACATTGTGTATGTCCCGAGGCTCCGTCCATTCAACTCCAGGGTCCTGGGGCAATTTCGTGCCGAATGGGGCGGCATCAA
>DATAST010000050.1:0-39695 GCA_036269115.1 Verrucomicrobiia bacterium | reverse complement strand
ATCCGTATCCACTTCGGATCGGTACTCGACGACTCCGGAATTGGTAGCAACTGAAAACAGTTTGGAAGATTTGCCGAACAGATTGAGCATGAACCCTTTGCTGTCGTCATATTGGGTCAAAGGAGAACCACTCGAATATGCCATTGGAAATCCATCACGCACGTTGCGATCAATCGAACCTATGTCCAGCGTCCAACCCATCCCGCACCAATCAAGTTCTCCTGACGAGGAATAAGCCAGTTCGAGATTCGGCTGCGACCCATTCCGGGCCGGGGCGCAAGCAATGGGAATCGAATAACCAAAACTGCCCGTGAACAAGTCCACTTTCTTTTGCTCCTGCTTTCCTACCAGATCAATGGCGGCTGTCTGTTCGTCGGAGCCGGAGACTGGTCCGCCACTTGTGCCGGAATTTCCATTTTGGGCCAGACAAACCGCGTCGCACGTCCATGCGATAATGAAGGAAACGAAGAGAAGCTTCACGCCTTTAAGAAGTTTCATAAAATTGGATTCTCTGTCTGATTATTGAACCGGGTTCTTGCTGTAGGTCGGCAGCCCGAGCACGGGCACGACGGTATTGGGCAAGCCAACCATGGCTTTGTATTCGTCTGGAAAGCCGTCGCCGGCCGTGTTCACCTTCCATGCCGGGTTGTTGCTAAACATATTGCCGCCAAAAGCCGTCTCCATCAGATTGGCCAGGCCGTCCCCGCTGTAATCTTGAAAACCATCGCCAACCGGGCTGTTGGTAAATGTGTTCCAGTTTGCCGGATTGTAACCCTGCGAGCGCATGAGCCATTCTTGAATTGTCGTTATGCCGTCGCCGTCAGGATCGCCATTCGGTGAAACACCGATGTGCCCGAAATATAAAACTTCCCAACCGTCAGCCATAGTCGTGCCGTCAGTGGAATAGCTGTAAGGATCGGAATGGCTTACAAGGAGTTCGTAGGCGTCCGTCAAACCGTCACCGTCTGAGTCCTGCGGTGTTCCTAATATCAAAAAGGCCGCTGAACTGTTAATATTGGTGAGCGTATATGTCTGACAGGCCAAGCCTTGTCCCATCCACGCCCAAACCGCGTTCGTTAACGGAATTTCCAGTTTGCTGGTGGCAAAGACATCGTACCAGTAGCCGCTTTGTCCACCATTTATTGAAAATGTCACATTCATCACGTTACTGCCTACCACCGTCGCGACGACATTAGTGATCCAGACCGTATATGGGCTGCTTGCGTACGAGCAACCGGCCGCCGCACCGTCCGATTGCAGAAAGCCTGGGCCAGTGATCACGTTCGGTATGATGTAATTGGTGAACGAGTATGAATTACCGACCTGCGTTGAAGAGGCAGAACTTAAGGTCATGTAGGGGATGTTCCAGGGCATGATTTCGAAATCCATAAACTCCTGATTATAGATTTTAGCAACAGTGTTGGAATCCAGAACAGTCCCAAAAGTTTGTATCCAATCGAAAAGCCCGTCAGCTGAGAAGTTTCCATTCGTGTCGGAACCAAAATAAATCCCGTTTGCAACAGCGGCGAGCGAGGGCCAAACGCTCAAGCCGCCAGGGTCATTGGTTGCAAGCTCGCCATCCAGATAGAGACTAACGTTCGTCTCAGAATACGTGAGTGCAACGAAGTGAAAATAATTGGTTGTCCATGAGATTGGAGTCGAAAGGCTGTAGGTGCTTCCCAAGCCGTCCTGTGAGAAAAACCGAACATTGCTTCCCTCAGGGTCAATCGAAAGGCCAAAGTAACCGAACGAAGAATTCGAGGACCACTGCCCGCAGTCTATCAGTTGCGCCCACTCTCCAGGGCCGCCGTTTGTCGTCGCCCATCCGCCGCCATACCAGAAACAAATGCTGCCGGGGCCATTGAGCACGATATTTGTTGCGCCATTCGTTCCGTAAATTGGGTAGTTCAGCCAGGCGGGAACGTTTGTTTCGACAACCAGTGAGAAGCCGTTGCCCAGGTCACTCGATCCAATATTAGTGAATGAGATTGGTGGGTTTCCGTTATCGTCCGTCCAATTGATGTTGTCGGTGAACGACCAGGAATCCAATGGAGTCGGCAATGGAGGCTCCGGGTCTATTTGGGCGTAGGTGCCCCGCGCCACAAAAATTGACACGGTGATAGTAATTTCCAGAAGCCATGACCGCCGCATCCGTTTCGTTTTCATATTCTGCCTTTTGAGCCTTCGGTTATCCGCGAATCTGAAACCCCCCAAGTTTCAGAGAAAATTTCTGCATCGCCATTCTGTGTTGGGCTGTGCAGTTGAATTCCTTCAAAAAATCCCGCGCCTGTTGAAACTTTGTCCTTCATCCCACAATTCTGCCATAGTGTCAAACAAAATTCGGTTTTCACAATGATAGCTAATAGAATCTGTGCGATTTTGGGAAAGGATGATTGCTTAATGGGCAATCGTGGTCACAAAAAAAGATCGAAGGCTGTTGGGCGGAGGCATTCGCAAATACCGCAAGCGTGCTGGATATACCCAGGAAAAGCTCGCGGAGCGAATTGACATTAATCCCGTCTATATGGGCCAAATCGAACGTGGCTACAAAGTGCCCACGGTTGACGTGCTTTTGCGGATTGCCCGCGCATTGAAAGTGCGTTTCCGGGATATTGTCAGGGACCTTTAGCATGAGATTGCTTTGATGTGCGACAAAATGCGCGTGGCGAAGTCGAACGTGTCGAACGGTTTAACTATATAGTCCACGGCGCCAGCATCGAGGCTCTTCTGCTGGTCCTCCAAAGAAGCTGTCACAGGGAGAAGTCGCCAGGCGAGCAGGCATTCCACGAACGAACTTGATGTATTGGGAAAGGAGCGGAAACTTGGTTGGCCGCAAGCAAATCTTAAAGTTGGCCGAACTTTACGGCGTCAGTTTCGAAAAACTGCTTCGGCCCGAAAAGTCCGGCGATTAAGGCGTTGGCTCAAAACTGAACCAGTCAAATTGTGAGAGTCCTTTTCATAATCAGTTCTGGTCAGCGGTGATGTCGGTTGAATTGGCAGTCCATGTTCCGGATGCGTCTATGGTTCCGGGCAGCGATTGCCAAAGGTCGCGTCCGAATTGTGCGTCGTCCGGGCTGGAATCCGAAGAACGAAAGATGTTGCAACCCTGTTGCGGATTTGTTGCAGATTTGTTAAGGTTTAAGTCGTTGACACTCAGCGTTGTAGCGGATGTTGCGGACTTTTAGAGCATATATGCAAAAACATAAGGCTTGGTCGACCTGACAGGTATTCCCCGTGGTGAAGTCAACGTTCACTTTTGTGTTTCGTGCGACGAGCGCCTGGTTGTGGGCTTTGCAGTTGCACTCATTTAAAACAGCACCGGAGTCTGCAAACTAATGCCTCTCCTTCATTGATCCCTGAAAAAATGGTCGGGGCGGTGAGATTTGAACTCACGACCTCTTGCACCCCAAGCAAGCGCGCATACCAAGCTACGCTACGCCCCGAGCCATTGAGCTTATTATTATGCCCGAAATCGGCTAGGCGGCAAGTTCATTTGAAAGACCAGCGGATTTGCCAGATCTGTCGGATTCGTCGGATCAATTTATTCCTTTGGAATAACTCCCTCGCGATCGAGGAGGCGCCATTTCCAATGCAGGCCGCTGGAGAAGCCGCCGATTTTTTTGTTCGCGGCCAGCACACGATGGCACGGCACGAATACGGGAATGGGATTGGCGCCGCACGCGCCGCCTACGGCCCGGACTGCGCCGGGTTTGCCGATGGCCTCGGCAATTTCGCCGTAGCTTTTGGTTTTGCCGGAGGCAATTTTGAGCATCGCGCGCCAGACGCTCTTTTGGAAAGCCGTTCCGGCCAAATCCAGCGGAGGAAATTTTGCCTGCTTTTCACCGGCCAGAAGCTTTTTCAGGGCAGATTCGGTCGTCCGATGCCATTCGCGGATTTTAGCGGAGATTTCACCGTCCGGTTTTGCGGCCCGGGCCGCTGTTTTTCGATCTGGAAAATTCAGTTCGGCAAGGCCGCGTTGGGAATAATGGGCGAGAAATTCTCCTTCGCTCGTGGAAATGGGAAGAGAAACAGTTGGCGGATTCATCGATGGTGAACAAAGACAAGAAGGGTTCCCAGCAGGACAATCAGCAAAAAAATGGTAAACAGGATAAACCGGTTTCGCGCTACGCGCTTCTCATAACGCAAGGGACGCAAACCGTGGACTCCGCCCGCTGCCAGATAATGGACCAGGCGCGGATTGCTCGCCGTAGGACGCTTGAACAATTCGCGAACCTTCTGCATCAGCGCGGGAAAATCATATTTGCGGACGCCCAATTCGTTGAATCGGTCGGCTGGTTCAGTTTCCGCGCCGGGTTTTAGCGTTTTGATTTCCTCAAATACCGGTTCAGCCGCGACGGCGGGTTTTGGCGGCGGTGCTTCGGGTTTGCGGGAAACAGTGTTGCCGTGCGGAATGGCGGTGGAGCGAAGTTTTGGCGACGGCGCAGCCGGGGCGCGCTGGATCTGGGAGTCCAACTTTTTTATCTCCGCTTGAAGTGAGGAAATCTGGTCGTTGAGAGCGCGGGTACGTTCGGAAATAGGATCGCTGGGCGCCCCTTTGTTTCCCTTTTTCTTTGCGGCCGCCATAGACAAACAATTACCGGTGCGGCGACGGTATCGAGGTCAGTAAAGCGATGAGCAGTCCGATCACGATCAGGCCGACGAGCAGGAAGGGCCAGGTCATTGCCAGGCCGAACCTGCATAGTTGCCAGAAGCTCAGGTTCGCGAACGGCATAGGCGACGCCGGCGCGGGAGCAATGGATGTTTCAATCTTTTTCGCGCTTTCTCCGGCCAGCGCCGGAATTTTCAACCGTGCGGCATTCCACTCCATACGCGCGTTTTCAACCGCGGTAAGGGCACGGGTCAGTTCCACGTTGAAATTTTCCTTGCTCCATTGGTCTTCGCGGATCGTCTCGACTTTTGAGAGGACATCGCGAAAATCGGCGAGGGTCTTGGCCATTTGCTCGGTCTCGCGGCGCGCATTGAACTCGGCCTCTTCGAGAAGGCCCAGTCCGCGCGTCAGATTCTGCATGATTTCCTGGCGGCCGGTCTGAAATTCAAGCTGGCGCCGCCGCAATTCCTCCAGCGAAGAGCGCTCGCGCTCCAGCTCTTCCTGGGCGCGCTTCAGTTCGGCCAGCTTTTGCTGGGCCTCGACAACCTTGCGGTCCACTTCCTCGCGCGAGGGCGCGCGGAATTGGTCCCCGGCTCCCGGCGATTTGTGCGCGCGAAAGTCCGTATCAATAAACTCTGTGGCGTCATATTCGGCAGCCATAGTGCGACTGTACCGCCGTTCCGCAGGTGTGTAAAGGGGTTGTTTTTTATTTACCGGGAAAAGGGGAATCATCCTCATCCTCATCCTCATTCTCCTACTCGAAAAATGCTTTGGTAGTTTGCACGATGGCGCAACCGGGAACTTGCATTCTGCACTTTGAGCGGAATTTTTGCGCGATTGTCCATTGGCACGCTTTGGGCTAAAGCTAGACAGAGAGAGGGTTTTATGATTAGAAAACTTAGGAATGGCGGCTATCGGCTTTATTCGCGCAAACGCAATCCGGGAACCGGAGAACGCCGGAATCTCGGCACTTTTCAAACCCTGGAACAGGCCAAGCGCCACGAGCGTCAGGTCCAATTTTTCAAACGATACTGAGCCAGGTATGAAAGCTCTGTTTCGTGATAAACCGGCTGCCTCCCCGGAACATTGTCCGGACGGCAGACCGATGAAGCCGTTGACTCAGGCGCTCCTCGACCGCCGCGCCACATCGCATTTCAAACCGGACCCGGTGCCGGATGAATATCTTGAGGCAATTCTACAATTCGGAGCGCAGGCGCCGTCGGGATACAACCTGCAACCATGGCGGTTCGTGGTGGTGCGCAACAAAGAAAACCGCGAGCGATTGAAGAAGGCCGCGTATAATCAGGAAAAAATCGGTGAGGCTCCGGTGATTATTATTGCATTCGGCATCCGCGAGGATTGGAAGAACTACATCGATGCCATCGTTCAGGAAGGCGTTCAGCGCGGGTTTGGAAAACCCGAGATGGTTCCAAAGATTAAACAGCAGGCTTCAGATTTTTTGGAGCACGCGATTCCTCAGCCTGTTTGGCTCAATCGCCATACGATGATCGCATTTACGACCATGATGTTGGTGGCGGAAACATATGGATTGGACACAGCCCCGATGGAAGGCTTTGATCCCGAAGCTGTAAAACGCGCGTTCAATTTACCCGACGACGCGGAAGTCGTGGCATTGCTCGCCATCGGCTTTGCCAAAGAACCAGATAAGCCTTATTGCGGACGGCTCGCATTGGAAGAATTCGTGTACGACGAACGCTACGGTCAGCGATGGGATGGGAAAGACGGCGGTCCGCCTGGCAAAGACATTTCGGAAAAAATCGACCAAAAAGCGACCGAAACTCTTCAGCCGGCCTGAACCGGGCAGGACGCAAGCGCGGTAGTGAAGGTTTCGGGCCCGACGTGCGTCCAAAATTGAGGGCACGACTCTCCCTCTGACTAGCGTAAATCGCAAATCGCAAATCGTAAATCCCTTGGTTCTTTCTTGAATTTTCCCCTTCACGCCCAATAATTCCGGCCATGTCGAATTCACAAAACGAAACCGTCCTTCAATTGGAACTGCCCGGCATCAAAAAGATCAAGAGCGGCAAGGTGCGCGAGATCTTTGACCTCGGCGAACGCCTGCTATTCGTCGCCAGCGACCGCATTTCCGCTTTCGACGTCATCATGCCCAACGGCATTCCGCGCAAAGGCGAAGTCCTTACACAAATTTCCTATTTCTGGTTCAGCCAAACGGAATCGTTTCAGCCGAATCATTTAACCTCGAAGCCCGGCGACTCGCTCCCGGCCAACTTGCAGCCGTTTGCCGATAAAATCGGCCGTCGCTACATGATCGTAAAGAAATGCAAGCCGCTGGCCATCGAATGCATCGTGCGTGGCTACCTGGCCGGCAGCGGCTGGAAGGAATATCAAAAAACGCAGACCGTTTGCGGCATCAAACTGCCGGCTGGATTGAAAGAATCTTCCGAATTGCCCGAGCCGCTGTTCACGCCATCCACGAAGGCCGAATCAGGCCACGATGAAAATATCTCATTCGAAGAAGCTAAAAAGATCGAGGGCAAGGAAATCGCCGAACAAGCCCAGGCCGCGAGTCTCAAAATTTATAATTTCGCCCGCGACTACGCGCGCAAACGCGGCATCATCATCGCCGACACAAAATTCGAGTTCGGCCTGGATGATACGACCGGCAAACTGGTGTTGATTGATGAAGTGCTCACGCCGGATTCATCACGATTCTGGCCGGCCGATCAATATGCCCCCGGCAAAGGCCAGCCGAGCTTCGACAAACAATTCGTCCGCGACTATCTCGAAACCCTCGACTGGGACAAAACCCCGCCGGGCCCAAAACTTCCGGACGATGTCGTCTCCAAAACGACGGCGAAATACCTGGAAGCGTACGAGCGCTTGACCGGCAAACGGTTATAGCAACAGAGGATCGGCGCCGGTACGGTGGGCACGCATCTGCATATTCTGTAGTGGTGTTACGTTTTGACATTTCTGCGCCGACGCAGCATGGCGGCATTTTCTCAATGCCCCTCCGTCGAGGGACCCGCAGGGGCGGCAACGCGTTGCATCAAAGGAACCATTGCCGTGGCCATGACAAAACACGCGCCAATGGCAACGAAAGCATCGGCAAAGCTTTGCACCTGCGCCTCGCGGTAGGTCACGGACCAGAGTTCCCTGAGAGCTTCCTGCTGGCCTCGCGCAGTGCTGCCTCCGGCCAGCCCGGCAAAATGACCGCCCAGTTGGTGCAGCATTTCCAACATTGGCGCGTTGGTGGCGTTCAAATGCTCAGCCAGCCGCAGAAAATGCAGATTCGTCCGGTCATTCAAAATGGTTGCGCACACGGCGATGCCAATGGCGCCGCCCAGATTGCGCATCATATTGAATAATCCACTGGCGTATTTGAGCCGCTCCGGCGGCAGGCTGCCCAGGCCGAGCGTCACGGCGGGTGCGACCACAAATACTTGTGGAAAACCGCGCAAGACTTGCGGCAAAAACAGCTCCGCCCAACCCCAGTCGTGCGTAATAAAGCTAAAACTCCACAAGGACAGTGCAAAGAGCGCCATGCCGAACATCATGAGCCACCGGCCGTCGAACTTTCGGGCCAGCGCGATGTAGATGGGAACACCCGCGAGCGATGCCGCGCCCGTCGAGGAAATGGCGACACCGGTTTGCCATGCGCTGAATCCGCGCACGTAATCCAAAAATAATGGCGTCAAAAAGATGGTCGAAAAAATGCCCAGCCCCGTGATGAAAGAGAGAAGGCAGCCCATCAGAAAGTTCCGGTTCCCCAGGGCGCGAAGATCGAAAATGGGATGCGCATGGCTCAAACTGCGAATGATGAAAAGGATTCCCGCGGCGATCGAGATGTATGAAAGTGTTTTGATCGTCGAATCATCAAACCAGTTCCACCGTGCCCCTTCCTCGAGCACATATTCCAAACCTCCCAAGCCAACCGCCATCAAAGCGATGCCCGGATAATCGGCGCCCTTGAGCAACGAGAAATCCGGTTCATCAATTTTTACCAAAAACGGGATCAGGATCGTCACCGCCGCGCCGGGAAGCAAATTGATGAAAAAAAGCCAATGCCAATTCCATGTATCCGTGATCCATCCGCCGATCACCGGCCCCAAAGTCGGCGCGATCGACGCGATCGTGCCGATAACCGCCGCTGAATAAACACGGCGCGTGCCCTGAAAATAATGAAATGACGATGTAAAAACGGTGGGAATCATCGAAGCGCCCAACAATCCCTGGAGCGCCCGGAACACAATCATGCTCTCAATGTTCCACGCCAGGCCGCAAAGCAGGCTCGTTAGCGTGAATCCAGCCGCGGAAGCCGCGAACAGCCACCGGGTCGAAAACACCCTCGTCAGCCACCCCGAAAGTGGAATCACTATAATTTCGGCAATGAGATACGCGGTTTGCACCCAGCTGATTTCGTCCTGCGCCGCCGACAATCCGCCCCCAATATCCTGCAACGACGAAGCCACAATCTGGATGTCCAGCAGAGCCATGAACATCCCGAAGCACATCACCACGAACGGGAAAATGTCCCTGGCCCGAAGTGGAGGCTCGGCGCTCATAACCCTGCCTTGGCGGTTGAGGAGGCATCCACATTTGCAATGACCGACAATCCGGGGCGCAATTGCCCCAATGCGGACGCCTCGTCATCGAACACAATTCGCACGGCCACACGCTGGACGATTTTCGTGAAGTTGCCTGTGGCATTTTCCGGCGGCAGGACGCTAAACTCGGCGCCAGTGGCCGGCGCAATGCTGACAACGTGGCCGCGAAATGTTTTACCCGGAATTGAGTCTACTGTGACCGTTGCCGGCAAGCCGGTGTGAATCCGCGCGAGTTGGTCTTCTTTGAAGTTCGCGTCGACCCACAGTCCGCGCGCAGGTATGAGCGAAATGAGTTGTGAACCCGTGGCAGCATAGGCGCCGACTTGTGCGCTGCGGTTTCCGACCGTTCCATCCACTGGCGCCCGCAACTCAGTATAACCAAGATTGAGCCGGGCTGCGTCCCGTTCGGCAATCGCCTGCTGCAGCGATGCCATTGCCTCCTGCTTTTGCGTTTGAATGACATCCAACTGCCGCTGCGCCGCTGCCAGGCCGCCCCGGGCTTTTTCGCCGCTGGCGACTGCCTGTTTATAGGCCGTTTCGGCCGCCTCTGCGCTTTGGATGGATACACTCCCATCGGCCACCATGCGTTTGTAGCGAACCTGGTCGTCATGTGTGCGAATTATTTCCGCATCGGCAGTGGCGACGTCCGCCTGGGACTGAATGACAACGGCGTCCTGCAAATGGCGGGTCGCATCAAGATTCGTCAGCGTGGCCTGCCCCATGGCGACGGCGGCGTCGGCTTTGGCCAGGCCGGCGCGATAGTCGCGATCGTCCAATTTAATCAACGGATCGCCTGCATGAACCTGTTGGTTGTCACGAACATCAATCCTGGAGATGAAGCCGGCGACTTCGGGCGCAATCACCGTGAGATCGCCGCCAATGTATGCGTCGTCCGTACTTTCGATAAAACGCCCCACCATCCACCAATGGCAGATCAACGCGAAAACGGCGACGCCCGCACTGGTTATCAGCGCCTGGAGCAAAGCGCGCTTTGAAAAAGGCCGGCGGCCCCGTTGTGGCGGCGCCGGTTTCATTTCACTAATTAAGGGATCCCGGCCGGCCGGTCGGCCAGGCGTCCGGTGCGCGGGCTCGACAGTTGTATGGTTTACCCGCTGATTTTCATCGGCCCTTTCAGGGAGAGACAAAGAGTTCATTGTTTGCAATATGGCTGTCTACTTTGCTTTATTGGTTGTATATACAAGTAATGTGGTAAAAAAATTCATGCGCTCGCGCCCAGTTCAGCCAGTTTCGGCAGTGACCCCATGAACAAATCCCACATCCCTGGCGGCAGCGCCCTTTTCATTCTTCCTTGTGCCTTTTCCCAGGCGGGGCGGGCGCGTTGGATCTGTTCCCGGCCGGTTTTGGTCAATTTGACCCACTTTTCCCGTGCGTCCGTGTGGCTTTCCAACACCAGCCAGCCTTTTTGAAAAAGCGGTTTTAGCGTGCGGGTAATCGTAGTCTTGTCGAGATCCAATAAAATTCCCAAATCCCCCTGGCGCAATGAATCCGCCTGTTCCACAGCCCTCAATACATGAAATTGTGTCGCCCCCGTAAAACCTGCCCGCCGGAATTCTTCCTCATAGACATGGGTCACCGCCCGCGTGGCACGGCGGAGATTCGCGCATAGGCACGGGCTGCCCATCGGCTTCTCATAAACCGTCTCAGTCGCCATTCGTTCTCTCATAATGGTTGTATATACATCTAAATCCCGGAATTGTCAACTCAGAAGCTATCGCGCGATGAGATAGCTAATCACAGCGCTGGTCATCTGATGTGGTGGGTCATGGTGTGCCGGTGAAGCCGGACGCTATCCGTTTCCCTTCGAGCCAGGCAAAATCGTCAGGTTTCCCAATAAAATCGCGCTTTTCACCCGTGATTAGGCCTTCGTTTCCCGTTGCATTCCCTATGCCCGGAAAATGTGCACGACCCTTCGCGAGACTACTCTATTCCTGAATTTTGCCTTGCGCGCTTCAGCACCGGTTGCGCTAATGCGCGGGCCCTGGCCGCGCCTTCGGTCAATACCGCATTCACGTAATCCAAATTGGCCGCGAGTTCAGCCCGTTTCTTTCGTGCCTCGGCAAAATAATTCCAATAGTTTTCAAAAAGAGCTTTTTTGAGATCCCCGTAGCCAAGGCCGCCGTCGCGCAGGCGGTTCTCAACATCGCGGCCTGTTTCAGTCGGCGATACCAGTTTCAGGAGTTGGACCGCGAGGTTTTTGTCCGCGTCGGGCTTTGGCTCTGCCGGCGGGCGCGAGTCCATGACGATGCCCATGATTTTTTTGCGGAGCGACTTTTCGTCCCCGAAGATTTCGATAGTGTTCCCATAACTTTTCGACATTTTGTCGCCGTCGGTGCCCGGCACGACGGCCGTGTCTGCGCGGATTTCTTCCTTTGGAACGACGAACGTTTCGCCGTAGGTGTTGTTGAATTTGATGGCGATGTCGCGTGTGACTTCGACATGTTGCTTCTGGTCTTTGCCGACCGGAACGAGGTTTGAATCGTAAATCAAAATGTCGGCGGCCATTAAAACCGGGTAGGCAAAGATTCCATGGTTCGGCGAAATGCCGTGCGCAATTTTATCTTTATAGCTGTGGCAATTTTCAAGCATCGCCATGGGCGTCAAACTGGTCAGGAGCCACGCCAGTTCGGTTACCTCCGGTACGTCTGATTGCCGGAAGAAAATGGATTTTTTGGGATCGAGTCCGCACGCGAGAAAGTCCAGCGCCACGTCCATGGTGTTTTTACGCCTCTCTTCCGCGTTGAACAGCGACGTCATGGAATGATAATTGGCGATAAAATAAAGGGTCTGGCCGCGGTCCTGAAGCTCGATGGCCGGCCGCATCATGCCGAAATAATTGCCCAGATGCAGTGCGCCACTGGGTTGGATGCCGGATAAAATTCGCATTTTGGAAGTTTAACCGCAAAGCCCATAAAGAGCGCAAAGAAAAATTTATTTTTCGGCGGCAGAGGCACTTACGGATGGTGATGCCCGAAAAGCCGGAAAAGTTGGTATACGGTGTCGATTTCAACCCGATGAATATCGTTTCCATCGTGGTGAGCGCGAGCGTGGCGTACAAGCTGGCGACGCGGTGAGCAAAATCATAAAAATTCAGGGTTGAATATAGCCCAAAATTGGCCTATTTTTAGGCCGTGACAGTTCTCAAATCAAGCCAGCTCAAATCTGAAACGGGCAAAGTTCTCGACCGCGCGATCCGGGAGCCGCAATACGTTGAGCGAAATGGCACATTGCTTGTGATTACGAAAGCCAACCTGACTCCTGCGCGCGACGAGATGCTCTTGTCGCCATGGGAAATTCGGGCGAAAAATTTGGAAAGCTTCTATGATCCAACCAAAGCCTGGTGAGGTGTGGTGGATTGATATGGGGATGAAGGCGAAATTTCGGCCTTTGCTCGTGGTTTCGCGTGAAGATCCTGGAGCGGAAAGAGCATTAAGCGTTTGCGTGCCCTGTACCACGACGATTCGCGGAGGAAATTATGAAGTGCCTCTTCCTCGCGTAAAATGGATGCCGGGGCCCGATGAGGGAGTCGCAAATGTCCTGGGGATAGAATCCATTGAGCATCACCGTTTTGAGCGGCGCGCGGGGCGTTATGATGCCAGCGTGATAGCGGCCGTTCGTAAACGCATTGGATGGATGATTGAAATCTAAGGTTTCTTCACCGTCCCGCCGGCCACTTGCCACTTTTGGAGATCTTTGCCGAGTTCGCGCGGCCAGTTTTCCTCCGTTGCAGTCATAAATACCTGGCCGCTGGTTTTCCGTGCCTGTTCAAGCAGGGGAAGAAAGCCGCTGCGCCTTTTGACATCCAATTCGCCCATCACATCATCGATTAGCAGCACCGGGGCGCTGCCGTGGACGCCGCCCAAAAACTCTGCCTGGGCCATTTTTAGCGCGATGGCCAGCGTGCGTTTTTGGCCTTCGCTGCCGAATTGCGCCGCCGATTTTTCATTGAGCAACAATTGCAAATCGTCGCGATGCGGACCGATAAGCGTGGCGCGGAACGTCCACTCGCGCGCGCGTGCCTGCGCCAGTTCCACGGCGAAGTCGTTTTTCACACTGGGCCGATATTCAATGCGGAGTTCCTCGGCATCGTTGGAAATGCGGCGATACGCCAGCCGCGCCAGAGGCGAAAATTTGGGAACCAGTTCGCGGCGCAGGCGGATGATTTCATCTCCTGATTTCACCATTTCCTGAGAAAAACTGTCGAGCGCGGCGACGTCCGCTGATCGCTGCTTCAGCAGGGCATTCCGGGCGCGCACCGCCCGCATGTAGCGCTGGAGTAAGGGCAGATAGATCGGATTTGATTGCGCCAGCAGCAAATCCAAAAATCGCCGCCGCGACCGGGCCGCGCCTTTGACCAATTGCAGGTCTTCCGTGCAAAACACGACTGCCCGCAAGACGCCGAGGTAATCCGATAGTTTTTTGACGGGCCGCCCGTCCAGGGAAAGGTTCCGCTCGCGGGCTGACCAAAACATTTTGATTTCGCGCTCGCCTGCGCCGACGATTTTGCCACCGGCGAAATAGCCGCGTTGTCCGTGCCGGATCATCTGCGCGCAGCCGACGCCGCGGAACGAGCGGAGCGTGGCCAGAAGGTAGACCGCTTCAAGAATGTTGGTCTTGCCCTGTGCGTTGTCGCCCAAAAGCAGATGGAAGCCGGGCGCGAAATCCGCGTCCAGCCGGGCGTAATTGCGAAAATCCCGCAACCGCAAGTGGGCCAAATGCACGCGGGGAAAATAATTGGAAAACGAATAAACAGCGAAGTTTTTTGCTTCCTTCTTTTGCGGTCATGCACTGTCGCCGTGAGCCTGGTTTCTGGCGCCATCGCATAAAGAACAAGCCTTAACGGTTTTAAGTTATGGTTCGGTCACCGGCACGATGCGGAAATACTTTCCCGCGTAAGCAGGGGCATCAGGATCAACATAATCAGCCGAACCATTGACCACCTGATTGGTGCAGATCGAGGTCCAATTGACCAGATCGGTCGAAGATTCAACGGAGAACCATGCGCCATCCGGCCCTGGCACCGATAGCCGGAAGCATTTATCGAAAAACGCCCGGGCCACCGGAGACGGCCGGGGCTGGTCAACAATGACGGCTCCTGCGCGAGGCGGGATTCCGACGAGGTAGTCGGGGGGTGTGTTGGTGGACGGATCCAGCGACAGTATGACGGTCTTAACAACAACCTGCGGGTCGACGTCAATCGGCACGATGGTGATAAACGCGGAACGCTCACCTGCCGGGACGGTCACGTAGCCCGGCAGCGCGACGTAGTCGACGCCATTGCTGGCGGTGCCACTGATGTCATAATTTAAGGTCAAATCGTCATTGGTTTCGCCAAAACGATGCACCGTGAATGTGGCGGTTTTGGGCCCGCAGTTGGTAAAGCATTGGCAGACCGCAGACGGCCAGGCGGTCCACGTTGCGGGTAAATTGCTTTCGCCCATCCAGCACCACGAATTGGTCCCTTCGACGGCGACAGGATCGGTCGCCACGATGTTCACAATTGCTGGACTATTGGTTGGCGGCGGTGGAGATGCCAGGACCTTGATGTTCACAGGTGCAGACGGAACCACCAGGGAAATAGGCGGATTGAGAATGTTAAATGATGCCACTGCGGTTAAAGTATGAGGCCCAATGGGGGCGTTACTCCAAATCAGGAAAAATATATTTGTTGGATAGCCAGATGGAATCGCAGTTGGGGAAGTGTTGTCGGCGGCAACCGGCGAAGGAATCGGCTGGCCATATCCCAGAAAGTTCGTTTCCGCGTCATAGAACGACACAAAATTTTGCTCAAATATATTTGTATCGTTTGGATGAGTGGCTGCGGCAAATAGAGGAATATTTACCGGCGCGAAAAATACCGAGTCATTGGGAGGACTAATGATGCGAACCGAGAACGGCGTCGAGGTTGTAGGCGGTGGTCCCTGGAGAACGGAAATATTGACGGGCGTAGACACAGTCGAAGCACCGCCGTTGTCGGTGGCGACAGCGGTGAGAGAGTAGTTGGCCGGCAACGGGTTCTGCCAGTCCAGAATATAAATCAGTCCGGTTACGCCGTTGACACCCGGTGGATCGAGAACAACCGGGTTCCCATGCCCGAGGTCGGTCAAACCGGCAAAAAATTCGACATTTGTAACTGTGCCGTCCGGGTCGGTCGCCTTTGCCTCTAGTAGAATATTCGTCGGTGTATAATAAACCGAGCCATCTGTCGGGCTGAAGATTCGTACTAGAGGGGGCAGGTTCGTGATATTGGGGCCTGTAATATACACGGAGGCGTTGCTTGGAGCGCCAATTTCAAAATTGACCGGGGTCATTAACGGCGACGGCGCCAATTGCAAAAAAACGGTTTTGGCGACGGCGCTGGAAGACGTCTCCGCCAGTGGTGTGATAACGATGGTATTTGAAATAACACCGCCGGGAATCGACACGAAATTGGAGATTTGCGCATAGTCCAAGCCGTTTGAAGCGCTCCCGCCAATCTGATAATAAATGTTTAACGTCGCGTTCGTGTCGCCGTGACGGAACACGGTAAAAATGCCCGGGTTTTTCGGCCCGGACGCGAATGGTTGTGTTGCCTGGATGGTCACGACGGGGATGAGTCCAGACGTTTGAGCACCAGCCTTGGTTCCCGCTATGAATAAAACCGCGGACATTAAGAAAAACAGTCCGCCACTTAAGCAGCAACGAAGCATTTTCATACACATTCCTTTCTCACGGGCTAATTCGAGCCGATAGACGCTTTAATGAGCTATAAGGCCACATATAAGCCTGTTTTAGTAAGGGTCAAGCTCAATTTCGTTACGATTTCATGGCGTAATTAGGCCATTTATACTCATCCTGATTGTTCCGAACCTCTCATTTTCGTAACATTGTAAAAATGAACCGGGCTGTTTTTCTCGATCGCGATGGAACAATGATTGCCGAAGTCAATTACTTGAGCCGTCCTGACCAAATCAAAATTTTCCCCGCAACGCGAACGGGTTTGAAAAAGCTCTGCGATAAGGGTTTTAAGTTGTTTATCGTTTCAAACCAATCGGGCGTGGGCAGGGGATATTTTACGATGGCGGACGTGAGCAAGGTAAACGAAGTGTTGTGCAATGACCTGGCCGGCGATGGCGTTCGAATTGAAAAAATTTATATCGCGCCTGAAAAGCCGGAGGACCCGAGCTACGGTCGGAAACCGTCGCCGCAATTTCTATTCGACGCGCGCGATGAATTCGGCCTGGATTTATCGCAAAGCTTTATCATCGGCGACAAGCTGATTGATTTGGAATGCGGCTGGAACGCGGGCGTGAAAAAAAGCATTTTGGTGCGGACCGGTTACGGGGCTGAAGTCGAGCGGGCGTCCGGCGCGCGGCTCGCCAATGCCGCCATTGCGGACGATTTGGACCAGGCGGCCTCGATGATTTTGAGCGATTTTTTTCTGGTTTGAATCCGGGCACGGGCGTATTTTGGGTGTGCAGCCTGATTGTTCAGCTTATGGAAATCGTTTTTAACTGCCCTCACTGTGATCAGGAATTGTCCGTGGACGCCCAAGGCGCTGGCGAGCAGATCAAGTGTCCCACGTGCGGAGAAAACATCACAATTCCTGAAAAATCCACCAAGCTCGTTCCTGAATTACCCATGGGAACTCCTGGAGCGGGCCCGGTCAATGCCATCGCCAGTTCCGCCGCCGCCAAGGTGGAATTGCGGCTTAAAGTGCCCGTGCATGCAACGCCCGCGGCGCCGTTGATTGAAAAGCCCAAGCCGCCGCTGGATGTCATCGCCAAGGGCGGTGACAAACGAATCCGGATTCACACCATTCGCCGCGCGCAGTGCATGGAATCAGGCCACGACAAATTTGACGAAAAAGCTACGGCCTACTTGAATGAAGTTGGAGAGTCCAACCTAATAGGCGTTCACCCCATCAGTTATGAAATTTTTGACGTCGGAACGCAAAAAGTGATGGTGGATTACGGCGTGATCATCATTTATCGCGGTTGAATTAGTGCCGCGACAATTGATTTTTCGGTTTGGGCGAACGGGACGCTGGTAACCGCGCAACTGCGGATATTAATTCGCTCGGATTTATTCCTGCCATTCGCGAATTGCCAGGGCGACCTGGATATCAAGGGCCGTTTGCGCGAGGCCACAGATTGAAAAGCTTTATCGTTCCTGAACATAATTTTTTGGTTTTTTCACAAACGTTTTCTCGCAGCCTGATGTGCCTGCAATAGGCCTGCATCGAATCCACCGCCAAGGGCCTTAATCAGTTGAACTGTGGCTGTCAGACGCTCGCCGGTGAGTTGAGTCGCGGCGCGTTCAGCCGTGAGCGCATCACGGTTTGCGTCAACCACTTCGATATAACTGACAATGCCGGAACGGTAACGTTCAGCGGCAAGATCGGCGGAACGGCGCGCGCTGGTCACGGCGCGATCCTGGGCCGATGCCTGTTCAGCGAGATGTTGAATATCGCCCAGGCTGTTTTCGACGTCGCCGAACGCCACGAGCACTTGCTGGCGGTATGCAGCTACGGCTTCGTTGTACGCTGCCTTGGAGCGATGGTAATTGGCGCGGTTGCGGCCGCCGGCAAATATCGGCAGCGAAACGCTGGGGCCAAAGGTCCACGTGCGGCTTTCCCAATTGAATAGTGAGCTAACGTCGGCGCTTGCGTAACCAGCTGAGCCAGTCAGTGTTACGACTGGGAAGAACGCGGCTTTGGCGACGCCGATTTTGGCGTTCGCTGAGGCGAGTTGGCGTTCGGCTTGCGCGATGTCGGGGCGGCGTTCGAGCAAGTCGCCGGGCAGACCCGCGGGAATTTTTGGAGATTCTGGCGCCCATTCATTTGTATTTTGTGCCACGTGGAAATCGGAGGGATTCCTGCCAACCAAAATGGCGATGGCATTTTCCAGTTCGTCGCGGCGTTTGGCCAGCGATGCGGCGTCGGCCTCGGTTGTGGCCAGTTCGGTTTCCGCCTGCGCAATTTCCAATTCACTGCCGATGCCGCCTTCGTAACGGCTGTGTACGAATCGCACCTGTTCGTTGCGCAAGTTGATGGTGCCAGTCACAATGGCAATTTCCTGGTCCAGTTCCCGCAACGCGAAATAGTTTTGGGCCACATCGGATTGGAGTGTCAGGAGAACATTGTAATAGTCGGCGAGTGAAGCCTGCGCGTCGGCCCGCGAGCTTTCAAATGAACGCCGCACGCGTCCCCACAAGTCCACCTCGTAACTGAGGTCCAACGGTGTGTTGAATGTGTTCGCGGTGAGCGGTCCGAAACTGGGCTGTTCATTTGGGGAATAGCGCTCGCGGTTAAAGCTGGGGTCGAAATTTGCTTGCGGGAGCAATTGCCCGCGCGCGACCCGGGCGGTATCGCGCGATTGTTCCAGGCGCGCGAAGGTGCCCTGGAGTTCCTGGTTGGCCTGGAATGCTTGCGCCTCCAGTGCGTTTAAATTCGTGTCGCCAAATATTTCCCACCACGTTCCTTTCGGCAGATCGTCCAAAGGACGGCCTTCCTTCCAGGCACCCATCGGCGTGGCTTTGTAGGAAGCTGGAAGCGAATTAGTCAGCGGCTGGTAATCCGGCCCCACCTCGAGCCAATTGGCGTGTGCCGACGGCGCAAATGCCAGCGACAGAAATAGTGCGATGCCCGCCGCGGCTCCGGCCGGTCCCAAACCAACAGGGTTTGATTCGTGCGCAGGTTTTTTCTTCGCGCCAAGTTTCATAAGAGTCACGTAGAACACCGGCGTCAGGAACAGCCCGAACAACGTCACTCCGATCATACCTGAGAAGACCGCAATACCCATGGCCTGGCGCATTTCGGCGCCTGCGCCGTGGGAAACGACGAGCGGGAAAACGCCGGCGATAAACGCGATCGAGGTCATCAGGATCGGGCGTAACCGCAATCGGCAGGCCTCGATCGCCGCAGCGAACGGCGAAAGGCCTTCGTCCTGTTTTCGCTTGGCGAATTCGACGATCAATATGGCATTTTTGCAGGCCAGGCCAACGAGCACGATAAAACCAATCTGGGTGAAGATGTTGTTATCCCTGCCTTTGAGCCAGACGCCAGTGATGGCAAACAGCAGGCACATCGGCACGATCAGGATGATGGCCAGCGGCAGACGAAAACTTTCATAAAGCGCCGCGAGCACAAGAAAGACCAGAAGGATGCACAATGGCCCGACGTAGATTGTCGTATTGCCGGCCAAAATCCGTTGAAAGGTCAAGTCGGTCCATTCATACGACATTCCCCGCGGCAGATTTGCAGCGGCGATTTTCGCCATCGCGGCTTCCGCCTGGCCGGAGCTGTAACCGGGCGCGGGGCCGCCGTTGATTTCCGCGGCGGGATAACCGTTGTAACGCATCACACGGTCAGGGCCATGGGTTTCCGTGACCTTGACGAGCGTGCCCAGCGGCACCATTTGGCCGCGGTCGTTGCGTGTCTTAAGCCGGGCAATGTCCGCAGCATGCTCGCGGAATTGTGAATCGGCCTGGGCAATGACTTCATAGGTCCGGCCAAAATCGTTGAAATCGTTGACATAGAGCGAGCCCAGATAAATCTGCAATGTGTCGAACAGATTGCCCAGCGGCACGCCTTCGGTTTTGGCTTTTTCACGGTCCACGTCCGCGTCCAACTGCGGAGTATTGACGGTGTAGGTCGAGAATAAGCCGCCGAGCGCGGGTGTCTGATATCCGGCGGCGGTCACTGATTGGATTGATTGATACATGGCGTCATAGCCCAGGCCGGCGCGGTCTTCGATGTATAATTTAAACCCGCCGAACGTTCCCAGACCCATGACGGCCGGTGGCATTACCGTAAGAACGAAGGCGTCCTGGATGCCTGAAAATTTTTGGTTCAATGCGCCGGCAATCGCGGGTCCGCTGAGGCTGGCACTGCGGCGTTCTTCGAAAGGCTTCAAAGTGAAGAACACGATTCCGGAATCAGAGGCGACGCTGAATCCATTGATGCTCAATCCCGGAAACGCCACTGCGGAGTCAATGCCCGGTTGTTTCAAACCAATTTCAGACATCTTGCGGATCACTTCGTCTGTGCGTTTGAGAGAAGAGCCTTCGGGCAGTTGAGCAAAGGCAATGAGATATTGTTTGTCCTGTGTGGGGACGAACCCCGTGGGAACTTTCTTAAAACTCCAGCCGGTCAACGCCACGAGCCCCGCGTAAATGACCAGGGCGACAGTGGCTTTGCGGAGCACGGACTGAACGCCGCGGCCATATTGTTCGCCGGACCACGCAAAAGCGCGGTTGAACGGACGGAAGAGCCAGCCGAATGCGGCGTCCATCGTTCGCCATAACCAGTCTTTAGGCGAGTTATGGTCCTTGAGCAGAACCGCGCACAACGCGGGCGAGAGCGTGAGGGAGTTGAACGCCGAAATGACGGTCGAAATCGCGATGGTAATGGCGAACTGTTTGTAGAACTGGCCGCTGAGGCCGCTGATGAAGGCTGTGGGAATAAACACCGCGCACAGCACCAGCGCGGTGGCGATAATCGGGCCGGTGACTTCGGTCATGGCCTTGCGCGCCGCGTCGACAGACGAAAGCCCCAGCGCAATGTTTCGTTCGACGTTTTCGACCACGACGATGGCGTCGTCCACAACGATGCCGATGGCCAGGACCAAACCGAAAAGCGAGAGCGCGTTGATGCTGAAGCCAAACAGAAGCATCATTACAAATGTGCCGACCAGTGACACCGGAACGGCTGCCAGTGGAATCAGTGCCGCGCGCCAGGTTTGAAGGAACAGAATGACCACAATGACTACTAGAAGGATGGCCTCTGCCAAAGTGTGGACCACGGCTTCAATGGAGTGGCGCACAAAGATGGTCGGGTCATAGACCACCGAATAATCAATGCCTTCGGGAAAATTCTTCTTTAGTTCCTCCATTGTTTTGCGAACTGACTTGGATAGTTCCAGCGCATTTGCGCCGGGTGTTTGGAAGATGGGCAGGGCGACGGCGGTCTTGTTGTTCAGCAAGGATTCGAGGGAATAGTCGCCCGCTCCCAATTCGATGCGGCCAACGTCCTTGAGCAAGGTTTTTTCGCCGTTTGGACCACTCTTTACCACGATATTGCCGAACTCTTCTTCCGTGGTCAGGCGGCCTTTGACGTTGACGAGCATTTCAAAATTTACCGGCGCGTGAGTTGGAGGCTGGCCCACGACGCCGCCGGCCACCTGAACATTTTGTTCGCGAATGGCGGCTACGACATCGCTGGCTGTGAGATTGCGCTCGGCGAGCTTGTCGGGGTTCAGCCAGACACGCATCGCGTAATCGCCGGAACCAAACACTTCAACGTCGCCTGCGCCCGGTATGCGCGCGAGCACATCTTTGACCTGTAGCGTGGCGTAATTGCGGACGTAAACTTCGTCGTAACGATTATTGGGCGAAAACAGGTGTACGACCATGGTCAGGTCGGGCGACTGTTTGGTGGTGGTCACGCCGAGTTCCCGCACTTCCTACGGCAGTTTTGGCAGGACCTGTTGGACGCGATTTTGTACCTGCACCTGGGCTTTGTCTGGGTCGGTGCCCAGGTTGAAAGTGACGGTGAGAGTCATGACACCGTCCGCCGTCGCCTGCGAATACATGTAGAGCGAGCCTTCGACGCCGTTGATGGCTTGCTCGAGCGGTGAAGCGACGGTTTCAGCGATGGTTTTGGGCGTGGCGCCGGGAAACGTCGCGCGCACGACAATGGTCGGCGGCACGACTTCCGGATATTCGGCGATTGGCAGCTTGAACATGGCCAGCAATCCCATGACGAATATGGCAATGGACAATACGCCGGCAAAAATCGGGCGTTTTATGAAAAAATGGGAGAAGTTCATAGTATTATGGTAGGAGACGAGGTGACGAGTCTCTAATTTTCCTTAATAACCATCAGCGTTGTGCTGTCTGAACAGCCGCAGATTCCCGCACAGCGGACACAGCCATGCCCGGGCGCACGCGTTCCAATCCGTTTACGACAATTTCTTCGCCTGAGTCGAGACCCGAGCGAACAACGCGTTGCCCGTCAATGAGCGGCCCCAATTGCACCGGCTGATACGCGACGGTGTTTGTGCGCGTGAGCAACAGGACATATTTTTGCGACAAATCGGTGCCGATGGCGCGCTCATTCACGAGGACGGCCGAATGCCGGTCGCTCATGGGAATGCGAATTCGCGCGAACAGTCCGGGCACAAGGCTGCCGTCATCGTTCGAAAATTCAGCGCGCACGAGAATGCTGCCCATGTCCGAATCGAGATGGTTGTCAAAGGATTCGATGCAGCCGGTTCTTGAAAAATTGGTCTCGTCGGCCAATTCCATTTGCACGGCAATTTTGCCGCCGTCATCAATGCCCAATTCTTTGGCGCGGACCAATTCGCTGAATTTGAGATAGGAATCTTCGTCCATGTCCGCGTAGACATAAACGGGGTTGACCGAAACGAGTGTGGTCATGAGTGAGGCGGTGCCGGCGACACCGCTGACGTAATTGCCCTCGGTCAAAAGCGCGCGGCTGACGCGGCCGCTGATGGGCGCGCGTACCTGGGTATATTCGAGGTCCAGGCGGGCGGAATCGAGCGCGGCCTTTCTCTCTTCATAGCGAGCCTTGCGCGCGTCGGCTTCCTCGACGGAGATGGCTTTGTTCGCCAGCAAATCCGCGGTGCGATCCTGTTCGCGTTTCGCCTGTTCGTATTCAGCCTGGCGTTGATCAAACACGGCCTGGTTCCAGCGCGGATCAATGATAAAGAGCACGTCGCCTTTGTTCACGATCTGGCCGGATTGGAAGCAGACTTTTTGAATGTAACCGGACACGCGCGGACGCACGTCGACTGAATCCACCGGTTGGACGCGTCCGGTGAATTCGCTCCATTCGACAATTTCCTTTTCCGCAACCGGCGCGACCGTGACTTGCGGCAGCGGCATTTGCGGATGAGCGGCGGCGCGGCCGCAACCCGTCACGAGTCCGGCCACGCTCGCCATCACTGTTCCCCACAAAACAAATTCAAATATATTTTTCTTCATAGCTCTCTCCTTGTTAATGACGAACGACTACGCCGCCGTTGGACATCTATTTTTGCTTCAGCTTTTAGATTGGTTTTACTTACACGGCGATGGCGTAATCGCTGCGCAATATTCCGCCGCCGTCATACCAGAATGACATCGCGGCGATTTTTTCTTCGGCGAGGGTTGGAAAAACGAGTTGCGGATATTCGGTCTCCCAGGCCAGCGCCTCGGCTTCGTTGAGTGCGACTTGAAATAAGCGCTGCGGCAATTTCAATTGCTCATTGGATTGAGCCAGGAGTTGCCGCTTGGTCCTTTCGATGCCGACAATTAATTTCTGGCTCGAAGCTGTCCAGGAGTCCGGCGCTATTCTCACGATATTCTTATTTTGCGTGCTCATACTTTTGACTTTTAATAGTTGTCTGTTTAGTAAAGAAAAGGGCCAAAATTTTTTAAACGGACACAGGTTCTCCGTCTTTAACGCCCAACATGGCAAAGATGCCGTCAACCGTATCGCGCAGAACCTCAACGTCATTTTGGATCCGCGCCTGGGTCAGGAGCCCTTCATAATAGGCGAGAATCATCCGGGCCTTCGCCCCGGCGTCTGGCGCGCGAATGATTCCCGCCGCGTGCGCATCGCGGATCGCCGATTCGAGATATCGTCGTTTATAATCCAGGATTTCCAGGATTTTCTTTTGCAGTTTGCCTTCCAGCGTGGAAACCTCAGCACCACAGCAGAACTGCGGGCAACCCAGCGTCCTGCCGTATTTTTTCTTCATTTCCTGCTGGATTTGATAGGTAAAATCGCAATATTTGCGGATCCGCTCCAAGGGTGGAACCATGGGCGAAAAGATCCTGTCCAACTCGATTTGTTTGGACTGCCAACTGGCTTCGAAAGCTTCAGTCGCCAACTCTGCTTTGGACTGAAAGAAATAATAAAAGCTGCCTTTTTTGACCTGGGCCTTGTCGCAGATCTGATCGATGGTGGTGCTGCCGTACGAACCAGTCCATAGGAGCTCCAGCACGGCATCCATCAATCTCGTTTTTGCATTACTGACACGGCCCATAATTAATTTCTTTCGATATCATCGTCCCCAATTTCGGGGAACACAAACAATGTATCAAAGGCGACTAAATAGTCAACTATTATTTTGAAGAATTTTTCTTGTGTTCACAACCTGCTGAGTCCCAATGGCTCGGTGAGGCTGTAAGTGCTTTTAGAGATAGAGTCTCCTGACGTCGTCTCCTACGCATAAAGTTGTTTTTTGTCAGGAGATTGGCGAGGGGAACTGTCCCCCCATCAAGAGGGAACGTTTGGGACAGTCGAATCGTGTGAGTCTTGCGCAACCCATTGTTTTTAAAGCTAACCGCCCCGCCGCACGATAGTGCGAGTTTGACCCACGGCCGTCTATCTGTCCGTCCCGATGCGTTTTGGCCGCGAAAAAAGGACAGATGGGATGAACGGGAAGGGATGGAAGCGCAAATGCCTTGTATTTGTGAGATTTGGAAGGACGTTTTGGTAGGGAACTGTCCCCCCATCAATCGGGATTGTTTGGGACAATTTAATTGTTCCATGTCTGCGTAACGTCTTATGGTCATGATTCTTGTGACGGAATTAAATTGTCCATTGCATTTTGCCCGGAGACAGTTCGGTGCGGGCCGTTGACCCGTCTTCGCTGCGCTTCGCCGCGGCAAGAGCGTTGAAATGGATTGGTCGCGCGAAGGACGCGAAGAATACGAAGGGTCTGATCCAGAGCAACCGCGAAAGATACGGACCACGAAGATGATTCCTCTTCGCCGTATCGACGACGATGACGATGAGGATGAGGATGACAATGATTCCCCATGGTACTTACACTGCCGGTGATGGTATCCTTCACAGTGGCATTTTCTCACGCGGTAACGACGTGTTCAACAGGTTTATTTGCCACCTTTTGCCACCTTTTAAAACCTTTTGGAACCTGGCGTTGCTCAAGTAAAATAGAAAATACTACCAGACTAGGGACTTTCCGAAACAACTCCGGGCGATACAGCGTGACAGTGCAAGAGTTGCTGGCGGCGATGCGAATTGACTCGTGTTCACCAGGGTGAAGAGGATCGGCGGGAAGCGGACGAAGCGTGGAGCCCGGCGACTGGTGGCGGAGACTACAATGACCCTTGACTGGATTGCCAAAGAGTTGAACATGGGCATGGCGGGTTCACCGGCGAACCTATTGCGCGAAAAGAAATAACTAAATATGCGATTATGCGACCCCTTTACGGCTGCGATTAGCGCTCGACAACAGGCCGAATAAGCGATTGAACAAATTGAAGTCGCTATCCAAGGCGCTGGCATATGAATAAATCCAACTTAAGCGAAATAACCTTTGCGCTTCTTGATAAAGAAAGAGGTGTTGAAGATTCGCCGCCAACGCCGGATGATGATTTCCCACTTCCGGCTTGGTATCGGTCTATTAGAGCAACCCCCCTTGACAAACTGTCTATTGAAGATGTTTCCAAAGCATGTCGCCAGCAAATTTATTCTGAATATGTTGTGCCCATCGCTTTAAATTACCTAACCTCCGATCCGTTGGTTGGCGAGATGTATGATGGCGAGTTGCTTGTTTCCTTGAAATGTATCGAAGCTAATTATTGGTTGCATCATCCAGATGAAACGAAGCGCGCCATACTGATTCTGGAGAAGGCGCTATCATGTAAAGATATGGATCAAGAGTTTTATCGGGACGCAAAAAGCATTATGGAAATATTGACCGCTAGTGCAGTGTCCGCTAAGTCCTTTTAATTATTTTGTTGCTGCGTCCAGGCGTTCACGCGCGGCTTTTATCTTTGCCAAGATTTCCTCGCCGCTTGCCTTCCACACGTATCGTTTGGGCGCCAGATTCCGCTCCGCCAAATATCCAAAAACTGCGTCTTTTAATTCCTGCACGCTGGTGAAGCTGCCGGGCAGAACCACATCCTGGCTCAAGTCTCGGAAGAAACGCTCCACCAAATTCAGCCATGAACTGCTGGTCGGAGTGAAGTGCGGGTGAAAACGCGGATGTTTTTTCAACCACCGTTTAACCTGCGGAGTTTTGTGCGTGGCGTAGTTATCCAGAATCAGGTGGATCTCCAGCTCAGCGGGAACCTCCCGGTCGATCGTCTTGAGAAAGGCGATCCACTCTTGGTGCCGATGGCGTTGGGTGCTATGTGCCAGAATCTTGCCTTCCAAATAGTCCAACGCGGCAAATAGAGTCAGGGTGCCGTGCCGATAATAATCGTGCGTGCGCGTCGCCACGTGTCCCTGCCCCAGCGGCAGTCCCGGTTGGGTTCGCTCCAAGGCTTGGCATTGGCTCTTTTCATCGCAACACAACACAACCGCCTGTTGCGGCGGGGACAGGTATAAACCGACGACATCCCGGAACTTCTGCTCGAAATGCTTATCGTTGGACAATTTGAAGGTGCGCGTTTAGTGGGGTTTCAAGTCGTTGCGAAACCATAACTGTTGTACCCAACTTTTGGAAACACCAATCTCCCGGGCCATCTTGCGACAACTCCATCGTGCGCGGCCCTTGGGAGGTTGGGTCACTTTCGTCAGCACCGCGTTCAGCGAGTCGGCCGAAAGCCGCGCCGGACGGCCCGAACGCGAAGCATCCGGCAAGCCCGCCAACCCCTCCCGCGCAAAGTGGCGACGCCATTTGGAAACCGACGGATCGGTTGTTTTCAATTCGGCTGCAATCTCCTCATTGGGCCAGTCACGGGCAGCTAACAGAACAATTCGAGCGCGTAACACTTCGGTTTGCGTCGCGCTGTTCGCGCGCGTCAACGACTCCAACTGCTGTCGTTGCACCGCATCCAGACTAATTTCGGGAGCAACTCGGGGCACCCACACAGTATGAAATCCTTGAATTATACTTTAAAGGATTTAGTGGACACTACACTAGGCGCCAGCCTTGAAGCGTTGGCTGACAACGATTTTAATTCTCTTCACCGTCAAAAAGGGACGCTCATTAGAGTGCGGGAGCGCCTCCCTGCCATATGGTTTCCTGCAGTGCGAATCTGGGACGGTGGGCTGACTGATCACAGGTTGATTGCAGGCACGCCAGCCGATTGCAGCGTCTTGGATTTTGTGAAATCCATTTCGATTTCTTCGAGGGTTTTGCCTTTGGTTTCTTCGAGGTATATCCAGCAAAATAGCAGGCATAGCACGCACATGGAGCCGTAAACGGCAAATGAATATCCATGCAGACGGTTGAGAAGGGGCGGAAAGGTGTAAGAGACGACAAAGTCGGCGGCCCAGAGGGTGAATGTGGAAATAGCGACGGCAAAACTGCGCAGGCGATTGGGGAAGATTTCCGAAATCAACACAAACACAACCGGTCCGAGTGAAAAACCAAACGAAGCGAGGTAGAGCATGATGCAGGCGAGAACGAAATAGCCTTTTGCATGTCCGCTGATGAACGTGATGGCGAGCAGGGTCATGGCGATGGTCATGCCGATTGAGCCGATCAGCATCAGCGGTTTTCTGCCCATTCTATCGACGAAACACATGGAGATGGCCGCGAAGGTGAGGTTGACCATGCCCATGATGGCGGTTTGCTGCAGCGCTGAGTCCTTTCCGAAGCCGGCGGACTCAAAAATATTGGGAGCATAGTACATCACCACATTGATTCCGGTGATCTGTTGAAAGATGGCCAGCAGCATGCCGATCATCAAGATTCTGCGCATTCCCAATTGGAATAGCTCTGAAAATCGTCCACGGGAAGCTTTAATGGTGACCTGGATTTCGGCGAATTCGCGGTTGGCTTCGGCGACGCCGTTGATGCGGGTCAGAATTTTCATGGCCTCGTCGTTATGATTTTTTTCAGCGAGCCAGCGCGGGCTCTCCGGAACGAAGAGCAGGAAAATGAAAAACAGGAACGACGGCACGGCCATGACGCCGATCATCCAGCGCCAGTTGTTGTCGCCCCCAAAGTCGCGGAGAAGGTAATTGGAAAAAAATGAAAGGAATTGACCGAGAAAAATCGCAAACAGGTTAAGCGACACCAGCTTCCCGCGATGTTGGGGCGGTGAAATTTCGGCAATATAAATGGGCGCCAGCATGGATGCTGTGCCCACGGCTAATCCCGCCACGATTCGGTAGGCAATGAAGACGGAATAATCGTGCGCCAGGGCGCAGCCCAAAGAGGAAACCAGAAAAATAATCGCTGAGAGAATCAAAGTCTTTTTCCGTCCAAGCCGACCGCCGAGCTGGCCGGCGAAGACGCAGCCAATCATGCAGCCAACAATAATGCAACTGACGGTCCAACCCTGGAGTTCAGCGCTCAAGTGAAAGACTTTGGGGTCGGAGATATATCCGATGACGCCGGAGATGACGGAGGTGTCGAACCCGAAAAGGAATCCGCCGGCGGAGCCGACGAGACAGACAAGGAGGAGGTAGAGATTGGTTTTCATATTAAGAAGGGGAAACATCGAAACCAGCCTTCGCTCGGAAGCTTCGGCGGTCAGGCATCGAACAATCAAGGGGTGGGGACGGCTCGTCCCCATATGCTGCGAGTTTTAGCGGGGACAAGCTGTCTCCGCCCCGGCGGTCGCGCGCATGCGGTGGGGCCATGAACCGATGGAGGACGCCGTGTGAGGGCACACGGCCTACAATGGCGGACGATGCCTGAAAGGGTGACGGATCAGTCATATCTTACTGTTTCGCGTTTGCCATTTGCGGCGGAGCGTTCGGCGGCTTCGATCAGGCGCAGGGCATCGGCGGCGGCGTTGAGGGTTGAGAGTGGCGCTTCGTTGCGGCGGATGACGTGGTTGATGAAGTGGTCGATTTCGCCGCGAAAGCCGTCTTCGTAGCAGGGCAATCCCCAGGCGGGACCGCCTTGGTCGTCAAATTGGGCTTCGTTCCAGGAATAGTTCAATCCGCCGCGGTCGCCGAGGATTTTGTAAACAACCGTCCAGGGATCGTTTGTGGGGTCGTCGACGGCGAAGCTGCACCACAGGTTGGCGATGGCGCCTTCGGAAAATTCGCAGGTGATGGAGGCCTGGTCTTCAAATTTCAGGGTTTTGTGCGCGGCGTTTGAAACTGTGGCCCAAACGCGCGCGGGCCGGCCCAACAAATAGAGCAGGGAATAGGCGTGATGGATGCAAATGGCACGAAGGACTCCACTGCCGCATTGGGCGGCGATTTTGTCGGAATGATAAATATTATAGAGAATCCACATCGCGGCGATGCGGCCTAACTTTTTATCCGAGATGAGCCGCCGGGCGCGTTGGAGCGAGGGAACGTAAATGTAATTGTGCGCCGGCATGCAAGCGCGGCCATATTTTTTTGCGGCAGCTTGCAATTGGCGGATTTCGGCGATGGTCATGGCGACGGGTTTTTCAAC
The DNA here is from genome assembly GCA_036269115.1 of Verrucomicrobiia bacterium. GTDB lineage: Bacteria > Verrucomicrobiota > Verrucomicrobiia > Limisphaerales > UBA11358 > UBA11358. The sequence continues at coordinate 10,152 of DATAST010000050.1, read as the reverse complement.
CATGACATGTTTTCCCGCCTGCAGGACCTTTAGTGAAATGGGAACGTGTTGCTGCGTGGGCGTTAAAACGTGGACGGCTTGCACGGTGGCGTCCTGGAGCAGATCGTCCAAATTTTTGTAAACGCGGCCGCCAAATTTTTTCGCGACCTTTCTTGCCTGGGCTGCGTTGGGATCGTAAACACCGGCGAGCCGGGCGCCGGGCGTGGCGGCCAGGCCGCGTCCGTGCATTTCGGCAACAATACCGGCGCCGATGAAGGCTACGCCGATTGTTCCGTCATTGGTCATAGGTGTTGTGGCAAATAGATCTGTCTATTGAACACGTTGGAGCGTGGAAAAAGCGGTGCAATTCAAATAAAACGCCGAACGCTGAACGCCGAACGCGATTTGTGCGGTCCGTCGGACACGCTAAAGCGTGGACACCAAGCGGCGAGCTTCGTTGCTCATCGGTCATAGGGCCAGTTTATAGAATCGGGTTGCGTTTTCGCCGAATAGGGCGGCTTCGCCGCTTTTGTCGAGGCGCGGCTTGACGACGGCCTGGAGGGCGGCGGCGACTTGATCGTAGGAGCCGGCGAGGAGGCAAACGGGCCAGTCGCTGCCAAACATCACGCGGTCAACGCCAAAGCATTCGAGGACGTGTTCCACGTAGGGCCGCAGATCGTTCGGGGTCCAGGTTTTATGGTCGGCCTCGGTAATCATGCCGGAAAGTTTGCAGTAAACGTTTTTGTGCTCAGCGACTCGTGACATTAGCGAGCGCCAGGGATCGAGTTTTCGATTTTTGATTTCCGGTTTGGAAACGTGGTCCACGACGGCGCGGAGGTCGGGCACTTTATCGAGCACGGTCAGGACGTGCGGCAAATGACGCGTGTAAGTCAGAAATTCGAAAGGCATGTCGCGGTCGGCAATCCATTTGAGCGATTCGATAACACGCGGGCGCAAAATCCAATCGTCGTCGGGAAGGTCCTGGAGCATGGGGCGGACGCCGAGGAATTTCGGTTTTTTGGCGTAGATATCGAGTTCGCGCGGAAATTCCGGACTGTCCATGTCCAGCCAACCGATGACGCCGGCGATGAAGCCGTGTTGGGCGGCCAATTCCAAAAGAAAATCGGTTTCTTCTTTGGTTTGCGCGGCCTGAACGAGGATAGTTTTGTCGATTTTGTTCTTTTTGAGGTGAGGCTCCAGGTCTGCCGGAAGATAATCGCGGCAGAGGACCTGTACGGCGGGACTCATCCAATGATAGTCACCGCGGGAGGCCTTCCAGAAATGCTGGTGGCTATCGATTTTCATTTCTCACTGGCGACTTTGTATTGTTCGAGTTTGTCGAAATCCCATGGTATGCCCAACCCGGGTTCTTCGCTGGGGCGGTAGTAGCCGTCTTCGAGGACCATGGGAGTGCGAAGGACGGCGTCGAGTGAGGGAATGTATTCGACGAACAAACCATTTGGAATGGCCGCAACCAATGGCAGGTGCAATTCCATCACGAAATGGGGGCTCACCTGCATGTTGTAACAGGCGGCCATGTGGGCAATTTTCAGCCACTCGGTAATGCCCGCGCAACGGCAGGCGTCGGGCTGCACGATGGAAACGCCGTCACACGCGATGTAGTCCTTGAATTGGTGGCGGTTAAATAGTGATTCGCCCAGCGCGATCGGCGTCGAGGTGTGCGCTTTGAGGGCTTTGTGGCCGGAGATGTCCTCGGCCGGCAACGGTTCTTCGAACCAAAACAGGTTGAATTCTTCCCACATGCGCGCGCGGCGAATGGCTTCGGCCTGGGTAAAACATTCATTGGCATCCACCATGAGCGTGCGATGCGGGCCGAGGATTTTTCGGACGGCGGCGATGCGTTCGACGTCTTCCGCCGGGTCCTGTTTGCCGACTTTAATCTTCGTGCCGCGAAAGCCAGCGCGAACGATTTCGCGGGTTTCTTCGACGAGTTGGTCGAGGGAATGGTTGAGCCAGCCACCGTCGGTGTTATAGACGGGCACTTTCTCACGGTAACCGCCGAGCAACCGGTGCAAAGAAACTTTCGCTGCCTTGGATTTGATGTCCCAGATCGCGATATCCACGGCGGCCAGGGCAAGCACCGCGATACCGCCGCGCCCGACCCAATCCATGCGCCGCCACATTTCGTACCAGACTTGCTCGTTGTTCAGCGGATTCAATCCGCTGATGAGTGAGCGGATGCTGGTCTGGATGACGGAACAAATTTCGCGAGCGCCGTGGGGAATGATGCTGTAAGTAAAACCGTGCCCGGTAATGCCGTCGTCGGTTTCAACGCGAACGAAGATGACGTCCATTTTATTGAAGTGACGGATGGCGTCCTTCATGTCGCGATGGACGGGAACCTGATAAAGGTCTGCGGAAACTTTGGTGATTTTCATGGATTACGAGATGGCGGAACGGGAGTTCCGCCCTACCTTTGAACATGCGGAAAGTCTATTAATTGTCATTGATTGTTGAGATGGCGGAACGGGAGTTCCGCCCTACCTGTAAACGTCTGGAAAGTCTATTGTTGGTCATTGGTTGATTAAAGGCACATCAGATGACGAAATACTCCCGGTGAGGGCGTCGGGCCTACAGGTTGGGCCGTTATAGGTCATCAGATGGAGAAATAGCGATTGTTTGAATTGAAGTAAAGAATTCGATGGCTGCGCGGCCCTGTTCCCTGGAATGCGAACTGGATTGTTTCATTCCGCCGAACGGCGCGTGCGGTTCGACGCCGGCGGTTTCGCCGTTGATCTTGATCATTCCGGCATCGGCGGATTTGATAAATTTAAGGATGCGGCTGATGTCTTTGGTAAAGATGGCGGCGCTCAAGCCAAAGGGAACGTCATTGGCGATTTCGATAGCCTGCTCCAAATTGCGTGCTGAGATGATGCCGAGCACCGGACCAAAAATTTCCTTCTGTCCGAGTTCCGAGCCCGGTTCCACTTTGCCGAAGATTGTCGGTTCGATGAAGTATCCGGGTTTGCCGTTAGGCTTTTTACCGCCGGCCAGCAGGGTGGGGCCGCCTTTGGCACAACGGTCGATGGAAGCCAGGATGTTCGTGTGTTGCGACTGATTGACGACGGGACCGAGATAGCAATCGTCTTCGAGCGGGTCGGACAGTTTAATGGTCTTCGCCTTTTCCAGGAGCATCTCAGTGAAGGCCGGAAGAACGCTTTCCTCGACGATGACGCGGCTGGTGGCAGTGCATTTTTGGCCGCAGAAACGCATGGCTGCGCTGAGCGTGAGGTCAACGGCTTTGCGCAGGTCCGCGTCAGCGGCAACAATCGTCGGATTTTTTCCGCCCATCTCCAGTTGGAATTTGACTCCGCGTTCGGCCGAGGCCATCGCGACTTTGTGGCCGACTTCATTTGAGCCGGTGAAGCTGATGCCGTGGACCAGGCGATGCGATGTGATGGTTTGGCCGACTTCGGTGCCTTTGCCGGTCACCATGTTGATGACGCCTTTTGGAAATCCGGCTTTTTCCAGCAACTGCATGAGGGCAAACGCAGTGATGGACGCCGGTTCAGCGGGTTTCCAAACGACGGTATTTCCGTAGATCAACGCGGGCGCCATTTTCCAGAGGGGGATGGCCACGGGAAAATTCCATGGGGTGATAATGCCGACCACGCCCAGGGGCACGCGATTGCTGTAGAGCAATGATTTGCCGTCGGATGCGGGAAAGACTTCACCGGTAGACCGCATGCCTTCGCCGGCGTAGTAGCGGAGGAGAACCACGCCGCGTTTGACTTCGCCGCGCGCTTCGCTGATGGGTTTGCCCATCTCGCGTGTCATGGTGCGGGCCAATTCTTCTTTTTGCTCGTCCAGAATATTTGCAGCGCGGTGCAAAATTTCGGAGCGGGCAGGCCAGGCCATTGCTTTCCAGGCGGGAAAAGCACGATGAGCAGCTTCGATGGCGGCAGCGGTGTCACTTGCGCCGGACAAGGGATAGCTGCCGATGATTTCCGACGTATTGGCCGGGTTTTCCCGTGTGGTTCGTTGTCCGGACCCATTGCCGGTCCATTCTCCGTTGATATATTGTTTTGCCTCGATGGACATAAATTTCTAACAGCCCGATAAATCTATTTATTTATTTCGTGACGGGGATTCCCAAGTCCGGCGGGCCGGGTTTTGACGTAATGGCGTCCGGATAGTAGCGCTTGACCATTTGCATGCCGAGCGCGGCGCGATGCACGCGTTCCTGGCAGAGCGAAATGTTGGTGGCCTCCCATTGCTTGCCGGATGGATAAACATCCGGATGATTTCGCAACCCGAACTTGATGTAGACCGGCGCGAGGATGCGAATAAATTCAGGAATTTCGTAATGCCGAATGAATCCGCCAAAATTGTCCGGCGCTTCCACGTATAGATCCAGGGGAATGCTGGTCGTATGGCGAATGGCCGCGAGCTTGGGCAGGGTGAGGCCGGTCGGCACATTATAAGTGTCCGCGCCCAAATCCTGCATGATGCGGACAGACACCGGATTTGAGGCCATCATTTGAACCGAGCATTTAATGACAAAATCTTTCGGCAACTGGTTCTTTTCCTTCATTTTTTTGGCCAGCAGAACCAGTCCCTCGTCACCGACCAATGCGCCGCGGATGCCGAGGTCGGCGGCGCGTTTCAAATCTTCGATGGCGTAAACCAGTTGGTCCATGCCTTCGTGGCGGATGCCTGCCGCTTTGCCGGATGTGGTCAGGGGCATGGGGCTGATGTCCCAGGTGCCGCGCGGGCCGACGAACAGGCTTAGTTCCATGCGGCGCGAGGCGCAGAGACGGCCCATTTCGAGGATTTCGTCATCGGTCAGGAGCATGATCCCGCTGCCTTGCGAAATTCGGTGGACGGTTAAGCCGTATCGGTCGATTTCCTTGAATGTGGCGGCGAGGGCGGCGGGGCCTTCGACGCTGGGCAGTTCAACGCGGTATTGCGCGCCGTCAGGAAATCTTTTGGTGGAAGAGGGCAGACTGTAGAGGTCGCCCTCGGGATAACCAAGAGAAGCCAGGAAATTTTTTGTTTCTTTCACCGATTGAGGATTTTGTGTGCGATCATGGATTTATTCCGACCGCTGTACGACCGGTGACGGCGGTGGCAGCGCCACTTGCGATGCGCGTCGTCCCTGCCGGATTAACTCTTGTCCTTTATTTCTGGGAATAATAAATCGCTGCAAATTTTGGCCGAGCTCAGAATATGCCGGTTCATAGCCTGGGCTGCTTCGTCGGGTTTATGGTTCAGGAGCGCTTCGATCACGGCCAGGTGTTCGGGCAAAGCCAAGTCAAACGGATAATGATGGTCGGCCACAGCGCGGCGAATGGACGTGAGGAGCGATCGATAGCGGAAAATTTCTTCTTTGAGGCGTTGATTGCCGCAGAAGCTGGCGATGGAACTGTGAAAATTATCGTCACTGGCGACAACCAAAGAGGTCCAATCGGATGATTCCTTGGAAATGAGTTCGGTTGCCTGCGATTTGAGTTCGGTCAAAGTCGCGCTGTCGATTTTATCGCATGCCAGGCGCGCGGCTTCCCCTTCAAGGATGGCCCGGACCTGAAAAATCTCAAAAAGTTGCGGCGGTCCAAAAGAACGCACGATTGTACCGCGATTATAATGGTTTTCGATGATGCCGCAGGCGGCCAATTCCTGCAGGGCTTCGCGGAGCGGGGTGACACTGACATTCAGTTGTTCGGCCAATATTTTATGGTTTGACCAAATGCCTGATTTCATTTCGCCGCGCACAATGGCAAGCAGCAGGACCTCAAAGACCGACTCGCGGAGTGCCCGCTGGCGGACAGGAACGAGCGTGGTCGCCTGGCGCGGAGATTCAATCGTGCCGGACCTTGGAATGCTAATTGGAGACGCCGCTGACATAAACCCTTAATTGTTAGTAACTTATTGTATAATGACTGCGCATTAGCCCTTGAAATTTTTTTTCAGTATCCGTTGAGGAGACCTTAAAGTCAACAGCATTATCGTAAAATATTTTATATTTTTTGTTTTTTATTATTGACACTTTTTTGGATTTCTGGCTTTTTGTCCATATGCCCCGTGTAACAGAGCCCAGAACCTGTGGTTTTCAATCCTTTAGATCCCTAAGTCAATAGCGCCCGATTCCGTTCAATCCTGAAATTCCCGAAAATACCCATGAAAATCGAATCCCTAAAACTGTCCTGTCTTACTGTCGCGGTATCAGTTGCCTTCCTGGCGATGCCGACGGCACGGGCACAATCGACTTACTCGAATGCGGTGATGAGTCTGAATCCCGTGGCGTACTGGCCGTTGCAGGAGAGTGTTCAGCCGCCATCGGCCTACGTGGAAACCAACCTGGGCTCGCTGGGGCCGCTTGCGAACTGTTATTATGCGGATGTTTCGACGAATATCTTGACTCAATTTCCCGGAGCGACGGCGGATGGAGATTCTTCTGTGGAATTTGCTGGTAACAACCAGAGTTTCGCAATTATTCCTACAACGGACAACCGTGCGGCATTTGCGGGCGCAAAAACGTTTACAGTCGAGGGTTGGAGATACGCGACATCATATAATGGCTTTGTAACTATAGCCTGCCAAACGGGACCCGTTGGTGCATCTGCTGGGAATAATGCGTCCAATGTAACTGGCGGTTGGGCGCTTGAAGAAAACTGGACGCCATATCGCGGAACGGGAGCTGGCAATGCGCCTCTCCGCGGTTGGAGCTTTCACGTGTTCAATGGACAAGGATATAACGCTACGGCGGGTTTTGTAGGTGGCGCGGAAGCTGGCGGAGCCTTCGCATACAATTTGAATCAATGGTATTATGTCGTGGGAGTCTTTGACGGCACGAATTGCAATGTCTATATCAACGGTCAACTTGCAACGAGCTATCAAATTCCGATGGTTGGTTCGTTTGTGCCTGATACCTGGGATCCGATTGAACTGGGATGTGAGCGCGGCTTTGGCGCTAATCCGACGCACGGCGGACTCGATGAAGTGGCGATGTACACCAATGCATTAACGGCTGCCCAAATTCTGGCCCATTACAACGCCGCCAGCGTGGCCTCAGGGGTTGGCAGTTACACGAACGTTGTATTGAATGATCATCCGACCATCTATTTGCGCATGGACGCGCCGACCCCAGTAGCGCCGCCGACCAATAGTTATCCGGTCGCGTTGAACTACGGAAGCCTCGGGACGAAAATGACGAATTTTAACACGCTTGGCACGAGCGCTGTTTATCAGCCGGGCGCTATTCCTGGGGTTGCGGGCCCATCCTATTCCGGTTTCGGACCATTTACCAACGCGTGTGCCTTTAATGGAATGGTCGGCGCTGTGGATGCGGGCTATAACGCGGCGATGGATCCGGTAGGAGTTTCGAACCAATATACGGTCGTCGCCTGGTTTTTAGGAAATCCGACCGATATTAATAGCCGATGGAATACGATTTGCAGCCATAGTGATAGTTCCTGGAAGATAACGGAGAGAAACGGCAACATGTATGTGTACAAAGGGGCGGGTGGCTTGCCGAATCCGCCGACGACGGCTCCGACCGCTTACAATGTGAACGATGGAAATTGGCACATGGTGGTGCTTGAATCCTGTTACACCAACCTTGTAAGCACGAATATGACCCTTGTGCTGGATGGTGGCGCTGTTTCGCAGTCTGCGGCGAACGTCCTGGCGACCCCTGGCAAGCCCACCCTGGACGCTTTCATTGGCAATGGGCCTGATTACCTTGAGACTGCAAACGGGTTTGGGAGCGCGTTCAATGCGGGAGAACAAACTTTTGCGGGACGGATTGCCCATGTTGCCTATTTCACTAACGCGCTGACGGCGGACCAGATTTTGAATCTGTATACAAACGCGGGCGCCACGCCGCCACCACCGGTTATTCTTTCGCAGCCGGCGAGCGGACGGACGGCGGGCTCCGGCGGCACCAGCGGTGTTGGCCCCGGGAGCTTTATCTTTTTCGGCGTACAGGCCAGTGGGATAGGCACGCTGGCTTATCAATGGTATTACAACGCCACGCCCACCTACAGCGGGGCAACCAAGCTGGTGAATGACGCCGCGAAATATACTAATGAGACGACGTTCAACATGACCGTCAGCAACCTGGTGAATGGCGATAGCGGTTACTATTATGTCGTGATCACTAATAACTACGGTTCGACGACCAGCGCTCTTGCCAGCCTCACAATTACTGAGACGCCGATCATCACGGCGCAAAACCCATCCGGCGCGTTTGGAGCTTATGTGGGCCAGAATCCCATTTTGTCCGTGACTGCCAGCAGCGTGGTGAATCCTTTGACCTATCAATGGTATACCAACGGCGTAGCTGATACGACGGCGGGTGCCGCGTCTTCCTATGCGCTGACCAGTGTCCAAACGGCCATGACCGGGTTCACTTATCAGTGTGTTGTGTCCAACCAATTTGGCTCGGCCACGGGCGCCTTGGATACGCTGACAGTCAGCCTGTATCCTGCCGCCCTGACGAATGGGCTCTATTCGTCAAATATCCTGGCATTTGGTCCGACGGCTTATTGGCCGATGCATGATACGGGCGCCGCAGCCCAGGGAGATATTGAAACGAACTACGGCACACTGGGCACTTTGGGAACCGGTTATTACGGCGATTGGGACGAAAACCTCGCAGCCCCTGGCAATGGTTTTATATTCCACCAAATGACGGGCGCCCTGTCCAACGACAACGACACGTGTATTGGAGTGAACACGGGGACCGGCTCGTACCTGCTTATTCCTCGCACGTCACCGCGAATGACGCTCACGGCGCCGTTTTCAGTTGAGACGTGGGTTAAGCCGTACAATTTGACTACCAGCGTGATCCTGGGAGAAGGCGGCGGGCCGAGCCTGGGTAACATACCCTACCCGACTGGCTTTAATTTGATTTGGAACAACGCGGCAAATGCATTCAGTTTCGTAACTTATGCCAATGGCATTGGCTATGAGACGAGGACGTTGAGCTTTTATAATCCGGGCACATGGTATCACGTGGTTGCGACCTACACGGGCAGCAACGCGCTCTTTTATGTCAACGGGGTCCTGGTGGGCCTTGCCAATAGCCCGGCGATGCCAATGGCGATTGATTATTCTTCGCCGTTGTGCATTGGCGGCGGCAGCTGGAATGGCAATATTCAAAGCCAATTTGCTGGGGCGATAGATGAAGTCGCGATTTATACCAACTTGCTGGATGCGAGCCACGTCCAACAGCATTACAACGCAGGATTGGATCCGGTAACTTACGGAAAGTACTTCACGAATGTTATGGCAGATAAGCCCTTGGTTTATATGCGGATGGATTCGGCGCCGTATGTTGCCCCCCCGGCTTCCACATGGCCGGTATTGACGAATTACGGATCCAGCGCGATCAGCGGCACATATGCTCCGGGAGTGACCCCGAACAATGTTGCAGGTCCGAGCGCGTCTATAGGGAGCGGCACGTCTTTTAGCGGCTTGAGCGGATTTGCCGATGCTGGCTTTAATCAGGCATTGAATCCGGCCAACAGAACATCATTTAGTTATACGTTCTGGTTCAAGGCCAATCCAGCTGACACCCGGTTCCAGACTATATTTGGGCATTCGGATAGCTCGTGGCGGTGCTCTCTCGCCCCGAACGGTCAGTTACAATTCCACACCGTCGGGGATGTTGTGGATACCAATGCGATTGTCAACGACGGCAATTGGCATCATGTGGTTGCCACCTATAACGGCGGAAACAGCAATGCCACTCTTTATTTGGATGGGAACCTTGAAACAAACGTCGTTTTCGCCAGTACGAACAATGGTTCGGCCCTGGATGCCTTCCTGGGCGCCGATCCGCAATATACGAACAATCCGGTTGGCCCCGGCCGCCAGTTTGCGGGCAGTCTTTGCGAAGTCGCCTTTTATAATGGTGTTGTCCTGAGTCCGTCACAAGCTCAGGTTCTCTATGGCGGCGGTGACCAGAAGCCTTTTATCAAACAACAGCCGGTTTCCGCAGCCGTCAATCAAAACGGGGCATTTACCAATATTGTTTTGGCTGGCGGTGCTCCTGCTTTGTCCTATCAATGGTTCACGAATGGTGTGGCCATCGGCAGAGCAACCAGCCCAACGCTTGGTTTCAATCCTGTAACCACGAACAATGCGGGCAGCTATTTTGTCGTAATCACCAACAACTACGGCATGATAACGAGCGCAGTAGTGACCCTC
>DATAST010000049.1:0-48847 GCA_036269115.1 Verrucomicrobiia bacterium | reverse complement strand
CAAAAAAACGGAAGGTGAGCTTTTTTTGGTTTGATTTGCTCGTGTTTTACCACGCTCACTTCTCACCGTCTCACCTTCCACTTGTCTATCAGCTCAATTCTTGCCAAAAATGAATGAGGTCCTGTTTTCTATTTTGAGAGGGATTTAACAAAATTCTCAGGAAAACGCGGCCACACAAGTGCAGTTTGCATTTTTATCCGCAAAAATTATTGCGAGTTGCATTTGGGCAGTTTTTTGGCCGGTTGGCTTGGCGGTTTTTCATGAGATATTCTCCCAAGTTGCGCTTCGGCCTGGCCCTGGCGGGCGTGCTGGCAGCAGGATTCATATTTTTTATATGCGAGGCAGTTGTGTTTTTCCTTTTTCCTCCGGTAGTATGAGCGGCCAATGCGGCGGTTGAGATTTTGACATTGAAAATATGAAAGAACGGATACTCCGATGGTTTGGCAGGGGGATACGTAGGACGTTTTGGTCGCTCGTTCTGCTCACGGGCGCCGCGGCCTTGGCGCAGGTGAATGACAGCACCAACGCCGCGAGCGTCGGCGAAATGCCCGCGATCTCGTTCCAAAAGGCGGAACCGGCACATCACCCATACATGGGCTGGAGCAGTTGGAGTTCAATGCAACGTAATGTGACAGCGGCAAAGATTGAGGAGCAGGCTCGTGTGCTGGCGGCCCGGCTAAAGCAGTATGGCTATACCCGCGTCAACATTGATTCGGGGTGGTGCAACGGCTATGACACCAACGGAGAAATCTACCCCAACCATTTTGATCCCTATGGCAGGCCATTGCCCAATCCCTACGAATTTCCGGACGGCATTGCGGCGGTGGCCGCCTATTTGCATTCGCTGGGATTAAAATTTGGAATTTACCTGACGCCCGGATTGAAGATACCGGTCTGGGAGGCAAACTGCCGCATTTTTGGGACAACCAACACCGTTCGGCAGATTGCCGATCCGTCCCGCTCGGGCAGCAAATTTCGACACGACGGGCCGATGGCCTTTCGTGGCAGCTACGCCATTGATTATAGCAAACCCGGCGCGCAGGAATATGTCCAAAGCGAAGCTGATTTGTTCGCCTCGTGGGGTGTGGATTTTATTAAGATAGATTGGTCCGGCGTTCGTGGTGGCGCGCAGCCTGTGGACGATCGTCCGGAGATTGAACATTGGGCGATAGCGCTGAAAAGAACCGGCCGTCCCATATGGCTGGAATTGTCCGGCGGGCAGGATGTCCACTATGCGGATTTCTGGACAAAATATGCCAGCGGTTGCCGGATTGACGGAGACGTTGAGGTGTTTAAGCCAGACTTAACTAACTGGCGCCATATTCTGGCCCGATTCCGTGATGCTCCAAAATGGGCGAGTTACGCCGGCCCTGGTTATTGGAACGATATGGACTCACTGGAAATCGGCAACGGCGACCGCGACGGGTTGAACCCCGCTGAACGGCAAACCGCCATGACCCTCTGGTGTGTCAGCTGCTCGCCGCTGTACACCGGGGCGGATTTGACACATCTCGATTCGGCGGACTTCCAGATGCTCACCAACGGCGAGGCGATTGCGATTGATCAGGCCGGGCGGGTGGCCACACCCATTTCCCAGGCCGCGCGGCAACAGGTCTGGCGTGTAAAAAATGCGGACGGTTCCTGGACGGTGGCGCTGTTCAATCTAGCGGATGCTCCCGCCAATGTCACTGTGGGCTGGAACGACTTGAAATTTCAAGGCGCTGCCAAAGTGCGTGATCTGTGGCGGCACCAGGATTTAGGCGAATTTCAGCAGCAGTTTGGCGCGCTTCTGCAACCGCATGCCTCGCGTCTGCTCACGGTGACACCGGTAAGGTTTTCGCATACGTGATAGTGGATCGACTGCCGCTGGGGCAGCGCTCTGAGTCACGGTTCTTTTGTGATCTTCAATTGAGAAAAACGTGGCGCGAATTCCGCCTCTGACGTGCTAATGGCCGCTACTCCCGCTGAAAGCATTTGAGGCCAGTCGTTGGGAATATTTTTAGCGGCAAGTGACTTCCATTGGTCGCCGTTCGTGCTGACTGAGGCGTCAATCTCTGTCCCTTTCCTTTGCAGGCGCAGGAATACTGGTCCGTTCGCCGGCAATTTAGAATCGCCCGTCAAACCAATTCGTCTCAGTTTGCCGCCGGTTCGCATCTCGAAATTCGCATAGAACGCCGGCCTCTTCTGCGGATATTGCAATCCGGCCCGAGCCAGCGTAGCGACATTATCGGTATCCGCCATGATAATGAGCGCGGCGCCATCGTAAGCATGGCGGCCTGGTTGTGTGGATATATCACCCGGATCAAACCGACCATCAGTTCGGACTTCAATCGTGAAATCTCCGGTGATGTTTTGGACAACGCGAGGCGCATTCGTCAAATGAATCTCCGCTGCCAAATCATGCGCGTGGCTTCCGCCCGGCAATATTAGCGATAGCACATCGTTATCATCCAGAATCATTCCATCCTTATCCCGGTTGATGACGTGCCCCCAGCCTATGACATTGGAAATCGATGCGTCTCCCCTGGTGTCTGATCCGTTTTCAATCCGGCCCAAGTATAACGTATTCGAGCCGTCCGCTTCCGATGGGCTCAATACGACTGCGCGGAAAAACAACTCCTTGTAATCTGCACTGAGCGAGGAAAGAGTGGTGACCGAATCCGTTGCTGTCACTGTCATCGACATGCCCCAGCCGCCTGCGTTTGAAAAGTTCGCGTTGGTTTCGACGCGATAAGTATAAGCGGGAAGGGTGTTGAAGGCTGTTAGCAAAAAGGCGTCGGACGCGTTGCTAATCACAAGATAGAGTTGATTGGCTTTGCTGGTATTGATTGCAACTTGCGCCATGCATGGCGAGAACGACAACACGTATGCCACGAGCCCTGTCCACGGCAAAAGTTTGAACCACGAGATGCAATTCGTTTTATTCATGGCACTACCCGGCAATCGTTGATGGTCGATCCCACTGTACGTCCATAATGCCCAATTACAATTTATTTCACTCTGTCTTCAATTTCTTCCAGGTGGCGGACGCTCCATGTCCCTGGATTTTTGACGTTTGCGGCGAATTTTGGAAAATCCGACTAAACGGATTGGCTTTTCTTCCGGGGAGTTAATTCACAATTCTGAAACATGGTTGTCGCCGGATTGCCACATAACCCGGGCAGTCTGGTTTCCCTTTCAATCGGGGCGTTCCACCCGTTGGCTCCGGCTCAAGCTGGGGCGATGAAAGGGGAATCGGTGTTGGTGTTGATTGGCCCAAGCCCTCCAATTCCGGACTTAAATTGACGTTGTTAAAATGGCTTTGTGAAGCGAATGCTGCAATCAGCCATGGGCGGCAGCTTGTTTTCAAATAGTGTGACTGAAAAGACAATTGTTTTACCTTCCAGCTCTTCCGGAAATGGCGACCACGCCCAATACCGGTTGACGGTGATGGTGCCACGGCGCCGTTATCTGTCCTATATCCAGGAGCGGTGGTGGCTGGTGTTGATATTTCTGGCAGTGGCAATCGGCGGGACCATAGTCTACCAAACGCTCCGGCCCGAATCCTATAACTCGTATGCGGAACTTTACATTACCGAAGGTGCGCAGTTGAGCTCCAGCCTGTTCGGAGCGGTCAAAGATGATTACGCCACCGAAATCGAGCTTTTGAAGGGGGACCATTTGCGCGCTGCGGCGATGGAAGACCTGGGACCCGACGCCAACAGGTTGAAAAAGCCCATTGGAGTTGAGGTCGTGCGTCCCATGGGCACTACCATCCTTCAATTGCGGGCCACCGGCCCGGATCCGATGTCGACGCAACGCTTTCTTCAGGCGTTGATTAACGAATATCTTGATTTCAAACGGCAGTCCCGCCTTTCCACGTCGGATGACGTGATAAAGTCGCTGACGCAGGAGCTTTCCACTCATGAAGCGAACTTAAAGGCCGCGCAGGATCAGTGGGCCGTGTTTCAGCGAACCAATAATGTGGCACTCCTGGAGGAGCAGAGCAAGAGCGTGGGGACGTTCCTTGCCAACGAAAATGTAGAGCTTGCCAACCTTAATCTGGAACGCGAATTGTTGAAACACGGCCTGTCTCCTGAGAATCCTGTCGCAGTTCCGAAATCAACCGGGACTAACCAAACTGGTATGGCATTGGCGACGGAAACCAATAGCAGTCCAACGGTTTTGTCTCCGACGGATACTGACCTCAAATCCACCCAGGTGAGCCTGATGCTTGCGCGGGAAGAGTTGGCGGAAGCCCTAACGAATGGGCAAGCCTATAAGGAAACTCCCATCAATAATCGAATATCGCAGCTTCAGCAGGACCTGTTGGCGCTGCAAGCCGTGGACGCCTCGCAGCGCAAAGCTCAATTAGAACAGACGATCGAGCGTATGGCCGCCATCAGCAACGCCATTCCACTTTGGCAGGCTGAAGTTGCGGAAAGCAATAATCGGCTTTCCGAGGGGGACAGGCTCAAGGCCAATATCCAGCGGCAGCAGGGATATTACGACTCCCTGCTGGGATTATTGCAAAATGTCGACTTGACCAAAAATATGCAGCAAGAGCGGGTCACAGTTTTGGACACGCCCACACCGGGACAGTTGGTGCAGGGCAATTTGCCGGTGGGCATTTTTCTGGCAACGGTCCTTGCCCTGGCTGCCAGCCTCTCAATTATATTTGTCTGGCATTTGTTTGATGACCGGTTTGTATCCGTCCGGGATATCAAGGACCAATTTGGCGAAGTCGTGCTCGGCCTGGTTCCGCGTATCAAGATTCCTCGCTCGGACCCGAAGGCCGCATTGTTGAAAGACGTAGATCCGCGCCGCCCCTATTGGGAATCATTTCGGCACCTTCGCTCCGCATTGCTGCTTTCCGACCTGGGCGGAACCCGTCCGCAGACCATTCTCTTTACCGCCGCCATGCCCGGGGAAGGCAAGACGACTGTAGCCTTGAACCTTGCCCGAGTCCTGGCCCGAAGCGGACTGCGTGTCGTGCTTGTGGACGTGGACCCACATGGCAGCGGGTTGCGCCAATTTATGGGAGAGACGGTCCGTGCCGGCCTGTTGGAGCACCTCCATGGGGACGCCAATCTCAAAGATATTACCAGGCACTCGGAGATTCAGGGATTGGACTACATTGGCGCGGGCATGCACCGGGAACAAATCGAAGGCTTGCTCCTGCGGCCGCAGTTCGGGATGTTTCTGGAGGAATTGCGCAAGAACTACGATTACATCATGCTGGATAGCGCGCCGATTTTGGCGGCGGACGACGCAGCCCTGCTGGTGCCTCATGCGCAGGCGGTTGTGTTAGTGGTTCGTCCATTCTCTACGCGCGCGCGCAGGGTGCGCCAGGCGCTGGAAATGCTATATCAACGACAGGCCAAAAACGTGGCGATTATTTTGAACCAGGCCAGGCCCGATGATATTGCGGCGCAACACTTTCACTACCGGAACGGCAGTGAGCGGCCTTCGAAGACCATGCCGCTTGTTTCCGGCTAATGCATCTATCGTTCTGGTATGACTTGTGGTGAAACGAGTCCGAAACGGATTTGGGAGATTCCGGATGAAACGATCCCCGCTCACGATGTCTCTGCCGGCGCTGGCGCTGGCCGTGATGGCGGTTGCATTTCCGGAAAAGGAGAAGGCCGCCACATTGAACGTCCTTGATTTTGGGGCTCGTGGCGACGCTATCCAAACCCTGGCGAGTACTGTGAGTAATTCTACGGTCGTTGCTTTGGCACCCGGGAACCGGCTTTCGGCGGCGGATTTAGGTAAGTTAATCGAATTATTTGGCGCCGGCCCGGCAACGTCGCCCACTAACAACCAGGACTTCATCGCCACCATTGTTTCGGTGAACAAGAACAAGGCAACTATTTCCCAGCCGGCCTGCGTGACCGCAACTGGTGTCAATTGCACCTACGGGACGGAAAACACAGCCGCGTTTCAGAATTGCATCAACGCCTGTCAGGGAACCAACGACGTGATAGCGATTCCCGCCGGGACTTATTTGCTGGTCCCTTTGCAGCTTTTGGCAAAAAACTTTGTCATGACCGGTTCTTCGACACTGGCTCCCGCTCTAATTTTGAGCCGGGGAGGTATACAGTTTGTGGGTGATAACGCAAATGATACCGTGTTACTGGGCAATGGGGCGTGGATATTAAACAACGGGTTTGTCCAACGCGGTATTATTATCGGTTGTAACGGCCCGGTGACGAACAACTATCCCCTGACATTCCAGAACCTGTCGTTCAATGGTGGCGTTCAAGTTGGGAATGTGGGTTACGGTACCGGCCCGGCGGACCCGGTTACCGGCGGCGGTTGGGACATTACCCATGACGCGATCCTGGACATGGGGGAGCCTCCCTATCATACGAACAAGCTTTTCACAAATTGCTCGTTTCAGCATTGGCGCGGGGAGATGGTCAAAAGCGTGGTCTCCTGGCCGACCGGTTTTATTGGTGTGACCAATTGCGCCTTCTTCGATGGTGATGGTTCCGGGTTCAATTTCAATATTACCCCTCATGTTATCACGGGCTGTTTATTTTCAAATTTGAACATGGCAATCGAGTTCGCCGTCGGTCAAATGGCCACAAATTCGATTTTTGAAGACAACGTCGTGACCAATACCCGAGTCGGTATCGCACTGTGCCAGGCTTTGACGAACTGGCCATCACCGGGCTACGCCATTGTCAATAACACCATTTCGGCATGGGATTACGACATCTGCCTGGCGCCGGCAAGGAACGTCCAAATCGTTGGAAACACAATTTTTGGCGGCGTGGGCGGGGTCGCTACCGATTCAGCCGCCTATCAGGGAAGCGATATCAATGCCAATGTCCTGGTTCGGAACAATCAATTCGTGAACACCGTTTATCCCATAGCTGTGTGCGGCGATGGAAGGGACCTCTTAAAAAACGCGATCATTGAAGGGAATAGCGCCTATGGCTGTGCCAATTTTGCCAGCGGCTACGGATGGAGTACGAATGTCGTATTCATTGGAAACGCTTCGCTTCAGGCGGCTGTCAATCATGTTGGCCAACTCGACGGCTCTCAATTGTCTGGCCAATGGTTTATCGACGATAATTCCGATCGGTTCCTGCCCCATGGCGTGATTTTCAGCACCGCTGTCCTGACAAATGTAATCTCTTATAGTTATGGCATGCACCAGGAGATCTATTCTGACATCCCACATGGCATCGGCATGCTGGATACGAGCCAGCCATTACGCATCCCGCCCATGGCTGAACTGATGATAACCAACGCCAGCGCTTTCCCCGTGGCTTTGTATTCTTCCAGTTCCGCGCCGGTGGGCGCGCCGGTTACTCTGATCGCCGGGAGTTCGGTTGTCTATGCCTGGTCAAATGGAGTCTGGAATCTGTCGCCGTTCCCTGTGCCGCCCGGAATATTGCGGGCCAGCCCAACTCATTGAGCCGTTTCTTTTTACGCAAATCGAACCCGAGGTGGTTGCTTTTCTTAATTCCCGGTGATTATGACGCAAGTCGAACAGGCGCCGATTTTGGCAGCAGTGCCAAAAAGAGAGGAGACTCATTTAGATTGGATCGATGGTCTTAGAGGATTCGCGGCAATGTGGGTGATTCTCTACCATAGCCGGGAACAATTATGGGTCGGCTTTTATGAAATCCATAAAACGCCTCAGGCATATTCATTCTTTGACCGCCTCTTTGCGTGGTTATCACTCCCTACTGCTTGTGGCGCCAGCGCGGTAATGTTGTTCTTTTTAATTAGTGGATTTTGCGTGCATTTGCCGTACGCCGCGAATTCGCGTGTTCTCAATCCGGCCCAATATGCGGTCCGGCGTTTGTTACGGATTTTCCCTCCGTACCTGTTCGCCATTGTGTTGACCTGCGCGATTGAATGGACGATTTACCGGATCAACGGCGAGGCGCCCAGCCCCTGGGGCAGGGTGGCGCGAGTTGCGCTGTTAACCCAAAACAATGGGAATGCAGGCCAGCTGTGGTCCAATGGGTCGCTTTGGTCCCTGCCAGTGGAGGTTGAATTGTATTTTGCATACCTCCTGTTCTACTTTTTGCTGGGGAAAGCATCCTGGAAATGGGCGATGATCATAGTTTCCATTTCAAGCCTGGCGGCCACTCTTGGTTATATGGATGGGGTCGGAATGTTTGAGGCAAATTTCGTTCGGTTTTGGGCGATGTGGTGTGCCGGGGCTTTCCTCGCCGAAAAGTTTAAGAGTGGCCGGATGCCTGAATTCAAAATTTGGAACGGTTTGATATCCTTCCTGTTTTTAATAAGCGCCGTATGCGGGGTTGGCGGCAAGTGGCACATTGCCATAGAACAATATCTCTGGGCCGGGGCTTACTATCACTTGTTGTGGCTGGCCTTGCTTTATCCCAACTCTATCCAAAAGTTTTCAGGGTGGTTCGTGCGATTGCTCGTTGGGCTCGGCAGCGTCTCATATTCTGCGTACCTGATCCATAAAGCCCTCTTCGCTCTATATGCCGCGTTATGGGTTCACTTCGCCGGTGTAAAACCGATAAATTTTATCGTGCCTTTGCTGTTTTCGATTTCAATTTGGCCGGTTGCCTGGCTGTTTTGGAGGTTCTGCGAGTATCCATTCCATAATCTTTCAAGAAAGGCCGCCAATTTTAAGTATAGCTGGCCAACGTTGCAGGCCATGTTTAGTTCCAGAGCTTGATTCAAATGGTGTCCTTCGAATTACTACGACTTTATGCCTGAATTAATCATCGAAGCCGGACGCGCGGAACGGAATTATTGGCGCGATCTCTGGCGTTATCGAGAACTCTTTTACTTCCTCGCCTGGCGCGACATCCTGGTGCGTTACAAACAAACGGTCATCGGCGTGGCCTGGGCAGTCATCCGGCCTTTCCTCACGATGATCGTGCTCACGGTGACCTTTGGCATGATCGCCAAATTGTCTCCCCCAGGCGGAGTTCCTTATGCCCTTGTCGTGATGGCGGGGATTTTGCCCTGGCAGTTTTTTGCCAACTCTATCAGCGAATCCAGCAACAGCCTCATTGGCAACGCAAACCTTATTTCCAAGGTCTATTTTCCCCGCCTGGTGGTGCCGGCGGGATCCGTCATCACGAGCTTCGTGGACTTTCTTATCACCCTTGTCCTGATGGGATTGATGATGGCCTGGTTCGGTTTCGTGCCGGACTGGCGGTTGTTATTTCTACCCCTGTTCGTGGTGCTGGCGTTTGGCGCGGCGTTTGGCGCCGGCCTTTGGCTCTGCGCCCTGAATGTGGAATACCGCGACTTCCGATACATCATTCCGTTCGTGGTCCAATTCGGCGTATTCGTCTCACCGGTTGGCTGGACCAGCAGCCATGTTCCCCTGGTATTGCATTGGCACGGCTTCGATATCCCGGCGCGTTTTCTCTACTCGTTTAATCCCCTGGTGGGCGTAATTAACGGGTTCCGCTGGACGCTGCTGCGGGGAGTGGAGCCTTTGGACTTCACAGCCATCCTGTCATCAGTGGCAGTCGTCCTTATTCTCTGTTGCTCGGGATTTTGGTATTTCCGTCGGATGGAGAGGGGTTTTGCGGATATTATTTAAATATTCCCTGCAGTTTGTCGGGCATCATGAACGGAATATCTAAGAACCATCCGGCGTTTCCATCGCGGTTGCCTTCCCTCGATGGCTGGCGGGCAGTAAGCATTTTAATGGTGTTAGGCGCCCATATGGGAGCATTATGTGCCGGCAAGGTATCGGTTGTTTTCCGATGGATATTCGATGGGAATCTGGGGGTCCGTTGTTTCTTTGTCATCAGCGGCTTTCTGATTACGTGGTTGATGGTGCAAGAAGGAGAACGCAATGGGCACGTTAGTCTGAGGAGCTTTTACATACGGCGTGGCTTGCGTATTCTTCCGGTTTATTTCGCATTTGTCCTTGTCCTGTTTGCCTTGCAATTGTGGACTCACTTTTCAGAAACAGCGCCCGGGTGGATCGGTACGTTGACATTCACGAGGAATTTTGTGAACGGATCTATGGCCAGTACCCATCTCTGGTCGCTATCTATTGAAGAGCAATTTTATCTCATCTGGCCCGGCCTGTTCGTGCTGTTATGCCGCCATCGCCTTCGTCCGGCAGTTCTGATTTTAGCAGTTCCCATTCTCATGGCTCCATTATTCAGAATCGGAACGTATTTTGTTTACGGCAGCCATAAACATTTTTTGCACGGACTGAATCACATTTCGCTGCCGGGCTATCTCGCGGGACTGTTTGGAGGCGAGTCATTTTTTTTGTATGCTGATTCTCTGGCCTTCGGATGTTTATTCGCCACAATTCTATTCTACAAATCCGATAGCGTCGGCATCATTATGAAGGAACGGCGGCTTATGTTTTGTATTGCTGCCGGCATGATGGTTGTTTTTCCCCATTTTTATGAATTGTTTTCCCAGCCTCCGTTCTCGACGCCCCCGCTAATAAACGATCTGGGGCGCATGTTTTCAAACAGTGTTCAAGCAATTGGAGTATCCCTGTTTCTTCTCCAGGGGATCCAGAATCCAAATTGGGGAATCTACCGCCTATTAAATTCCAGGCCGATTGTATGGGTGGGGGTCCTTTCTTATTCGCTGTATATCTGGCAGGAAATTTTTTGGATCCGAGCATGGAACGGCGGGAATCTTTCTGCAATGACGCCGATTTGGTGGACCCGGTGTTGGCTGCTTCCTGTTATGGTTACGGCTGTGATTTCGTTTTATGGGCTGGAACGTCCTTTGTTCCAATTAAGGTCGCGCTTTCGCCAAACGGACGTTTCGGCTCCCGAGCGGACCCGGCAGATTGTTCCAGTCATTTCAGTCACGGAGACGCCGTCGCTCCCGCCCAATTGAATGCTGCTGGTTGAGGTCTTGTAACACCATCGCTTTACTCATGTCAGATGTTATCATCCAGGCCGAAAATGTCGGAAAAAAATACCGGCTGCGGCACCAGTCTGTGCGCGGTTACCGGACTTTGCGCGAAGTGATCACGGAAAAAGCCAAAGGATTCCTCAAAAAACCATCGTCGAACAATGGAAATGGAAAGGGGAGCTCAGTGGAGGAATTTTGGGCGTTGCAAGGGGTGTCCTTCGAGATTAAACGAGGCTATGTGGTAGGAATCATTGGCCGCAACGGAGCCGGCAAATCCACGCTCTTAAAAGTTTTGAGCCGAATCACTGAACCGACGACCGGGCGCATCCGGATTTCCGGGCGGGTCGCCAGTCTGCTGGAGGTCGGCACCGGCTTTCATCCCGAACTTACCGGACGGGAGAACATCTATTTGAATGGAGCGATTCTGGGAATGACCCGCGTCGAAATCAAAAGCAAATTTGATGAAATCGTGGCATTTGCCGAAGTCGAAAAATTCCTGGACACACCCGTCAAACGTTACAGCAGCGGCATGTATGTGCGCCTGGCATTTGCCGTGGCGGCGCATTTGGAGCCGGAAATCCTGATTGTGGATGAAGTGCTGGCGGTGGGGGATGCCACCTTTCAAAAAAAATGTCTCGGGCGAATGAGCGAGGTGGCGCGGGGTGGGCGGACCGTGTTCTTTGTCAGCCACAATCTGAATGCGGTGGAGAGCCTGTGTTCTCGTGCGCTGCTGCTGGAAAAGGGCTGTTTGAAGGACAGCAGCTCTGATGTTCGTGCTGTGATCACTGGCTACCTTAGCGGGGCCAACGGGCAGGGGGCGATCGGTGTGTGGAGTAACTCCAATGGCGCTTTGAGTCATCCGTGCATGAAACCGCTGTACTTCGCGATCGAAGATTCGCAAGGGCGGCCGTTAAATGTTCCGGTTCGAAATGATCAACCGTTGTTTGTCGTAATCCGCGCCGACATTCGTCAACTGGACCCGTCGCTAAATCTGGGTTTCGCCTTGTTCAACCAGGATTCACAGGTCCTGCTTTGGTCTCTGACCACCGATGGGCCGGAGGAAAGATGGCCCAAACTCGCGCCCGGCCTAAATGAATTTCGCTGCGCGCTGCCACCACGATTTCTAAACGAGGGTGCCTACCGGCTGGAATTGAATTGCAGCCTCCATTGCCGGGATTGGTTCATTCAGCCGGGTCGGAATAGTCCGTGCGTCCACTTCGAGATCCAGGGCGGATTGAGTGACTCGCCGTACTGGACCTTTGCCCGGCCAGGTATCTTTGCGCCGGAGTGGGCATGGAAAAGGACGATCAATGATTGAAGTCCGCTACAAAGCCCGTTTGGGCAACAATCTTTTTCAGTATTGCCTGGGGCGCATATTGGCCGAAGAGCTTGGTTTTGCGTTCGATGCCGCTCCTCTTGCCGGCTTTCCGGGCACGGGCAAGAAGATTCCCGGGAACCGATTCGAAACTCCTGAAGAGGTACTTACCGAATTTCGCATAGACTTCGACCGTTTGTGCAAGGACAAAACCGCCAGGAAAATTGTGCTGGATGGCTGGTTTCAACGATATGAATACTACCGGCCGTTTCGTGGCCGGATTCAGGATTGGCTCAAATTGGACGCATCACCAGTTGCCACGCCGGCCGACGATGATTTGGTGGTCAACGTCCGGCGGACGGATTACGTGACGCTGGGTTGGGCACTCCCTTTTTCGTTTTACGACGAAGCAATCCGGCGTACGTCAAAGATTAAGCGCATCTGGATTGTCACGGACGCACCGAAAGACCCTTTTTTCAAACGCTTCAAGGTTTGGCGTCCGAGGTTTTTTTCCGGTTCGCCTCTTGAACAACTGGAATTCATGATTCGGGCACGCCGGTTGGTCCTGTCCCAAAGCACATTCTGCTGGTGGGCCGCCTTTTTGGGCAACCCGGAACAGGTCTATGCCCCGCTTCCCAGAACCGGAATCTGGGCGGAAAATCCGGATGACCAGGGCGTCAACCTGATTGAAAGAGATCGGTTTGAGTGTATTGAATGCCTCGAGAACTATGAACCGAACCAGGCGGAACTGTTTCACTTAAAATCGCGGCGGCTCCAGACCCGCTTGATTGCGGGTTTGAACCGGCGCTTTGGGCTGTCGTTAAAAGTGCCATTTACCTGATTGCATGTCGCGCATCGGACTTTATTTGGTTTCGATTGAGAGGCAAAGCTATTTGATTGCCAAGATTCTGGCGTTAAGCGGCTATCAGGTCGTGATCTATTCCGAGTATTCATTGCCAGATGTTTTGGGTGGAACTGAATCACCCGGCATCCCGGAACGTCAGTATTTTTCCTGGCTCTATTCGGACAGCGATATTCAAATGTTGCCACTGGAAGAGACCAACTTTCCTGCTGTGGATTTGCTCATTTACGAGATGTGGCACCGTCCGCCAGCTCACCCGGGCCGCCTTTCGGACTGGATGGCAAGGGCCTCAAATGTCACAGCGTTTCATACGCATGAATTCAATGTGAATTTCTACCACAACTATCGTGCGGACTTCGCCCGGTTGGTCAAGTATCGCCGCTTTCTGACACGAACCCGGCGTTTCCTCTTGCGCGGGGGACGAACGAATTTCCGGCTGCCGCTGATGCTGGCGCCCGGCGCGCTGATGGGATACTTCGTCAATCCGGATTTTCTGCGCGATACGGAGCTGCGACACTCACTCTATGCACCTGATTGGACGGCGGATGGGAAACGCCCTCTGGGCCTGCTCTTTGCCGGAAACCCGGAACCGCCGGTGCGACGGAAGATAGTCGAGGAACTAACGGACCATTTGTCCGGCCAGCAACAGAGACCTATGTTGCGGTCACTGGATGAGTGTGGGCGCTATCAGGCGTCAAGCGGCAACGGTAAGCCAGCCATTCTGTGGATGGTACGCGGCAACCCGAACGATGTGAATTGGGAAGGCCGTGCAGACAGCATTCATCCCCAACGCTGGGCCGGAGTCTTGAAGTCCGCGGATTTTTCGGTGTGCCCTCCGGGCTATGAATTGAAAACACACCGTGTGATTGAAAGCCTCCTCTGCGGTTCCATTCCAATCCTCGATTGTCCGGATGAATATGACATCGGTCTGGAGGATGGGGTCAACTGTCTCGTTGCCGGAAAAAATACCTGGAAAGAAACCGTTTCCGAGGCATTGAATTTTTCCAAGGAACAGATTGTCGCCATGCGCAAAAATGTGTGGCTCTGCAAAGAACGCTTTCTGGCGTTGAATGCCGCCGGACGCCACCTGGCGCAAAAGTGCGGACTGGTACTTTGAAAAATAGATTTCCCAGGGTCTCAATACCCGCGATGCGCTGAGCGACCGATCCCTTTTCAGAGAAGTAGAAGCCCGATAAACAAAAAATGAGCAAACCCTTAGTAACCATTCTGATCCCCTGCTACAATTGCGCAGAGTGGGTCGGCCCGGCCATTCAAAGTGCTTTGAATCAAACCTGGCCGCAGAAAGAAGTTATCGTGATTGATGACGGTTCGCGGGATGAAAGCTGGGATGTCATCAAGTCTTTCGGCTCGGCCATCCGTGCCGAACGCCAAAATAATCAAGGCACCCTGCGGACCCGAAATCAACTGTTATCCCTCAGTAATGGTGAATGGATCCAGTACCTCGATGCGGATGACGAACTGGCCGCCGATAAGATTGAACTTCAGATGAGACACCGGGACTCAGCGGAAGTCCTGTATGGCAGCATGCGCCTGGAATGGTTTGAGGGAAAGCAACTGGTCCGAAAGTCGGAGCGATTGGCCGAAGCCGGGACCGACGCGTGGGCAAAATGGTTCCGATGGGAATATCCCAATCCTTCTGCATGTCTTTTCCGCAACGATCTTCTCAAGCAGGTCAATGGCTGGGACCCTGGCTACAACCTGTGCGAGGATTACGCATTGCTCAAGAATATTATGCTTGCCGGCGCACGGATCGAGGCGACGCCTGACGCGTGGTCGACTTACCGGCAGTGGAGCCGCAATCAATTAGTCAACAAATACTCTGCCAAACTGGCCGACGACCGCTTTCGCTTGATGCTGGAGGTGGTAAAAGAACTCAAAGCGCGCCGGGAACTGACCGATGAACGGTCGCGCGTTTTCCAAATCTATGGATTCCAGGTGATCCGAAATCTTTATTCGATGTCCCCGGAGGATGGCGTTCGGGCGTTGTCAGAGTTGCAGCGCTTTCTTAGACCTTTTGCGCTCCGCGCCGACAGTTCCCCCTTTGCCTATCGTGTCTTGTATCGTCTCGTGGGATTTGTCGCTGCCGAACGAGTCGTCCGCTGGCGCCGGCTGATTGCTTGATCCAGATGGCGGGGGCACCATGTTGGTTTCCATTCTCATTCCGTGCTATAACGCATCGCCCTGGATCGGCAAAGCGATTGAATCCGCTTTGGGGCAGACCTGGCCTGAAACCGAAATTCTCGTGTTGGACGACGGTTCAACAGATGACAGCATGGAAACTATTCGCCGATATGCGTCGCGTATCCAGGTGCGTCATCAAATTAACAGCGGTCAGAATGTATCCAGAAATCGCCTAACTGAACTGGCCCGGGGAGAATGGCTGGTTTTTCTGGACGCTGATGACGACCTGAGGCCGGATTGTGTCGAACAAAAGATGAAGATGGTTGACGCCGCGGATGTGGTTTACGGGACGATAGAAGTAGCTTGTTTTGTGGGCAGGGAAAAAACCAGATCTTCAATTCAATTGGCCAAAGACTACGATGACCCCATCGCTGCGGCGTTTGCGTGGAAATTTCCGAACACCAGCGCAATTGCTTTTCGCAAAAGCGCGATCCTGGAAGCGGGGGGATGGGATACGACAGTGAAAAACTGCACGGATTATGCGCTTTTCTTTCCCTTGCTGCGTTTAGGCAAAAGATTCCGGGCTGCTCCCGACTCCGTTTCGCTTTACCGCCAATGGAGCGTGAAACAGGCTGTGCGCCAGGACCCAATGAGGATCATGCGGACGCGCTTTGAGCTAATGCGCGGGTCCGCGGAGGCTTTTGCCGCCGATGGAAAACTGACACCCAAACGAAAAGACTCATTCGAAATGGAATCGTTCAAATTGTTGCGTTCCATGGCTCGCGTCAATTTGGGCGAGGCGGTGGGGTTGCATAACGAACTACTCGAGCGGAATCCAAAATTTGCGCCCAGAACTCATTCCCGAATCTATAACCAGATCTACGCAATTTTTGGGTTTTCCGCGGCAGAAAAAATTGCCTCGTACTGGCACCGGTTGCGCCCTTCCCGGAGCCTGTCTTCGATCGACCCCAAGAGCGGGCTGCCTTATTGCTAGAAATTGATTTAGAATCAGTGCCATTTATTTCCGTCATTATTCCCACGTTCAATCGCGCCGACTTCTTGCGCGAAGCGCTCGCGTCATTGGCAGCGCAGAAATTTAAGGACTTTGAGACCATTGTCGTTGATGACGGTTCCGAGGAGGATATTGAAGCCGTGGCCCGGTCATGTGGTTTTCCGGTTCAATATTTGTCATTGCGAAACTCGGGCCAGGGAGTCGCGCGCAACGCTGGCGTCGGGGCGGCCCGAGGTGATTACATCACGTTTCTCGACAGCGATGATCTATGGTTTCCCTGGACTCTTGAAGCTTTTGCTGGCGCCATCCGTGACACCGGCGTTCCAGCGTGGGTTATGGGAAACGCAAAGGAATTTCGTTCCCCGCAAGAACTTCAAGAGACTCATTGGACCAGTGCGAAGTATGAAAAACATCGGGATTACCTCGCGAGTGCGGTGACGGACGCGTGGATTCCGGGTTGTGGCGTGGCGGTGCGGCGCAAGGCGTTTGAAATGGCCGGAGGGTTCACAGAGCGCCGGATCAATGGAGAAGATTCAGATCTTTGGATACGACTGGGCGAGGCGCCAGGTTTTGTCCATTTACGGTCGCCCCATACGCTGGCCTATCGAACACACGCGGGCAGTGCAGTAACCAATGTGGAGAGATTATGGGATGGAATGCAGCACCTTGTCGCCCAGGAAAATGGCGGCATCTATCCAGGAGGTCAAAGACGACGCCTTGAACGCTGGCGCATTCTCAGCCGACACACGAGAGCCGCCAGCCGGAGTCTTTTGAGCGCGGGTTGGAATCAGGAAGCGATGAAGCTCTACCGGCAAACTTTTCGCTGGAATTTCCGCCTCGCGCGGTGGAAGTACCTGGCCGGCTTTTGGGCGCAGTTTTGGCAAAATGCCGGCCGTTTTTCGGCGCCAACCGTCGGCGCAAGCTATCGCCCCGCCAAATGAGCAAGGAATTCAAAATCCACTGTATTGCGCTTACTAGAAACGAGGCGGATGTCATCGGCCATTGCTTGACAGAAGCCGCGCGGTGGGCCGACTATATCTATGTCTATGACGGCGCCAGTACGGATGGCACATGGGACGTAGTCAAATCTCTTAATCATCCGGGAATCATCCCTTGGAAACAGGACGGCAAAGTTTTCAAAGAAGGGTTGCGCGCGGAAGTGTTCAATGAGTTCCGCCGGTTATCTTCGGACGGGGATTGGTGGCTTCAACTCAATGTAGATGAATTTTATCCGGAGAATCCGCGAAAGTTTTTTCAGCGTGTCCCTGGAAACCGGAATTTTGTTTGGGGAACAAATGTCGAATATTATCTTACGAAGAAAGATGTCGACGCGCTGAATTTTGCTTTGCCGTTTGAGCAACTCAAAACGCAACTTCGTTACTATCGGGTTTCCTGGTCAGAGCCTCGCGCCTTTAGATACCGGAAACGGTTAGTTTGGTCCGAGGATGCCGCCTGGCCGTGGCATCCAGGGTTGGTACACCAGGAACGAATCATTTTCAAACATTATCCGTACCGGTCGCCCCAACAAATCCAGATGCGTCTTGACGTTCGGCGTGACAATCGCCACCGGGGATTCGAAGGATGGGAGCATGCAAAGGAGGCAGAGTGGCAGGCCAAAATCCTCAATCACACTGATTGTATTTACGATGATGGACACAGTCCGCTCCTTATTGATGAATCCGTGCTGCCCCGGCATCTGGAAAAAGGGTGGGTCCGATTTGTGAAAGGAATCATGCATGGAACCAGGATTTGGGCTTAAATCAGGTCTTGTGCAAAGGCCGCTTAAATAGAATCTTATGGATAAACTGAATCAATCTTCGGCGAAAAGCGAGTTCCTTCAGGGCGACTTCGGCTTCTGTCCCGCTCTTAATGACATCCTCGTGACCGGCGCCGTGGCGGGGCGCACGGGAAGGAAATTTGACGAGATTAATGCGCTTTCCACCGTCAATAATCTGCGCGTTTTGAGAGGGTTGCACCTGCATTTGAAGGCCAAACGAACACTCGAGATCGGCCTGTGTTTTGGCGGCTCCTGTCTTTTGTTTGCGGCCACGCATCAGGAGATTTCCGGCAAACCAATGCGTCAACACACGGCATTGGACCCTTTCCAAACCACAGCATGGGACGATGCTGGTCTGCTGGCTGTGGAACGTGCCGGGCTTT
The DNA here is from genome assembly GCA_036269115.1 of Verrucomicrobiia bacterium. Lineage (GTDB taxonomy): Bacteria > Verrucomicrobiota > Verrucomicrobiia > Limisphaerales > UBA11358 > UBA11358. The sequence continues at coordinate 30,526 of DATAST010000049.1, read as the reverse complement.
CAGGCTTTTTGGATTTTCGGCCGCAATTCTCCCACCTGGCATTACCACGCCTCCTTGAAAGCGGCGAGCAGTTTGATCTGATTTACGTGGACGGCTCTCATATATTCGAGGACGTATTTGTGGATGCATATTTTGGCAGCCGCCTCTTGTCGGAAAATGGAGTTATCGCATTTGATGACTGCCGTGATCCGCACGTTCAGAAAGTAATCAAATTTGTGCGCGCCAATTTGCAATCATCACACAAAGAGTTGGATTTATCCCCATATCGGCCCGATCAAGGCAAGTCGCTCAAATACAAGCTGGCCAGATTTTCAGGACAGGTACAGATGACCGCCTTCCAGCGCGTGGGCGCAATCCCCAGACCATGGAATGCGTCTTTTAGCGATTTTTGATCTAACGGATTGGATTTCAATCACAGTCACAAGAATTCCGGATGTACGCGACGGTCGTCATTACCACGAAGAACCGCAGGGAGGATTTGTTGAAGGCGATCACATCCGCTTTGGCCCAGACAGCAAAACCGGAAGTCCTGGTCATTGACGATGGCTCAACGGACGACACGTCGTCGGTGGTTGCCCGGGAATTTCCATCCGTGCGGCTCCATCGTTCGGAAACATCGCTGGGCCTGGTAGTGCAGCGCAACCGCGCCGCGCGGTTGGCCACCACTCCTGTTATATTTTCAATTGACGACGATGCAGTTTTTTCGACCCCTCGAATCGTCGAGGACACTATGCGTGATTTCGAGCATCCGCGCGTCGGCGCGGTGGCCATACCCTATGCGGACGTGAATCAAAGCCCGACAATCCATCAGCGGGCGCCTGAATCGGATGGCGTCTATGCCACGTATGATTTCAAGGGGACCGCCCACGCACTGCGGCGGGATGTTTTTCTGGCGCTCGGCGGATACCGCGAGATTCTTGTGCACCAGGGTGAGGAAGAGGATTATTGCATTCGGATGTTAAACGCCGGCTGGATAACGCGGTGCGGCAATGCCGAGCCCATTCATCACTTCGAATCACCACGGCGCAGTTGGTCGCGTATGGATTTTTACGGTGCGCGCAATAAGGTTTTGTTCGCGTGGCATAACATCCCGGCTCCGGCCCTCGGCCACCAATTGGTCGGCCGGACTGCCAAAGCCATGGTCTTTTCCCTCCAACCGGCGCGCATGATGACGCGATGCCGCGGGTTGTTGAATGGATATTTTGTTTGCGCTACGGGCGGTGCTGCGAGAAGACCGGTGGCCGCAACCGTTTTTCGATTAAGCCAGGAACTCAAATCGCGTAGATGCGTGCCGTTGGACGAAATTTCCCACCGACTCCCTAACTCGGCGGCGCCTGAAGTCGATAACTGCCGAACGCTTAATATGGCCGCGGGAATTCGAACATGAAGCACGCTGTCCTTTACGTTTTTTACTCTTCGCCGAGGACTTGTGCCCGCCGGGTGCGGTTGATGCGCTCTTTCAATCCCGATGTTGCTATTTACGGCATCTGCACCGACCGTCCTGAAAATCAGCGCAATTACAAGGCAGTCTTTGACGAGTTGGACGATGCCTGGGCGTTTCCTTATGTCAACCCCAAGTGGCATTGGCACAATCTTGACCAGGTAATTTGCACATGGTTTGTCAAGCGCGGCGCGGACTTGCCCTTTGATCGCCTGTTAGTCCTCGACTGGGACGTGTTGTTGTTGGCCCCGGTCACCGACTGGACCGGTTCGGTCGATGACCAAAACGTGCGGTTCATTGATGTCTGGCCAAACAAGGAGCCGGAGACCAACCATTGGACGCGCTCATCTAATCCCGAATTCGTCGGGTTTTGTTCGCGGTTCAAAGAGAAAAAAGGCCGGCTGCCGGAATTGCACAACGCGTACTTGTTTGCCTATGCCTTGCCTCGGCGGGCATGGGAAGATTGCGCGCAGGAGGTGTTGGAATATTCCGGCTATTGCGAAGTCCGGCTTCCCACACTCCTGCACAGCCATGGCTATGAGTTGGGAAATCTTCCACGACCGCAGGATTGGTGTCCACTTTCAAATGTAAATGGCCGCAGCATTTCCAGGAAGCTGATTCGGGAGCAACTGGCCCAGTCGGATGGTTGCCGACTTTTTCATCCCGTCTACGAGCCATATCAGAGCGGCGATTTAAGGCTGACCCCGGGCGATTGGATCGCCGAAGGATGTCTTTACCGAACTATTTCCCGCTCCTTCAAGGAATTTGTGAAACGCCGGCTTCGTCCGGCATCTGTATAGTCGTGCAATTAGACCAGGCATTAATCGCCCAAACCATCTTGTGGCTTGTCGTTGTGACGGGATTTCTGATAAGCGGTCAGGCTTCGTTGTTTCATCCCGTGACGGTATATCTGCTCTTCCATGCGTTGGTTTTTGTCATCCGTCCGATTTTAGTGATCGGTTGTGGCTTTGACTCAGTGTGGAATTATATGTTTTTTGATCCCAGCCCGGACATTCTAGTGCGGAGCCTGGCCGTAAGTTCCCTGGCCCTGGTAGTGTTTTGCTCTACGTGTCTGGCTTTCGGTTGGTGCGATTCGGGAAATTATGCGAGCCAACCGCGGGCATTCAAGCAGCTGGAAATAAATGGCCTAATCCTTACAACGGTATTATTGGTGCCCCTCATTGCCTATTCCATTCACGTGGGTTTTTCCGGCGAAGCGACGGGCCAAATGATCGGGGGAACTTATATCATGACAGGCACCAGCGGTTATATCAACGACGCCCAGGTGATGGCAGGCAGCTTGATCTGTGCATGGCTGATGGTGACGCGGTTTCGCTGGCCGGTGGTGCTGCTGGCCGCGGCATATGTGTTGTACCGTTGCTACGAAGGCTGGGCCCGCTGGACGTTTTTGTTGTTCTTCCTGGCCGCAGCGTTGGTTTATACCTGGCAACATCAGCGGCGTTGGATGCCCATATGGTCCATCCTCATGATTCTGCCCATGTTTATTCTCTTCAACAAGATTGGCAAAAATCGCCAGTGGCTTTATGACGAGCTTCATGGCAACGCGCCCATGCCTGCGCCGACCGAAACTCTAACAGAGGCGGATCGCTTGAAGCAGAAATATGACACGGTTGACTTCGCCAATTACGACTACTTGACTTTTGTAGTGGCGATGGTACCAGAGCGGACCGGACGATATAGTTGGGGCGTTCAACATCTCCAGCTCTTCACGGAGCCTATCCCGCGCGCCTTATGGAAGGGCAAGCCCGTCGGTGCTCCTGTTCCCTATTTTAATTTGAATAATTATGGAAATTTTCTTGGGCTGACAGTCACGATGGCGGGAGATGGCTGGATGAGCGGCGGTTGGCTGGGTGTTATCGTCACTGCAGGAGTTATCGGTCTTTTCCTGGGTCTCGCCCATCGCTGGTTTTGGCAGAGGGCCCAGCGTGACCATATTCTAAGTTTGCTCTATATTCTGGGCCTCGCCATCGTGCCCCAGCAATATCGTGATGGGGGCGTTGTATCCATTGCCAAGTTTCTCCTGTGGAGCTGGCTTCCGGTCGTCGTTTGGCTCGGCTGCAATTGGCTGGTTAGCCCGCGTCTGTTCCCTGCGGAATCTGTGCTTTTGCCTCCTGGGGCGCGGCTGCGTTTGATTCAGCCGCCTTCGCGTTGCCGGGCGGTCGGTTCATCGCCGGGGCCAAATCTGGAAGGTGGTACATGACCTCAATTGCCATTTTATGGTCGCAATTCGGTCCTTATCATTTCGCGCGCGTTCGGGCGTTGAAACAATTGGCCGGCAATACACGAGTTCACGCGCTCGAACTGGGAAATCACAGTCGCGATTATGCCTGGTCCCGGTCCGTCAATGCCATGGAACTGATCACGCTTTGTCCCGGGATGGTCGCCGAAAAGCTTCCTTTTCAAACCGTCTTTCTGCGCACGCGAAGCCATTTAAAGGAATTGGGCGTGGAAGTTTGTTTCCTGCCAAGTTATTCCCCACAGCAGCCGTTGGCCGCCCTCCTGGCCGCCAAATCGCTGGGCATTAAAACGGTGATGATGAACGAAAGCCATGCCGGCACCGCCCGGTCCGGGCCGGCCGGAACCTGGCTTAAACATCGTCTCGTGGGATTGTTTGATGCGGCTCTTGTCGGCGGCGCGCCGCAGAAAAGATATTTCGCCTCCCTCGGCCTGCCCGAGGACAAAATCTTTGTTGGATATGACGCGGTAGACAACGATTATTTCTTCCGAAGGGCAGGGGAAACCAGAAAGAGCCCGAACGAGACGCGCGTTCGCTACGGGCTGCCGGAAAATTATTTTCTTAGCCTGGGCCGGTTTGTGGCCAAAAAGAATTTGGCTACGCTTTTGCGGGCATTTCGAAAATTCCTCGACCTGTCGCCGAATTCAAAAACCCATCTGGTAATGGTAGGCGCCGGCGAAGAAGAACCAAACCTCCGGGCGCTGTGCGAGCAACTTCGATTGAAAACGTATCGTCCGGCGGAAGCCGGTCGTTCCGAAAGCAGGCGAATACCTTCTCCATCAAACGATGAACCGGGTGTGCATTTTTTTGGGTTTCGGCAAGTCGAAGAAAACCCTGACTTTTACGCCCTGGCGGACGCTTTTATTTTGCCCAGTCTTTACGAGGAATGGGGATTGGTCGTCAATGAGGCCATGGCTTCGGGCCTGCCGGTGGTGGTGAGTGAAACCGCGGGATGTGCCGAGGACCTGTTGGAGAATGGGAACTCGCATGGCATGGGCAAAAATGGAGTCTTCGAAAGCATTCTGTCAAACGGTCTTGCAAAACGGATTCGGCGCAACGGTTTTGTTTTCGATCCCGGTTCAAGCGATGAATGCGCCGCCATCTTTCGGGTGTTGGAATCCCAAAAGGAATTGCGCCAGGCCATGGGCGCTGCCAGCCGGGAGATTGTGGAAAAATTCTCCTGCCGGCGTTTTGCCGAGAATGCCTTGCAGTCGGCCCGGACAGCGTTGGAGCGCAGTTAGCAGGAAATTGGAGAAAAAGATAAACATGCGAGTCGGTGTTTTCCATCCGGGTACGCAACATTCCTGGCAGACCGCCCTGGCATTTCAAGAGGCGGGGACATTGGCGTGGTACGCCACGTCGGTATTTTATGATCCCGCTCGATGGCCTTACAAACTGGAGCGTTTTGTTCCGCGAAAAGTGTCCGCAAGTTTGAACCGGGAATTTCGTCGGCGGCAAAATGTCTTTCTGAGCGCCGCCAACGTCCGTCAATTCGGTTTCTGGGAGTGGTCGGAAATATTTCTGCGTCGCATGAAGCGGCCGCGACTGGCCGACTATTGCAACGAGCGTGGCAATCGCGCCTTTTGTGCGCAAGCCATCCGCCTGATTGAACGCGAACCGGTGGACGTTCTTTGGGGTTTCAACACCTCCTCGCTCGAGGTGTTTCAGTGGGCAAAAAAGCGCGGGATTCGGTGCGTGCTCGACCAGACGATTGGACATCCGGCGACGCAAAACCAGGTCATGTTGGACGAACAGCAACGGCATCCGGAATTCTTCATCGATTCCTACCGCCCGTTCGATCAGACGGCAATCGACCGGCAAAATGCAGAGATCGCCGAGGCAGACCTTGTGGTAGTCGGCTCCGATTATTGCGCTGGAACTCTTGTTGAGAACGGCTGCCCGGCCGAAAAAATTCTGGTGGTTCATTATGGCTACGACGAGTCGTTGTTTCCCGTTGAAACGCCGTTGGGAAACGGCCATGGAAACCGCCCGGCGCAGTTTCTCTTCGCTGGAGAAGTGGGTCCTCGCAAGGGAATCGCTTATCTGCTCCAGGCCTTCGCGAATTTGCCGGCGGATAAAGCGGAGTTGACTCTGGTGGGCCGCATGGCCATTCCCCCCGCAACCTTCAAAAAATATGCAGCCCGTGTGCGTCATGTACCCCAGGTGCCGCGCAGTGAAGTCGTTCGCTTTTTCGCGGAAGCGGACTGCTTCGTTTTCCCGAGCCTGTTTGAGGGAAGCGCTATCGTTCTCTATGAAGCCTGCGGCGCGGGCCTGGGCATCGTCCAAACCGCCCGGTGCGGCGACGGTGTGCGCCTTGGACAAAATGGCCACATCCTTGACGAGATTACGGTTCCCGCATTGATTGAAGTTGTCGAGAAAGTAACTGAAGACGCCGACTTGCGACAACGTTGGCAGGCTGCGTCCTGGGCAATTCGCAAGGAACGGACGTGGGGGGATTATCGCAAAACCGTGGCCAATCTGGGCGCGTCACTAAACGGCAGATCCTGAGAATTCGGATGCGCCACCTGCATTTCACGCAATCGCTGGAACCGCTTCAAGGCGGCGGCCTGGGAACCAGTACGGTTGCGCTGCACGGCCGGTTTTTGGCTGCGGGAATCGACTCCCGATTGTGTTCCACTTATGGCCAGGCGCCGCAAATGACATCGGAGGGAATCCTTGAATTCCGCCGCAGCAAACCCGGCGTTCTCTATTATTCGTCCGAGTTGAGCAATCGCGTTCGGGGACTCGCGGCGGAAACGGACATCCTTCACGGGCACGGACTTTATGTTGGGACAAATTATCTGTTTGGGCGTGAAGCCCGACGGCAGGGCAAGCCTTTAGTCTATCACGTTCATGGTTTTTTTGAACCTTGGATACTCAACCGTTCCCGCTGGAAGAAGAAATTAGCTCATTGGCTATTTGAAGACGCAAACTTTCGCTGCGTCAAACTTTGGCGCGCGTTGACTCCGAGAGAAGCGGAGCAAATTCGTGCCTGCGGTATCACTGCCCCGATCGTAGTGGCGCCGAACGGACTGAACCTGGAGAATTTTCCTGCGCCGGCGAAAAAAGACGCTCCGATTGAGACGCCTTTTGTCCCACGGCTGGCCAAAGCTGGGCGGCGCGCATTGTTTCTAGGCAGAATTCATCCCAAAAAAGGATTGGATCTGCTCCTTTCGTCATGGGCCGCCTTGAATGGGGCGGGCGATGGCTGGGAACTGGTCATCGCCGGGCCGGACGAAAATGGCTATCTCGACGAAATCAAAGCTACGGCGCGCGCTTTGAACTTGCTCGACAGAATTCAATTCACCGGACCTGTGACGGGGCAGACAAAAATCGCGCTCTTGCATTCCGCCGATTTGTTCGTGCTGCCGTCCTATTCGGAAGGGTTCTCCATGAGTCTTCTGGAGGCCATGGCTTGCAAAGTACCGGTCGTGGCCACTCAATCGTGTAACTTTCCTGATGTGACCGTCCGACAAGCCGGTTGGGAATGCGACTGCACCAGGGAATCTGTCTACGGAACGTTGAACGAAGCCCTCCGGGAAGATGATTCGGCCCGCCAGCAGCGCGGCTTGAACGGCTACCGCCTGGTAGCCGAGCGTTATGCATGGCCGGCGATAGTTTCTACCATTCTCGAAGCTTGCAGTGCCTGCTGCCAATAAACATGACCAGAGTGAGAAATGATCTTTTTGATGCCTCGCGCGGCCTGGACCGCGGGCGTCCGTTCATAGTTGAGGCAGTCTGGTATCTGGTTAAATGTCTTTTATTTCTGACGCCACTTCCGGTGCCTTCCCGAATAAAATGCCAGGTGCTCAGATGGTTCGGCGCCCGCGTCGGCCGTGGGGTGGTCATCAAGCCCAGGGTAAACATCCATTTACCATGGAAACTGTCCATTGGCGATTTTACTTGGATTGGTGAAGAGGTGTTTATCCTGAATTTTGAACCCGTTGTCATTGGTGCCCATTGTTGCATTTCTCAGCGCGTCTTCCTCTGCACCGGCAATCATGACTATCGCCGTCCCGAAATGCCGTATCGTAATAGCCCCATCACTGTGGAAGACGGCGCGTGGGTGGGGGCGCAATCGTTTGTGGCGCCCGGTGTTCATATCGAAAGCGAAACAGTGATCTCGGCAGGTTCAGTCGTCACGAAAGGCCAACCCGCGCGGATGGTCTGCGGTGGCAATCCATGCGTGCCAATTAGAGCCCGGTGGCCGCAGGAAACCGCGCCCGTTCAATCACAATATACAACCACTTCTTAACCGATTGCGCCCTTTACTTTTGCGCTATCAAATCAATTAAATGTCCATGGCACGCCTCGTTTCCCCATCGCACTACCAGCAAATTCTCGGCGTTCGGTTCTTCATCGGCGACGCCCCGGAAGCCGTGGAAATTGGCGCCCAAGGGGGCCTAGTGGTGGTCCCGGCTGCCCCAGCCTTGCTGGAATTGGAGCGCGATGCGGATTACCGTCAGGCCCTGTTGGACGCCGATCTGGCGATTACCGATAGTGGATTGCTCGTGATCGCGTGGAACCTCGCGACCCGGCAAAAAATTCATCGGGTGTCGGGATTGGAATATTTGCGGTTGCTGTTGCAAAAGCCTGAGCTCAGGAATCCCGGCTCGACGCTTTGGGTAATGCCCTCGGAAACATCTATGAATCGCAACCTTGAATGGTTGCAAAGCGAGGGATATCCGTTCAGCGCGGCCGACTGTTATATCGCACCCAAATATCCCAAGGGACCTGTCAACGATGATAACCTGGTTGAAATTGTGAACACTCGGCGGCCTCGGCATGTCATTATCTGCGTCGGAGGCGGTGTGCAGGAGAAGCTGGGGCATTGCTTGAAACGACGGGCCGAGGGTCGGCCTGCGATCCATTGTATCGGCGCCGCCATTGGATTTTTGTCGGGCGACCAGGTAAAGATCCCGCATTGGGCTGACCAGCAGGTGCTGGGTTGGCTGTTCCGTTGTGCTTCGGACCCAAAGCGGTTTGTGCCTCGGTATGTTCGGGCTCTGTCTTTGTTGCGGTTATTATGGCGGTTCGGCAACCGCCTGCCGGATTTACAGTGTTGAAACGTTTGGTAAAATAAATTGCATGTCCGATTATCCCAGGAATCCCGCCATCGTTCCCGCGACGCCGATTGTCAAGCAAAGCGTTGCCTCAAGCGACCGCATTTCTTTCCGCATACTGGACGGGTGGACATTGGCATTGGCGGCTCTGGTCGTTTGCTGGATTTCATTCTTCATGGAATTAAGCGATGAATGGAAGGTCAACCCGCAATACGGATATGGATTCGCCGTTCCCTTCGTTGGTGCGGCGTTAGTCTGGCGGCGATTCCAAAAGCGTCCGGCTCCATCTCCGTCAAAATCCCTGTTTCCGGGGTTTGTTGCTGCTGCACTGTTGTTTTCTCTGTTGCCTCTGGATCTGATTCTTGAAGCGAACCCGGAATGGCGCCTCCTCTACTGGTTCCATGGCCTCCTGGTATTGGTCTTGAGTTTCTCCTTTGTGTATCGCGCCGGCGGCTGGACCTGGGTTAAATATTTTGCCGCACCCCTGGCCTTCATGCTGATCGCTGTACCATGGCCGATGCAATTGGAACAGGCGGTAGTCCAGAGCCTCATGCGATTTGTGGCGTCGTTGACCGTAGCGGTGGTCGGCGTATTTGGAATTCCAGCCGTGCAACATGGAAATTTGATTGAAGTTTCAAACGGCGTGGTGGGAATTAACGAAGCCTGCAGCGGCGTGAGATCGCTCCAAACGGCATTAATGCTCTCCCTGTTCCTTGGTGAATTATATCTTTTTTCCCGGGGGCGCCGCCTGGTACTGCTCGGTGCTTCCCTGGTTACAGTCCTGCTTGCCAATGTTGTCCGTACCAGCTACCTGACGCGCACGGCGGCCATTTCTGGTCTTAAACAAATGGAATCGGTGCATGATTTCGCCGGTATGATGGTGATGATTATCGTCCTGCCCACTCTCTTTCTGCTGGCGTTTTGGATGGCTCGAAAACATATCGAAGCGTCACACGAATCGACAAGTCATCCGTCACTCACTCAAACCATGCCCCGTTGGGTTGCGGTCAGCGCTTTGGCTTGGATTTTAGCATCCTGGGCGCTGACGCAAGCGTGGTATCGCAGCCATGAAACGCACTTAATATATGGACCGCATTGGGCCGTGGCCTGGCCCATCCACGCTCCAGGTTTTAAGGGCACAGAGGTTCCCCAGGAATCGCTGGCAATTTTGCGATGTTCTGACAGCCAGGCCGCTGCATGGCAAGACGCAGGCGAAAATGATTGGAGGGCTTTCTTCCTGAGATGGAATCCAGGCAAAAACTCGGCCCAACTGGCATTCGGTCATCGGCCCGATATCTGTTTTCCGGCATCTGGGGCGGAATTGCTCAAAAATTATGGGTATATTCCCGTAGACGCCAACGGCGTCCACTTGCAATTCAGATACCTGACGTTTCAAATGGGCCCGCGCCTGTTGCATGTTTTTTATTGCCTCTGGTCTGACTGCTCATCGCCTGACAAGGAAACCGTCCCGGAAGATGGTTCCTGGAAAAGCCGATTGCAGGCAGTTCGAGCTGGAAGGCGAAATCTGGGCCAACAGGTTCTAGAGGTGGTTCTGGCCGGGCCCGACGATTCTTCAAAGGCCATTGCTTTGCTTAAACAGCAATTGCCGCAACTCATTTCCACGTCAACCGGCAAAGCAGCGTCCGATTGACCGCTTCGTTCTCAATTCCGTTCGTTTTCAAAATCTCCTCTCCACCGTACTCCTCCACTTTCCTTCTATTTTCTATCTTCCATCTTCGATCCTCCATTCTCTATCCTCGCCGTCAATAAGCCGTGTCAGGCGGAACAACGCAATGTTGGACCGTCTTTAATATGATCGCCACATCAAGGCTGCAGGACCAATTCTCCAGGTAGTAAATGTCCGTTTCCACGCGCTTCTGAACGTCGGTATCACTGCGGACCTCTCCGCGAAAGCCTTTGATCTGCGCGTAACCGGTAATGCCCGGGCGGATGAACCGTCGAATCACGTATCTGCTCATGATGCGAATCCACATTTCCTCATGTTCATGCAAATGCGGCCTGGGCCCGACTACACTCATATCTCCCAATACGACATTGATGAACTGCGGCACTTCATCAATGCTCAGCTTCCTCAACCAACGGCCAGCCGGGAAAATCCGCGAGTCGTTTTTGGAGGCCTGTTTCGCTTCATCTCCATTCTTGACGTGCATGGTCCGGTATTTGAGCATCGTAAATTTTTCGCCCATGGCCCCAATGCGTTGCTGCCGAAAGAGCAGGGGACCGGGGGATTGCCGCCGTTGAAGCCGCCACACCAACAAATGCGTAAAAGGCAGGATAAAAAATACGACGGGAATCGCCACCGCCAGATCAATCGTTCGTTTGACGAACCGGTTGACTGGATTTTCCAGTGGTTCTTCGCGCAGGCTGATGAGCCGCAGGCCATCGTCCTCGATGATTGTTGTCGCGTGATTGAAGTACCGGTCTACGTCGTCCAGGGCGATTAGCCTGACCGCGGCCCGTTCGCATAGCAGGGTCAACTGGTGAAGGCGCTCCGGCCCCAGGGACAGGCCTAACACGATCACCTGGGTAATTCCTTCTTTGGCGATAATCCGTTCCATTTCGCCGAAGTCGCCCAGCCACCGAAAGCGCGAGCCTGTTCCATAACCGTCGCGATTCAACTCCGGCGCCGCCGATTGCGGGCAGACCACGCCTACCGCCTTCAGGCCAAGCACACGCTTGCGCTCCAGCCACAGTTCGATCCCGCGAACCTGCTCGAAGCTCCCGACTAACGCCACTCGTTCCTCGCGATTCCCTGAAAAAACCCACTGGCCCAGCCATCTCGGCACGATGTAATTGCAAAAGAAAAGCATCATACCCAACCAGGGCACATAACTGATTAAAAAGGAGCGCGAAACAAACGTGTCTTGCGATGCAAAGACCAGGGCCAGTATCGCAAAGAGGCCCAAGATGACCTGGCGCGCGCTGCGCCGCAGTGCGTTTACGAATTGATGATGCGGCCCTTCCACGGGACGCATGCCTCCAAATCCAAATACGATTCCAACCAGGAGGAACTCGTTGTACAGGATATATTTCTCAAATGACCCGTTGTCGAAGGCCGCCGGGTTTTCCCAGATGAAAAGCCAGCTCCAGAAACTCAAAGTCACAAAGACCAGAAGCACGAGCAGGTGAAGACTGCGAAACCCTATGGAACGATTTGAAATCATGCGCTAAAACTGAATCCGATAGCGTCCGTTAATAACCAAAATACAATCAAGACTGCTACCTTAACCACAGCGTGTTACAAACCCATGTCGGTTAAGAAAAAGAACGGAAACTAGTCGGGTGATTTCCATTCATTGTTTCCAGATTGTCACAATTCTGACAGAGGTTCGTAATATAATTTACCCAGCCTTTCCGCACGTCGAATTTCAATTGTGTCGCCCGCCAAAATAGGCAGGGGAGGGTTCTGACTTTGTGCCGGTCGAATCGCCGAAGCGGATGCCCCCCACAGACAATAAATCGCGGGAGAACAGGCTGTTACAATATGCTATTGCCGCCAATGCTCAGACCCATTTTGTTTTGCTCCGCCGCTATTTCCGCTTCTCACAGGCGGGAGTCTGCTTCCGCCGCAAATCATTCCGGCCTATTGCATCCGGCCAGCCGACCGAAACCGAAACGACAGGGTTCGTGTTGTCCCGGCTGATGATTTCGATCAACCCAGGCTCGTCGCTTCTGCGAATATTTTTCCGCGCCGCTGCTTCCCAACGGCTGACGGTCTTTATCGTCTTTGGGCTTTACTGTTGGTTCGGTGGCGCGCTCGCAGCGTCAGCTACGCCAACGGCCGGTCCGCAAGTTCAAAGTCCTTCAAGTGCCGGCGCAAATGATGCGGGGCCGCGTTTCACTGTCGAGACCTATGACGTCGAGGGCGGCCCAAAGCTTTCGATGGACGCTGTCTTTCCCATTCTTTCCGAATATACCGGGACGAATGTGAGTTTGGCGGAAATCGCCAAAGCGGCCGCCGCGCTGCAGGCTGAAATCCGCAGGGAGGGTTATCCCATGGAGAGCGTGGCCATCTCCACGGAAAAGATCACAAACGGCGTTGTCACCATGAATATTTTCCGGGCCGCTGTTCCGCAAGTCATCGTCTCAGGCGTGCGATATTACAGCGTCACCAATGGCACGGAACTGGCCTCGGCCCCCGCGCCCGCAATTGTACCGCGTCCCGCTCCAGAGCTGGCCGCCACAAATGCACCGCCACCGCCACCGTCCGAGTTGATTTATCCCGCTAAGCTGGCCACGCCCGAACAAATCACCGCCGACCGTCAGCGCCTGCTCAAGGAAATGTCCAGATTGGAAATTGAAGAGAATGATCATCGGGTTCACGTGGTTTCGACCAATGGAGTGGCTGGATACGACATCGAGCATTACGTGATTTTAGGAAATACAATCCTCACGCCGCAAACGATCGCCGCTACGCTAACCAATATTGACGGCGCCTTTGGAACTAAAGTCTCGATTGATGGAGTTCAGGCGGTGGTGAAACAACTCCAGCAGGCGTATCGTGATCGTGGCTACGTGACGGTGTCGGTCGTTGTGCCCAAACAGACACTCACCAATGCGACAGTTAAACTGCAAGTCCTTGAGGGCCGGTTGGAAAAAGTCAATGTGGTTGGCAACCACTACTTCAGTTCCAACAACGTAATGGACTCGCTGCCGAGCCTGCACCCGCACACAGTGCTCAATTCCTATGTTTTTAACGCTGAGCTAATGCGGGCCAATCTCAATCAAGACCGCCAAATTTATCCGGTCATCGGCCCTGGCACAAACTTTGGTGAGAGCCAATTGACGCTCACAGTCAAGGATCGCTTGCCGTTGCACACCAAAGTCGAATTGAACAATCAAAGCTCTCCGGGCACACCTGACCTGCGTGTGAATACGTCAGCAGTATATAACAATCTCTGGCAGGATGAGCATGCACTTGGCGTGCAATACGGTTTTTCGCCAGAGCAGTATAAACGAGGGGCGCAATGGCCCTTTTTTGACCGGCCGATTGTCGCTAATTACAGCGCGTTCTACCGTTTGCCCATAGGCAGTCCGGAATCCATTGAAGAAACGGTTGCTGGCAATCCTGGTTTTGGCTACAGCGAAGCGACACGCCAATTCGTCCTGCCGCCGTCGTCGGGTCAGGCGCAACTCACAATTTACGCCAACCGTGCCACGATCGACACCGATGTTCAAGCTGGGCTCCCTACGACTCTTGTCAGCACCACCGGAACTAACAGCTTCAACTTGAGCGAACAATCAATTCATCAGGACATTACCGTTAACCAGGACATCGGGTTCCAGTTGTCCAAGCCGTTGCCGGAAATGAGTGGCTTTCGTTCCGCCCTGTCAGGCGGGCTGGATTTCAAAGTCTATTCAGTAAACTCTTACGAAACGAACGTCTTCTCCGAGACGGGGACAAGCCCGGGACAACCCCCTACAACCAATAACGAAGGTGAGATCATTCCGTTGGCAAACACAGAATCCAGGGTGGAATATGTGCCGATCACGCTGAGTTACAATGCGAATTTCCAGGATGGCTTTGGACCCGCTACTTTCGGATTGAGTCTGAGCGCAAACCTTTGGTATTCGGGCTATTCCTATAATACCGAGTCTCCCGGGACCACCAACGCCACTGTTACTTCGTATCAACGGCTCGGCGCTTTCACAAATACGGTTCACTCGACTCAAGTCACGGGCCATTGGGTTATCCTTCGGCCCAGCTTCTCGCAGGAATTTGAATTTTATACAAACTGGATAACCACCGTTCGCCTCGACGGCCAATGGGCAAGCGAACCACTGCTCAGCATCGAACAATTTGGGGCAGGCGGTGTCAACAGTGTCCGGGGTTATAATGAAGGTGAAGTCTTTGGCGACGAGGGTTGGCACGTTGGCCTGGAACAATTGACGGCGCCGCTGGTCATCAGCGATGTCTATAATGGAGCGCCGCTGGCGGTGCGCGGTTCAGTTTATATGGATTATGCCAGAGTCTATTTGATTAATGCCCCGCCGGGCATGCCGGCGAGTACTCCACTCTGCGGCGTCGGATTCGGACTGAATGCTTCGGTTGGTCCGAATTGGCAGGCGCAATTTCTTTGTTCCTGGCCGCTCCTGAACGCCGGCACCGTTCAGGCATACCATCCGTTCTTTAATTTCGGCCTCACGGCGCAATTTTGAAGAACGTTGATTCGTTGAAAAGTTAAAATTTTGAAATCGAACGGTTAGCACATGGGCCGGGACTTTTCCAGTTGCCGAAAGTTTGCCCTAGCTACTCGGGTTTAATCCTGAATTTTCACAGAATTGTCACAATATTCTGTCGAAGGATTCTATAGACTGGTAGTGAGGACTTGGCAAAAGCCTTGTAAAGGGCGAAATAGTCTGACTCTCGTTCACATATGAATTCGGTCTCTTTTTATAGTTGGCGGTGGCCATTGATTTGGTCAGCCCTGTTACCGTTCTTCGTGCTGCCTGCGTTTCAGGCCGACGCCAACCCAACAGGCGGCGCGGCTACTCCGGGCACAACATTCAGGAGTTCGGGCTCGACATTCAACATCAATCAGACTACTGCCAACGCTTTCATCAGTTGGCAGAGTTTCAACATCGGTCAGGGTGAAACTGTCAATTTCAATCAACCCTCATCTTCGTCGGTCACTTGGAACCAAATTAATGGCGCCAACGGGCTCTCCGACATCGAGGGCGCGCTGAACGCCAACGGCTATGTCGTTCTCCAAAATTCATCCGGTTTTGTCGTCGGCGGCCAGGCTTCCATTACCGCCCATGGCCTGATCATGACCACGGCTTCCACACCGGCGCTCGATTTATCCGGCAACGGCCCCTGGTCGTTTGACGCGCCGCCGCCGACGGCTAATATTGTGAACTACGGCCAGATCAATATCACTGGCGGCGGCTCGGCTTATTTGATTGCTAACGACGTTGAAAATAACGGCACGATTTCTGCCCCGGGAGGTAAAATCGGTCTTTATGCCGGTGAACAAGTCCTGCTTTCCATGTCACCGGATGGCCGCGGCTTAAGCGCGCAAACCACCATTCCCCAGGGACTGGTGGATAATAAAGGAAATCTTGTCGCCAACGCCGGTAACATCACTTTGCAGGCCCAAATGGTCAATCAGAACGGGTTAATTCAGGCCAATTCTATTCAGAATGTCAATGGGACCATTGAACTGGTTGCGGGCGATTCGGTCAACCTGGGCGCTAATTCTGTTATCTCCGCGCAAGGAGATTCTCAAGGCGTCAGTTCCGGTGGCTCGGTAACCATCCAAGGCGGCAGCTCCTTCTCCGATCAAGCCGGCTCGACTATTAAAATTTTCGGAGGCGCGCAAGGCGGCGATGGCGGCAGCGTGGAAATGTCTGCATCCCAGATGGGCGTCATTAATAGCCTTATCCTCGGCCAGGCACTTGACGGTTTTAATGGGGGCACCTTTACCATTGATCCCGAGGACATCGTACTCGCCTCATCCGATATTGGGCCACACGTGGCGGACGGCTATTCAGTGATAAACATTAACTCGCTCAGCGGAATGTCCCAAATCAATCTGGAGGCAAACAACAATATCACTTTGGACGCGGCCTGGAATCTTGCCGGCCGAACCGCGCCCGCCACCTTGCGGCTGACTGCGGGCAATGACATCACTTTGAACAATTCGATTTCGGCTGGAAAAAATTGGAGCCTCAACCTGACCGCCGGTACGGCCCACTCGGGAAACACTGCGCCAGCCTCAAGCCACGATGGCATCTATCTGGAGGGCAATGCCTCCCTTCAAACCCAAAATGGCAACATTAATCTCTCGGCCGCGAACGAACTGATCGTAGGTAATGGCGGCATCACCACAGCGAATGGCGGCAGCATTAACGTGACGACGGAGTTCGGGGACGTCAATACCGGAACCAGCCAGAATGGTTTTAGTAAATATACCACTACCGCGCCTTATGACACTGTTTCATCAAGTCTCGGTGGCATCAGCACGGCCAACGGCGGGGACGTGAATATTACTGCCGGGGGTAACGTCATCAGCTTCAACGCGGCTACCGTCGTTGCTTCCACGACATCCGGCCAGGGCGATCCAGACCCGGGATCGGGGTGTTTTGGAGCAGCGCCGGGAAACGTGACCATCAATGCCGGAGGAAATGTCTATGGATGCTATATAGTCATGAACGGCCAGGGAACCATCATCGCTCAAAACATTGGCACGGCTGCCCAGAATGTGGCACTAAGCCTCGCCAATGGCGGTTGGAATCTAAATGCGCGGAATAATGTTTACTTGCAGGAAGTGCGGAACCCCAACGGCCTGTTCAATATCACCCCTGTCAGTCAGGTTAATCGAAACCCTTCAGCCGCAAATCATCTTTTTAATTATAGCTCGCAAGCCTATCTCGACCTCACGGCCGGTAACGCGGTCAACATTACTGGTTTTGACTTGTCGCGGATGACCGCCGGTGGCGTTCCCCTCCTTTTGCCGCCAGTTGTAAACATCAACGCCGGTCCCGGCGGAGTCGTGTTGGATGCCCCAAACGCGCTCGATTCCAGCGGAAACGCAGTTGCCTTGTCGGATTATGACATCACACTCTTTCCGTCCATTTACCAAAGCCTGGCTATCACCACGACGGGCGGCGGTTGGTTGAGCAGCGGCAGTCCCAGCGGCTCGACCCTCCTCATGTCCGATAGCGGCTACACGCAATGGTTTAACACCTCCAGCGGCGGTTCTTCCAGCATTATGCCGTTTGGTGAAAATGACCATGCCAGCGTGCCACTGGAGTTGAACAATTATAACCCGGTCACCATTAATCTAACCGGCAGCCAGCTCGTCAATGGCGTGCCAATCGCCGCCGGCATGGAAAACATTACTCTGCAAACTGACAAAGCAACCCACATTAATGTGGCCGGCGACATGATCGGTTGCAGCTTTTTCGGGGAAAATCTGCACCCAAGCGATAAGACCTCCATCAGCGTCGGCGGTCAGATTTTCAATGCCGGTTCCTTCGCTTCGGTCATTTTGGCCCAGGGCTTTCCTATCACAGTGCCTGCGGCGGACACTCCGCTCGCGAGCGATTCACCCGTCTCGTTGAGCAGTTGGTATTTGGCCCTGGCCCTGGCCGTATATCCCAACTCAGCAGTTGAACAGCAACTCTTCACAACGGATTTCAGGGGCGATAAACTGTCGGATATTTTCAATCAAATAAATAAAGCCTATGCCCAAAATTCCAGCCTGAACATCAGCACATTAGCGTACAATCCTAACACCAAAACACTGACTGCCACCGGGCCGATGTCCTCCGCTCTGCTCGCCGCGCTGGAATCTCCAACGCTAACGTTGATTCGTTATAACGCGGATGGTACTCCGGCGCTGGATTCTCAGGGCCATCTTGAGACGGATACCATCAATTGGACGCCCGTTAACAGCGCCAACCCTTCTTTAATTACATCACTTTACACAACCAGCCAGAACTCGATTCCCTTGGGAGGAGGAACCGGCGTTTACGCCGTTGGCGGGGCGGGCGAGTTTAATGTCACCGCCGGATCCATCTTACTCGGTAATTCCTACGGCATTCTTTCCGTGGGTGATGATAACAACGTAGCGGGGCGGAATTATTCGTTTCTCGCGCCTTATTTTACGTCCGCAGCGAACGTCGATGTCGAGGCGGGTTATTTGGAAATGCCCGCCTCCACCATCGCCTGCCTGGCCAGCGGCGGCAGCGTGACAGTCAAAGCCACAGGCGAAATCCCATACAGCACCCTGTACCCCCTGAATGAAAACGGCATCGGGATATCGATGGATTTAGGCTCGCAAGACCTGCTGCCCTTTGAATCCGAAATTATGACCACTAAAAATCTCGGCCTGGGTATTTATACGACAGGTGGCGGTAACGTGAACGTGACGGCTCTGGGAACCATCAATCTTGATAGTTCGCGCATAGCCACCTTCGACGGCGGAAATATCATCGTCAAATCCTATACGGGAGATATCAATGCTGGCAGCGGCGGCACCGGGGCGGTGCCCGTCAATTACTTTGCTCCTAATTATAATGGGAGCGATCTGGAGTATGTTCCGGCAAACGGTATTATTGCGGCCACGCTGACGGGCGGACGCAAAGTTCCGCCCGGCGCAGTGCTGCTCCCGGGCAATATCTCGGTCGAGACACCCGAGGGAAGCATCTATGCCAGTATCGGCGGCATTTCGCAAATCGCATATAATGAAATTCTCACACCCTCGTCCGGCTCCGCCAGCATTACTTTAAACGCTGGATCGAGCGGCTATATTGGCAATCTGGAATTGGGCGATTCTGGCGTGATTGGCATCAATGTAAATGCCAAAGCCTCCGGCAATATCGACGGATTAATCATTTCCCAACAGAATGCGAACATTGATGCCGCCGGAAATTTTGCTGGCACCGTGTTCTCGGGCGGCAAAACCACCCTTGCCACCGGGGGCACCGCTTCCGGCACGATCGTTGCCGCGGGCGGCCTGAACGCTTCCGGCGGAACCCTCACCGCCTCAGTGTTCAGCACTTCCGTAAACGGTGGGGCCGGCACACTCGCCACCACGGCCACCGCCTCCAGTACCAGCACAAGTGCCGCCAGCCAGACCAGCGCCCAGGCCCAGCAACAGGTCGCCAGCAACGACAGCGATGACGATAAGAAAAAGAAAAAGAAGGCTCTCCTTCGAACTGTTGGACACGTTACCGTCATTCTCGCGAGTTCATCTTAGTGTTCCAGGGCGGGAACCACAAAAAACACACCCATGAAAACAAGAGTCCTTTTTATCTGCATTCATAACAGCGCCCGAAGCCAGATGGCTGAGGCGTTCCTGAACCAAATCTGTGGCGATGAATTTGAAGCTCACAGCGCGGGATTCGAGGCGGGCAAACTAAATCCGATAGTTGTCGAAGCCATGCAGGAAATTGGAATTGATATCTCAGGAAAACAGACGCGGGCGGTTTTCGACGTTTTTAAATCCGGCAAATTGTTTCACTATGCAATCACCGTATGCGACGACGCGAGCGCCGAACGATGCCCAATTTTCCCGGGAATTACAAAGCGGTTGCACTGGAGTTTTGCGGACCCGTCCAGTTTTCCGGGAACACATGACGAAAAACTGGCCAAAACCCGCGAAGTGCGCGAGGCGATCAAGGCCAAAATTGAACAATGGTGCTCCGAGGTTTGCTGTCTCGCCATCTAGCTAAACTCAATGATGAGCGACAACCCGGTAGAATCGAGTGGTATCAATGGCTGCGTCAGATAAATGATCCGTCCCGCCGTCGCCGGTTAGCGACGAGACCGACGGCCAATTCGTCACGGAAGTCGCCAAGCCGATCGAATTGGTGTAGTAAAGCGTATAGGCCGCTCCACTGACCGTGGTAAAATAAATAGTGGTATCGCCGATAGTGCGCGCGATGGACTTAATCTGCGGAGCGGGCGGGACCACTACTTGCGGATCATAATAAATTGAGCCGTCATAGACCACTGCGGCCTGCAAACTGCCGTCCTCCGACAGGGCGAGGGCGCTCCAATTCGCGGACGGCACATTGGCCGGAACCCAAGTCGATCCGCCGTCTGACGATGTGTAAAGCCGCCCGCCGCTGGCGGCTGCCACCAGATAGCTGCCGTCGGCTGAGATGGCAACGGCGGCCCAATTTGTGTTCGGCAAATTTGCCGCCATCCAGGTGGCGCCGGAGTTTGTGGAAGTATAGATTAACCCCCCATTGGTACTGAACAGGCTCCCATTAGTATAGATAAGCTGGCCATTGACCGATGCTGCCAAATGGCTTCCGTCCGCTGACGAGGCGACGGACGACCACTCTTGAGGCAAATTGGCAATGGCCGCTTCGATATTGAGAACATTGGTGATGTACAGGCTGATTCCCGAAATGTTCGTGTTCAATACGGAGACGAGATTGGTATTGAGCGCGCCATTGGCGTTGAATATCCCGGTTCCATTGGGAATATTAAGTGTAGCCTCCATCGGATTGGTGGTTCCAGTTGGAAGATTTGAGCCGACACGGCCCAGCGCAACGGTAATGAGTGGATTGAAATCAAACACATTAGTTCCTTGCACGTCAGCAGTGAACGCGATGGTCATGACGTTTGTGCCCTTTGCATTGATTCCCGAGAAATTAATGCCAAGCCCATCCGAAATGCCTATGTTATTGCTGGAAACGGCAATACCTATGTTATTCGTCGAAATGCCAACTCCCGGCATTGTCAGGACGGGGTTGAAAAGATTCGTGACAAATTTGTTGGTGTTTAATGCCGTAATGTTCAGGTTGGTGTAGACAACACTGATGTAGAGCGAATCGGACGCGATCACGTTTGTGCCGCCCAGGGCAATGGCCATCTGGTCCCACGTATATCCGGCGTTGGTTGAACTATAAATATAGCCGAAACGGGACGCCGCCAACAAATTACTGCCCGACGTGGACGAAGCAACGCTCTGCCAATAATCCCGGGGCGCGCTCAGTTCAACCCAGGTTTCGCCCCCGTCCGTGGATTTGAACGACCAGTTGTCCCGCGCGAGGGCCACCAGAGTGTTGCCGTCAGGCGACGAAGAAACCGCCGACCAATCTTCATTTGGCACATTGTTCGATATCCAGGATGCGCCTGAATCGGTGGAAGTGAAAATACCGCCGTCCTGGGCCGCGCCGACGTATCTGGAACCATCCGCGGATACAGCCACAGCAGACCAATATTGGCCGGGAAGTGCGGCCCTCCAACTGGCGCCAAAATTAGTCGAGGCATAAACCTCACCACCTGAGGCGGCTGCAAGCAGGTGGCTGCCGTCCGGCGAGCAAGCGATGGCCGTCCAATTGGTGGCGGGCGCATTCGTCAATGGTGCCCATGCGATTCCCGAATTGGTGGATTCATAGATCCGGCCG
Source organism: Verrucomicrobiia bacterium (assembly GCA_036269115.1). Lineage (GTDB taxonomy): Bacteria > Verrucomicrobiota > Verrucomicrobiia > Limisphaerales > UBA11358 > UBA11358. Next base: position 8,874 of record DATAST010000049.1, on the reverse strand, counting down.
CCTCCGGAACCATAGCCGCTATTCGCTGTCCCAAACAGCCGCGTGCCGTCTGCCGACGACGCAACGGCACTCCAATCCTCGTTCGTCCTCAATATGGAATTCGAAGTCCATTGGCCGCCCGAATTGGTGGAAATGTAAATCAGGCCGTGGGCGGAATTGACAGCGGCCACCAGTTGGCTGCCATCCGTCGAAGAAACGATCGCGATCCAATTGGTGGAAGGAGCGGTGGTGAGTGTCCAGGCAACACCGGCGTTCGTCGAAGTATAGATGCCGCCACCTTCAACAGTTGCCGCCAAATCCGCCCCACTGGCGGACGAAGCGATCGCCGACCAATAGGCGCTCGGGGCGGCGGTCACTGCCCAGGTTTCTCCCGAATCCGTGGACCTATAGATTTGGCCGCCATTGACTGCGGCCACCAGCAACGCGCCGTCCGACGACGAGGCAATCGCTTGATAGCTATTGTTATCAGGCAGCCGGCTGGCGAAGGTCGCGCCCGAATCCCTGGAAGTGTAAATCACGCCCGGATACGTGCCGACAACGAGTTTGCTGCCATCCCCGGATGCTGCGAGACAGTTCCAGGAATTTATGGGCGCGCTCGATTGAAACCAATTCGAATTTGCGCCCCAGTTCGGGGAAGTGAAAATATTGCCGTTAAAGAATGCCGCCACTAAATTGTTGCCATTGGCGGCAGCGGCAAGAACCGGCCGGCCTGATTCGAGCAGGCTGGCGTTCATCCAATTCGTCCCTCCATTAGTCGATGTGTAAATCCCGCCGATATATCCTGCCGCCGCGATTTGGCTGCCATTGGCCGTCATAGCCACTGATGTCCAGTTATTCGTTAGATTCGGGGATAACCAGGCCTGGGCCAATGCGCAATGTGATGAAAAGATCAGGAAACCAAGCGTCACCAAAAGCGTGACGGGTGTAAACTTGATACGTGGCCCACGGGACTTTGAGTTCATCGCTTCTGGAATTCTAACGTCTCTCTCCCGGCATTTGGATTGAAGTCTTGTTACGTTCTTGTGACATTGTTTCTGCCACATTTTTGTAACATCGTTGTTGCTTCTGTTCACGTGACATGGCGAGGGGAGTTTGCTAAAAAAACGTTTACCATGAAAATTTTTCCTCGCGTTCGTTACGCCGCAGCCCTGGTCTTGGCCATGGGCGGAGTTTCAATTTTCGGATCGGCCGGTTTGGCGGCTGAAACATTTACGCTGGATACCGCCCGTGCGGCGGCCAGCCAGGGCGACCCGCAGGCGGAATTTTTTCTCGCCCGCCGCTACGCCGATGGCATTGGGGTCGTCCGCGATTACACCAAAGCGGTTGGGTATCTGCGCCAGGCTGCCATGCAAGGGTACGCCCCCGCCGAGACCGGTCTTGGTTCCTGTTACGCACACGGCGAGGGCGTCCAGCAGGATTACACCCAGGCGGTCCAGTGGTATCGCAAGGCGGCGGCCCAAGGCGATGCCCTGGCGCAATACTGCCTGGGATACGCTTATGCGCACGGCCAGGGTGAGTCCAGGGACATGAATGAAGCCCTCAATTGGTGGCACAAGGCCGCCGACCAGGGCCAGGTTGATGCCCAAAATGCGCTGGGCCAATTTTACTTTCACGGTGAACATACAGGCGACACCAACATCAACTACTCTGAAGCCGCGAAGTGGCTCCGCAAAGCGGCAGACCAGGGTTTCACGCCCGCGATGAGCACTCTGGGATATATGCATCTCTATGGCATCGGCGTTAAACATGATTTCGCTCAGGCGCTCCAATGGAATCGTCGGGCCGCCCAATCGGGGGATCCCGCAGCGCAGGATAACCTGGGCCAAATGTATGAGAACGGTGAGGGCGGGCTTCCCATCGATTTGGTTCAGGCTTACAAATGGTTCTGGTTGAGTGAACTACAGGGAAATCCGTTTGGACGCCATGATGTCATGGAAATCCAGTCGCATAATGGACTCACGCCCGAACAAATAGCCCAGGCAAAGCGCATGGCCAGCGAGTTTCTCGCCCAAATGCGTAAAAAACTGCCGGCCATCACCATGGAGAGCCAGACTGAATCGGCCCGCTAAAATTCTTGCACTGGATCGGGTAGGGACATCGCGCTGCGATGTCCCCGCCCGTAAAGCGGGCGGAACCAATCACAAGGGACGCGAGAATCACACTCACGGTCCCGAACGGGAATCGGAATGAACCCGCCAAATTTTCCGCAGAACCGTGACCGCCTGGGAGCGGTTGGAAGCGTGTGGCTATTGGCCGGACTATTGGTGCTGGTCACGATTGCCGTCTACTGGACCGTCACCAGTCACGACTTTATCAACTATGACGATCCCTCTTATCTCACCTCGAATATTGACGTCCAAACCGGATTAACCTGGCACAATTTCGAGTGGGCGTTCTGCCATCCGGTGGTGGGTAACTGGCATCCGGTCACCATGTTGTCGCACATGTTGGACTGCCAGATTTTCGGTTTGAAGCCTTGGGGTCATCACCTGACCAATGTCCTGCTGCATGCCGCCAACACCGCCCTGGTGTTTCTGTTGCTGTTCCGCCTCACGGGAACAGTCTGGCGCAGTTGGGTGGCGGCAGCATTCTTCGGCCTGCACCCTCTCCATGTTGAATCGGTGGCCTGGGTGGCCGAACGCAAAGACGTGCTAAGCACATTCTTTGGGCTGCTGTGTCTGCTCGCGTATGACCATTACGCCCAGGGCAACAGGGAATCATCCTCATTCTCATCGTCATCGTCATCCTCACCTGTCGGCCATAGTCCCGTGGACGACGCCGGATTCTCGTCTCCCTTTCTAAAATCATCCTCTTATTGTCTGGCCCTACTGCTTTTCGCCGTTGGCCTAATGTCCAAGCCGATGCTGGTAACGCTGCCGTTTGTGATGTTGTTGTTCGACTATTGGCCGCTTCAACGTTTTAACGTTTCAACGCCTTAACTGTCTGCTTACCGAAAAACTTCCCTTCTTTGCCCTGGCTGCAGCAATGTGTGTGGTCACCTACTTGGTCCAGCGCCACACCGGCATGATGGATTCGCTCGAATCAGTGCCGCTGGGCGCTCGCGTCGGAAACGCGCTCATTTCCTATTGCCGCTACCTGGAAAAACTGTTTTGGCCCACAAACATGGCCGTCTTCTATCCTTATCCAAAGCATGATTGGCCGGCGATGTGGGTACTCCTTGCGATACTGGCGATGACGGGTGTTTCAGCGTTCATTTATCTGCAACGGACAAAGCGTCCGTATTTGCTGACAGGCTGGCTCTGGTTTTGTGGAACCATGGTGCCGGTAATCGGGTTGGTGCAGGTGGGCGGGCAGGCGATGGCCGACCGATACACATACATTCCATCGGTGGGCGTATTCATACTGGTTGTCTGGGGCGCCTGCGAACTCGCTCGGTGTCCAGCCTTTAGGCTGCTCTTGGGCGCGGCAAGTTGCCTCGTGATCATTCTATGCGCCGGCCTGACGCGGCAGCAATTGAGATACTGGCAGAACAATGAATCGCTTTATCGTCATGCGCTGGCCGTCACGAGCCATAATTACCTCGCGCATCACAATCTCGGAATTGCCTTGTTTAAACAAGGCCGAATTGACGAAGCCATCAGCCAATACCGGGACGCTCTTCACCTTGAGCCGGCCAATTCCGAAGCGCATTACGATCTCGGCGCGGCACTGGCAGTAACAGGCGACACTGATTCGGCCATTCTTGAATTACAGAAATCCATTCAATTAAATCCGGACTACGCTGCGGCGCGCGTCAATCTTGGCACCGCCCTGGCCAGTAAAGGTCGAATCGCCGAAGCGATCAGTCAATATCGTGAAGCCGTCCGTCTGCAACCGGATAACGCAGGATTTCGCTACGGCCTGGGCACTGTGCTTGGCATGAGTGGGCAAATGGACGAGGCGATTGTTCAATTTCAGGAAGCCCTCCGCCTCCAGCCGGATTATGTCGCGGCGCAGCATAACCTGGCCCACGCCCTGCAAATCAAAAACGCCGCAGGCCGTTGATTTTTCGAGGAAGAACTCTGGCAAAGCTTCCCTTCGATTTTTCGAACGCATTGGGACCATGAGCCTCTCTTGCGTGGCAACCGACGTGAGGAGACTCTAACTAATTCGCGGCGCAACCGCTGCTAGGCCCGTGCCACCATCGGAAGATAATTCCCTCCCTGCCGGGGTGAGATTTCCCTGAAGGCCGTTTCGCGCATTGAACCCCTGAACCGCTGCAATGTTCCGGCGTATCAAACCATCAGACGACAATTCTCCCTCTCCCAGCGGGAGAGGGCCGGGGTGAGGGGTAGTCATCCGGACGCAAACATTCGCCCCAGTTCATGAGGAGTCCCCTTTCTAGCCAAGGTACGATAGGCAAACTCCAAATAAAAACGGCGGACAGTTTCCTGCCCGCCGTTTTGGCAAATGTTCCGAAAAATGTTACTGAGCTTGGACGCGGTAGAAATGAGAACCGCCCGTTGCAGTAGTGTCGGTATTCGTCACCGTCGTGCCACTGGCCACTACCCCGCTGCCCACATTAACCCAACTCACCGGAGAGCTCAGGCTGGCCGTTTCTTGCAACTGATAACTGTGGGTCGCCAGGGCGTTGCTGGAAACCACCGTCACAGTGGTCCCATTTTTGATGACCGAAGCGATTTTCGGCGCGGACAGCGATCCCACAACATTGGTTGACGTGAACGTCAGCTTGGGGTTGGCGCCGGTTAAGTCCAGCGTAAAGTAACCCTGGTACACGAACGATTTCGATCCAGTAAGCGAACTGCTGGTGGTGAACCAAAGGTCCTCGTAGAGCACAGTGGAAGTGCTGACCGTCGAATCCGGGACTAGGCCGGTAACAGAATGATAACTCGGGGAGGCGCTGCCCGGATCAATCTGGCTTTCCCATGACTTGGTGGTATCCAGAATTCCGCTGCCCACAGTAGTCGTAGCCAAAGTTCCCCCAATTGCAGCATAAGCGGAATTATCCTGGCCGCGGGTCAATGCTGCAGGCGCGGTGGATCCAGCCACTGAAGGTGTTCCCGCGCCGCCGCTGCGCAATTGCGTCACATAAAGGTCCGCCGTTGAACTATTATTTCCGCCGGTGCTGATGCCTGCGGCAGCGATTACGCCGCCTTGCATGCTGGACGAACTCCCCAGAACGGCTTCGAAGTCTGTTAATGAAAAATAGCTGCTCAAATCAACGACGGTGCTTTTGCCCACAATGCTCGATGCGGCGCCAAGATTGATGATGTAGTCTTCCGTTCCGCCCCCAGCCTGATTTTGAAAGCCAAAAAGCAGGTCGTTAGGCGCGCTGTCATAGGTCTGACCGAACACGGACTGGGAAGCCAAAATGGCCCCGCCAACCAATAATGTCGCTGTCGTTAAATTTCTCATCGGTATCTGTATATTGTTAGTGTTTTGTTATCAACCGTCTTATTCGCTCCATTCAACATCGTTGACGCGAATAAAATTCATCAAGGATCCCCTTATTTGACGAGCCACAACTCTGGAGGTTTTTCAATCTCACCTCGCTCACAAAATTGGTTCACTTGAGAAAAGCTATCAGGTCCGACTCCGCCAGGCTGCATGGTTAAGGACATGGCATTCCTGTTTTAGGACCTTAAAAATTATGTGCATCTTATTGAAAATGTGGCACTTATCACTTTGACCCCACTCAAGCGTCGAATTTGACAGCCTTTGTCACTAAAACTTAACGTCAAGCCATTCGAAGAACCGTTCCTGCGGAATATCCAACCAGAAGGATGTCTTTTAGGCGAAATTGGTCCCAAAACCGAACGTCGTGGTAGGGACATCGCGCATCGCAAGTGGCGCTGCCACCGATGTCCCCGCCCGTACAGCGGGCGGAACAGTCACCCGAACGCACCATTCCGCCCTCGCATTGCACCACTGGCACCCCGGCGCGTACGGGCGCAACCGCCGCCTGCAAAAAATCAAAAAGCCAGCGCGGAATTAAATCCGCGCTGGCCATGCTGCAAACCTATTCTAAATCTTTAAAAGATTAGAACGACGGGAATGCCGTGTCGCTGCCTTTGGTGACGTTCATCAGCGAGTATGGGATGGCCGCATCATGGCCTGCCGGTGTGACTCCAAGGTTCAGGAGGCCAATTTCGCCAGCGACTGCGTTTTCCAGGACAGTGCCGGTTGCATCCTGGATGCCAGTGATGCCGTTCTTGCCGTACAGCATCTCATGGCCCCAGTACCACCACGGTCCGTTCTCAATGTTTTGGTTGTTTGAGATGAAGCCGTCCACAGTCAACCAGTAGGGGAGACCGGGGTTGAGGGGTGGCGTTTGGCCGCCGTTATTGCCGGTGCTGAGGGCATCCGACGGGCTAAGATAGCCGATGGCAAACCAGTTAGCGCCGTTGCCGTTCGGATCAGCCTGCTGGCAGCTTCCAGAGGTGCTGCTCGCGCCAGTGTCCGCCAGGGCCTTGGCAACGCCGCCGCCGCTTTCATAACCGTTGTTGCCTTCCGGGTTCAGGATCAGAACGGTAGGCTCTTGTGCCGGATCGCCAGGGTCGCCGCAGCCATAACCGATGGAGTTTTGGTTGACGGGGTTGTGGGCGCCGTATTGACTATCTCCAAGATAGTTCATGCGCGTGCCGGAACCCAGGTTGCGACCGACCAAATAGACCGCCGTGACGTTGTCCGCCGGGTTGCCGGTAATAAAGCTGGCCGGCGCGACACCGTTCGCTGTCAATACCTGAAGTTGGGGAAGGGAGATGTTGGTGCAATCCAAATATGCCTGGTTAGGGGCAGGGTTCACATTGCGGGTCACCGTGAAGGTGACTACGCCTTCCGAACCGTAGGATACCAGGTGCGTGAGGCCGCCAGTATCGGGGTTCCAGGAAATTGCCTGGGACGTATCCGCCTGGGCCAAATCGCCGCCGTGGCTGCTGGCCTCCAATTGAGCACCATTGGCCGGGCTGCCGTTAGCTCCAGGATTGCCGCCTTGGACGTTGCCAGCAGGGGCAGCGGCTAATGTGGCGGTGGTGTAATCCACCCAGGTTTCCGGCGAACCGGCCAAGGCAAGGAAATTGCCGTTGCGGTCCGTGTTGCCCAGTGTGGTTTGGCACACCGAGGCGATGCCCGCTTCAGAGCCGCTCCATGCGCAATCAATATAAACAGACTGGCCGGCGTCCGGGCCGCTGGCTAGCTTGCCATGGAACACCATATAGTTGGCGCTGGCCGGGGCGGAATTGCCCCAAGTGCCGAAGGTGATGGTGCCGGCTTGAAACACGGCCCCAGCGTCACCATTATTGTCTGCCAAACTGGTGTAGATGGTCGAACGGAAGGCCGTCGAACCGGTGAAATAGACGACGGGATCCGCCGCCATTGCTGCCTGGGACACGAGGCCCAGAGCGGCCAGTGCGGCCGTTATTGTAGGAATGGTTTTCATGTTTTCTCTTTTTTGTTGTTTGTTATTTCTCAGTTTTCTGTCTGCAGATTTGATTAGGCAATGATGCCGGTCAATTGACGGCGAAGCGCCAGCAGCAACATGCCCACGCCAGCCAAAATGCCGTAGGTGGCCGGTTCCGGAACCGCTGTCGCAACGTCCGCGCCCGTGAAGGTCAGAGTATCGGTGGCAGCGTCAAGTGTGAAGTAACCCAGGTAGCTGAATGCCTTGCTTCCGGTGAGCGAGCTGCTGGTGGTTTCCCAAAGGTCCTCATAAAGCACAGTGGAAGCCGTGACCGTCGAGTCCGGATTGATGCCGGTAACGGAATGATAACTCGGCGAGGCGGTGCCCGGATCAATCTGGCCTTCCCACGACTTGGTGGTATCCAGAATTCCACTGCCCGCGGTAGGTGTAGCCAAAGTTCCGCCGATCGCACTATAAGCGGATTCATCTTGGGCACGAGTCAACCCCGCCGGCGCGGCCGAGCCGGCCACTGAGGCGGTTCCCGCGCCGCTGCTGCGCAGTTGCGTCGCATAAAGGTCCGCTGTGGAACCATTATTTCCGCCAGTGCTAATGGTTGCGGCACCAATGACGCCGCCTTTCATGCTGGATGAACCTCCCAGAACGGCTTCGAAGTCGCTCGACGAGAAATCGCTGCTAAGGTTCACCACAGACGTCTGCCCAACGATGCTGGATGCAGCGCCGAGGTTGATGATGTAGTCTTCCGATCCGCTACCGGCCGCATTTTGGAAACCAAAAAGCAGGTCGTTGGCTGCGCTACTATACGTCGCACCGAAGGCGGATTGCGAAGCCAGAATGGCCCCGCCAACCAATACTGCTGCTGTTGTCAGTTTTTTCATGTGTCTGTCCTTTATTATTAATTTGTTACTATTGTTAACCTTGAGTTTTACCTTTGCTCCCCGCAAAGTGGTTTGACGGGGGACACTTTATCACGGGTCGACGAAGTTTTACTTCATGTTTGAGGACATGGCTTGTCCGGATTAAGACCTGGTTGGGAAACTGCGTAACTAATTACAAATAAGCATGTTGCGCATTTAAATGGCCATCAACGCCCGATTTATGAGGCTCTGTCGCAGAAAGGTAACGTTGGGCGAACAAGAAAAATTGAGGTGAACCAAAAATTTGGTGCTGATTCAGCCTATCGTGCCATTTCGTGAAAATCGCGTGAGAGTATTCCGGCATAAACTGCATGGTCCTCGCCGTCGAAGACACCGATCGAATTCCTTGGCATCCTGCCACCTGCGATGCTTCGGCTTTTCATCTCAAGCCTTCATAAGAGCGGCCTATTCTGGCCGCAATCTACCGTCACTGGCGCGCTAGGGCCTGTTAACACTAATTGACAATTGCTGAAAAATTGGCATTCTTATGGGCGTGGAACTAACCGAGAGTCAGTTTCAGCGGATTGCGGATTGTTTGCCGCGTCAGCGCGGCAACGTCAGCATGACGAATTTGCGGCT
>DATAST010000048.1:0-56312 GCA_036269115.1 Verrucomicrobiia bacterium | reverse complement strand
GCCATTCTTCTGACGGTCCTGGCCTTCAATCTTCTGGGGCAGGGATTACAGGAAGTGCTCAATCCTCACCAGAGACGATGAAACTGACGCCCTACTTGTCAATTAGCCGCCGCTATCGCCGGACGGTCATGGAGTGCGGTGGCAAGCAACGCGCGACACCGCTTTCGAACCATAGTCAACGTACAAACGCGGATTCCACATTGAACCGACAACAGCGTTCTGAAGCAGTGTCATCCCGATGCGTCGGGACACTCCAGGACGCTAGCGCGTCAAATCACTGCTTTTTAAATTTGCCGCGTCACCTTCTGCAATCCGTTCTTACGCTGTTGTGCCTGGTGCTTGCGGTTTCAGCTTCTGGAGCACCAATCCGGGGCGGCACGTTACGTTTGGCTGTGGCGGCCGATTTCCGCTCGCTTGATCCCGCCATTGCCTACGACCTTGAAAGTATTCCGGTCACCAGATTGCTATTTCGCGGACTATTGGAATATGACGACGGCGTAAATCTTATTCCCGGGCAGGCCAGCGATTGGAATATTTCGCCTGATGGCAAAACGTATACGTTTCACCTCAAGCCGGGCGTGAAGTTTGCCAATGGCCGCGAGGTCGAAGCGGATGATTATGTATTTTCTTTCGAACGAATCCTGAATCCCGCTACGGATTCTCCCGGGCAAAGCTTTTTTACAGATATCGCAGGCGCCTCTGAATTTGCCGCCGGCAAAACAAATCACGTCAGCGGTTTGAGCGCGCCCGACAAACGGACCTTGATTATCCGGCTCCAGAAACCGCTCTATACCTTCCGCTATGTCCTGGCCATGACCTTTGCCACGGTCGTTCCGCGTGATGTCGTTCAGCAATACGGAAAGGATTTTCCTTCGCACCTGGTCGGGTCCGGGCCATATAAACTGACTGAATGGCGGCGCGGCATTCGCTTGCATCTGGTTCGCAATCCTTATTACACGGGCCCGGACGGATATGTGGACGCAGTTGACATACAAATTATTCCCGACGACGCCACCGGAACCATGATGTTGGAACGGAATGAAGTGGACTGGGTATGGGCCGGTCCCCCTGAGGCCAGCCTGTTCGCTCGCGATCCTCGACGTCGCTCATGGCTGGTCGGCGTCCCGACGGTCGGCACCGATTACGTATTCATGAACACGGAAATGAAACCGTTCGACAATCCTCTCGTCCGCCAGGCGGTGAATTTCGCGATCAACAAGGAACGTCTGGTAAAACTGACCGGAGGCCTCGCCACCGTCGCCGACGGTATCGTGCCTCCGGCGATGTCCTGGACGAACACGAGCCTTCCGCATTACAATTATGATCCTGAAAAGGCGCGCGCGCTATTGCGGCAGGCGGGCTACACGAACGCGTTAAAAGTTCCCCTGGCTTATCTTCAGGACCAACCTGTTTTTGTGCGCCTGGCTGCGGGCATTCAGCAGGACCTTGATCAGGCCGGTTTCGATGTGAGCCTGCGCCCGGCGAATTTCACGGCCTTTGATTATGAGGCCACGACACGGCATCAAACGCCCTTCGCGGTTTGGGGATGGTACCAGGATTATCCCGACCCGAGCGATTTTTTGGATGTGTTGTTCAACGGCCGAAACATCACCGACACCGATTGCAATGACACAACGTTTTACAACAATCCCGAGGTCAACTCGATCCTGGACCAGGCCGCGGCGAGCATGGACGAAGAGGAACGCACGCAGCTGTACCAGAAGGCGGAAACTCTCATCATGCGGGACGCGCCCTGGGCGCCGCTTGAGCATGAAATTATTCCACTGCTCTACAACCCGCGCGTTCACGGCACGCAACCGCATCCGGTTTGGTCGTGGCGATATGAATGGATGTGGCTGGATCCGCAAAAATAAATATGATCGAGCGATTTCTCATCCGGGTTTTCTGGTCCGGCGTAACGCTGCTCGGCACGGCGGTGCTCATATTTTTGTTGGTCAACCTCGTGCCCGGTGATGTCGCCCGAATTGTCGCCGGGCCCAAGGCGACTCCGGCTGTCCTTGGCGAAATTCATAAGCAATACCATTTGGACGATCCACTTTGGATGCGCCTTGGCTATTATCTCGGCCAACTGGCTCGCGGAGATCTTGGCAAATCGTACGTCACCGGCCAACCGGTGGCCCGGGTGATCCTCTCACGGTTGCCGGTCACCGCGGCACTGGCAGCCATCGCGGTTTTTATGTGGATGCTCATGGCCGTACCATTGGGTGTGTTGACAGCAAAATACCGTGGCAGGTGGTTCGACCGCGGTGTGCTCGTGGCCGCCACGCTCTCACTCTCGCTGCCCGCTTTTTGGCTGGCGCGAATGTTGCAATATTCGCTGGCTTATCAAGCCGGCTGGTTTCCAGTGGCAGGTTTTAACGGGTTCGTTTCACTGCTTCTTCCCGCCGCGACTCTGGCCCTGTTGTTCGTCGGATATTATTCGCGGCTCATTCACACAAACATGGTGGATGTGCTGGAAAGCCCGTTTGTGCGCAACGCTCGAGCCAAAGGAATGTCCGAATCCGCCGTGCTGTTCCGGCATGCTCTGCCCAATGCATTGATTCCCGTCGTAACGGTGCTGGGAATGGACGTTGCGGGCCTCTTCGGCGGTGTGCTATTTACGGAAAATGTTTTCGCGCTGCCGGGCATCGGCACCCTGGCCGTCCAGAGCGTGTTCAACCTGGACGTGCCCATGATCATGGGCACGGTCCTGCTTAGCGCCACAGTCGTCGTTGGCGCAAATCTGGCGGTTGACCTTTTATACCGTTGGATCGATCCGCGAATCAAAGGAAGCGTCTAAGGTAGGGCGGAAGTGCCCCTCCGCCATGCACCTGCTGAATTTGCCCGGGATAGCGTCCGATCGCACTCGTTGGGCCGCTATCCCTGTAGGCCCGGTGCCCTCACCGGGCGCAATGACGTTAATCGAACGAACGCCGGGTTAGGGAACCCGGCCTACAAGCGACGATACTCTCTGCATCGGCCCTTACGGCACCTTCGGCGCCGCCGTGCTTTCACGCGGCAGGAGTTCGGCGGGAATGCGGCGGGTTTGGGGGTGTTCGCCGCGAAGAAGCTGCATCATCATTTCCATTGCCGCCACGCCCAGCCGCAGTTTCGGCTGGCGCACAGTGGTCAGCGGCACCCGAAAGTTTTCGGTCAATAAAATGTTTCCAAAACCCGCCACCGAGAGGTCATCCGGAATTTTCAATCCCTGCGCCATGAGCGCGGTTGCGCAGCCAATGGCTACCAAATCATTTACGGCCTGCACGGCAGTTGCGTCGCAAGTTTCGTTCAGCATTTGGAGCGCGGCTTTTGTGCCGTCGTCGATGGTTCCACCCGCCTGAAAAACCAGCCTGTCATCCACGTCCAGGTTTGCTTCGCGCAAGGCCCGCCGGTAACCCTCGAAACGTTCGTGCGCCCACGGAGCCACCTGAGGGCCGGTCAAATAAGCAATCCGTTTGTGGCCGAGCTTGAGCAAATGATGGGTGACATTGTAACTGGCCACCAGTTCGTCCACTTCCGCGCCGGGAAAGTTTTTGCAAAAAAGAGCCGGCGGTCCCAACAGGACGACAGGCGTTTTTCGAGCCTGGATTTCCTGGTAAATGCGGGCCTCCGACGAAAAACGATAGACCGGTGAAATGAACAGGCCGTCCACGCGCCTTGACAGCAGGCGCCGAATGCATTGCTCCTCGCGGTCGCTTTGGTTGAGCGTGTGCGCCAGTAAAATATCATAACCCAACTCATGCGCCCGATCTTCGATCGCAAACACGATTCGCGCAAAAATCGGGTCGGTGATGGACGGGATGACCAGGCCGAACATACGGGTCGTTTTGGTGCGCAATCCCTGCGCGCTCGAATCCGGCACGTAACCCATTTGGAGCGCCAGCGCTTTGAGCCGCGCTTTCGTGGCCGCGGAAACGTCGGGCTCGTCGCGCAACGCCTTCGAGACCGTCATTACCGATACGCCCGCCTGGCGGGCGATGTCTTTTAAACGGACCATGTCTTTAAAAATAAGCTCCGCGCCATTGCAACTTCCGGCGCAACGTTTCGAGGAATGAACTGTCCGCCAGATGCACCAGGCGGACGATATTGCTGCTGCGTCGCACCGTCACTTCGTCATTGGCATCCAATGCCGCCACCACTTCGCCGTCCACGCTCAATAAAGTTGCGGGCGCCGGATTCATTGCCTGGATGCGGATGGTGGAATTCAGGGGCAAAATGATCGAGCGATTCGAGAGCGCGTGCGGGCAGATGGGCGTCAGCGCAAAAACTTCGGCCGTGGGCAGGACCACCGCGCCGCCGGCGGCAAGCGAATAGGCCGTGGACCCTGTCGGCGAACTCACAATCAAACCATCGCAACGATAGCGCGTGATATGCTCGCCATTCACGCTGACGTCCAGGCTGATAAGCCGGGACAGCGCGCCGCGGCTCACGACGATATCATTAAGCGCGGATTGGCGGATTTGCAGGCCGTTGCAGCGGCCGCTCGCTTCAATCAATGCCCGCGATTCATATTGAAATTCTCCTTTCCAAACCCGTTCCAGCGCGCCCCGCAACTCCTTGGACGGCACGGCCGTGAGGAAACCCAGGCCGCCGATATTGATGCCCAGCAGCGGCGTTTTGGCGCCCCCAATTTCGCGCGCGGCCTTGAGCATCGTGCCGTCGCCGCCGAAAACCAGCAGCAAATCCACTTCGTGCGCGAGGGACAAGACATCGCCGTCCACAAGCGCCGTGCGCCCCGAGCGTTCCACCAGGCGCACTGCCTTGCGGATGATGCCGGCGCATTCGGGCTTTTGCATGTTGCCAATCAACCCGACCCGCTTGATTTTATCAGTTCTCAAAGTTTTTCGATCAAAACCAAAAATTCTTTATTGCCCGCCGGTCCCTGCAGCGGCGATTCAACCTCACCCCGCCAGTTCAAATTCAAACCCGCCTGCGCCGCCGTGAACTGCCGCAATTCTTCCAAAATTCGCTCGTGAATGGAAGCGTCGCGAATGACGCCGCGGCCCTTGTCCGCTTCTGCTTTGCCTGCTTCAAACTGCGGCTTGACCAGCGCGACTATTTTGCCCGGCCTTTTCAATAAAGCAACCGCAGGCGGCAGGATTTTTCGCAGCGAAATAAACGAGCAATCAACTACCGCTAGGTCAAATGGTTGCGGAAATTGTTCCGGTTTCAGATAGCGCGCATTGGTCTTTTCCATCACCACGACGCGCTTGTCCTGCCGCAATTTCCACGCGAGCTGGCCCTTGCCGACGTCCACTGCATAAACTTGCTGCGCCCCGCGCTGCAACAGGCAATCGGTAAATCCCCCAGTGGAAGCGCCAATGTCTATCGCAACGAGCTCGGTAACGTCGAGATGAAACGCATCAAGGCCATGCTCGAGCTTGTACCCGCCGCGGCTCACAAACTTTTCGCCCGCGGCCAGGACGATGTCATCCGCAGGCGAGACGGAATCGCTCGGCTTTTGGGCGACCTGTGAATTGACGAGGACCTGCCCGGCGAGAATCGCGCGTTTGGCGCGCTCGCGACTCTCGCAAAGCCCGCGATCCACCAGTGCCTGGTCCAATCGAATCATCCCTTAAATTAAAGACGAAGTCCTTGCAGACGGCCACTAGGAAAAAGGAAAAAGGAGCTTTTATTTACGATTTACGATTTACGAGCGCGCCTGCGATTGGTGCTTGGAGATTGGGGTTTGGTGCTTTTTCCGCCCATGTTCTCCCGCCTTTCCGTTGCCCGTTACGCCAACGGTCATGCGTTTTGCAGTAGAAAAGGTTGCAATTTAGACAGGAGCAGAACGGCGAAAAGTTGGATTGCCTGCATTTAGAATCGGAATCAATTATGCTTTAAATTGGGGTTATGAACATGCCGGTGGTACTGATCGTCGATGATGATGCGAACGACCGGTTTCTCCTGCAGAGCGCTTTTTTGCAGATCGGCCTGAGCGACCCCATTCATGCCGTGGCGGATGGGGCCGAGGCGATTGAATATTTGCGCGGAACCGGCCGGTACGCCGACCGCAATCGCTTCAAATTTCCCACGCTGCTGTTGCTCGATCTGAAAATGCCCAACATGGACGGTTTTGCTTTTCTTCGCCATGTCAAAAGCAATCCGCCCTTGATCGTCATTCCAACGATTGTCCTGACTTCTTCGACCGACCCGGAAAATGTGAGGACGGCCTATTTGCTTGGAGCCAATTCGTATATTGTCAAAGCCAAAGCGTTCGAGAGTCTTTGCGATCAATTGAAATTTATTTACGGGTACTGGATGCGCGTGGAGGTCCCGCCCGTTGACCGGGAAGAGCCCCTCATGCCAAGCCATTTTGAAGGCGAACCCGGCAAAGAAATAATTCCGCACCAGAAAAAGTAACTGCCACGGCGTTTGGTATCCACCCTTTAGGGTGTCAGAGTCCGAATCCGCGAACGACCCCTGCAGGGGGAAAGGGGAATCATTCTCATCGTCATCCTCATCCTCTCTTGGCGAAGTTGGGCCTGCCCTCCGTCCTGTCCGCCATAGCCGCAGCGGCGACGGCGGAAGCTTCTGAGCGAAGGAGGGTCGTCACAAAGTTAGGATTTACGATTTAAAAGTGAGGCCGAAGCCCCAAACGCCAATTGCCAAGCTCCAGAGAAGCTTCAAGACTCAGAAGTCCAGCGTTGCAGCGTTGCGAATTTGGTGCTTGGACATTCTCTTGGGTTTGGAGATTGGGGTTTGGGGCTTTTCTCTCCGTTTCTCTGGCGCTTGGTGCTTTTTCCGGATCGCCATCTTCCATCTTCTATCTTCCAAACCCGCCTTCTTCCGTGGTTGATAATTCTTAACGAATATGAAACACTATTGGTGGTTGAGCATCAATCGAGAGATTTTCAAACGGGAACACTAATAGTGCGCGTATTATACAACATACTGTTCACGATTTTCTTTGTCCTGTCATCGCCATATTATTTTTACCGGATGGCCAGGCGAGGCAATTGGGGACCGGGATTTTGGGAGCGCTTTGGCAGCTATGACGCCAACCTCAAGCAGGCACTGACCAATCGCCATATTCTTTGGGTTCACGCCGTCAGCGTGGGTGAGGTCAATCTCCTGGTCCATTTCATCCTCAACCTGGAGAAGCGCGCGCCAAATTTGAAATTTGTCGTGTCCACGACCACAACCACCGGAATGGGGATCCTGCGCCAGCGATTGCCGGTTCATATCAGCAAAATCTATTATCCCATTGATCGCGCAAAAATTGTCACGCGGGCATTGTCCACGGTTCATCCGGACGCCATCGTTATATTTGAGACGGAGATTTGGCCCAATTTCATTTGGCAGGCGCAAAAACGCGGCATCCCGCTGTTTTTAGCCAACGCGAGGCTGTCGGATCGCTCATTTCGGGGATACAAGCGGTTCGGGTTCTTGTTCCGGCCATTGTTTGCGGCTTTCGACGGAATCGCGGCCCAAGACGCCGTCGCCGCCGAACGGTTTCGCGCCGTTGGCGCTCCGACCGGCCGCGTGCGTGTCAGCGGCAATTTAAAGTATGACGTGGCCGCGGCCACGGAACCTCACGGCAACATGGACGTTTCCGGCTTGCTCAAACAAATAGGCGTGAATGGCAACGGCGATACCCCGATCCTGATCGGCGGCAGCACGCATGACGGTGAGGAACTGATTTTGGCCGACATCGCCCGGCGATTGCGGGCGCAAATGCCGAAGCTTTTTTTGATCCTGGTGCCGCGGCATTTCGAACGGAGCAAGGACGTCGCACGCCAGTTGCGAGAGCGAGGCGTAAAGCTTTTCTTCCGGACAGCCATCCGCCCCGATACCCGCCTGGCTCCCGGGGAAGTCGATTGTTTATTGGTAGACTCGACCGGTGAACTGCGTATGTTCTATGAACATGCAACGGTCGTTTTCGTGGGCAAAAGTTTGACCGCAGAAGGCGGCCAGAATCCAATTGAACCCGGCGCATCCGGCAAGGCCATTGTATTCGGGCCAAACATGCAGAATTTTTCGGACATTGCGCGGAAATTCGTCGAAAAGAGCGGCGCAGTACAGGTGCGCGACGCCGCCGGGCTGGAAAAAGTCCTGGGCGAACTGCTGGAGGACCAATATCAGCGCGCCGAACTCGGCCGCAACGCCCTGCACGTAATCGGGGAAAACGTGGGCGCCATGGACGTCACAGTGGGTATGGTCCTCGATAAACTCAGGGCGATGGATGTGTATGTGGTGCCGAATGCGGTAGCGTGAGGTTACACGCCGATTTGTTTTTGAATCGCCCCGCAGATTTTGTGGGACCAGGCTTTCAAATGGTCTTCGTCACGGCCTTCGAGCAGCAGGCGCGCCTTGGGTTCGGTGCCTGAATAGCGCAACAGAATCCTGCCGCCGGCGGACTTTAGTTCCAATTCCGCCGCGGAAACCATCGTCAAAACTCCGTCCAGTTGTTCAAAGGGAATCTTTTCACGCACGCGAACGTTGGTGACCAACTGGGGAAATCGGGTCCAGCATTTGGCCAATTTTGACAGCGGCTGGTTCGTTTCGCGCATAATCCGAAGGATTTGCAGCGCCGCCACCAGGCCGTCGCCGGTGGTGCTGAAATCGCGGAAAATGAGATGGCCGCTTTGCTCGCCACCAAGGTTGAAGCCGTTTTTCAGCAACTCATCGATCACGTTTTTGTCGCCCACTGCCGTGCGGATGATACTCCCGCCGGCCTTTTTGATGGCCGCCTCGAGGCCCGCATTGCTCATGACCGTCGAGACCAGGGTCTTTGATGATAGGGTACCTCGCGCGAGCATGTCGGTACCGGCAATTGCCATAATATCGTCGCCGTCGACCAGCGCCCCGTTTTCGTCACAGAGCAGAACCCGGTCGGCGTCGCCATCGTGCGCGATTCCCAGATGGGCTTTATGCTCAACGACTTTGGCGCAAAGATTGTCCGGGTGCATGGACCCGCAGTTTTCATTGATATTTTTCCCGTCCGGCTGGTTTCCAAAGACGATCACCTCCGCGCCCAGTTCCCGCAGCACGCATGGCGAGGCTTTATAGGCTGCGCCGTTGCCGCAGTCCACGACGATGCGCATGTTTTCGAGCGTCAGGTTTTTGGGAAACCCGGCCTTGGCAAATTCGATGTAGCGGCCAAGGGCATCGTCAATACGAACGGCTTTGCCAATTTCCTCGGCGGCGGGGCGAACCTTTTCAATGTCGCCGCTAAACACGAGTTTCTCGATTTGACCTTCAATTTGGTCGTCCAGTTTATAACCGTCCCCCCGGAAAAACTTGATGCCATTGTCCGCGTAGGGGTTGTGGGAGGCGGTGATGACAATGCCGGCGTCAGCACGAAGGCTGCGGGTGATGTAAGCAACGCCGGGAGTGGGCAGCGGCCCGATGAACAGGACGTCCACGCCCATGGAAAGGATGCCGGAAGAGATGGCATTTTCGAGCATGTAGCCCGAAAGACGCGTGTCTTTGCCGATAACAATCTTGTGTTTGCGCCGGTCACTGGGCTGGCGGTTGAGGTTTTTGAATACGTGAGCGGCGGCGCGGCCAAGTTTCAGGGCCGTTTCAGCGGTGACGGGTTCGACGTTGGCAGTGCCACGGACGCCGTCCGTCCCGAAAATTCGATTATTCATTGTTGCTTAGGAATGGTCACGGATACCTGCGGAGGGTCAACAGAAATTATCGTTGTGCCCGCCGGAAGGGCCACCTCAACGTCCCGGGACAGATGGTCCGCCGAGGAAAATCCGGTGAGATTGACAAAGGCATGGATCTCGGTTCGCTCCAAACGGTTCATGATTTCGGTCGCGCCGCTGATATTTACGGTAACCGTCTGGGGAAAAATCTGGGCTGCCTGGACGTTGGAATCGGTCGAGACGGCCAGGACCGGCACGTTGGCATAAGTGTTTGAACTCAGGTTTGCCATTTGCCCCGCCGGCGATTCGGCCCTGCGAACGCTCAGCCAAATGCCAATTGCCATCAAGAGCGAAAACGCTTTCCAATGAAAATCTTTTGAAAGCCAGTCGGGCATTGTAACTATAAAATGATAAGCGATCGCCGCGGCTGGTTAACTTGTTCCTTTGGATTTCTCATAGCCGGGCCGGGGTGGATGCTTGGTGATCACGACCGGGGCGGATTTGAGCCGTTCCCCGAATTGATGGCGGACCCATTCGACCGCCCCGTGGGGCTTTTCCTGTTGGAGAAGAACAGAAGTCAAAAATGAGCGCAATTCCTCCGCTGTAACGCCGCGTATGAGCTGGCCCTTGTACGCGTGGGAAACCATTCCGTTTTCTTCGGATACGACCACGATTACGGCGTCGGTCTCCTCGCTGAGCCCAATAGCAGCCCGGTGGCGTGTCCCGAGCGTCTTGGCCAGGCCCGGACGCTCGGTGAGCGGAAAAATGCAGGCGGCGTAGCTGATACGGTCGCCTTTAATAATGACACCGCCGTCGTGGATAGCGTTATTGGGAAAGAAAATGGTTTCGAGCATTTCCGGCGTAGCCTCGCAATCGACCAGGACCCCGGATGCGGCGGCATCATGGAGATGAATGGTTTGTTCGATGGCAATGAGCGCGCCGATTTTGACGTCGGAAAGACGTTCGACCGTCTGGATAATGACCTCGATATTCTCGCGTTGCTCGTGGGCGGTGGCAAAGAGCGGTAAATTGCCAAGCTCGGCCAGAAGCCGCCGCAATTCCGGTTGAAAAATGATTACCACTGCCACGGCGGCATAGACGTAGGCGGCGGCCAGCAACTGTTGCAGCACCCACAGCTTCAAGAGCCGGGTCAGGCCAAACAACACGAGCATGACCACCACAAAGCCAATCACGACCGGCCAGCCGCGAGTCCCGCGCAGGAACCGCGTCAGGTAATAGATGCCCACCGCCAGGATGAAAATTTCCAGCGCGGGCCGCCAGCCGTTTTGGATGTAGGTCCAGTAAAAGTTCACGTTCAATATTCCAACCACCAAACCATCGGACAGTCCGTCACGCTGACGGGACTACAAGGTTCGTCGCCGCAAAACCGCTTCGGCCATGCGAACGGCCTGGACGGTTTCCGCCACGTCGTGGGCGCGGACGATGGCCGCACCCGCCTCTATGCCCAAAATCGCGCAGGCCAGCGATGCTGGCAAGCGTTCATTCACTTCTGAAGCGAATATTTTTTCGATGAAGGATTTTCGCGATACGCCCAGAAGCAGTGGCCGGCGCAGTCTCAAAAAACTTCCCAAAAGGGCCATTATCCGCAGGTTTTGTTCCAAATTCTTCCCAAATCCTATACCCGGATCAAAAACTATCTGTTCAGCTGTGACGCCGAAGGCGGTCAGGGCGTTCAAACGCGCCGAAAAAAAGGCGTTTACCGTATCCACAACGTCTTCCGGACCGGGTTGTTTATCGTGGAGCCCCGGTGGTGCGTGCATCACCACATAGCCAGCCTGAAAGTCCCTGATGATTTGCCACATCTCCGGGCCGCTGTGTCCGGCCGCCACGTCGTTGACGATACTGGCCCCGGCCTCCAGGGCGGCGCGTGCTACCGCCGGCTTCATGGTGTCAATCGAAATGGCCGGGGCAACAGCCTTGCTGGTTTTAAACGCAGCCGCAAGCCCTTTGATCACCGGGATGACGCGGCTTAGTTCTTCCTCTTCACTCACGGAAACAGCGCCGGGCCGCGTGGATTCACCCCCAATGTCCAAAATTTCAGCACCCTGAGAGGCCAGTTTTAGGGCACGCTCGACAGCGCCGTTCGTATCCAGGGATTTTCCACCGTCCGAAAAAGAATCGGGGGTGACATTAACGATGCCCATGACCAGGGCAGGGCGCGGGAAGCTGAATTTATACTGGCGCGCGCTAAAGAGCATGGGGGGAGTCTAAAGGAATCTACCAGAACTGGAAACCTGCATCATCCACGACCTCAGTGAACCCAGAAGGAGGACTAGTGGCGCAGGCATCTTGCCTGCGATGTTCATGGTCGCGATGCGCGTCCTCAAGTTGGAGATTCGAGCTTTCCATGAACAAGTTTCGGAGCGCGGCTTCGCTCCGTGCTCAAGTTACAATTCGCAGGCGAGACACCTGCGCCACTACACCTTTTTATTGAAATAGGCGATGGTTTGGGTCAGGCCGTCGTGCAAAGAAACCTGGGGCGACCAGCGGAGGATCCGTTTTGCTTTGGTAATGTCAGGCTTGCGCTGCTTGGGATCGTCCTGGGGCAAACGTTTGAAAACGATTTTGCTTTTGGAATTGGTGGCGCTGATGATTTCCCGGGCAAATTCGAGCATCGTTAATTCCGTGGGATTTCCGATGTTTACCGGCAAATGGTAGTCGCTCATCATGAGACGATAGATGCCGTCGATCAAATCCGACACATAACAAAAGCTGCGGGTCTGCTTGCCCTCGCCAAAAACGGTCACCGGCTTGCCTTTAAGCGCCTGGCTGACGAAAGCCGGGACGACGCGGCCGTCGTTCAGGCGCATCCGCGGCCCGTACGTGTTGAAAATACGGACGATGCGGGTTTGGACTTTGTGTTCCCGGTGATAGCCCATCGTCATCGCCTCGGCAAAGCGTTTCGCCTCGTCATAGCAACCGCGCGGACCAATGGTGTTAACGTTGCCCCAATATTCCTCCGGCTGCGGATGCACGAGCGGGTCTCCATAAATTTCAGACGTGGATGCGATCAGAAAACGCGCCTTTTTATATTTGGCGAGCCCGAGGGCCTTGTGCGTGCCCAATGAACCGACCTTGAGCGTCTGAATCGGAAAATTCAAATAATCAAACGGGCTGGCCGGCGAGGCAAAATGCCAAACATAATTCACCGGCTCCGTGAGAAAGATGAATTCTGTAACGTCCTGCTGGATGAATTTGAACGAGGGATTGCCGCCCAGGTGCGCGATGTTATCGACGCTGCCGGTGATGAAATTATCAATGCCGATGACTTTGTGCCCTCGCGATAGAAGCAGATCCGTCAAATGCGAGCCTAAAAATCCGGCCGCTCCCGTGACAACAGAGGTAGGTTGCTTTTTGCTCATCGCTTACGTTTTTCTATGGTTCAGGTTCAATCGTGAAGGTTAAGAGTATCAGAAGAGACGGGTTGTTTTCAATCATTAAAGCGGTTCCACGATTCCGGATAGGGGCGCGGGGCGCGGCTGTGTCCCGCTCGGCGCGGGACCAGCCGCAGAAGCGAGAATAACAATCGACTTTCAAAATTACGGCCTCTCTTTTCCATCGGCGTGCTGCGGCTGGTCTCCGACACAGCCGCGCTCGGACGCTTCAAAGATTAATCGCTCCAATCGCCGCTTTTTAAATACGGTTTTAACTTCTCCTTCAGCGTTTCGCGGCCCCGGTGGATGAGTGATTTTGTCGCCGAAAGGGAGCATCGCAATATTTTCGCGATTTGTTCGTAGCTCAGCTCCTCCTCCCGGCACAGAAGAATGGCGCTTCGCTGGTTTTCGGGCAATTCTTCGAGCGCCTCTTCAATTTTATCGGCCAGTTCCCCGTGCAACACGTTGTCGGGCGCGGCGACCTGGGACTTGTCCTCGATTTGCCGCGGCGGCTGTTCCTCGTTCTCCGTGTGGGTTTCCTCGAGCGATTCGGCGGGATGCCGCGAGCGGCGGCGCAATTCATTGAGGCACAGGTTGTGGGCGATGGTGAAAAGCCAGGTGGAAAACTTCGCCGTTTGTTTGTACCGGGTGCGGGATTTATAGACCTGTAAAAAGACATTTTGGGCCAGGTCTTCCGCTTCCGCCTCGTCGCGCAGGCGGTGAAAAATGAAGTTCATGACCCGTTGTTTATACTTGTCAACCAATTCGGCGTAAGCGGCGCGGTCACCGCGCTTGACACGAAGCATCAAGGCGGCATCCGGGTCCGATTGAATCGCCATTTCGAAAAATTACCGTATGTCGTTGCAACAAACCACTAATCTATATCGGCCTGGTCGGACTTTAGTTGCGGAAAACTTGAAAAATTCTCGTTAAAACATACACTCCGACAGTGCAGGATTTAATCAGGAAAATAAAAACCGACGCCGCTGCGCGCCTGCAATTGCCGCCAAACAGCACCGTGGCGGACAGCCTCGCCTGCTACAAAGCGTTTCTTCGCGTACAAACGCACCGGCTCAAGATTCTGCATCGCGGCGGGGAAAGCGGCCTGAAAATCTGCCGGGGCAGGGCGGGCGTGCTGGACGCGTTGCTGGAACACCTGTGGCAAACGGCCCGGGGCACCCTTTCGGCACAGGCCCAAAAGGAATTTCCCCCTCTGGCCCTGGTCGCCATCGGCGGCTATGGCCGGGCTGAACTCAACCCCTTTAGCGACATTGATTTCATGTTTCTGCACGACGGCCAGGTCGCCGCGGGCAAACCGTTGCCGTATCTGTCCAGGCTCATTGACGGCGTGCTCTATCCGCTTTGGGACATCGGCCTCAAAGTGGGCCATTCGGTCCGCAGCATTGACGATTGCGTCAAGGTGGCCAACGCCGATATGCAGTCCAAGACCTCGCTCATCGAGTCCCGATTGATCGTGGGCGACGAAAAATTGTTTGGAAAATTCCAGAAATCGCTCGTCGCCAAGTGCATCGAAGGTTTCGAGGACCGTTACATTGCAACCCGGCTGGAAGACCAGCAGGCGCGCCGCGAAAAATTCGGCAATTCCGCGACCATGCAGGAACCAAACATTAAAAACGGGTGTGGCGGGCTGCGCGATTACCAGAACCTGCTGTGGATGGTCTATTTTAAATATCGGGCGCGGTCCACGGAGGAACTGAAAGACAAGTTCGTAAGCGAGGCGGAAAGCCGGCAACTGGGCGCGGCCTATGATTTCCTGCTGCGCACGCGGACGGAGCTGCATTACCAAATTGAACGTCCCATGGACATTCTGGGGAAGAATTTGCAGCCCGCGGTGGCGCTGGCGCTGGGCTGGCATGACCGTTCGCCCAGCACCCGGATCGAAAAATTCATGCGCGAACTTTACACGCACATGCGGAATATTTTTCTGATTACGCGCACGCTGGAGCAGCGCATGGCGCTCGTGCCCGAAAAACCCAGCCGCCTTTCATTACGGCGCTGGCTGCCAAAACGCTCCCAACCCGCGCCAGTGGACGGATTTATCTTTACCGACGGCGAAATCCGGGCGGCTTCGGACCGGATCTTTCGCGACGATCCCCGCCGCCTCATGCGGGCTTTTCTTCACGCCCAGCAACGGCGATTGCAGTTGCATCCGGACTTGATCCAGCTCGTGCGGCAATCCCTTTCGCTGGTTGACCGGACTTTTTTGAACGATGAACGCGTACGCGAAACATTTTTAACGATCCTGGAACGCCGCGGGGAAGTTGCGGCCGTGTTGCGCTCGATGCACGAGGCGAACCTGCTGGGAAAATACATTCCCGAGTTCGGCAAACTGACCTGCCTGGTCCAGCATGAATTCTATCATCTTTATGCGGCCGACGAGCATACCCTGGTTTGCCTCGAGCAACTGGACAAAACGTGGGAAGCCCGCCAGCCGCCCTACCAGAATTACGCGCCGTTGTTCCAGCGGCTGGCGCGTCCGGGCCTGCTTTACCTGGCACTGCTCCTCCACGACGTCGGCAAGTCGGCGCATGACAAGAAAGACGGACACGCCAAAGTCAGCGCCGATATGGCCATGCGCGCCGCCAAACGCCTGAAACTGAACGATTCCGACGCTCACGCGCTTAGCGTCCTTATTGAGAATCACCTTCTCCTGGCCACGGTGTCGCAACGCCGCGACCTGGACGACGAATCGGTGATTCGCGACATCGCGCACCGGATTGAAACGGTGGAAACGCTCAATGCGCTGACGCTCCTGACTTTTGCCGATTCCGAAGGCACCAGTGATAAATTGTGGAACGGCTTCAAAGATTCACTGCTCTGGCAACTGCACTCGCGAGCCGCCACGCTGCTGACCGCCGGGACCGAATTCATCCGCGCCGAGGAAAAGCGCGTCGAAACCCTCTTGGAAGAAGTCCGGGACCTGGCCCCGGACGAAATTGCCAACGACGAAATCGTGGCCCACTTTGCGAACCTGCCGCTGCGTTATTTTCAAATCCGCGGGGCGAAGGAAATTTTGGAGGACATCAGCCTGGCGCACCGGTTTATGAAACAGCTCGCCTCCGGAAGCCGCGTGCTTTCGCCCATCACGGCGTGCCATCAGGAACCCGACCGCGGCTACAGCCTGGTCCGGGTCTGCACGTGGGACCGGGGAGGACTGTTTAGCAAGATTGCCGGTTCGTTGAGCGCGTCGGGAATGAATATTCTCACTGCGCAAATCCTGACCCGCACGGATGGCGTTGCGCTGGACGGTTTTCTGGTCCAGGATGCGCGCACGGGCAACCCGGCGGCGCCCGAACAATTCCAGAAATTTTCGGCGCTGCTCGAGAAGATTTTGTCCGGGGAAGCCGCGGACCTGCCGGCTCTCATCGCCCGTGCCACCACCACGCAACCCGCCTATCAACCTTACGCGGGGGAACGCATGCCCACCCGCATCCACTTCGATAATCAGGTCTCCGAGACGCGCACACTGATCGAGATCGAAGCCGAAGACCACCTGGGACTTCTTTACGCCATTTCGCAGACCCTGGCCAGGCTGGGCGTGGACGTGGCCGCGGCGCGCATTTTGACAGAACGAGGAGCGGCCATTGATAACTTCTACGTGCGCGAGTCGGACGGCGGCAAAATTGAATCGCCGGCCCGGCGCGTTTTAGTCGAAAAGGCGTTGCAGGAAGCGATTAGCCGGCTTGAGGAAACGTCACAATAGCGCTCCCTGGCCACCGCCGTTGCGCCGGCCTGTTTGCATGCGGCCCACAATGATGGCGCCTTCTTCCACGACCAGCGCGCCAGCATCCACGTTGCCGAACAACCGGGCGGAGGCTTTCACCACGACGCGTTCCTCCGCGCACAAATCCGCCGCCAGTTCACCTGAGATTTCCGCCGAACCCACCCGGATCGGGGCGTCCCAACGAAAATGATTTTTTTCCGGGATGATCAGGTGTCCGGCGGTAATCGTGCCCTTGAGTTCGGCGGTCGAATAGATGGTCAGGGACCGTTCAACGGCCAGTTTGCCGTGATATCTGCCCCGGATCACGGCGTTGCCCACGACGCTGTCAGTATTGAAGACCCAGCCTTTGAGTTCGATGGTGAATTCGCCCTTGGTCTTGAAGTTTTTGGCGAGGGCGTTGGTGATGTTATAATTGTGCAGGTCCACGTAAGCGCTGCAGCGTTTACATATCGTGGACTCAGCGGAGACGGAGACTTCCAATTCGGTCCCGCAATCGAAACAGGTGATGAGCTGCTTTTGGGGGCCCTTTTCCGCTGCTTTGACCTGTGGATTGAGGACTTCCTGAACGCGAAGGTGGCGTCCACATTTTTTGCAAATTGTGGAAAACGCCCCTCGCGGTTCAGGCTGCTCGTGCCCGCAATGCGGGCACACCAGCAGGACCTTGTCCTGTTTTTTGGCCGGCATTCAATTTTGACGGCGTGCCCGGGTTAGCGGGCGGCTTTGGCAGGTTCCGGCGCTTTGGGCGCTTCACCAGGCTTGGGCAGGGGCGGCACCGGTGTCACCTTGTTTGGATTGACTTCGGTTTTGCCGACAAACGTCACCCCTTCCTCGATGGCGAGCTTCGCCGAGCGAATATCGCCAAACAATTCGGCCTTTGCTTTGATCTCGATCTTGTCCTTGGCCACGATGTTGCCATTGACTTTGCCGCGTACTACTACGGTCTGGGCCGTAATGTTGCCGTTGATCACGGCGCTGTCCCCGAGGTTGAGGACACCTTCGGTATGGACCTCTCCTTCGAGCTTGCCGTCGAGCGTGAGTTCGCCTGTGAACTTGATGTTGCCTTTGATCTCGACGTCTGAACCGAGAACGTTTTTTGATGCACCATTCATAGTATCCATTCCTTTCTCCTTGTTTGTTTATTCACTAACACGGTATCAATGGCCGGGAATCCGTCAAAGAATTATTTTGGGGAGGCTCGGCGGATGCATCCCTGATTTTTTATGAACGCAAAGATTGTGGAACGGTCAAATATTCAGCCGGGCAAATCGTGACGTGACTACAGGCCATACGATTTCCGCAGGCCCAACACCGCAACAGGCATCGTGGAAATATTTCCAAATCGTAACATAATCCCGAGTTTCCGCGGGTTGACAAACCGGAATAATATTTGCTACTTTCAGCGGCCAAGGTTATGAGCGTCTTGTTAAATCAACATGTTCTTGTCTTGAACCGGCTGTGGCAGGCCGTGAATGTCTGCACCGCCCGGCGCGCTCTGACTCTGCTTTTTCAAGGCCAGGCACAGGTTGTTGTCAACGCGGATGACGGCTCTTTCCGCACTTTTAATTTCAGCGAATGGCGTGACTTTTCCGAGAATGCGCCGCATGACGAAGCCGTTCATGCCATTTCATTTCGGATCCGTGTTCCGCGAATTATTCTTCTTTTTGTTTACGATCGTTTGCCGAAAAAGGAAGTCAAATTCACGCGGCACAACATTTTTGAACGGGACAAAAACACGTGCCAATACTGCGGCATCGTATTTGAGCGAAAAGATTTGAACCTGGACCACGTCGTTCCCCGCGACCGGGGCGGGCCGACCACGTGGGAAAACATCGTGTGCTCGTGCATCGAGTGCAATACGAAGAAAGCCAATCACACACCGCAGGAAGCCGGTCTGCATTTGATCCGCAAGCCCAAACGGCCCAAGTGGCGTCCATTTGTGCAAATCAGCTTCAGCCTGCACCGCCACGACAGTTGGAAACACTTCATCGACCTTGCCTACTGGAACGTCGAACTCGGCGAGGAGTAGGATAGGGACGCCGCTCTTCGCAAGTGGCGCTGCCACCGGCGTCACCGCGCGTAGAGCGCGGAACCACTCACTCAAACAACGTCCAACCACACAGGTTGCGCCGCTAGACGCGTCGCGGACCGCGCAGCGCGCCGCCCCTGCCAGGAATAGCCGAACTAAAAACTGAATTCCGTTCCTTGCGACTGGTACAGCAAATCCGAATTGAAATCTTCGGAGACGAAATTATAGCTGCCCGGCGCCAAAGCCGCCGCGACGGGTCCGCCCTCGGTTGTATTGACGAGCTTCACACCGGGGGCCTTATCGAGAGTTTGGTTGTCAACCGTCACACTTTCAGCGTGTGAAGTCGGCAAATAAATGGAGGCCGTTGTATTGGCCGGGATTTCGATATGCCAGTCAAATTCATTTCCCTCCTTGTGCCATTCGCTGCGGATCCACCCATAAGGCGAACGGTGCGATGCTTTAACATATGATAGGTCGCCAATCGGCAATGGCCGCATGATGATGTGCCTGAAGCCGGGCTGCTCCGGGTCGGGTTTGATGCCGGCCAAATTTTCATACATCCAAATTGCGAGATCGCCGACGAGCATTACGTGGTTACCCGAATTCATCGACGGATCGGCGGTATCGCCATTCCACAATTCCCATACGGTCGTCGCGTTATGCTCTGCCATGTAACCCCAGCCGGGATAGTTGGTTTGAGTGACGATGGTATAAGCCAGATCAGGGCGCCCGTTTTCCGTAAGCACGCGCAACAGATATTTGCCCCCGACCAGGCCGGTGCCGATGTGGTTGTTCCATGTACCCGCCAATTTATTGACTAAAAACTGGAACGCCCGATAGTGCAAATCCGGGGGAACCATGTCGAAAGCGAGCGGCAGGACGGATGACGTAGGCGTGCCATTGTCATACTGGCCCGTGTTGGGGTTGAAGAATTGCTTATTAAACGCTTCCTTCATTGTTTCCGCAAGTTCCGCGTAATGTTTGGCGTCATCTTTCTTGCCCAGTTGCATCGCGTACCGTTGCATGAGGCGCAGGTCATTGTAAAAAAACGGCGTGGCCAGCAAAGCTTTGCCGGTGATTCGCGTCGGGTCGTGCGAGTGGATCAGTTTCGGATCTTCAGGAGGCATGCACCAGTCGCCGTACACGTCCCGGCTGATAATGCCGTTGGTGATAAAACCCTGCATGTAATCAATCCACTTTTTGGCGCTATCATAATGTTCGGCGATGGCCCGTTCGTCACCAAACTGGTCGTCCAACATGGCCGGAATAACCACGCTGGCGCTCGCCCAGGTTACGTCATCTACGTAATCCCTCCAGTACGTCGGGCAAACGCTGGAAACGCTGCCGCTGGGCTTCTGGCCGTCGGCTATGTCCTGCATCCATTTGGAATATAGGGCGTCATTGTCAAAGAAATAGGTCTCCCCGCGCGATTCCTCGGCGCGATCGCCCAGCCAGCCCTGGCGTTCATCGCGCTGGCAGCAATCCGTGGGAATACTGCGGTAATTGTCACGCACGCCCCAAACGACATTATGATAAAGTTGATTGATCAACGGGTTCGAACACTCGAACTCGCCCGTGACGGGTAGATCATCACCCACCACGCAACCGGCCAGCGAATCCAGCGTTGGCTTTCCGGGATATCCGGTCATTTCCACATAGCGAAAACCATGGAGAGTAAAACGCGGTTGCCAGGTTTCCCGTCCGCTGCCTTTGAGCGTATAAACATCCGTGACTTTGGCGCTTCGAAGGTTTGCCGTGTACAGTTCGCCATCCGGCGTGAGAGTCTCAGCATGACGGAGGGTCACTTGAGCGCCTGCCGGGCCCTCTACGTTTAATTTGCACCAGCCGGCGATATTCTGGCCAAGGTCAAAAATGTAAACGCCCGGCTTGATCTCTTTCATCGAAACCGGCTTGATCTCCCCGGTCACGCGGATAGGCTCCTGCCGCACCGCCGAAAGAACGGCGTCCGCCGCCGATACCAATTCGGCGCGTTGCCATTCCGAATCGTCAAACCCTGCCCTGGACCAACCCGGAAACTCCTTGCGGGCGTCGTATTGTTCGCCGTCGTATTCGTTATCTGCGGTAATAGGCCCGTTGGTCGTCAGTTTCCACGAATCGTCGCTTACGATATTCGTCGTCGTGCCGTCGGCAAATTCGATGTGAAGCTGCAGCAATAATTTTGGATAGCCAGCGTTGGCCGCGTTGATTCGCGGCGCGTAGAAACGGCCATTGCCAAGCACGACGCCCAGGGCGTTGGTGCCGTTTTTCAACAGGTCGGCGAGTTCGCAGGTTTCGTAGTATTCGCGTTTTGGATATTGGCTGAGCGGCGGCGACAGGACTTGATCACCGGCTTTCTGTCCATTGACGTATAATTCGGACCATCCGAGCCCGGAATAATAAACCGTCGCCCGATCAATCGGCTTTGATACAACGAACTCTTTTCGCAACCAGCGGGCCGGCAACGACCTGCAATTGGTGGCTCCTTGATCAAGCCCGATCCACTTCGCTTTCCAGTCGGACCCGTCGAGCAAACCCATTGTCCAATTTGCCGGGACGCTCCACCGGGACGTCGTCCCACCGGCATCCCAAACTCGCACTTTCCAGCAGTACATGCCGCCCGAGGCCAACGGCTTGCCGCCATAATCAATCTGCACGGACTTGCCGGAATCCACTTTTCCGCTGTCCCAAACATCGCCGTTGTTTTGTGCCAGGGCATTCGTCGAAGAAGCCACGAGAATTTGATAAGCGGCCTGTTGCCGGCCCTGCGCGGGCGGCAGTATCCAACTGAACATTGGCTTTTGAAAATCAATCCCGACAGGATCCTTCAAATGATCACAGCGCAATTCAACCGGGGTCAACGATGCCAGCGCGGAACCGTGCCGCGAGTCCTTTGCCCGATACAGGGCGAGTTCAACTGCTAGGACGGCCAAAAGCAATGCGACGAGGAGGATCAGGGTGGCGGATTTCATTTTTTTATTCTATGTATGGCTCAGACCGGGCTCAGACCGTTTAGTTGCTGTATGTACGGCAGGGAGTATTGCTTTGATAAAGGGATGTTTCAGACTGCAATTGCTCGATCAACTGCTTCCGGGTTTGGGTTTGGGCAATACCAAGCGCCCGTTTTGCCGCGACAACGGCCTCGGGAAAATGCCCGGTGTCGGCATAGGCAGCCGCCAAAATTCGCAGAATTTTTGGGTCATCGGGAACCCGGTAATCAAGGTTTTGTGCAAGGGCCAACGCCCTGGCGCCATCGCGGGCCGTAGCGTCCGGCCAGGTTGCCAGCGTCCATGACAGGTCCATTTGCGCCGGTAGAAACCGAGGCTGAAGCTCAATCGCTTTTTGCCAGTTGCTTTCGGCTTCCAGTGCCATTTTTTCTGTGCGATAGGCATAGGCTAGATTGTAAAAGGTCTGGCAGTTCTTTTGAAGCTCCGATGCCTTTTGAAAATATTTGATCGCCTCGTCCACCCGCCCCGCCTGCAATAGCATAAATGCGAGATTATTGTCGGCTTCCGGAAAATCGGGCTGGAGGTCCAAAGCTTTTTGAAATTGAACCATGGATTGGTCGCGGCGTCCGGCCTCGAACAGGGCATTGGCAAACGCATAGTGAAAACCCGCGTCGCTGGGCTCAAATGTGGCTGCTTTGTCAAAATATTCAATCGCCGAGTCCACGCGCCCATGATGAAAGAAAAAGTTTCCAATAAAATAGTCGCTCACAGCATGCGCGCCAATCGCTGTTAATATATTAAATAAAAGCGAGTACGCCAACGCCGGCAACCAGACGCATCGCGCGATCGTGCGCAAGAGGGCCGATTGCGCCAGGATACGCTCCAATCCCAAAATGCCAATCATCGCCAGCATCAGCATGGCCGGCAAATAGTCCAGCTCGTAACGGTTGCTGACCGTTACAAACAGGCAAAGGATTGCCACGCAACTCGCAAAATACAGCAGGAGTGCCGTTCCGAACCACCGCAGACCGGCCGTTTCCCGCGGCCGGCCGATCCAGCCCAGCGGCGCAGCCAGCGAAAGCCAGGCTACAGGAGATTCTCTCAGTATACCGCAGTACGGCACCTTAACGACCCCCGCATGACCCGGCGGAATCGGCGGCGGGGCAATGGATCGCACGAAAGGAAAATGACCAGTCCAGCCCATGGGTTGTAGAAAGTAAAAACGAAAATCAAACCAGGCGTAGTGTAGACTGAATTGCCGGGCGGACGAATTATCAAAGCCCGTCAACTGATAATGCCAGCCAAATTCAAATGGACTGTCAAAGCGCAGAAAATTGTAAAGCATCAGCCCCAATCCGGTCAGCATGAGCGGCACGATAGCGGCCGCAAATAACAAACCATGCTGAAAGCAGGACGCCGGCCGCGGGCCGCGGCTCCACGCCGCGACGATCGGGACCAAAAGGATGATCGACCCAAATAGCAGGGATGGCCGTGAACCGACGGCCAAACCATAAGCAAGACTCGCCAACGCCACCCACCGCGCTTTGCGTTCATCTTCATGCAGCGCCCGCCAAATGGCCCCTAAGGCCAGCATCGTAAAAGCGAACCCGCAAGTGACCGCAACTTCCCAGACGTCGCATGAAGATAAAATTTCAATTAGGCCGCCGCCCAGCCCGAGCGCCAATACCCCTGATGCTGCGACCCACGGGCTCGATTCCGGACAGTAACGCCGCCATATCCCGTACAAGACCCTGGCTGCGATTAAAAAACCAAAGATGGAGAAAATCACACACGCGTTCCGGTGCGACAGGTAATGGCCGGTCACTGCTACATATGGCCAAAACAGGACCACGGCCGGAGTGACCCCGAAATATAGAAAGAGCTTCCCTTTATAATAGCTCATGTCAAATGCGAGGCCACGCAGGTCCCACTGATACGGCAGATTGGCGGCAGGTTTGTAAGGGTTCGGAAGCTTTTCCAGGCCAGCAGGCGGCTGCCGATTGACATTTAGCTGGCCGGCGCGAAAGCCCTGAACTAACAAATTATAATAAGCGTCATCCGGATCACGACCTTGAAATTCAACGGAACCGGGCGCGGGACTCCAAATCAAAATACCGGTTACGAGAGCGCAAACCAGGGCAAAAACCGTGGTCCCTGTCACAGTGGATTTGATGCCAGACTCGTTCATTTTTTGCCCATGGCCGGTTTGTGGCAATCCAACGATTCCCAGTAAAACCGCCAAATGTGGGTTTGATACGCGTCGGTTTAGAATTTTGTGACAAAAAAAGCCAGAATTAATTGAGTCTTTGCCAAATTAATGGCGATTCATTATTTTGGCACAATGAAATTTTTCGCCGCTCTTGTCATCGCTTTCTTTCTGACGGTTCCGGCCATTCATGCGCAGCAAAGCCCCGACGACCAATATGTGATCATCTATGTTTTGATCCAACAGGGCGATGCGAGCCTGAATGCCGGCCAGCCGAAACAGGCTTTGGGCGATTACGTTGAGGCGCAACGCGAACTGAAACAGTTTCAACAGGGTTATTCGGATTGGAACCCGATGATCGTGAATTACCGCCTGAATTACCTGGCCGAAAAAATCGCCGCGCTCACGCCGAAGATCCCCACGACCAACGCCGCGCCGGGAAAAGTCGCGCCGCCGCCCGCTCCGGCAGATTGGCAGGCGCAATTGTCCAACCTGAACGGGCAGATCCAGCGGCTGCAGGGCGATAACGAAACCCTCCAGGCCAAGCTCAAGGAAGCGTTAAGCGTTCAGCCCGAAGGCGCGAGCGCCGCCGCCTATGACCAATTGCAACAACAGGTCCGTCAATTGTCCAAAGAAAATGATCTGCTCAAGGCAACCGCCGCCCGCATGACCAACGCCGCGCCTCCCAAAGTCGCCGAGCAGGACAATTCCAAGCTGCAGCAGGACCTGGCCGCGCAAACGGCGCGCGCCGGCCAACTCACGAAGGAAAACGAAACTTTGGAGGCAAAAATCCTCGCGCTAACCACCGATGCCGACGCGGCTGCAGCGCTGCGCCAGGAAAATCAGCTCTTGAAAAAGGAACTGGCGAGCATCCATTTGACGACTCAGACCAACAGCGCCGGCGATCTCGCCACGGCGCAAGCCCGAATCAACCAATTGCAGGCCGTGGTCAGCAAAATGCAGTCTGAGGCCACCGAGAATTGGCTCGAAAAAGGCGCGTTGGAAAGCCGCGTCCAGCAACTGCAGGAAGCATCGCTGGCAGGCGCCGCGGAAGCCGTGTCGCCAGAGCAGCCGGACGCGCAATCGCAAATCCGCGAACTCAAGCTCGAACGCGATCAGTTGCTCGCTCAATTGGGGAAGGCGAACAGCAAGCTCAAGAGCCGCAAAAATGAAAGCATTTCCGCGCAAATGGACATGCTGGCGCAACAAATTGAGACCCTCCGCGACCGGGTGGAGGTGGACGAAGGAGAAACTGTTCCATACACCCCGCCGGAACTCGCATTATTCATCCCGGAACCGCTCGCCGCTGATCCCAAAGCCGAAAAGAAATCCTTCCGCAAACTCACCGGAAGCACTGCGGTTTTGGTGGCGGAAGCCCAAAGTTATTTCACCAACCGCGAATATGATAAGGCCGCCGCGGAATATCAGGAGGTTCTGAAGCACAACGAAAATAATCCGCTCGCTTTGGCCAACCTCGCTTCGACCGAACTGGAGCAAAACAAAACCGGCGACGCCGACGCCCATATCCAGGCCGCGCTGGCGCTCGACCCGAATGACCCGTTCAATTTGACGGTGCTGGGCCGCGTTCGGTTCAGTGAAGGGAATCTGGACGGCGCGCTCGATGCCCTGGACCGCGCCGTAAAAATCAATCCGCAAAACGCCCAAATCCAGAATTTTCTTGGCGTTGCGCTCGCCCAGAAAGGACTCCGTGTGCAGGCTGAAACCGCCTTCCGCAAAGCTGTCCAAATTGATCCCGAGTACGGCGACGCCCACAAGAACCTGGCCATTATTTACCTGAGCACCGTCCCACCGATGGTTGAAATGGCGCGATGGCATTATGAAAAGGCCCTTGTGGCCGGTGTGCCGGCAAGCCCGCAAATCGAACAGATGCTTAATACAACGTCTGCGAGCAGCAAGTAGGGTTCGAAATGACCTCAACATGAACAAAGCGCCGAATATTCGAGCCTGGAAGACTCTCCCTCACCATGAACCAGGGAGTAATTATCCGCGTCCGGAAGACTCTCCCTCACCCCTGCCCTCTCCCGCTGGGAGAGGGAGAATAATCGTCCGATCATTTGATACGGCTAAAGGCGAGGACGGTTCAGGGGTTCAATGCGCGAACCGGCCTACGGGGAAATCTCACCCTCGACTCTCAAAATCACTGGCTTCCTTTTCTGTCGGCGTGCTGCGGCTGGTGCCTTGCACACAGCCGCGCTCCATGTGCGAGCCGGAGGATCTCGTCGGTTCGTAAACTTAATGCGCATCCATGTTCCGCCAGGCTTTCCATGAGATTACGATTCCGACGCGCGGACGCGGCTTTTATGAGTTCACTTCGGAGGTGGAAAGATGGGTGGCGCAAAATCAATTCCGCAACGGCCTGCTGACCATCCATTTGCAGCACACGTCGGCGTCTCTGTTGATCCAGGAAAATGCCAGCCCGGACGTGCGCCGCGATTTTGAAAAGTTTTTTGAACGCCTTGTCCCGGACGGTGACGATATTTTTGAGCACACGATTGAAGGCGACGACGATATGCCCGCGCACGTGCGCACGGCGTTGACGACCGTAAATCTAAGCATTCCCGTGCGCCACGGCGAAATGGCGCTTGGAACATGGCAGGGGATATTTCTGTGGGAACACCGGCTGCGCGGCCATACGCGCCGCGCCATGGTTCATTTTATCGGAGAATAGCTTGTTCCTTGTCGGCGGTTGGAAGCCGGCCACCTTCGGACAGCAGATAGAGTTTTTGATAAACCCCGCCCCGCCGGATCAACTCTTCGTGCCGCCCAGTCTCAACGATTCGGCCCTGGTCCAAAACGACAATCAAATCAGCGTGCATGATGGTGGAGAGCCGATGCGCGATGCACAGGGTCGTGCATTCGCTCATCAATTCATCCAAAGCCGCCTGCACTACTCTCTCGGCCTCATTGTCCAGGGCGCTGGTCGCTTCGTCCAAAATGAGAATGGGCGCGTTGCGCACAATAGCGCGGGCAATGGCAATGCGCTGGCGCTGGCCGCCGGATAATTTGATGCCTTTTTCGCCAATGACCGTGTCGAAACCTTCCGGTTTGGCCATGATAAAATCGTACGCATGGGCGTGTTTGGCCGCGGCGACAATCTCTTCATCCGTTGCGCCCGGCCGGCCTAGTTCGATGTTTCTGCGAACTGTTTCATCGAACAAAATAATTTCTTGCGAAACCACGGCAATTTGATTGCGCAATTCACGGGTGGAAACGTCCCGGATATCCTGGCCACCAATGCGAATGGCGCCCTGTTCGGGGTCGTAGAAACGCAGGAGCAAGTTGGCCAGGGTGGTCTTGCCCGATCCGCTGGCGCCCACCAGTGCCACCAGCTGCCCGGACTTAACAGTGAGATTGACGTTTCGGAGGATCGGTTTTTCGCCGTAATTGAAACTGAGGTTTTCAAACACGATGTCGGCGCCGTTGGCATTCAGCTTTTTGGGTTGAGCGGGTTCCGGCACGCTGTTTTTCGTGGCCAAAAGCTCAAACACGCGCTCGCTGGCAGCATGGCCCTGGGCCAATTGATTGTGCAACCCGGTCAGGTTTTTCAGGGGCTGATAAATCAGAAAGACGCCGGCGAGCAGCTCGACAAAATTCTCCGGGGGTTGTGGCTGGCTGATGATATACGCAACCAGCAATGCTACGCCACAGGAACCGAAAAATTCAATCAGCGGCCCGGGGATATTGCTCGCGCGAACGATGCGCATGAAGTGCCCTACGGTGCCGCGCGTAGTGCGCCGGAAATCGTCCGTGACGATGTCTTCGAGATTGTAGGCCTTCACGATGCGATATCCGGTAAACGCCTCGGCCATAATCTGGGTAAGGTCGGCGGACTTGGACTGCAGCTCCCGACTAGACCGGCGAATCTTTCGGTTAAAAATCGTAATCGGAATTACACATGCCGGCATCACGACCACCGCCATGAGGGTATCTCCCGGCTGCGTCAACACCAGGGTGCCGATGATCGTAATTAGCGTCACGGGGTCGCGTACAATCACGGATGTCGCGCCGCTCAAGATGTTTTGCAAAGCGGCAGTGTCATTGATAACGCGCGCCATCAGTTGTCCGGTTGAATTTTCGTTATAAAATCCCGCCGATAAATCAAGCAGGTGGCGGAACAGCCGGGCGCGCAGATCCGCAACCGAGCGGCTGGCCACCCATTGCAGAAAATAAACGTTCAGAACGCCAAAAAGTCCCCGCAAAAACATGACAATCGGAATCGAAGCCACCAGCGCCACAACCGTGATTTTCACTTCCGGCGACCAGGGGTGATGA
The DNA here is from genome assembly GCA_036269115.1 of Verrucomicrobiia bacterium. Taxonomy (GTDB): domain Bacteria; phylum Verrucomicrobiota; class Verrucomicrobiia; order Limisphaerales; family UBA11358; genus UBA11358. The sequence goes on along the minus strand of DATAST010000048.1, from coordinate 28,106 downwards.
TGCACGCCAGTCGTCAATGCGTCACGGGCCTGTGAAAACCATGCCTGGACAAATTTAGGCATCCGGCTGACGGCCGAATTTGGCGCTGCATCTTTTTCCGACGGGAACACCGCACCCACGAGAAATAGAACCGTCCCCATCAACAACGGCTGCATCAAACCACTCAAGATGCCGGTCGCCACGCCAATAATCAGCCGCAGGCGATACCGTTGCGCCAAATTCCAGATTTTTCCAATGAAATCAAACATGAACTCGGTGACAATATGGCGGCGGGAAATGTTCAAAGCGAGCATTATCAAAGACGCGGTGCGTGTCAGATGTTGCGTCAAGTATTCGCGGGACAATGACAGGAACGCAGCCAGAAAAAAGAAAATGAGGAAGGAAGGAAAGCAGGAACGGAGTGAATATCTCTGATATAATGTTCCAACCCCGTTACAGACGTTACATCGTTTATCTGCAATGAGTTAAGACGTTACACGCCCCGTTACAAATCGTCGCGCACCCGTTACATTTTTATAAATTATTAATTATCAACAACTTATAGGCGTTACATTAACGTTACCGTCACAGTCTGGCGGGCTTTACACCTTCGGCAATCGGGCATTTTGGACGCGCTCGAATACCTGTCCCGCAGAAATAGCGGCCATGCAACGGTCATCTCTAAAGCAAACCGCAGAATGACCGCTGCAAGAACATTGTGATCCTTTCAACCATTGATGCCGCGGTCCAGCCGGCGCCCATCGCTCGGGAGGACCTGGACCATATAATGAAATTGTCGGCACACCCAGTCCGGCGGCAAAGTGCAGCGGACCGGTATCTCCTGAAATGAACAAAGCCGCTCGTCGCAGGACCGCCAATAGCAATGGCAAGTCGGTGATCAGAGGCAGAACGACGGCGCCGGGCGCCAACTTTGAAAACTCCGCCATCAGCGATTGCTCGCGTTCGCCGCGCGCCGTGGTAAAGACCACATTCAATCCGGCGCCGGTTGCCATGCGGTGCAAGGCAGCCCAATGCTGCAACGGCCACTCCTTCTTTGGCTGGCTTGTCGCCACGTGACAAAGAATCACGGTCTCATCCGGCAATATTTTTTTTGCGGCTTCAGCCAGCGCGGGATCGGCGCGAATTTCCGCTTCCAGCGAGCGCGGCGCCGGGATGTTCCAGCCGGACAGAAGATGCGCCATGTGCGCCGATTCGTGGAGCGGTCCGGTTTCAGGCGCGACTCTCCGATTATAGCAAAATCTGCGGCCCCAAAATCCGCCCGCTTGTTCCCATCCCAGCCGATCCTTTGCGCCGATGAGTAAACTGGCTATCGCTCCACGGTCATTACTCACGAAATCCACGGATCGGTCGAACCGTTCCCGCCGCAAATCGCGGATAACGGGCAGCGTCTGCGAAAAGCTGCCGCGTCCGCGCCGGCGTGGCATGGCCCAAACCCGGTTCAGCCACGGCAACTGTTCAAATATTGGCGTGATCTCTTCAGGCGCCAGCACGTGCAATTCACAATTCGGCACGTGCTCGCGAATAGCACGCAACGCCGGCGTCATGAACACGGCGTCGCCGAAATATTTAAATTGAATGGCGAGAATTTTTGGGCTGCGATGCACGTGTCGAAATTCTGGCAAACGACGCGAGGCGGACAATGAAAAAAATTTGAAAATTTTGACGCGCGGGGTTGCGTCACCAGGACAATTGCCATAAATTGTTGTCACATTCCCGCCCGAAAGGCTGCGTGGTTTTGTTGGTTTACCCTAAACGCTGGAGGAAATTCGAAGATGAAGCGTTATGAGATTGCAAAGAACTTCCCGCGTGGATGTTACACAAACGGGCTTGAGCCATGATCAGGAATCTTCCGATTGTCGCGAAGCATACAAATTCAACGCGCGCGGCCTTTTTATTGGCGGCGCTCCGAAATCCGGGACAACGTTGCTCATGTCGCTGCTCGACAGCCATCCACAACTGGTCACGATGCCCGAGGAGACGTGTTACCTGGAAGACTGGAAGAAGTATTTGGAGCTAAAAGATTATCCGTCCAAGCTGCGCATCCTGCTGGGGCGGCTTCGGGCGCTGACAGGCACGGATTGCATTGAGGTTTCCGGGGGCGGAGGCACAGCCGTCCATCACTACGCCCATTTCGACTATAACCGTTTTGTCGCGACGGCGGAAGAATTCACGAGGCATCCCGAAATGAATGATTCCCTCCTGTTATCCGAAATCATTCGCGCCTATGGCATTGTGGCCGGCAGTGATTGGCAAAATTCCGTTTGCTGGGTTGAAAAAACCCCGGGAACTGAAACGCGCGCCGGGCTTTTTGACGAGCTTTTTCCTGAGGCCAGGTTAATTCAAATGGTTCGTGATCCGCGCGCGGTCTTTGCCAGCCGCAAAAGCCGCGCCGTCAAAAACAACGGCTGTTACACCGAGGCGCACCGTCTGATACGGTCATGGAACAGCAGCGCGCGGGAAATTCCCCGGCTGCGACGGGACCCGTCGCGCTTCCTGATCGTCCGCTACGAGGAATTAGTAAAAAATCCGCGCGAAGTTTTGGAGACAGTTTGCCGTTTTGGCGAATTTGAGTTCAACGAATGCATGCTCGAACCCACGCGCGGGGGCGTCCCGTGGCAGGGCAATTCAGCTTTTGACCAGGCATTTAATGGTATTAACGCGACCGCGACAGAAAAGTGGAAGGAGCGCCTGACTGAAGATGAGATTTGGTGGATTGAACTGCATTGCCGCAAGGGAATGGAATTGATGGACTATCCATTGCAAACGGACGCCCGTTTTTCATTGCGGCGCTGGTTGAAACGATTGCCCGACGAATCTTTGAAAGGTTACATCCGGGCCCGGCGCGATTCGCTTCGCCAGTGGATGGGATTGGTAGGCGACTGCCGATATGATAGATGAGAACTTCTGTTCTTGTTTGTCCCGAGTTGGCTGCCTAAGCTGGACAGTCATTATCCGAGCGGCAACGGGTCCGCGTTTAAGAATAGAGACAAAGCGTCTATGCGGATCGGTTTCCTGGACAATACCTGTCCACGGCAAATGATTCTGCCGACAAACGTTTATCGGCCTGTTGAAAAAATGCCAGCCGGATGGGCAGGACGGATTGCGGAGAGGTTTATCCTGCACCGTCAATTCAGACCGGTTTAGATTCGCCCTTGAGAATTTTCCAGTCTAAGGATATTTTCGAAGGATGGGCGCGGTCAAGAATCTGAGGACTCGGCTAAAGCTCAATCGGAGCTCGCTGCTTTCACTTCTGCCGCTTCATTTGCAGTATGCTTTGCGTTACAAGTCTGCACATAAACGATTTTGCCTGCTTCTAAGGCCAAGGACGTTTAATCAAAAGCTTTTTTACAAGATGGTCTATGATCGGCGGCCGCTTCTCATGACTTTCGCTGATAAATTGCAGGCGCGGGAATACGTGCGCCGGAAAATCGGCGACGAGATTTTGGTGGAGTTGCACTTAACAACCGATCGTCCCGAAGAGATAAAGTTTGATCAATTGCCGGAAAAATTTGTCGTTAAGGCGAACCATGCCAGCGGCTATGTCCGCATCGTGGATCAGCGTCATGCCAAAGAATCGGATCTTCGGCAAGTTTGCCGAAAATGGTTGTGCCAAACCTATTCCGACCGGAACTGTGAATGGTTTTATAAGCCCATTTCGCCGCGAATACTGATTGAGAGTTTTCTTGATTCCGGTGATGGCGAGGCGCCGCCCGACTACAAATTTTTCGTTTTCAATGGCAAAACTTTTATGATTCAGGTGGATTCTCACCGCTTTACTGATCATCGGCGAGACTTGTTTTCGCGGGATTGGGAACGATTTAACGTGAGGTACGTCTACCCTGACGCAGGTCGGAATATTCCCAGGCCCTCTTGTTTGCCAAGGATGCTGGAAATCGCGGATTGCTTGGGATCTGACGTTAATTTTGTTCGAGTGGATCTTTACGAGATAGCAGGCCGGGTTTTTTTTGGCGAACTGACAAATGTGCCTGAGGGCGGCGGCGGGAAATTTGATCCGAGCGAGTTTGACGGCATACTCGGCAGCCAATGGCGGATTGCGGGATATTAGATTTGCCCGGAACCAAATGCCAATTTATTCCAATTTATTGAGAAACAAGCAGGAGCTTTGCGCGATTATTTTAGTCAGGTTGAAGGCTTCGCGTTACCCCACTTGGCCTGCACCAATGCCGTCAAATTTGGGTGCCGATCGTATTGGTGGAGAATGGCCGGCGGACGCAAATCGGTCCGCAGGGCCACCTGTTCACCGACTACGGTTAAGTCGCCTGGCTTCGTGTAGGCAAGGTTTGCGGCTAAACGGCCGTTCGGAAATACCGTAAATCCCAATTCAGGCCGAAGCCGCGCAAGATAATTGTGGATGCCCTGGTCTCCATCGGTCAGCGCAATTCTCGGAGCGATTTGCTCGACGATTTTGCTCGATTGCTCGAGATAACGGATTACGTGGTCCGACCGGCCGCCAAGGACGCCGGCACACACAATCTTGAAATGCTTCGCCTGATGAAAGGCCGCTTCTCCGCCGGCTCTTATGATGATGGGTCCGTTGAAACTGCATTCTTCGATGCGCTTGTCTTCTTCACATGTCCACAACAACGACCATTCGCCCGAAAACGGGTCATCCTGAAACACCACATCGCGCGAATCGCACAAGAGAACGCTGGCCTGATTTAAGTTCCACCCCGCCAGCAGGTCGCGCGCGACAATATGCCTTAGAAAATTGATTTTAAGCAACCGTTTGCCCAGGCCGGGTGAGCGCGACCATCGGGCGGCCCGCTTGAGCAATGAGCGCGCCCATTTTCGTTTCAGGCTAAAGTCCCGCAACGGCGACGCAGGCAACAAATAAAAACCGCAACTCGGAAACCATTTTCGCACGGCCTCCTCAAATTCCCGATTGCGGCGGTCGACGATCAACCGGAGAGACGTCTTCGGCGCGAAAGCCCGGAGGGACGCCAGGAACGGCCGGATTTGCTCTTCACGATAGCCGGCCGCCACGGTAATGATCAGGTTTTGAGGTTCGTTCGGCTGCAACTTGGACATTTGTGGTTTCTAAAATCCACGTTTGACCTGCAACTCAAATGGGAAATTGTGACTGGTCATATACTGATGCAAAACGGACTTATAAGCCGAGTTCTTCAATGCCGCCGACAAATGAAGAAACTCCTGCACAACTGCCCTGTCCAGAAAAGGATAGCGCGCCTCCAACCCATATGAGCCGGCTACGTACTCTTCTTTGGCAAGGTAGGATTCCATCGAGCTGCCATAGAAACTGTTCCATGGATAGATCGTTGAAAGATCGTCGGGAAACAGGCCGCCAAAGTTACTGTGCGCCGCAATTTTTCGGCCTGCGTAGCCGTAGTCCGCAAAAATTTCGTCCGCTCCCATGCCGGACAGGTAAATTCGCCGACCGCTCCGCCGGCCCTGTCGGCAAACGTAGGAAAGCCATATCGCGCCGCCGTCTTCGGCAAGTTGCATTCGTTCCGAGTAATCAATGGAGGTTGACCGTATGTTGTAGCGAAAAGGGTCAGTGCACCTTTTGACATACCATTGGTTGAGCTTGTGCTGCAGGCGGGTCTTGCGGAGCCTGCGATAACTCGCGTCGCTGGATTCCTGAATCCGGCGAAAGCGTTGTTCCAGCACCTCGTTACTCTCGTTCCCTGTCACCGAATATGCCTCGAATGGAATGCCGGTCCGAAGCAGTTCCAGGCAAATCACGCCGCTATCGTAACCGCTGCTGAGACCCATAAAAACCTTTTCACGGACTCCAGCGGCGCGCTTGCGGATCGCCGCCTGAAAAGCCTTGTCCCAATCCTCAAATGACGACTTAAATTGCTCGAGCTTGAACTCGTGCACCGGAAACTCGTCAATCTGGCAAAGGCTATCCATATCGAATACCTTTGTCCGATTGGCCGGCATCGGCTGCACCTCCGAATGGCCCGCCTGTTCCAGCGGCGAGCGAAAACTACTGCACCCGAATTCCCCACCAGACACGGAATAAAAAATCGGCTTGGTTTTGAAGATATCCGAACTGATTAAAATCCGGCGCGCTTTGAAATCGCAAAGAATGATTGCGAATTCTCCATCCAACTGCCGCACAAAAGCAGGCCCGTGCTTCAGATACAGATCGATGAGCGGCTCACCATCGGACTTATACTCGCCAAACGACTTATAATTGTAGATCTCTCCATTATACAGGCAGGCCACGTCTCCTTGAACAAACGGCTGCACGCAAAACGCCCCCGTCATGCTCAAAAGATTATGCATCAGAGTAAATCGCTCCCGTTGAATGATATTCGTGTTGTCGGGACCGCGCAGACGCAGCAGCTTGTTCACACGCCGATATGACTGGCCACCGATTGTGGACGCGTAAATACTGCACATATGCGGGTTATTTCAGCACCAGTGGCAATATAGTTGGGACCGGGGTATATCGTCTGGATTCGGCATGGCCTGAGTTTGGCCTAAGCACGTTCTTGAGTCAATCGCAGAGTCGCCGGAACGTCCACCGTATATTCCAATTTTCCGTCGCCCGACCCGCCGGTCGTGCAGCCGTCCAGGCTCGCATAGCGATGCCCGCATGTGCTCGCTATATTCACATAACAGCGGTTCTTGTACTCCGGATGAAACAGTTCAACCAAATAGGCGCCCGGCGGGGCAAAGATCGCATTCGTGAGCGCGGCTCCGTGCGGCGCAACGATACATTGCGCGGAGCTTAGAAGTTTGGCCTGTTCCAAAACCGTCAATCCTCCCGGATCGATGGAAACAAAGCCGATTCCAGCCAACGCTGCCTCCAACTCTGCCTCGTTAATGAGTCGCCGCCTGCCCGGCCCCCGGCGCAGGTAGATCATTTCGGGCCCGGAATGCTTTTCCGGGAAGAGAGAACGCAGAAACGAGCACGACCAGGTCGGAGCCTGCTCGGGCGGGAACGGCATCGATGGCACGATAAGACGCTCGAATTGGTGGACAAAGTTTTTCGAACATCGAAGGCGCTTTGCCCGCGGCACATTCAGCCGGTCTAGAACTTCGTCCTGAAATTGAAGGGATTTGCTGTGAAGCAAGACAAAATCGTAAGTTGAGCAATTGGCGGCCTGGAGGATCTTCCAGCGCGGCACACTGTCCACCAGCCAGTGGTAGTAATTGTCGCTGTTGGCAGCCCCCAGCAGTAAAGCGGTCCCCCGATAGCGTCTTGTCATCCGAAATCGTCGTCGGCGCGGCAGGTAATGATTTTGCGGGTCGGGACAGCCAAAAAGGCCTTGTAGACCGCCTACAACTATGTCGCCGCCCGTTGCAACGATTCGCAAATCCCCCAGAATTTTCCCATTTTCAAGTTCAACCACGGTCAATGGGTATTCTGCTTCTGGCCCGCTAACAGCCGTAGTAACATCCCATCTGCCCTTCACGCCGTGCAACGCCTCAAGTGCCTCCAGTGATGGAACGAAGCCGGACGGTTTCCATATCCATTTTTCAATCAGTTTGCCCAGTGTGCGCACGGTATTGTATCACGCGATCATTTGCCCGGTAAGCGTCGGTTCCCGCGCCGGACTCTGTCAATCCAATAGTGGAAGAAGAAATATCGGCTTGCACTGTGCTGTGTCAGTTGCGCACTTTGAATCGTGCGTTCGGAAGCCAGCAAATCGAAAATCGAAGACTTCATGGCCGCCGTCGGAAAGCGAGTGGCCGGCGAGGGCTCGATTTACCTGGCAGGTGGCGCAACCGCAGTTCTTCACGGGTGGCGCGCCATGACCATTGATGTGGATTTAAAGCCCGATCCCGAGCCGCGTGGGTTTTTCGAGGCGCTGGCTGTTTTGAAAAATGAATTGGACATCAATGTCGAATTGGCTTGCCCGGACCAATTTATTCCGGCCATTCCCGGCTGGCGTGAGCGCAGTTTGTTTATCGGCCAATACGGCGCGATAAAATTCTTCCATTATGATCCTTACGGCCAGGCGCTGTCCAAGTTGCACCGGGGACATGACCGCGATCTTCATGACGTGTTGTCTATGCTTAAAGATGGCATGATCCAGACCGGGCGCCTGCGTGAGTTTTTTTCCCAAATTGAACCTCAACTGATCCGCTATCCAGCCATTGATCCGGCTTCGTTCCGCGCCGTAGTGCAGAAATTTTGCGATGAAACCCGATGAACTAATCAGTGGACTGCCTGGAGAATCACTGGTGCGCCAGGGACTGGCGGACCTTCGAGCAGGGCGCAAAACTGCGCCCGCGTATCTGATCGTCATCGCCCGTCCGCGATTAAGCCGGGCCGGGCTTCTATCGGACATTCACATCGAGCCGTCGCTGGAAGCGGAACTGTGCCTCTATCGTCTTCTGCGGGCCGAGGGCGGAGACGCCTATTCGAGATATAACGCGCTCGTGCGCGAATTGGTTAGTTTCGAACAGGCCCTCGACAGGCGGCTGAGGCAGGCTTCGGAATGGCAGCCGACCACAGATCGCGGCCAAAAACTGAAAGCGATTTTGGACAAAGGCCGCGCCGAACGGAAGCCCCTTTTATCGGATGAGGAAGTGGCGCGCGAACTGAAGGACCGTCGCGGGAGGCTGCACTGACGACATTTCTTCAACGCACCCGCGATGCCAAGAAAATCATGGTCCTGGACCTTGGTTTTCTTGGCGACACTATCCATTTGCTGCCGGCGCTATGGATGGTCCGACAGGCCTATCCCAGGGCGGAATTGCACGTCACTGTCGCCAGTCACATCGTTTCCTTGATGGATTGTGTGCTCTGGGTGGACCGCGTCCGGGGCTACATGCGTTATCCGCGCCATGCCACCTTGCGCGAGAATCTCGCTTTCATCCGCAGCCTGCGCCGTGAAAAATTTGATGTGCTCATCAATTTGAACGGCTCGGACCGGTCCTGCTGGCTGACGTTCTTTAGCGGAGCGCGCGAACGCCTGGGACGCTGGCCAGACGATAGAAGTGGCCTCTTCCGGAAATTCATGTTCACAGAGCGCATCCGATATCGCGCGGGCGACGAACCGGCTTATGTCTCCAAATGCCGGTACCTGGCTGAGGTTGGATTTCCCTTCAATGAACCTGAGTTTCATGTGGAAATTGCGCCCGAACATTTGCGCCCGTCTGAGATTTCTGAAACGGACAAGGGAACGTATTTTCACATTAGCCCTTTCACTACGGCCGATCATAAAGAACTATCGCCGGAACAACTCGCTGAATTGATCGCCGCACTTCGAAATTTTTTTCCTGAAAAAAAAGTGGCCCTGTCCTGCGCGCCAATACCGCATGAACTTGAGAAAATGGAAAAACTGCTGGCGTTGCTGCCGCAGAAGCCCTGGCGAGTCTTCGCCGGGAATCTCAATCTCATTCAAATTGCCGCCGTCATCAAACACAGTGCTTTGCATTTCTGCGGTGACACGGGAACATTGCATATCGCCGTCATGACTCAAACGCCACTGGTGGCCTGGTTCTGGCCAAATCCCGCGTTGCGCGCATGGATGCCCACCGGTCAAAAATATTGCGTACTGATGGGGGAAAATCGTCCGGGAGCAACCTTCCTTTGCAATATTGCAACCGATGCGCTCATCGAGCGGACCCGTTCTGTTTTAACGCAATGATTATTTCGTTGGCCTTTATGTTAAAAGTGATTACATTTCTGACATATGAGTCAGACATTAACAATTCGTCTTAACAAGGAATTGGCATCGTGGCTTGAAGAAACGGCAACGCGAGCCGGGATGTCGCAAGGACAGCTGGTTCGGGAACAATTGGAGAAAGCCAGGAGCGCGAAGGCTAACAAGCCATTCATGCGCCTGGCGGGGATCATGAGAGGCCCGAAAGATTTGTCTCGACGCAAAGGCTATTCCACTAAAGCGTGAAAGCAATCGCTGACACGGGGTTTCTAATCGCATTCATCAATCGCGGCGACACACATCACGAATGGGCGGTCAGTTTGGCATCTCAATTGACTGAACCGTGTTTGACTTGCGAGTCTGTTCTTTCCGAAACTGCGTTTCACACCGACTCCCGGTACGTTTTTGATATCCTGCGCGAAGGATTGGTTAAACTGGCCTTTAACTGCGAAGAGCATCTGCCTCAACTTGAAGAGTTGGCCCGGCGTTATGCAAATCGCAAACCGGATTTTGCCGACCTTTGCCTGATCCGCATGAGCGAACTATTCCCGGAACATTCGGTCGTCACCGTAGATCGCCAGGATTTTCGGATCTATCGGCGAAATAAGCGAGAAATCATCCCACTGATTTGTCCACCTGAAGAATAATTGCATATGAATTTGCGGCCCTAAAACTACAGCAACAATGCCCGAACCCGTCAGCCTCTACATTATCGCGTACAATGAAGCAAAGAATTTGCGCGAAGTGCTGCCCACCGTTTTATGGGCGGACGAAGTGCTCGTTGCCGATTCGTTCAGCACGGATGAGACAGCGGAGGTTTGCCAGCAATTCGGCGTGCGCCACGTGAATCTGAAATTTGAAGGATTTGGCAAGCTGCGCAATGACGCCGTAGCGCTCCTGAAAAACGATTGGGTCGTGAGCATTGATTCAGACGAGCGCAGCACGCCCGAATTTGCCGCTGAAGTCCGCCGCACACTCGCTGAAGCGCCGCAATTTGATGCGTATCACGTTCCCCGCAAGAGTCATTTCCTGGGAAAATGGATGCGGCACAGCGGCTGGTATCCCGATTACCGGCAGCCACAGCTTTTCAACCGCAAAAAAATGCGTTACGCAAACGACCTCGTGCACGAGGGGTGCGAGCTTAACGGCAAGCTCGGTTACCTGCGCGAACACGTCCTCCAATATCCCTGGCCAACGCTTGAAGTCGCCACCGCCAAATTGCAGCGCTACTCCACGCTCATGGCCGACCGCTATCAGTCCGGCAACAAACGCGCCTCCCTGGCCAGCCTCCTGGGCAGCCCATTGGCTATGTTCCTGAGAATTTATGTCCTCAAGAGCGGCTGGCGCGACGGCCGCCACGGCCTTGTTCTGGCCACGCTCTACGCCTATTATACGTTTTTGAAATATGCCAAGCTTTGGGAACGGCGGTTGAAGTTTGGAACGTGACCCAGAACCAAATCTTATTGCTCGCCGTGACAAAAATCGGACGACAATTCCCCCTCTCCCAGTGGGAGAGGGCTGGGGTGAGGGAGAATCTCCCAGCCGTAGATATTCAACCCATTTCATGGAGAGGGTTGTATCGAGCGATACCGGTATCCGTAAACCCCATCAATCCAGCAATCCAATAATCCCCATTCTGATGCCCGGCTTCTTCGCCCAACGTTACACGCCACCGTTTCGTCACGAGCTTCCCGGCACGATGAAGGAAATGCTGGAGAACGAGTCCTCCGGTCGCAAGGTTTCGGCAAATTTCAAACTCCTGAGACGATGGCTTTGGCTGAAAATGAACCTTCCTTCCCGATTACTTTGGGACAGGTTGCCGCCTGCGCCAGCACGTCTGCTCTGGTTAAATTATTCCAGCACGTCCATCGGCGATTCCATCATGGAATTGGCAGGCCGATCCATGCTGGGCGCGTATCATGTGGATCTGCTGACCGATCCGCGCCATGCCGAACTCTATCTCCACGACCGGTTTTTTCAGTCGGTTTTTACCCAGGCGGACCAACTCGATTCATCACGATATGATTTTGTGCTTCTGGACTTATTCAATACCCGTTCAATCAGACTTAAAACATCTATCGGCCCGAAGCTGCCCTGCGCCTGCCTGCAATCCTTCTTCTACGGCGCCCACTTCAATCGCACGTTGTTCAGTTGTTACCGCATCCATCACCTCCTCGGCTATCCGTACGACGACGCTAAACTTCAGCCATTTCTTCGGCCCACACTTTTTGCCGACGGAGAACCGGCCGTTTTGCCGCCAAAGCGAAAACAAAAACGCATCGCACTCATGCTCGGTGGCGTGGAACCATTCAAAACCTACCGGCAATGGCCCGAAGCCATTCGACTCCTGCGAGCGCAATGGCCCTCAGGCCGCGAATTTCCTGAATTTGTACTGATCGGCTCCGAAAATGGCGCTCCCTATGTGGATCAGGTATTGGCTGCGCTGAAAGATTGTGATGCTGTGCCTCGCGTCGGTGGATTGACTCTCCGGCAAACCGTTCGCGCACTGGCCGACTGCGACGCATTTATCGGAACCGATGGCGGCCTGATGCACTGCGCCGTCGCGCTCAACGTCCCCGGCGTGGCTCTCTTCGCGAGATTTCACCCCCGGATCTTGTTGCCACCGCAAACAACCATGGACTCCATTTACGACGCGCAGGACGTTAATAATATCACCCCTGCCGCGGTGACCGATGCCATTTTAGTTCATCTCACGAGGGTATAGTGCTTCTTGTTAAAGCGAATCCCAAATAATTGCTCGATTTTGAGCATCATGCGGTGCTTTTTCTCACGTGAACTGAGTTGGTAATTTGGATCGGCTTTGAAAATGCCATCGGCCTTTGGCAGCCAATCCTGGACCGCCTTCGGATGCTTGCCGTTGAACAACTTCAACGTAGCCGGATCAACTTTTGTGTAATCCCAGGTCCTGGCCGGCTGGTCTTCCCAGTATTTCCCTACCGTGGCCGATTTCAAGTTCATCTGCGCCTCGCTCCGCACCCATCCATAATGAAAAATCGTCGCTCCGGTGTGCGCTGCGCGCGGATAGCGCGACTTTTTGTGGTTCACCACCACATTAAAATAAAGCGCCTCACTCGACCACGCCGGGATTGTGTTGCGGATGACCCGGACCTCGCTCCGATACCAGCGCGGCGACCAGACTATCGTGTTGGGATTTCCGTAAAAATGCAGGTAGTCAAACGCCAGGGCCTCGACCCGGTCGTCCTTCACATATCGCACCATCACTTCGCGGATTTTCGGCAGGTCGTCTTCGTGAACCACTTCGTCGGCTTCCAGATAAAATGCCCAATCACCGGTGCAATTGGCCAGCGCAACGCTTTTTTGCTGTCCATAAACATATCCTTTTACGCTGTAATCGTGCCGGATGTTTTCGTTCCATTGCGTGGGAATAATGCGGATTTTTGGGTCGCCGATCTCGCGCAACATCTTTTCCGTGTCATCCTCGCACGGACCCAGCGCGATAATAAACTCATCCACTAGCGGCAGAACGGACCGGATGGACGCGACAAATGGATAGCCCAGTTTTTGCCCATTTCGCAAAAAGGTAAATCCACTGATTTTCATCGCAGCCCGTTATCGTAGGAGACGAGGTGACGAGTCTCAAACTTCTTTTGCATTCCCCCTGCGGACGGAAGCGGTGGCAGGGACGGCGCAACGAGCGTAGTAGGACGTCGTATCTAGGGCTGTTCCGCGCGCTCTACGCGCGGTGACGGCGCAGCGCGCCGTCCCTACCATCGTTAAGAAACTACGGACTGGCCGGCAAAAGCTTTTTCAATCGTTCCAGAATGATGGCGACACATTCGGCCGGGCTCAATGAGCCGGTGTGCAATTCGATCTCCGGCTTGAACGGCGCTTCGTACGGCGCCGAAATTCCCGTAAAGTCCTTCAGTTCGCCCGCGCGCGCGCGTGCATAAAGCCCTTTCGGATCGCGCTGTTCGCAAACTTCCAGGGGCGTATTGAGAAATACTTCGATAAATCGGCCAGCCTGCGCGATTGCCCGCACCAGGTCCCGGTCCGCGCGATAGGGCGATATAAATGCCGTGATACAAATTATCCCCGTGTCCGCAAACAGCCGGGCGACTTCTCCCACCCGGCGAATATTTTCCGTGCGCTCTTTGGGTGAAAAACCCAGGTCCGAGCAAAGCCCATGGCGGATATTGTCCCCGTCCAGGATGCATGTGTGCCGTCCCAGGTTAAACAGTTCGCGCTCCAATTCCGAGGCGATCGTCGACTTGCCTGAGCCGGAGAGCCCCGTAAACCAGATGACGCAACCGCTTTGGCCGTTGCGCAGTTCCCGTTGTGCGGGCGTGACTTTCCCCCGGCTCCAATAAACGTCGCTGCTTTTGCGATTCGGATCGTGCGTATGCCGTGGGTAGTCGTTATCAAGAATCACTCCGCCGCCGCAAACGTCCAGGTCATCCACGATCACAAACCGCCCGGTAGACACTATTTCCGTGATCGCATCGAAAGCGACCGGCTTTCGCGTGCGAATGGTCAATTCGCCCACCTCATGCCGGCCCACAAAGTTCCCGTCCCGGCCACGCGCAATCGCCGCAAGCGTGGACGCGTCAATTACCCGCTCGATATCGTCTATCTCACAATCCACCTCCTGGGTCGCCAGCTTCAATTTGTATTTCCTGCCTTTGACCAATGGGCGCTTTCCCAGCCAAAAAAGACGCGCCTTGAATTTGGTCAATTCATACGGGGGTGACGTTTCCGGAGCCGCGATGGTCCCGCGTTCAATAAAAATCTGTTCCGTCAGGGTAATGCCAATGGATTCGCCGGCTTGAGCCGCATCGGTTTGCGGGGCGTTCCAGCGTTCAATCGTTTTCACCGTGCTGATTTTATTGCTCGGAGAAAAAACGAGGCGATCACCCACTTTGATGGCTCCGGCCTCGATACGGCCGGCCAGAATCCGGCGCTCGTCAAACCGATAGACGTCCTGAATGGGGAAGCGCAAAGGCTCGCCGTCCCGGCGTCCGGGCGCTACAAATTCGTCAAGCGCCTCCAGGGCCGTAGGTCCGTCCCACCAGGGCATATTCGTGCTTCGGGTGGCGACGTTTTCACCGTGTCTGGCGGCGATGGGAATAAATATTTTAGGCAGGACCCCGACGTTGGAGAGCCATTCCCGGTATTCAGTTTCGATTCGCTCGAACTTTTTCTGGCTGTAATTGGCCAGGTCCATCTTGTTGACCAGGACTGCCACCTGGCTGATCCCGAGCAGGCTTAACAGGTAGCCGTGACGGCGGGTATTCTCCTGAATGCCTTCCAACGCATCGATCAGCAACAAGGCTGCGTCCGCCCCGGCGGCTCCGGTGACCATGTTCTTCAGAAATTCCTTGTGGCCGGGAGCGTCAATGATGACGTATCGGCGACGCCGGGTTTTGAACCAGATTTGAGCCGTGTCGATGGTCACATTTTGGTCGCGCTCAGCCTGCAAGGCGTCCATCAGGTTGGCCCATTCGAATGGCGTCCCCCGGCGCGCCGCCGCCTGTTGCAGTTGTTCCAACCGCCCCTCCGGCAACGACCCCGTGTCATTCATCAACCGCCCGATAAACGTGGATTTTCCATGGTCCACATGTCCCACCATGACTATCTTCAATTGCTGTTCTTGAATCATCTATCGTAAAATCACATGTAACCGTCCCGGCGAAGTTTCTCGAAAGCATCCTCGCTCTCTTTGTCCTGGGCCCGGCCAAATCGCTCAGGCGTTTTGGTGGTTCGCAATTCCGCAATAATTTCGGAGACCGTTTTTGCGCTGGACTTGATCGGAAATGTGCACGGCTGGCAGCCCAGGCTGCGATAACGTTCGCCGTTCCCATTGGCAAAATAGAGCGAAATTACGGGAATATTCTCGCGCTCGATATATTCCCAGACGTTCAATTCCGTCCAATGCAGCAACGGATGGATGCGGACGTGGGTTCCAGGCTCGAAATCCGTTTTGAACTGGTTCCATAACTCAGGGGGCTGGTCTTCCACATTCCACTCCATGTTTTTGTCGCGCGGGCTGAAGTATCGCTCCTTGGCCCGGGTCGGTTCCTCATCCCGGCGTACGCCCACAATGACGCCGGTAAAATGATGCTCGTGCAGCACCTGTTGCAACGCGTCCTTTTTCAGCGCGCCGCAGCATTCCACGCGCGTGGTTTTGCCGTTGGGCCAGGTCGCCCCGTTCTTAAGCGCCTCCTCATTTTTGCCCACTATCAGTTTCAGCTTCCACTCTTTGCAGAGACGATCCCGATACTCGATCATCGTCGCAATTTTGTACGTCGTATCCACATGAACCAGCGGAAACGGCACGTGTCCAAAAAACGCCTTCCGCGCGAGCCACAGCAATACTGTCGAATCCTTGCCAATACTCCACAGCATGGCCAGATTTTGAAATTTATTGTAAGCCTCCCGAAGTATATAAACACTCTGGCTTTCCAAATCCGACAAATGGTCCATCAAGAAAGTATGCACCTAAAATCACCTTCACGCAATTGTATTGGCTGCGCTAATCTGAAATAACTTTCGCCATGGACTCGTCTTTGCGCTGAATTTCCTTTTTCCGGGCGCATTTTTCGTCCTAAATACCCACCGTGCAACGGTTCGGACTATTTGGCGGCGCCTTCAATCCGGTTCATCTCGGCCATCTCCTCGTCGCGGAAGCGGCCCTGGAGGAACTGGCCCTGGATAAGCTTTTCTTTATCCCCGCCTCACGGTCTCCCTTCAAGCAAAACGATGAAACCGCGCCGGACGAACTCCGACTGCGATGGCTTCGCCTCGCCCTCACCGGACGACGTCGTTTTGAAATTGACCAGCAGGAAATCCTCCGCGGCGGCGTTTCCTATACCATTGAAACCGCCCGTCACTACGCCAAACAATTTCCCGGTGCGGAACTGTATTATCTCATCGGCGCCGACAACGTCCCGACATTGAACGAGTGGCGCAACGCCGATGAGCTTTCAAAACTTCTGAAATTCGCGGCTGTGCCCCGGCCAGGCCAGGCCCCGTCGGTCTTTCCGAAACCATTTACCGGCACAACATTGAAAGGTTTTCCATTGGAAATTTCATCCAGCCAAATCCGCGCCCGCATCAAAGCCAGTTTGCCAATCGAATCACTCGTACCGCCATTCGTAGCCGATGCGATCTGCGACTCAGGTGTCTACCGGTGATTTAAGTTCTCAGTCACACCACACAATGTCGGTCAACGACTGTGGACTGTAGACTCAAGACTTTGGACTGTCTTTTGCGCCCATCACAGTTAAATTATCCGGGCAACTATGGATTCAAAAACCCTGGCACTGCTGTGCCGCGAATTCGCCGACAATAGAAAAGCGGAAGATATCGTCGTGTTGGACGTGCGGGAACTATCGTCTGTCACCGACTATTTTGTCATCGCTTCCGGCACGAGCGAGCCTCATCTCCGCGCCGTCGTGGAAGAAATTACCAGCAAACTGCGCGATGACCACGACCTGCGCCCCGTCCGCACCGATGGTTCAACCCAGGCCGCATGGATCGCGTTGGATTTTTTTGACGTCATTGTGCATGTCATGCGCGCCGACGTCCGTGAACGTTACGATCTGGAGGGTCTATGGGGAGACGCTAAACGGGTCAAACCCCGAAAAACACGAAGCTCGCAATAAATTAGTAGCCAGAATGATCACTCGGCTCACTCGGCTCACTCGGTCCCGTGGCCGATTGCCTGCGAAGAAGCTGCTGGCTATTCCGGCTTGGGGGGCGGAGTTTCGGCCGCTGCCTTGACCATATCGTCAAAAATCTTTTTGAACTCTTCAAGGCCTGTGGCTGGGATGATAATGTTATCGCGCCGTCCGTTGACGTCTTCAGTGATGCGCAGAAACCGTCCGCGCGGATTCTCTTTGAGTGAAAACAAAAACGTTTTGCGCTCAATTTGAATCTTGTCACTCTTCAGGGTGTCTTCCTGTACCGGTGGTCGTGGTGGCTGGCTATACGGCCGCCGGCCCCCAAATGGTGATGGTCTTTCGTTAGAAATCATAATACCCGCTGAACTGGACTTCCAGTTGTATTAAAATCAACGGAATGAGGCATTTTGTCAACAGCCAAATTATACACATTTAGGCCATGACTACCAATTTTTATTTTTAGAAAAGTCACGCCTATGTGAAAAACCGCCGGAAATATCACGGTTTGAACGATTTCCTGAAGAATAATCAGACGCTAAATTGTCTCCTACCTCAATTTCCCGTCCATGTACTGCGGGCGGTTGCCTTCATCATGGGTGTGAAGGGCGGCAGACCGGATTCACTGTCAAAATTCGTATCGAACGACCAGTATCGGCTCGGAGCATTGTAATAGTTACCGGTATCCAACCAGCGGTTCGTTGCGTATTGGCTGGGGAACATCACCACAATCGAGCCGTTGTAATACAGATTGTTCCAGTTTTCCAACAGCCGGAGAAAATTCTCAACCCCGCCGCTATATTGGGTACTGTTAGCGGTGCCAACACTCGAGCTCGATGGAACAATCCCCTCCAAACAGGCTGCATTAACCGTATCGTTGGCAGCCGAAGAGGGATTTTTGGCGTTACTGCTGTCGTCCCAGCTGCTGGAAAGAACGGTGACGGCATCCGCCAGGAATGACGCCGGCCGTGAATGCACCACATCGCCCAGAATTGCGGCGTCTGAGCCGCCGCCGTCTGTCGTGTTAAAATCGCCCAGGACGTAAAGAGGCATCGGTGTCGCGATGCTCAAGCCAAAACTGTCATAGAGCCGGGCGCCGTTGATAACCCGCACTGCAGGCAGAACGGTCGTGGATAACGGAACACTGTTGTAAATGTACACGCCCCCTATGGAATGATGTTTGGTTGACTGGCAAATCGCGTTATAGTTACTGCCCCCATTGGCAGTCGAATTGGCCAGCCAGGAATTATATTTCGCCACGTCAAACTGGACGGCATAGACGGTTTTTCCATTGCCGCTGTAACCGCTCCCACCGTTCCAACCTTCACGCCAGTCATAAAAAAGGACGTTCGTGAGAAAGGAATAACCGGCATACCAAACCTGGTATTTATTGGTCCCGGTGGTCCAGCTCGACCCCGGCACATAGTTGGTGAAACCGGAAACCATCAGGTGTCTCGTCGCATTTGACACAATGTAAAAGTCATTCGTCACCCAGGTAATCGTATAGCACCAATTATTTGAATTATCGTTGAGCGGCTGATTTTTATCCTGATAGTAAACGTATAAATTTGTGCCTTTCGGAAGCGTTTTGCTGATCCCGGTGGCAGCGTTTGAAATAATCAAGTCCGCAAGATTGGCCATATAAATCTCGCCGGCGGTCGTGTAGGCCGCGGAGCTGCCCATTGCGTACGTCGACGGCGGCCATTGCAGGATGCCCTCCGTTGCGGCCGGGTCATCATTCGTACCGGCTATCGGCATCGTCACGTGGTTCGCCTCCGACACCGGCTGGCCTCTCATGTTATAAGTCGACGACCCGGTGCCCGTATAACTAACGAACGGATCATTCGTGCCATTGACCGCCTGGTTCACCGCCCAGACCGTCGATTCAAACGTAAGTACGGACGATCCGGACCACAACCCGGCGTTTGAGAATACCGGGCCATTGATGTCCATCGTTGCGCCGGGATCGATTTCCAGGTTCATATTATAGAAAATCAGATATTGAAAGACCGGGACGCTCGTGAGGTCAAATGTCTGGCTCACCGTGGCCGGAACGCTGAACCGCCCGCCAATCGGCGTGGCCGTGGCCGTGACCGTCACAGGTGTAATGAACGCCTTTAACCCGGCATAGGGAGACAGCAGCGACTGCAGATCCCCTGATTGGCCCCCAATATTAACCGATATCCGGTTTGCAGTATGGTTGGTGTCGCTGAAAGTATATTTAATCGGCCAATCCGACATATTCGTCGGGACAAGGCTGGCATAGAGCGAAACGTTTGCGCTGTATGATCCGGTCAACCAGTCATTTTCGATTTGGCCAAGCGCTCTTTCCGTGGCCGCTTCCGCCGCGTATTCACTCGCCAGGAATTGATTGTTTCGCGCTGTCAGGGTCGAATTTGACACTATCCACCCCATCGTGGTCGCCAGCACAATCAGAACAACCCCAAAGAAGCACAATGTGATTAACAGAGCATGTGCCTGCTTCTGTTTCTTGCTCCTTAATTGTGGTGTCAGCATAAGTTTAATCAATCCTTTCATATTAATGAACCGACCGCCGCGCCGCGCTCGTCCGCAATTGGTAGTGATTGAAGGAGTTGAAATTGGTTCCGCCGATCGGATATTCCCACTGGGAAAATTGCAGGGTCATGCAGATGACTTTGCCGTTTCTATTGTTCGTCAATATGTTGCCATACAGGTCTTCTGCATCGAAAACCATCCGATTGGTAATGTATCTGGCCAGTTGCTGGACGGTGCCCAGGCTGCTGTTATATAACATCAGCCGGTTCGTCGCGGCGGTCGTGTCCAGATAACAAATCAGGTAATTGTTTGTGGCGGTCGTCGGGTAGATTTCCACGGCGTTGCCTTGCCGGGCGCCATTGGTGATATCGGCGTAAGTTGCCCAATTCGAGGAACAATTCCCGATATACACCGCATTGGCCTCCCGAAGCTGGTCGCGAATGCCGTTCATCACTTGCCGTGCGTCCGCGGTGGAGACAAGTTTCGTCGCCACCTGCGTATAAACGCGCAGGCTATAAAGCTGCCCCGCTACCATCCCTGCGATCAATAAACTAAAAATCCCCATCACGATCATCATCTCGACCAATGACAAGCCGGCCCTGCCCGCCAAACGTCCTGATAGACTTCCTCGAAGCTCATTCGCGCGTTGAACCCCCTGAACCGCTGCAATGTTCCGCCGTATTAAGCCATCAGACAACCATTCTCCCTCTCCCAGCGGGAGAGGGCAGGGGTGAGGGAGAGCGTTTTGAATCCCGATGTTCGTCCCATCGTTGGAATGGCGAATCGATAACCCAGCCTTGGAAATTTCTATCTTCATCTATTGGTCAGGAGCGCGTAGCGTGACCAGCACGTTGGTGTATAGTTTTCCTGTCCGCGGAAAGGTCCACACAACCACCGATTTAATTTCCCGCAAAGGCGGACTGGCCTGGTTCGTCGTCTCGTAAATGTAATTGGTCACTGAGATCGGGGCGCCGGTTTGTGGGACGTCCAGCGTGCCCAATTGCGGCGGCAAAACAGGCGAGGATGAATTGGTTGCCGGCAGCTGATCGCCATTCGTCTCAACCTGCGTGTCCCACTGCGCGGACCGCGCGCGCTCAAGGCCCTGGGAGGCGTACGATTGCGCCGCCAACGACATCGAGGTCCATTCGGCAATATTATCGGCCTGCGTGTAGGAATAAAAAAGTCCCCCCAGGATCATCACCATGAGCACTAACGCGACCATCGTTTCCACAAGTGTGAAAGCGTTGCCTGCCCTGAAATTTGACATTTTGACCGTAATTTGCATCTGATCTGACTCTGCGGGCAGCACTTCTCATGCCCAATGTTATAGACTCCCTTTTCCATCAAGGTGCTGCGGCTGTGTCCCACGAGGCGGGACACTGCAGCCGTGTCTGCGAAAGATTAAGCTTCCGTCTTTTACCTCAGGTTCCCGACCCCGACCATGTACCACGGACTGTCGTCTTCATGTCCGGGGTAAACGGTGGCAGTTTCGCTCGAACGGTAAAATTGGTATCAAACGACCAGTTTCGGGTGGGAGCGTCGTAATAGTTTCCGGTTTGCCGCCAGCGATTGGTCGCATATTCGCTGGGAAACATCACAACAATGGAACCGTTGTAATACAGCGTGCCCCAGGACTCAAGCAACCGGAGAAAATTCTCGACCCCGCCACTGTAATTGGAATCGTCACTCGGGTTTTTAATATTCTGGTCGGATTCAACGATTCCTTCCAGGCAGGCCGCATGAATGGTGGTCTGGCTGCTTGAATTCGGATCTTTTGTGGTCGTGCTATCCTTCCAGGAACTCGACAGAATAGTGATCGCGTCCGCCAGGAACGAAGCAGGATACGAATGCGCTGTGCTCTTGGTACCCGCATCGGAGTGTCCGCTGCCGTCCGTCACATTGAAATCGCCCTGTACATAGAGTGGCTGCGGTGTCGCAATGCTCAAGCCATAACTGCCAAACAGTTGGCTGCCATTGATGATGCGCACGGCCGGAAGGACGGTCCCAGACAGCGGAATGCTGTTGTAAATGTACACGCCGCCAATGTCGTGGTTTTTATCGGCATTGCACATCGCGTTGTAATTGCTGCCGCCGGCAGGGTTCGCCAGCCACTTGTTGAAGTTGGTCACATCCAACTGCACCGCCTGGACGCGTTTCCCGCTTCCGGCGGTCCATCCTTCACGCCAGTCGACGAAGGTAGCATTGGTCAGAAACGAATAACCGGCATACCAAACTCTGTAAACATTTCCTGAATTCGTCCATTGGGAGGCCGGGGGAAGACTATTCGTTAAAATCGATTTCGTTCCTTTTCCCACGTTTGTGATGATGTAATAGTCATTTGTGATCCATGTGATCGAAGAGCAAAAATTATACTGGTTGGACACGGCTGGCTGGCTGGGATCCACATAATACGCGAAGATATTTGTCCCCGTTGGCGTCGCCATGCTGACTCCGCTGGCGGCGTTCGAAATAATCAGGTCGGCGTAGTTGGCCAAATAAACTTCGCCGCTCCGCGTAAAGGCCGCCGCACTGCCGAGCGAAAACGACGATGGCGGCCATTGGAGAATGCCTTCAACAGTAGTCGGATTATTGTTGGTGCCGGCTATCGGCATGGTCACGTGATTGAC
The DNA here is from genome assembly GCA_036269115.1 of Verrucomicrobiia bacterium. Classification (GTDB taxonomy): domain Bacteria; phylum Verrucomicrobiota; class Verrucomicrobiia; order Limisphaerales; family UBA11358; genus UBA11358. The sequence continues at coordinate 5,696 of DATAST010000048.1, read as the reverse complement.
TCCCGAGACGGGTTGCCCTCTCATCGTATAGGTCGATGAACCGGATCCGGAATAGCTGACAAATGGGTCGGTCCCCCCGTTGACCGCCTTTTGCACTGCCCAAACGGTTGAGTTAAACGTCAAGTTTTGCGCGGTCCATATTCCGGCGTTTGAGAATACCGGGCCATTTACGGTCAGCGACTGGGCCGCCGCTATTTCCAAATTCATGTTGTAAAAAATGAGATATTGAAAGATGGGGATTTCAGTCAGGTCAAACGTCTGGCTGACGGTGGCCGGAACGCCAAAACGCTGATGAATCGGCGTCGCGGTAGCCGTTATCGTGACGGGCGTTAGATAGGCCTTCAAACCGGCGTAGGGCGAAGGGAGCGCCTGCCAATTTGTGGTTTGTTGGCCGATGGAGATGGCCATCTGGTTCGTATCGCCGCTCCCGTCGCTGAACACGTATTGCACCGGCCAATCCGAGGTGTTGGTCGGGACCAGCCCTGTATATACTGAGGCATTGCCGAGCGTTCCAGCCAGCCAGTCGTATTCCATCTGGCCGAGTGCTTTTTCAGTCGCACCCTCGGCGGCATATTGGCTGGAGGTATATTCATTGTTGCGCCGGGTCACTTTCGAATTGGAAATGATCCAGCCCATCGTGCTGCCCAGCAGAATCAGCAGCACCACCAGAAACGCCAGCGTAATGATCAGGATAAAACCTTGTTTTTTCTTCTGGCCCTCGTTGGAAGGAATTTGCATAACTTCGGTCCTTTCTGTTTCATTTATTTAATCTATCGCGCGCCGGGTAGCGCGCATCCGCAACTGGTAGTAGTCGTACGAATTGTAATTGGTGCCGCCGATGTGGGCGATCGGGTATTCCCACTGCGAAAACTGCAGCGTCATTCGGATGACCCGGTCGTTTTGGTTGTCCGTTATGATATTGCCATGCAGGTCTTCCGCATCGAATAAGACCATGTTCGTAAGATAACCGGCCAATTCCGACGCAGTGCCCAGGCTGCTGTCGTACAACATCAGTTTGTTGGTACTCGTGCTCGTGTCCAAATAACAAATCAGATAGGGAGTGGAATTGGTGGTCGGATAGATCTCCAGGGCATTGCCCTGCTGCGGGGTGCCGTTGGTACAATCCGCGTAAGTCGTATAGTCAGAGGAACAATTCCCCACATACAACGCATTGGCCTGCCGGATCTGGTCACGCAGCCCGTTCATCGCCTTTCGCGCGTCGGCGGTCGCCACCAGTTTCGTGGCCGCCAGCGTATAAACCCGCATGCCATATATTTGGGCCGATACCATTCCAATGACCAACAGCGAAAAAATGCCCACCACAGTCATAGTTTCCACAAGTGAAAAGCCGGAAGATCCACCAGCGTAGCTGCCCCGAAACTTTTCGCGGCTCTGGCTGCTCGCCACCATCGATCGAAAATTTTTAAAAGCCGTTTTCATTTATTCGTCAGGAGCGCGTAACGTGACCACTGTGTTCGTGAATTTTTTTGAGGTCATCGGAAAGGTCCAAACAACGACCGACCTGATTTCCCGGAGCGGCGGACTGACCTGGTTGGTCGTCAAATAAATGTAGTTGGTGACAATGAGCGGGGCGCCGGTCTGTGGCACGTCCAGCGTGTCTGATTGCGGCGGCAATACAGGTGAGTTTAAATTCGTCGCAGGTAATTCATCGCCGTTGGTAATGACCTGTGTGTCCCATTGCGCCGAGCGCGCTGCCTCCAGCCCCTGCGACGCGTATGATTGCGCCGCGAGCGACATCGCACTCCATTGCGCCACCCGGTCCGCCTGTGAGTAGGCATAAAACACGCCCGACAACACGATCATCATCATTCCAAACGCGACAAGCACTTCCACCAATGTGAAAGCTCCGCTTGCACCGCCTCCGGTCTTGACCCTAGTTTTCATTATTGCATCCGTTCCAATACGACCTCAAAACAGCATTTCTTATGCCCGAAAAACTCGACGGAAGTTTCATATCTACTTCAATATCAATATATTACGAATTCGAAATTTGTCAGACACGGTCAAAGCAACGGAAACAGCCTCCTCGTCGGCACGCGTCGTTATATGTCTATATATATGATGCAGCACAGCCTCCGGCCTGCGGGTGCGACGTCATATTTACATATATTATAACGAGCCTCCCCATTTTGGAGCGCGGCTGTGTCCCGCCCCGCGGGACCAGCCGCAGCGGTTAGAATTTCACCCTCGCCTCTTAAATTTACCCGCTCTTTTTCCCATCAGGCGCGCTGCGGCTGATCCCGCTCGGAGCGGGACACAGCCGCGCTCCAACAAATCGTGTCGCCTGAGCCGGCCCAACCTCTACCGTTACCATATTGCGTTTGCCCGAACCGTAATTTCTGGCATAATTTATCGATGAAGAGTTTTTTCCGGCTGATGGTTTTGGCCGCGTTGATTTCTTATCTTGGTTCCGGGAATAGTTTCTCGCAGACGACCAGCACCAATGCGCCGGATTGGATGACTCGGCCGCTTTCCGTGCTGGACGCGATGAACCTCGCGCTGAATCAAAACGACACCATCCTAAAAGCCCAAAATGATCTAACGTCTTCATACGGCCTGGTCGTGCAAACACGCGCGGTGGCCCTGCCGCAATTGACGGCCAGCGGGAGTTATACGTACACCCAGCCCAGCGCCATTGAAACGATTCCAATTCGACTTCCCCCTCCGGCTGGCTTTGCACAGGCGAACCAAAACTGGAAAGCCGGCTTTCAATTGGTCCAGACTGTGTACGGCGGTGGCAAACTCGTCGCCGCCATCAAAGCGTCGCGGCTCACCAAAGAGCAGGCAAAGGCCCAATACGACACTGTCGTCCAGGACACGCTCCTCAGTACCCGCACTGCCTACTACGACGCCTTGCTCGCGCGCGAACAAATCACCGTGCACGAGGCATCCGTCAAATTGCTGCAAAATGAACTCGACGACCAGCAACGCCGTTACAAGGCCGGCACTGTTCCCCAATTCAACGTCCTTCGCGCAGAAGTGCAACTGGCTAACGAACGTCCGCTGCTCATCCAGGCACGCAACAGCTATCGCATCGCCAAAAATAATCTGTCGAACGCGCTCGGCTATAACCTGCCCACAAATGTGTGGGAAGACATTCCCCTGCAATTCAGCGATAAACTCGACGCCGCGCCTTACGAGGTAGACCTGCCCTCGGCCATCGCTCGCGCCATCGAAACCCGCTCGGAACTCGTCGCCCTTCGAAAGACCTCCGAATTGCAACAGCTCAATATCGTTAGCGCCCGCGCCGGTTATCGGCCCCAATTGCAGGTTTTTGCCGGCTACAACTGGTTTAATGCCCAATACGGAGTCACGCCCCCGCCTCTCGGATTGAACCAGGACTTTCACGGTTACAACGCCGGCGCCCAGGTCAGTTGGGATATCTTCGACGGCATGTTGACTCGCGGCAAAGTCATCCAGGCGCGCGCCGGTTATGAAAAATCCAAAAATAATTTGTCCGATGAAACCCGCCAGATCGAACTCCAGGTCCGCACTGCTTACTCGGATTTCGTCGAGGCGCGCGAGGTATTGGACTCTCAAAAGACCGTCCAGGCCGAGGCCGAAGAGGCCTTGCGCGAGGCCAAAGCGCGCTTTGACGCCGGTACCGGCACGCAACTCGACGTCCTCGACGCAGAAACCTCCCTCACCCAGGCCCGCGCCACCGATGTGCAGGCATTGCATGATTACGATACCGCCCGTGCCAAACTCGAACGCGCCATCGGCCAGGACATGATCCAAACCGTGCAGGCTAACCCCTGAAATCAAAGTGGAAACGTCGAACGCCCAACGTCCAACGCCCAACACCGAAATGCAGATACGTGGGCCGCTCCTTCGATCGTGGATCCCGCTCTGCGGGATTTCATGTTCGGTTTTTTGACTTAATTTTATTTTCACAGCACGAAACCCAATGAAGCTCAAATTACACACACATCAATTGCAGTTGGCCCATAAATGGAAAATCGCCGGAGGCACGGGCTCCAGAATGAATGAAGTCGTCGTCGTAGAATTGACCGACAGCGACGGCGTGGTGGGCCTCGGCGAAGCCGCTCCTGCGGCCACCTACAAAGAGACGCCGGCCATCGTCCTCGAATTCTACAAGCGCCTCGACGTCACCGGCTTCTCGTTCGACGACATCCCCGGGAGCATGGCCCGCCTGGAAACCTTCGCGCCCGTCCCCTCCGCCTGCCGTTGTGGCATCAACACCGCCCTCGTGGATGGCGCCGCCAAACGCGCCGGCAAAGCCATCTACGACTATTTCAATCTCGGTTTTCGCGAAAACAAACACGTCACCTCGTTCACCATCGGCCTGGACACGCCGGAAATCGTCCGCGAAAAAGTTCTCGCCGCCGCCCATTACCCGGTCCTCAAACTCAAGACCGGTGACGTCCGCGACCGTGAAAACCTTGCCGCCGTCCGTTCTGCCGCACCCACCAAACCCGTCCGCGCGGACGCCAACGAAGGTTGGAAGACCAAAGAACACGCCCTCGAAATGCTCGAATGGCTCGCCGCCGACGGCCACATCCAATTCGTCGAACAAGCTTTGCCCCGCACCGCCAGCCGCGAAGATTTTCTCTGGCTCAAAGAACGCTCGCCGCTGCCGCTCTTCGCCGATGAATCCTGCCATACCATCGATGACGTCCCCTTTTGTGCCGAATGCTTTCACGGCGTGAACGTAAAACTCGTTAAAACCGGCGGCCTGAGCATGGCCTACGAGACCTTGCAAGCCGCGCGCAAAGCCGGTCTCAAAACCATGATCGGCTGCATGATCGAAACCAGCGTCCTCATCAGCGCCGCCACCCACCTGGCCGAATTGACCGACCATCTGGACGTGGACGGCAATATCCTCATCACCAACGATCCGTACCTCGGCGCAACCTCCAAAAACGGCCTGCTCTCCTTCGCCCACGCCCCCGAGCCCACCGGCCTTCGGGTGCGCTTGCGTTAAATTGCAGTTCGACATTCGGCGTTGAGCGTTGAGCGTTCGAAGTTTTTTCCATCAACTCCCCGCGCGGGCGTAAATTGAAAGCCTTGGAAGGGCGGGCGATAGTAGCCAGGGGTCGAGCGCGACTCTGGGAGCGCGACCACCCCTGGTCGTATCGAGTGAATGGCGCGCCGTTAAAACCATCAGTCCCCTCCGTCCCATAGGTCCCATTTCCGGATCTGTTCCGCCAAAAACCGATGCGTCCAATCCGTCCAATCCGTCAGAAACGATCTGTGCCAGTCCATTTCTGTCCACCTTGCCCGTCCCATGCAGCCTTGGCGAAGTCGGATTTCCGTCCCGCTAGGGACATTTGGAAATAGCCCGGCATTTTAATGCCGGTTAAGGAGTAAAAGGAACCCAAGTCCCGGCAGGGACGACCGGTTTTCCGTCAATCCCTGCGCGACAAACGAATCCGACCTCGCCGGACTCTCTCACGATCTAAAGTCTCGCGCTCTCATTGTCCATTGTCTTTCAAATGGAGACGTAGGACAATGTGTTCCGACCCTGGTATGCCATAACACTTGGTCCGGTATACCAAATATGGCAATAATCAGTCACTGTCATCCCGTTTAGCGATCGGGCAAACATCCAAACCGCTTGCAAACACGGGCGAGTTTGCGTTTTGAAGGTGTGAGCGATATGGACTCGGATTCGTATTTTCGGCCAGCAGAACCAATGCCAGACTGGCGGAATG
>DATAST010000047.1:0-40158 GCA_036269115.1 Verrucomicrobiia bacterium | reverse complement strand
TCCGAACGGCCACATTATTTTTTAAAACGCTCTAAAGAGACGCCTTTTTTAGGTTATGCTTTGGTTCCCGGGTGAGACGAACTCTCTTTCTTTAGGCCTGACCCCGCATTCTGGCGGTTTCCTCCAGGACAATGGTTTTGCCATTATCCGGGGTTGACGCCGGTGGCGTAATGCTGAAAAGCTCACGAATAAACTTTCCGAGCGTCTCATTGGTGGGACCGTAGCCGCTATGGTAGATGTAGTACTCGAGGTCGTGCATCAACTGGTCGGCGCTGGCGTAGCGCTGGTTCAGGTCTCGCGTGAGGCAGGAATGCAGAATCTTATTGAGGGCGGCGTCAATACGCGAGTCCATCGCGGTGAAGTCCGGGATCTCCATTTTCAGAATGCGCTGGCGCGATTCATCCGGAGTCTCGCCTTTGAAGATATTCTTGCCCAATAACAAATGGGCCAGGACAACTCCCGCGGAAAATAAATCCGACCGGCGGTCGGTGATCTGAAAGTCAGCCTGCTCCGGGCTCATGTAGTCGGCTTTGCCGGCTACGACCTCGCCCTCCTGGTCGCTCAAAAATCCACGGGCCTTGGCGATGCCGAAATCGGTCAGCTTCACATCGCCTTCATAGGCGATCATGATATTTTTGAAACTGACATCGCGATGGACAATGCCCAGGGGCTTGCCGTCCTTGTCGGTCTTGGCATGGGCGTAAGCAAGGCCGCGGACGACGCGGCTGGTGATGAAGACCGCCAGTTCGCGGGGAAGCGGCCGTTTCTTCAGGACCAGCTGACGGGTAAATTGTTCGAGGTTCACGCCCCGGATTAACTCCATGCAAATGAAGCAAACGTTGTTGGCTTCGCCCAGGTGATAGGTCTGGACAATATTTGTATGGATCAAGTCCGCCACCAGCTTGGCCTCGCCGATGAAGTTTTCGATAAACATCTTCTGGCTGGCGAAGTTGGGCCGGATGATCTTAATGGCGACCCGTTTGACGAAGTTGCGAGCGCCGTGTTGTTCGGCCTCATAGACGACGCCCATGCCGCCTTCAAAAATCTTGCCGGTAATGTCGTACCTGAAATCGCTTTGGATAGAGAACAAAGCCATTCTTGGATATTGGGAAATTGGCCAGCGAAGTCAAGCCTAACAGCCCGTTAAAAAGGAAAAAGGTTGAAGCGTGAAAATCTCAAAGCGTTGAAGCGGTTGATGATGCCGATTCATTGCGCCATGACGTTCTGGTTTTTCATTAGATAAATTAAGAACCATGGAAGGGGAACTGGCGGCTTCCGACCCGGCGGGGGCTGAAAAAACACCAATTTTTCTGCATTTTTTGCTTGCGTGACTTGGCTGAAACAATTTAATTCGAGCCAAGTCGTACGACTTTTTGAGTTAACAAACAACTATTAACCACCAACAGGAAGGACACCGATACTATGGCAAAAGCACTCTCGAAATCACAGTTGGCCGCCGCAATCGCTGAAAAGGCTGAGATTCCCAAGAAAAAAGCCGGGGAAATCCTGGAGCACGTCGCCGCGCTTGCGTACAAGCACGCGAAAGACACTTTCACCCTGCCTGGCATCGGCAAACTGGTGTTGCGTAATCGCGCCGCCCGCATGGGCCGTAATCCCAAGACCGGGGAGGCCATCCAAATTCCCGCCAAGCGCGTCGTGAAGTTCCGCGTGGCCAAAGCAGCCAAGGACGCAATCCTGGGCGGCAAGTAAGACAGCGACTGACTTTAAGCAAGGCGTCTCGTGTAAACGGGACGCCTTTTTTTAATTGGAAAATGGAATGTGACTTGCTCAAAGGCCGCCATGAGAAAGCCGTCTTCTCCCGGCATTGGCAAAAATTCCGCGCTGGTTTTGTTTCGCGGCGCGGCGTTGGCGTGGCTGGGTACGTCATCCTATTTATTGGGTGGGAATTGGTCAGGCCAGTTGTCTCTTTCATCTGACCAGAACGCGAATGCATATCTCAAGTCCGGCATGCGGGATTTGGACTCCGGCGCACGTAAGCTCGCCGTTGAAGAGTTTACAAAGGCGATTCAGTTAGATCCTTCGTTTGCTTTTGCGTACGACGCTCGTGCTACCACGCGGTCTCAGATGAAAGACTTTGCGGGCGCAATCAAGGATTGCGATAAAGTCATCGCCCTCACGCATCACGACGAGCATGTCTACCTTATCGAGGGCTTCTGCCGCTATCAACTCCATGACGCCCAGGGCGCAGTAAAGTTCTTCAACACGGCCATATCGATGAATTCGGACAATCCCCTGGCGCTGGACCTTCTTGGAGTGATCCTGGCTGAATCTCAGGATTGGGGCGGCGCGATGGCAAATTTTAACAAGGCCGTTGAAATGGACCCCGATGACGCAATGGCCTATTACGGTCGCGCCATCGTCGATTTCTCTTTCAAGGACTACGAAAAATCACTCGCCAACGTTTCGCGCGCCATCAAATTGAAAGGAACACTTTCCGATGCATACGACCTTCGAGCCGACGTCAAAGCGCATCTCAAAGATCGGGCAGGGGCTTTGGCCGATGCCAACGACAGGATACGGTTAGATACCTCCTGCCAAAATGGCTATGTAGACCGCGCTAACGTTGAATTAATGTGGGACGATTTTTCGGATGCGAGCAACGATCTTCAAACCGCGATTCAGATCAATCCGGCAGATTCAGGGATCTATTTTTGTCGCGGTGTGCTGGAACAAAAATGCGGAAACTTCCAGGCTTCCCTGGCCGATTTTGGCCGCGGACTTTTAAAGGAAACGGACACAATGGATACGGCTACCGCTTACGAGGCGATGGGATATGACCACGCGGAAATGGGCGAATGGCAGCCCGCGCTGGAATCATTTCGCAAAGCGATGGCGTTTAAGTTGCCGCCGAATGACACCGCCTTCCAGGTGTTTCAAATTGAATGCCGCCTTGGCCAGACGCAGCAGGCCAAAAAGGAGATGGCGGCATATATTCAATCCATTCCGGCCGCTAAAGCCGGCGATTGGACGGCCAGCATCGCGCATTTTCTGGCCGGAACTTTGAAAGAAGCGGATTTCCTTGGCCAGGCCACGACGACCGCCAAACGGCCCACGGACGTCGCTATGCAGATTGGGGACGCCTGGTACTACGCGGGCATGCAGCATTTGCTGGCGGGAGACAAGTCCGGCGCTTTGAAGCGATTCAAAAAATCTCTGAAATTCGGAGACGACAATAGTAATAACTATATGATGGCGAAGTCGCTTTTGGGGAAAAATTAATCTATATGATGGCCCGGTCTATGGTTGGATTTTAGTTCCCGCGCCAATTTTTCCAGCCCTTGCCGACCTGCCGGCAAAATTGTCCGGGCTTTTTTGTGTAAAACGAGGCGCCCAGCTCCAATGCTTCTGATCGTAATTCCTTTTGTCGCGCGGCGATCACCTGTTCGACAGGCTTTTTTTCCGCCGGCTGTTTTAATTGTTTGTCGAGAAATTGGCCGAGCAGGAACAGGTCGTGGTCATCGCCCAGGAGATCGCCCAAATGCTTGAGTGTATTCATTCGCAGCCCGAGCTTGCCCGGACGCGCCGGGCAAACCAGCCGCAATTGACTGGACAAGTCTTTGACACACTTGCGCCATTCGTGAAAATGCTCCGGTGATGGCCGGCGTCTGGCCAGATCGAGCGCCTTGCGGCCGCGACTATAAATCTTTTTTAGGCCGGGTCCGATGGCCTTCCAACTGTTCGGCCGTACTTTCAGGCAGCCCAGTTGCACCCGGGCTCCGAGTAAAAATTGCTTCGTTGAATCCAGGTGTTCGGCAAGTTTTCGTTCCTCGGCGCGACAGTTTTCCCGCAAAGCATTTTGGATTTTGGGCAGTGAACGCCGGGAGATCTGGCCATTGGACCGTTTGGTCAGGTTTTCAAGGGCCACCAATCGCACCTGGGCATCGCGCATTGCGTTCAAACGGCCGGCGGCCGCGCGCAAGGCATCGGTAGCCTCATTGTAGGCTGTGTCGCCAATACCGGAACGTACGAGGCGCAGGATTGCGCGCAACTTTTTAATTTCTTTGCGCACGTCATGCACCGCGTCAAAGTGGTCTCCCTTATCCAGCAATTCCAGCGCATCATCGAGCCGTTCGCAGCATAACCGACGTACGGCTTTCGTCACTGATTCGTTCTTTTTAAATCGAAAAGGCATCGGCTGCTCCAATAGCTATATTCGGCGACAGCCATCAGTTGTCAACATGGGCAACCAGCGCAACTGGCCCAATTCATTCGGCCGCTTTGTCGTTTTCGAATGCCTTCCCAAGCCGGTAAATCATCCACGCGCCGAAGAGCAGGACGAGGGTGGCGGCGGAAAGCCCCGTGACCACTTCCCATCGGTGCCGGCCGGATTGGGAGCGCAACGGGAGCATCAGCCACCAAATAAGCGGAACCGCCACAGCGATGACGCCCATCACGACGCCGCTGCGCGTCGTCGTCTGATTTTCCGGCGGCCAGACTTTGCGCCAGAAATAAAGAGTGCCGGCAAACCCGATGCATGCCCAAATCAGGACCAGCCAGCGCCAATGAAAGATCAAATCACCATCGGGCTGGCGCACAAATCCACCCAGCCAGCCGTAAGACAGCGCCACACATACGGCCGTGCCCAGGCTGACCATGCGTCGGAAAGCGAGGTCTCGCGATTCAAGTTGTTGATCCTGTTCAGACATTTGTTTCTTAAATCCAACATTACTTCTTCTCACTTACAAATTCGCGGTGCAGCCTCGCGTATATCCCGTCGAGTTGCAACAGGGATTCATGCGTGCCCCTCTCGGCGATCCGGCCCTGGTCCAGCACCAGCACCAAATCCGCTTTGCGAATCGTGCTCAAGCGGTGGGCGACGATGAAGGCGGTGCGTCCGCGCAACAATATTTCCAGCGCCCGTTGCAATCGGGCCTCAGTGACAGTATCAATCGCGCTGGTCGCCTCGTCGAGCACGACGATCCGCGGGTTGGCGAGCATGGCTCGCGCAAAACAAACCAATTGCCGCTGGCCAAAAGACAGCGACGCGCCGCGTTCGGTGACATGCGTTTGCAACTGGTCCGGCAGCGCATCCAATAAGTCGGCGCAATCGAGGGATTGTAATGTCGCGCGCACCTGGTCCTCGGTAGCATCCGGCCTGGCAAATCGGATGTTGTCCAGGACGGTCCCGGAAAACAGGAAGTTATTTTGCTGCACGCTTCCCATTTGTGAGCGCAAGGAATCGCTCGTGACGGCATTCAAATCAACGCCGTCCACCAGCACGCTTCCGCTCAGCGGCAGGTAAATTTTTTGAAGCAGCGCCACCAGGGTCGTTTTGCCGCTGCCGGTATGGCCCACTAATGCCACGGTTTGCCCAGCCTCAGCTGTGAAGGAAATGCCTTGAAGCACCGGGCGCCCCGGTTTGTATTCAAAACACACTTCTTGAAACTCAACCCGGCCCAATATCGGTGCGGCAGCTTTGGCCTCCGGCGCGTCCACCCATTCCGCCTTTTGATCGAGCATTCGAAAATATCGTTCCGCGCCGGCCATGGCCATGAACGCCTGGTTTAATTGGTTCCCAATGACCTGGACCGGGTCAAAAAACAGGTTCGCCAGGAAAAAGAACATGACCAGATCGCCTACCTGCATTTGCAGCCAGCCATGCCATTTTAAGACACCGAACGCGCCGAGCAGCGCCATCGCGCCCAGAAATAATTGGCTCTTCAATTGCAGCAGCGGCACAAATACCGCCGATGCCTGGGCCACGCCGACGTTGTTCTCGCCGTGGACGTCGATCAATTTCCGAAAAAATCCCGCGTTGATTTCATGCCGCACAAACGCCTGGGTCACGCGGATACCGCTCACGGATTCCGCCAGCGTCGATGCCACGCGGCTCCAGGATTCCTGGACCCGGCGGAGGCGGCGGCTCATTTCGTGCCGATAATTTTCGTTCACGACCCAAATGATCGGCGCGAGTATGACCATGAGTGAAAACAGTTTCCAGTCGTACCAGGCCATCAGCGCCGCTGACACAATCATTTGCAGCACCTGCACCACCAGCACGAACGCGACGTCCTGCACGCCCGCGCGCACGCTGTCGATGTCGGACGTCATGCGGCTGATAATGCGTCCGAATTTAGTCTGGTTGAAAAAGGACATGGGCATCGTCATGAGCTTGCGAAACAACTCCGACCGCATGTCGTGGACCACCGCTTCACCCAGCTCCAGCGCAAATTTCTGGCGAAAATGGACGGTGATAATTGTGATGAGGGCGAGGGCAAAATATCCCGTCGCATAGTAATAAATATGGGTGAGATTCCGCTCCGCGATGGGGCCGTTGATGGTGGCGGCAATCAAATACGCCAGCGCCGGCAATTGGATGCCGCGGATGAACGTGAGAATAAACAGCCAGTTGCGCCGGGCCGCGTAAGGCCGCGTGTAGGTGAAAATTCGCCGGATGAGTTTCGGTTGGAGCGGCGCCCGGTCAGCCTCGCGTTCTTCCGGATTGTAATACGTAATCGCTTCACGCGCCGAATCCACTTTTTGCAGATTAGCCGTGGCCTCCCTTGCTTCGCGCACCTCAGTTGGCTCTTTCAGTTTCGTGCTCATGCCGCCTTACCCTCCGGTTCGTCGTCCAGGTCCATGATTTGCAGCAAGGCGGTTTCGTGATAAATGCCGGGCCGATGCGCCAATTCTTCGTGCGTGCCTGTTTGCACAAGCTTGCCGTTCTCCAACACGAGGATGAAATCCGCGCGGCGCAACAGACTCAGCCGCGACGAGACGACAAATGTGGTCCGCCCGGTCATCGCTTCGCGCAATGCCGAAACAATTTCACTTTCTGTCCTGGCATCTACCGAAGCCGTCGGGTCATCCAGGATCAGGATTGGCGGCTGCAACAACAGCGCCCGCGCGAGCGCCAGCCGCTGGCGCTGGCCCCCCGATAAATCCACGCCCGATTCTCCCAGGACCGTGTTGTAGCCGTCAGAAAGTTTGCAAATAAAGTCGTGCGCGGAGGCGATGCGCGCGGCCCGCTCGATTTGATCCATGGTTGCGTGCGGATGTCCAAAGGCGATGTTCGCCGCCACCGTGTTGGAAAACAAAAAGCTTTCCTGATAAACAATGCCGACTTGCCGGCGATATTCATCCATGTCCAGGTCCCGCAAATCGTTTCCGTCCACGAGAATGCGGCCCTGTTGAGGATCATAGAAACGCGGGAGCATTCCCAGCAAGGTGCTCTTGCCCGAGCCTGTCATTCCGAAAATCCCGACAATCTGGCCGGGCCGGGATTCGAAGGAAACGTCGGACAATACCGGTTTATCCTGCGAATATCCAAACGTCACATTTTCAAAGACGATTTTGCCCGAGAGCCGGGCCGGTACAATAGCGTTCGGCTTGCTTTGCACTTCAACCGGCGTGTCCAGGACTTCAAAAACCCGGCGCGCGGCAGCCAGGCTTTGTTGCACCGAATTGGCAATCGTGGCAATCGTGGCCACTTGCCCGGTGAACTGCTGGAGCAATCCCGCGAACACCACGAGACCGCTTCCCATGGCGATTTTGCCTTCCACATACAGCCAGCCGCCATACGCAAACAAAATCACCAGGCTCAATTGAGAGAGCATTTGCGTAGCTGGCGTAAAAATGGACAGGTCGCTGAATATTTTCCGTTGCTGCGACGATACCAAATCGTTGGCCGCTTCGAACCGTCGCACCTGGTGCGGTTCCGCGGAAAATCCTTTTACCGTTTGCATTCCCCGCACGCTTTCGCTGAAAAGCAAAATCATGTGGTCTGCCAGTTCACGATTTTTCAAATAGCCGGGACGCAGCCGCCCTGAAAAATAGTGCGAGACCCACCATAACGGGAGCGATACGCACAGACAGGCCACCGTTAGCGAGGGCTGGATCCGCCACATAAAGAATGCGTAGGCCGCCAGGGTCAAAATCATGTTTACGCCCTGCAACAAAACTCCGTCCACGAACAGGCGCGTATTTTGCACGTCGCCGGTGACGCGGTTGAAGATGGAATTCGATCCATGAACATCGAAGAAGCTGAAGCTTAGGCGCTGGAGTTTTGCATACACCTGGGCGCGCAATTCCGGCACAATTTCGCCTTGCGTCAGCCGGGCGGTGATCATGTTATAGGCGTAGGTCAGCGCTGCGCGCAACAACGCCTGAACCACGATTGCCCCGGCCAAAGTCGTGACTACTCGGAGTGGCGTCCAGTCCACGGGCGGTTGCCAGCCGAATGGATAATGCGGCGCGGGCGTGCCCACGGGATTGAGGGCATGACGGATGACGTCAATGACCACGCCCAATAATTGAAGTCCCGCGATGCCCAAAAGAAGCAGCATTAGGCTCAACACGACCGATAAGACGCAATTCGCGCGGAACTGCCATCCCAGCTTTAACAATCGTCGAACAAGATTGCCGGTAGAATAGCGCTCATCATCCGTTGAAAGATTCAATGTGCCTGTCTTTTTCAAACGCTTATCATGCCCTGACTCCGTCCGATAATCGAATAATTTTTTATTCGGTTTGGGTTGAAAATTCCCGGGCGATTATCTACACCCGGAAGACTCTCCCTCACCCAAGCCCTCTCCCGCTGGGAGAGGGAGAATAATCGTCAGATTATTTGATACGGCTAATGATGGGGGCAGTTCAAGGGTTCAACGCGCAGACAGGACAGGTTCATAGGGGCCATCTTTTGGCAGGATCGACAGGCTGCTAATTCTTCCTCACTTCCACATTCCCGGCGCTCGTCTCCAATCGCAACACCGGTCCGCCGCCGTTGATCGCGCCGCTGAGCGTTCCGTCCTCGACGTTGATTTTTACCGGAAAATCTGATTGTGCCGATCCTCCGAACGTTCGCCCTTCCAATTGCAATGCGGCGTTCTCCGGCAATTCAACTGTGACATTACCCCCGGATGTCTTGAGTTCGCTGTCCTCAGTGGGGGCGGAGGCAAAATTGACTGATACTGAGCCGCCGGATGTTCCAGCATGGACGCCAGGTCCTGTAAAGCCTTCAATTGTGATGGTTCCCCCCGAAGTATTCATGCTGAATCGGCCTTTGCATTGGGTGGCCCGTATGTCGCCGCCTGACGTATGTCCATTAACGTCTCCGGTAATCTCATCACAAATGATTCGCCCTCCCGATGTCTTGATATCGGCGCTGCCCTGGATGCTGGATGCGTTGATGTCGCCTCCCGATGTCTCCGTGTGAATGTTGCCTTGGATGTCGGACACTTTTACATCACCGCCTGACGTTACAGCGCGAACGCCACCTTGAATGCCGGACACATCTACATTGCCTCCGGACGTTGAGGCGTCGACCGTCCCGTGAATGCCGGAAACAGTCATGTTGCCTCCGGCAGTGCCGGCCTGGACCTCGAAATGCCGCGGCAGCGTGATGTCGTATTCGACATCCAGATTGGGGTGGTGGAATGAGGAGATATGCTGCAATTCCGGAGGATTTTGCGCCGAAATGGTAATGTCATTTCCATTCTGCTTGAGGACCACTTGCTCGTCTTTGAGAATTTTTGCGGCTTCCGCGCCGCTCGCGCCGGTCACCTTGCGCGTCACGCGAACAGTCGCCACATACCCATCGACAGTCTTAATGCGAACGTCGCCGCGATCCACGTCCATCGTCAGCTTCCCGGCAGGTCCGATTACAAACGGAGTGAATGAGGAAGTTTTTTCACCAATCCGATCAACCAAAACTGTATGGGACATTGCCTGTTCAAGGGAATTGCTGGCGTTGGCAGCGGAGTCAGCCGCGGCTTTTGCCTGTTCCGGTGCTCCCTCAGCCCACACCATGAGCGATTGAGCGGCATGGACCGCGTCGTCCGCCCGTGAAATATCATCGGCTGATGCCTTGCCGATTCCCAGGGCGTCACGCGCACGTTGCGCGTCAGCGAGCCTGTCTTTCGCAATTTGAACTGCTTGCGTAACCTGGCCGTCAAGCCACGAACGCAGAATATCCATGCTTTCCTTAAGCGAATCCACGTTAGCTGAATTTCCTTTGCCCTCCTTGATTAGCGTCTCGGCATTTGTAAGTTCCGTTAGCGTTCGATCTAATTCGAAGTTGAGGGACCGCTTGTCGCCCCAAAACAGCGGCATCACCGAAACAGGAGGCGACCGAAGCGGCGGGGGTATTAGCGCTGGCGGGCGCGCGTGGGTGACATCCAATTGCGACTGAGCTATCAGAAGATCGGCTTGCGCTTTTGCCACATCGGCGGCCGAAGCCCGGCCGGCATTCTGAAGTTGAGCCTTCTCATCAAGTTCACGTTGCGCTGCGGCGACTTTAATCTTTGCAGCGTGAACGGTATCACCTGCCAATTCCGTTTTCAGCGTTTCTACTTTGTCCTTTGCTGAATTCACGTCTTCCGAAGTAGCAGTGCCAATGCTGTATCGGGCCTCTATATTCGTCAGTTCCATTTCCGCCAGGTTGAGCTGCACTTTTAATATCTGCTTTTGCGCGTCTGCCGGTGGCGCAGAATTCGCCAGGGCTGCCGGGGTTATCGAATCTGGCGCTGATACCGGCGGCACGGGCATGGCGGGAGCCGGAGGCAACGGAGCAGGGGCGGGCTGAATGGGTGGCGCAGGCGCTAACAGTGCTTGAGGTGCTAATGGCGTTTGAGCCCGATGCGCGGCAGCATGCGGACGATGGGCACGCGCCGCGGACGTGGCAAACACCAGGCCTGCAAGGCTCATGATTAAAAATATCAGAAAACCGGCCGCTCCGGCCGCTCCGAGAATCTTTACCCAGTTCCGCCCCACCATTGGCGCGGGCGGATTTTCAAATTTGTCCCGCACATCAGGCAGCAGGAGTATGATCAGCGCCCAAATGCCCGCGGGAAATCCAAGCGTGCTGCAGAACACAATACCCACGAGCGAAGCGGCTATGCTCCACGCATAATTTCGGCATCGCATCATCTCAGTCGCGCCGTAAATCATGACGACGGCCGGCGCGCCCGCAAACAGGACCATTCCGACCGCAAATAACGGGCCGTCATGAATTGGAGAAAAAATTCCTGCGTGCGTCGCGAGGAAGTTACCCAGCCCGGAATACGGCCACCCAATAACCAGGACCAGCAGCAAACCAAAAATTTTTATAAAACCCGCAACCATCACCGCGATCGCCGGCGCGACAATCATCGGCGCGGCGCCGCCAAATGTTTGACTGAACAGGTTGTTGCCGATCACAGGTGGCGCAGGCGGTTGGGCTGGCCTGGGTGGTTTTGCGGGCTTTGCGGGCTTTGGGGCGCCGGTGGACGGATGCCACCAATCCGTAATTCTGCGCCCATCACCGTCTGTGAAGACCTGGCATAGGATTAAGATCCAATCAATCGTCATCCAAATACCGAAACCACCCAGCGTCAATAATTGCAGAATGCCGGTTCCGATCTTTCCAACGTAAAAGCGGTGCGCGCCGAAAACCCCAAAAAAGAACGCCAGCAAAAAGGTCGGAAGAAGGATTTTGTCGCTGGTTGACGGGGAAATTACGGGCGGCGCGCCGCTGGTCATTGCCGCCGCGCGCGTCATCGGCGGCGGCGTTCCCGCAATCGTTTCTACGTCTGTCTTCACCTGGCTCACCTGCTGGTAACGGCGGCCTGGTTCTTTTTCAAGTGAATGCAACACCACTTCATCCAACCGCACGTCTACTTGCACTTTCTTCGATGGTGGCGCGAATTTGCCCAGCGGCAATTCGCCGGTAAGCATCTCATAAAAGACAACGCCCAACGAATATATGTCCGCGCGATGGTCGACCGTCTGCGGTTTTTCGATTTGCTCCGGCGCCATATAATGCGGCGTTCCCACGACGTCCCTGACGCCGGTCAGTGCGGCTTTGCCGGGGGACACATCCAGAATTTTCGCAATCCCAAAGTCCGTGATCTTCACCCGGCCCTTTTTATCGAGCAAAAGATTTTCCGGTTTGATGTCGCGATGGACGATGCCTTCGTTGTGGGCGAACTGCAGCGCCTCGCAGATTTGCGGAACGATGGCCAGCGCCTGGTCCGCCGACAATCGCCCGGCCCGCTCCACTTCGCGCAGGTTCGTGCCGTCTACGAATTCCATCACCAGGTAATGCAGCGGGCCGGCCTTGCCGAAATCATAAACCACCACAATATTGGGATGGCTCAGGCGCGCCAGCGCCCGCGCCTCGCGATTGAACCGCTCGGCAAAACCGGGATCACTGCCCACTGCCGGCGGTAATACTTTCAGCGCGATGAGCCGGTCGAGCCCCGGTTGCCGCGCCTTATAGACGGCCCCCATGCCGCCCTTGCCAATGAAGCCTAAAATTTCAAATTGCGGAAACAGCCCGGCGATTTCTTCGACTGGTGGCGGCACGAAACGCCCAATGCCGCCCTTGTCCGTTTCCGTTTCCGTAGGAAACCCGGATTTGATGAGACATTCCGGGCAAAGCTCCAGCGGCACGTCCGGCGGCAAGGGCTTGCGGCAATTTGGACAAATCCGTTCGGTTTCCATTATCATCCGCGCTCCGGCGCGCGTTATTGTTTAGCACTCAGGATTTTTGCTTTTTCGGTTTCGTATTCCTGCTCAGTAATCGCCCCGGCATCCCGCGCCTTCTTCAAGTCCAGCAATTGCTGGCCAACCGTTGGCGCAATCGTTTGCTGAACCGGATGCTGATCCGTGGTCGCAGTGTTTGCAGTGTTATTGCTTGTATTGCTGTTGTTGCTCGATTCCTTCTTTCCACTGCCGAAACTAAATCCCACCACGCAACCCGTTAACAAGGTCATGGCGGATATACCAATTAAAACAGGTACCAGTCGTCTTTTCATAGGTTTTAAATCTGTGCGCTTTAAATCGCCTTCCACTCTGATACTACGGGAATTCCGGACAAAGGTTGCGCAAATTCGTGGAACGATATCGATCTGCAAATTCAGGTAATACGATGTCCGAGACCGTTGAAACTATCCACTTGTTCAGAAGTTATTCACTTTTTTAGCCCTTTAAAGACCTAATTGAGGGTAAATATAACAAGTGGTTGATATTAAGTGCTTTACGACATCTCGTCGGCTGTTAGGCCATGGCTTTTAATTCATTTTGCAAGGGTTTAGGAGTGGGAAATTGCAAGTTGCGCGAATTTTCGGCTGGACTTGAGGTTGCGAAAATGTTTATCCACCACGAATTTAAGAACCCGTTAAGCCCCCGCCGTGGTAGACAGGATGTGGAACAAGTGCCGTAATTCTTCATCTACTTCACTTGGTTCCTCTACGGTATTGGCGATTTCATCCCGCAGCAACTGGCGATACCTTTGGCGCATTCGATGAACCGACGATTTGACCGTATTCTCGCTCACACCCAGCTTTGCCGCCAATTCCGCGTAGGGTTGCGCCGCCCGTTCACCGACGAGGCATGGATTGAGTTCGGCAAATAATTCCGCGCGCCCGTCCTCCTTATATTCGTCGGCGAGCCGGCGAACCACCTCTGCAAGCAGGGCCATAGCCCAGCGGCGTTCGTAGATTTGTTCTGGCGTCGTATTGTCTGCAGGTTCGCGGACAAAACGGGTCTCGGCGGTTTCGAATTGCAGCGGCAAAAGGCTGGCGCCGCCGCCGCGTTTTTGCGCATGCGCCCGGGTCCATTCGTTCACCAGGAAATGGTTCATGACGGTGAGCAGGAACGAGCGAAACCGGCCGCGATTTGGGTCGGCGTGAACGAAAGATTGCCGTTCCAGCAATTGCGCGAAAAATGCCTGGGTCAAATCCTGCGCGTCATGCGCGGAATGACCGCGCCGCCTGACGTAGGCATAAAGCGGATACCAATACGTGGTACACAGCCTGGACAGGGCATCCTGCGCGCGCGTCGTGTCCGCCTGCCCGGCACGCAATACGACCGACCAATGGGTCGTCGCGAAAACCGGTTGCCTGCCTGCGGCGTCGGCGGGCGCTTTTGTGTCTCCTGCCTGGGCGGTGCTCACGGCCTAAGCCTGAACGGTATCGGTTCAAACTGCAAGCTTCTCGGCGCCGGTGCCACGGCCAATTCCAGCTTCGACGGTGTTTGAAATCGTTGTCCTCGACCCCCGGGTCACAGTTTCTTATCCTTTTTCCGTGTCTGGAAACCGGATCACCAAAAAAATAAAGGCCGCCTGAATGGCTTCAGATTTTCCACGGCTGCTGGTGGCGACGGAGACATGGCCAAATTCCCCGGGTGGTGGGGCGGCCGTTATCCGCCAGATGCTAAAAGAATGGCCACCGGAGAAATTGTACTGGTGGAGTTGTTTTCCTGAGCCGGAACGGATTTTTGGACAAAAGGTTGCGGAGCACCGGGTCGCGACAATCCCGCCAAGGCTGTATCCCAACCGGCGCTGGCGGCCGCCAAAGTCGTGGTTGCTGGAACGGCTTTGGGTGCCATGGGCCACGCAGCACTTCAACCGTACGCTGACCGAGCTAAAACCCGACGTGGTATGGGTGATCCCGCATTGCTGGGCCATTCCGCCGCTGGCGCGGGTATTGCCGGGTGGAAAGATACCGTTCCATGTTTCGATCCATGACTACATGGATATTCGTGGTGTCATTGAAAAATTCGGAGAATGTCGAAGCCGGCGGATGGCGGCCATGGCGGATAAACTCTATGCCTCGGCCATAACTCGCGATGCGATTTGCCAGCCGATGTTGGATGATCTGCGCGCGCGAACGGGCGCCAATGGTTTGATCAATCGCGCCGGGTTGGAGCCGATCGATTTCGACTATTTAGGCGAAGCGCCGAAACCAGGAGAAGAGTCCCTCCGGATTGCCTACGCCGGAACCATTATCGCCGAAGACACGTTCGCCCTCTTTGCCGGCGCACTGGCGCAGATCCGTCAAAAACTTCCACGCCCTGTCACGTTGGATTTTTTTGGTGACCACTCCTATCGCTCGCGGCCCTGGTTTGACGCGGGTTGGATGAAGGAACATGGGAACTTGCCGGCGCGTGAATTGTCGCAGGCGTTGAAAGATTGCGACTGGGGCCTTTCACCGATGAAATTGATGGATGACGATCCGCGCTACAATCGTTTCAGCTTGCCGACTAAGTTCGCCAGCTGCCTTACCGCAGGCTTGCCTGTTATTGCGATCGGCCATCCGGAAAGTACAGTGATGAAAATGACTTCGCAATATCTCGTGGGCCTGCGCATCACAGAGGGTGAGCCGGAAAAATTGAGTCGGCAATTACTTGCCGGCTTGTCCGACCCGGAACCAAAAATAAAATATCGCGCGGAATTACTGCGCTGCGCATCGGCGGAGTTTGACGTCCGGCAAATGCGCGCCGCGCTTTATGATAATTTTCGCGCGGCAGCCAATGTTTGACGATCTCCAGACGCCATGAATTTGCTTGGACGGCAACCCTGCATTTCATAAATTACGTCCATGCCCGAGATTGCCAAATTTGTAAACGGAGGCGCGGGGAGTATCACACCGGCCATCGCAGAAAAAGTCGTGCGGCAGTTGCCGCAATGGAAATTGGAATTCACTCAAATTGACGCGCCAAAGTTTCCTCATTTGGTGGACCAGCTTGAATTTCTAGCCGACGCCGTCGAGGACGCCGTCGAAGGCGCCTACAAAGATTTGCCTTACGCCGCCGTTTCTCAGGCCGTCTTTGCCCTGCTTTACACGCACAAGAAAACCAGCATCCTTCCTGACAGCCTCTTTGAGTTGGGCCGCGCCGATGACTCCAGCGTGGTGCGCGCCGTGCTGATCCAAAATGAAAAGGCCTTTGCCATCTATGCCGGCAAACAAGGCCTGGACTGGCAGAAAATCACCAGCCGGCCTTGATTCGATTCCGATGCAAACGCAGTTGGTCATGACTCTCATTAGTCCGGACCGGACCGGCCTGGTCGAAGCGGTCGCGCGTGTCGTGGCCGACCACGGCGGCAATTGGCTCGAAAGCCGCATGTGCCGCCTGGGCGGAGAATTCGCCGGCATTCTTTCAGTGGAAGTACCGGCGGACAAAAAATCCGCGTTGCTCGATGCCGTGCAAAAAATCTCAGGACTGCGCGTCATCATCGGCGGAGGCCAGCCGGCGGCATCTCCAAAAAAAGCGCGCGAATCGAGAATCGAAATCATCGGCCAGGACCGGCCCGGCATCGTCCGCGAAATTTCCGCCGCCCTGGCCCGCGCGGGTGTGAATGTGGAGGAATTCTCCAGCGACGTCACCAGCGGCGCCATGTCCGGCGAGCAGATGTTCAAAGCGTCCGCGCGGTTGCAATTGCCGGAACAATGCAATATTTCCGCGTTGAAACAAGAGCTTGAGAAAATTGCGTCGGATTTGTTTGTAGATATTTCATTTGGAGAATAGCGGGTTCTCAAATTTAATGTTCGCATCCCGATATGAAAAAATGCGAATACTGCGGCAGCGACAATCCTGACGATGCCGTTTTTTGCGGCAAATGCGGGGCCATCTTCCCGGCGCCGATTCCAATTTCCGATGCCGAAGCACAACGAGAGATCCCAAAGAAAAAGCTTTGGCTGTTTCGCAGCCTAATCGCGGCAGGTGTTTGGATAGTAATCAGCCAAATCTCACTTTATGTCGCGTGGCATCAGACGCAGCGTTCGTTTGCCTGGGTTGACCAGGAGCAGACCCGACGGGAACTCACGGGTATGAGCAACGACATTGCCGAATACAATGAACGTTACGGAACCATGCCGGCATCTTTTCAAGACCTGTTGAAATTGACAAATGATGCTTCAGATTTTAACAGTTGGTATTTCCACGGATTTTTCGATGGGTGGGGACATTCCTTGATATTTTACAACGGCGGTACGAATTGTTTCATAATGTCTTACGGTCGGGACGGCAGGCCCGGTGGAGCGGGGATTGACTGTGACGTGACGACCAAAAATCCGGACCCGAAAGAAGCCGCGGCCACGTATCCACAATTTCTAGAAAACAAACTGTGCCAGGGTATGATTACCTGGTCGTATATATGCGGCGGAATGGCCGGGCTATTGAGCCTTTTGACCGTGAGAATCCCCAATTTGAGGCCCAGGGGAATCATCATTCTCTTGCTCAGCCTCGGCGCGACGATCGTGGGAACCTTCTTTACTACAACCGTAATTACTGCGGTGCACATTCCCAGTGGCCACTGATTATGCGGTTTCGATACCTCACCGACCCGCTTTTCGTATCCTGCTTCGTCTTGTACTTTCCTGGTTTTTCGAAGCGTGCCTTCCGTTTGTCCCGGCCTTTAAGCACCTCGCCACTTCAGATTATCAGGACATTTTTTGCTATACCGTCGGCGCGCTTCTGTCCGCGGTTTTTTGGAAGATTTGGTACCGCGAGCCGCGTCTGTCAGAGGAAAAAAGGTCAGGTCGAAATAAGCCGTCGTTGTCCCGCTAACTGCGATGCAGCGTCGCGCGTCGTTTTCCCACTAATCCACCCATCCGACCCGTCAGACCCACCGGCGCACGCGCGTTTTATAGGAGCGATAAGATTCGCCAAACCGGTTTTCCAGGAATTGTTCCTCGCGCAGGATGATCCTCCAATGCACCATTGCCAGTGCCGGAAGCAGCGCCGCCAGCGGCCACCACGAACCGGTGGATAGCGTCATCCCGAGGTAAATGACCGTCATCGCTACGTAAAGCGGATTGCGGGAATAACGGAACGGCCCGTTCGTTACGAGCGCGGTCACAGGGCGGTTCGGGCGCACATAAGTTCCGGCGCGATGGAAGGTATGAACGCCCCAAAGTCCCAGGGCGGTGCCCATAAATCCCAGGATTCCACCTGCTATATGAGTTGATTCACAGGCATACGATTGCAGCGGGACTAGCCATTCCAAAGCGAGTCCGACACCGAACCATCCAAAATAAAGCATTGGCGGGCACGAAATGACGTCGGGACAATCTTTTGAGCGTTCTGATATCATGTTAAAACCTGTCGCAGCACAGCATAAACGGAAACGATGCCATCGACAAGAATTTCATATTGGCCGTCTTGGCAAACCTTGCGTGGCACATCATTCATTGCTCGTTTCATGTTTCTGACATCACCCGAAGGCAGCTATTTTCTTGCCAAACTTTCATCGATTCTGGCCGCAAAACCCCGAGTTTGTGCGAAAATGCCAGGGCCAGGGAAGGAGCCGTAGCACTGCTGATTCTTCTCGTAAATCGTAAATCGTAAATCGTAAATTCAAGGATGTTCGAACTCCTTAAGGCCGATTCGCAAACCAAAGCCCGGCTCGGAAAGCTGCGCACAACCCACGGCGTGGTCGACACGCCTGTGTTCATGCCGGTGGGCACCCAGGCGAGCGTCAAGGCTCTCGACCCCCGTGAATTGGATGAGATGGGCACGCAAATCATCCTGGGCAATACGTATCATCTTAATCTGAAGCCGGGCCTGGATATCATCCGCGCCGCAGGCGGTTTGCACCGGTTCATGAATTGGGAAAAACCCATCCTTACCGACAGCGGCGGTTTTCAAGTGTTTAGCCTCGCCAAAATCCGGAAGATCAAGCCGCACGGCGTTGAGTTTCGCTCGCACATTGACGGTTCACTTTTGTTTCTCGGCCCGAAGGAAGCCATGGAAATTCAGCGCACACTCGGCTCGAACATAGCAATGGTATTCGATGAATGTCCTCCGCACGATGCTCCTGCGCGCGAGCAGCGTCATGCCGTGGAACGGACCGTCCGATGGGCGCGTGAATGCCGCGAACAACCGCGATTGGATGGACAGCAGGTTTTTGGCATCGTGCAGGGCGGCTCGAATCCGGCATTGCGTGAAGAATGCGCCAAAGCACTCGTGGAAATGGATTTCGAGGGCTATGCCATCGGCGGCGTGAGCGTGGGTGAACCCGAACCCGAGATGCTAAAGGCGATCGAATTAACCGTCCCGCATTTACCCGCGCATAAAGCCCGCTATGCCATGGGGCTGGGCACGCCCGCGCAGATGCTGGAACTCGTCGCGCGCGGCGTGGACATGTTTGATTGCGTGCTGCCGACGCGCGTCGCCCGCAACGGCACCGCTTTTACGCGACGCGGCGCGTTCGGCCTTAAAGGCGGCAGTTACAAAGCCGATTTCCGGCCGATCGACGAGACGTGCGACTGCTTCGCCTGCCAACGTTTTACCCGCGCCTATCTGCGGCACTTGCTCAACGTGAACGAAATTCTAGGCCTGCGCATGGTCAGCGTCCACAATTCGCATTTGTTTCTAAAAATCATGGCTGATGCTCGCGCGCATCTGGCGGCCGGAACGTTCGGGAAATTTTACCAGGATTTTATCGCGAATTATGTGCCGTCGAAGAAAGTGTTGGATGCGAGGAAGGCGGCGGAAGCGGTGCCGGAGCGGTAAAGCCTGGTAGGGCTGGCGCTCCCGCCCCGCCCAAATTTAAAATCTTTGTGTTCTTTGCGGTTCCAGTATTTGTGGCTGCAATTTTCTTCGGCCACTTCGCGGTCTTCGCGCAGAATTCGTTCCGTTCGGATTCCAAAAAGTTCCTTAAATTGTAATTGTCACGGAACCGGTTTTGCGGGAATGTCTTGTCGACAGGCACGTTTCAGAAAAAAAATGCGAAATATAAAACAGGTTAAGTCATGAAGTACGCCAATTCACCAAACTCGCCGTTTAATCGGAACTTTTCCTTTAAACAGATTCTCTCGATAGTGGTGGGTATTGCCGTTGTCGCGATTATTCTTTCCATTATCTTGACCGGCTTTTACACGGTGCCGGCCGATTCACAGGCCGTTTTGCAACGGTTCGGGAAATATACGTCGACGGAAGATCCAGGCCTCCACTTCAAAATTCCGCTGGGAGTGGACACCGCGACGATTATTCCCGTCAGCCGGCAACTTAAGATGGAGTTTGGCTATGGCAACCCCAATGCCACCAGTCCGAGCCAGGGGGATACACAGCCGGATGCGGCCAAGGACATGGTAACTGGCGACCTGAATGAAGCGGAAGTGGAATGGGTCGTGCAATACCGCATTACCGATCCCAAACAATACTTGTTTGCCGTCCAGGACCCGGAAGACACGCTTCGTGCCGCGTCGGAAGCCGTCATGCGGGAAGTGATTGGGGATCGCACCATTGACGAGGTCATCACCTACGGCCGGCAGGACATCGAAAACGAAAACCTGGTGCTGCTCAAGTCAGTGGCGCAGGAATACGAGTTGGGCATTTCCATCGACCTGGTGCAACTCAAGAATGTCAACCCGCCGGAGCCGGTGCAGGCGGCGTTCAACGACGTCAATAACGCCCAGCAGGAAAAACAAAGGGACATCAACCAGGCCCAGGGCGAATACAACACCGTGGTTCCCAAAGCCCATGGCCAGGCAGACCAAATGATCTCCGTGGCGCAAGGCAGCGCCGCCCAGCGAATCAATGAGGCCAAAGGCGACGCCGCCTATTTCAACGACATCTTTGCCCAATATGTAAAAGCTCCGGAAGTGACTCGGCGCCGGCTGTACCTCGAGACCATGGGCGCAATGCTGCCGAAAATGGGCAACAAAATTATTATCGACGACGACGTCAGCCGTCTCCTGCCGCTGTTGCCGCTCACGAAATCACCGATGCAATAAACTTTTTACCCAACCCTACTTTACGATATGAAAACATCAGCCACCATCGGAGGCGTTTTAGTACTGCTGATCCTGCTTTGCGTATCCTTGTGCAGCTATTCACTGCCGGAGCAACACGCGGCCATCATTACCGAGTTTGGAAAACCGACCGGCCCCACCGTCACCACGCCAGGGTTGCATTTCAAATTACCCCTGGTTCAAACGGTCAATCTGGTTGATTTGCGGATGCAGGAATGGGATGGACAAGCCGTCCAGATGCCGACGCATGACAAGCTCTATATGATCGTGGATAGTTATGGCCGCTGGCGTATCTCGAATCCATTGTTGTTCTTCACCCGGTTGCGCGATACCCGGAGCGCCCTGTCCCGCATCGACGACATCGCCGGAAGCGAGATGCGAGATGCTGTGGCCAAAAACGATCTGATTGAAATGGTGCGAACCGACAAAAACCGCAAAGTGGAAAATGATTTCGACGCCGACAACACCAACGCCGATGAGAACATAACCACGAGCACATTGCCGTCCATCTCCATTGGCCGCACCGCCATTGAACAAACCATTACGACGAACGCGGCGGCCAAGCTCGAGGAATTTGGCGTTGACCTGGTGGATGTGCGGCTGATGCGCTTGAATTATCAGGCAAGCGTCACGGACAAAATCAATGAACGCATGATCAGCGAGCGGGCGCAGATCGCCGCGCGTTTTCGGTCCGAGGGCGAAGGCGCCGCGGACAAAATCCTGGGCGACCGTGACCGTGACCTGGCGGAAATAAAATCCGCCGCGTATCAAAAAGTCCAGGAAATCGAGGGCCAGGCCGAAGCCGAGGCGACGCGGATTTACGCTGATGCCTATAATCAATCTCCGCAGGCTGTGGAACTGTATAATTTCCTGCGGTCCATGCAGACCCTTGAGGACGTCGCTACCAACAATACCACCCTGGTTATTTCCACCAGCGGCGACCTTTTCAAATACATCAAATCGGCGAATCCGAAATAATCTGGTTTAGATAGCCGAGGTGCGAGGCTCTAGCTGAAGCCCTATACGGCGCTGGAAATTCGCGATCATCGCGCGGCCGGCGTAGCCTGCAAAGCCCAAGCTCCGTCAGGAGCGGCATAGTCTTGTATTGGCGGTCGAGAGGAAATTGCGTAATTCGCGGATCCGAGACAACTTTTTCCTTTTTCCCTTTTCATTTTTAATTTGAACAATGCCGCCCTACCATGACCAATGCCGATGGGGCGCGTCGACAAATGCCGATCGCATCGCGTAAAAAGCCGCCGTGGGTTCCATTTTTTCTCCGAACGGCAATGGACGCAGCGGCAGGCCATCTGAGCGTTTGTATCGTTTGGGCGATTGCAACCACGAGTAGGGATCGGCCAGGCCCCACGTAAGCACGATGTCTATCTGCCCCGTGTTCAATGCGCTGCTGAGGAGATCGCCGTACGTTTTGGCTACCAATTTGTCCCGTTCGTCTTTGTCAGAAGGAAAGGGTTTGTCATTCACATCCAATTCAGTGATGAAAACCCGGAGTTTCAGGCTTTTTAGGCGCTTGATCCATTGCGGCAGGGTCTTGAACGTTGCGCCGCCAGTAAGGTGAGATTGCAAACCAATTGCATGAACCGGCACTTTCCGTTTAAGCATTCCATTCAGCAAATCAAACACGAGCTCACGCTTCGCCTGGCTTGCGTCCGAATCATCTTCGGTGCCGAAATCGTTGTACGTTAAGAGAGCGTGGGGATCGGTGTCGTGCGCCACATGAAATGCGAAATCAAGATATTCCACGCCGAGTTGTTTGGACCAAACGCAATGGACGAGATGGTCGCCGTCTTTCACGCGGGAACTAACCGCTTCATTGACTACATCCCACGATTGAAATTCGCCCTTGTACCGGCCGGCCAATTTCACGATACGATCATGAAGCACTTGCCTGGCCTGGGAGGGCGTCGAAATCGTGCGCGTCCAATCCGGAAGCGCCTGGTGCCACACCAGGGGATGACCTCGCATTTTCAGCTTATGCTTTTTGGCAAAAGCGCGCACATTCTCGAAACCTAAAAGGTTCCAGGTCTCGGGCGTGGGCTGGGTTACCGACATATAAACCGTGTTGGTAAGAATCGAAGCCTGCGTCGCGAAGAGTTTCAGGTAATCGCCGTTCTGGAGGTCGTTCGGGAATAACGGCGACCCAAAGAGCAGTCCCCGCTTTGACGCCGCCCGGGCCAGCGTCATTCCATCTTCACCTGATGCGTCATGGCCGAAAATCCCCGCCGCTAACGCGCGCCTGGACATCAACGCCAGGGCCATGGCACCGGTCAGGAACTGTCTTCGGTTTATCTGATGCATTTTATTTCCTCCAGGGACGTAATGAGGTCCGTGTTTTCATGCACAAAAGATGTCGCTCTTAACGGAGCTTGGAAATCTTTTTTCGGGCCTATGCTACGAATATTCCGCACCTGCGGCGCTGAAAATTCGCGTAATTCGCGAATTTGCGAAACTACTTTTTCCTTTTTAATTTTCGCTACTGCATTCGCAATCGAAAATATTGCTGCGAGAGAGTCGGCGTGACCGAATACGGACTGGTCGCGCTGGAGATATCTGTATAAGGCCCGGCAACCGATGGTGCGGATTGCAATATTCCACTTGTCCAGGTCAGGACGAGCTGTCCGTTGATTATTTGATAGTATAACAGGGCAGGGGGCTCGACGGAACTGTATGTGACGAAGGCGTTGTCGGCGACTGTGGCCCAACTGGCCCAAACCCAGGCGGGAGAACGAACAGAATCTTCGATGCGGGTTTCGTCCATCGAACCGTCGAAATATAAATTGCCGCTCGTACCGGGTGTTCCGGTGAGCAGAGAACCGCAACGTACGTAGTTTGTCTCCTGAAAGGCCGTGTCCACGCTCGTATTAATCGTCTGGTCCAAACCATCCACGTAGACATGGGCCGCGCCGTTGATACCGTCCATCGTGCCAGTCAGGAGATGCCATTGTCCAAAGGTGATGGCATTCGTGGCGGTCCGGGGCGGGACAACTCCGCCCACGCCGTCGGCGGTGTCGAAATAGATGATGCCATCCTTTGCGTTGTAGCTGTTCACGTATAAATCAAACCCGGCCACATTCCAGCCTCCGGATTTATTGCACCAGATGGTTTGCTCGCTGTTTGCAGCGGTCGCGATATTGACCCAGGCCGAGACGGTAAATGTCTTTGGAATTGTCACTAACCCGGGATCCAGGAGTTGTGACCCGCCGTTGAAAGCGACTCCGTTTCCAATGAGACCGCCGGTTGAAGAGGGCGCAACACCGGAATCCGCCGGATATTTGAGCGCGCTATCGGCGAACGGAAATTTGTTTTCGCCCAGATGATAGACCAGTACAAAAACATTGGAATCGTTCAACGTCGCCCATGTCTCTCCGTTGGTGGTCCAGGGTTGAATCATGCGGTCTGCAGGATTGCCCCAGCAGCCGGTGATGTAATCGTTCGTGCTCTCAATCTCCGGTACCTGGACCCAGACATACGACTCGCCAGAGGGATTCCATGTATCAATCTGATAGGGCAATTCACGGCCGTTCGCGGCGGTAAATCGCAGATCGGCGCCATCGGCCGGCGAAGCTAGCTGTGAATACGAAAACCCGGGAACGTCGGCGCCCAACCGAACCAACACCGGGAAATCCAGCAAGGTTTCGCCATTGGTGTAACCGCTGAAGGTAAGCTTCATCCGATTATAATTCGCGGGATTCAAGAAAGTGCCCGACAGGCCCGCCACCGCGGCAACCGAGGAATTCGCGCTGCCATTTTGGTTGGTGACCGCGACCTGATAATCGTTGGTTCCCATCAGGGCAGGGAAGGTGTAGCCGGAATTTGTCGCGCCGGGAATGGCCTGGCCATTGACGAACCATTGATAGCTCAATGGCTGCGCCCCAAGCGCCGTCACATCAAGAGTGACCGGGTCGGATTGCCATGCTCTTTGAAACAGCGGCACGTCAGTCGTGATAAAAGGAGCCGTTGCAGTGATACTATAAGACACGGGCATGCTCATGTGATCGCGGATGCACGGCTTCCCGACGGCATCGACATAGATTTGATAACTTCCGGGTGCCAGACCGGCTGTGCTGAGGTTCATTTGATGCGTACCCAATGACACGGACCCCAGCAATGCTGCGTTCACACCGTCCGTGGACGCGTAGACTTCATAATGATCAATGGTCCGTTCGCCCGAGGCGATGTTCCATGATAAAAGGTTCGGCGACGTGATTTGGGCGGTCAGCGAAAAGAGATTTTCCATTCCCGCTTCGACTTCGGTTCCTTCTTCCCAATCGCTCCAGGTAGCCCATTGCATTCGCGTCATGTTCGTTGGGATTGTCGTGTTGATGACCGCAGCCCGTTCCACCTCGCAAAGTCCGTTGCTCGACGGCAGGTATTTGCCCATGGACCAGGCGACCGATTTGGTGAGTGTGCCATTGAAGTGCGAGCACATGCCTCCGAAAGCCTTTTTGCCGGAATTTCGAATGGTTGGATAATTGTTCGTAACCCCGGTGAGATTAAAGGGATCATTTGGATTGACGCCGTTGTCAAAGGAATCGGTCCATTCAAAGCATTCATTTTCCCAGGCCTCGGACAGGTAGCTCGTGCCTTGTTCGACCCAGACCATCCGTCCACCGGTGACGGCTTTCAGCGCGTTCATATTGCTTTGTCCGATGACATTGCGGACGTCGAAAAACATCAAAATGGGCTGTCCATTGGTCAGCGGTTCGTGTTCGTAATTCGGATCGGTGAAATATTGGCTTTGCAGATATTGAATCTGGGCCTGGAGATTCGTGAGGGAGGTACCGCCGGCGACACCGTGATCCATCATCATGATGAAAGTGAAGTTGTTAGTGGGCAGGCTATCCAAATAGCTTTGAATTTTGAGCGCCACCGCATCTTCAAAACTGCCCTCGCCGTACCAATCAATGATGACACCGTTGAACCCGCGGTTTTTCATGTCCGTGACCATGGCCGCCGCGTAAGCCGCCGTGTTATAGTTCACGCCGATGTTAATATGCGAACCGCTGCCAAACCATGGGGTCGCATGGGCAAACCAGCGAAGATCGGGACGGCTGGGAATCAGCGTATGCACGTCCATCTTCGATACGTGTCCCGGCGTAACGGCATTCAATGATTCATCCCACAGGGTCGGGTCCACCGGCATGGTCGTGCCGTTCTGGTTGATCCAGGTCGTCGTGCCGAAGTTCGCGGGAAAATTATTCTCGTTATAGGCGTTGTACGCTGAGGTATTATGATTGGTCAACGACGCCAGCGTGACATTGAAATCCAGCGCAAAAGTCGTAGTAGTTTGCCCCAGGAAATAGAAAACCAAAACGATCCACCCAAACAAGTGCAGCGCTCTTTTCAAAACGGGTTGCTCAACTGTTCGCATTCGCGACAAGCGGCTATTCTACCACCAAAATCATTTCCCTCAATCCCCCGAAAAGGGGAAAAACGCGAGATTTTTTGAATTACCCGGGTCGACATCCGGAATGGACGTGGATTTGGGCAATGGACCGTTGCTACCGCGCTTGCGTCCTGGAGTGCGGTGGCCGTGACACCGCTTTGGTACGCTGTTGCAGCTTTATCGGCGCACTCTAGTTACTACGTCAGACGTCGTTCGAAAGCGGTGTCGCTCCCGCAGACGGGATTGCCACCGCAATCCAGGACCGTGCGGCGGGTCGGGCGGTTCATGGAACGTGTCGAGGCTCTGGTACGGGGTGGCGACGGCTCGTCGCCACATGCTGTAACTTGAACGGGGGCAAGCTGTCCCCGCCCGGGACGGTACAGCTTATGCTCTGGCAAGCGAAAACAGATGTAAAAATCGTGAAGGAATCGATATGACGCAAATACATCCAGTTCATCACTCGCTGCCGCCGCAGGATGCAATCGCTATCGCCGTTTGCTTCTACATTGGTTTGTGTTTTTGCTTTAAGCGCATCTGTGAGAAGTGTGGCGCCGAGCCCGGCATTCTCATTTGGATTCCAGCTTTCAACGTCATTCGCTTACTGCAGGCCGGGGGATTGTCGGGATGGTGGTTTCCTCTGTTCTTTGTCCCCATTGTGAATGTCATTATCGGTATTTTTATGTGAATAAGAGTTTGTCAGGCGCGCGGGAAGACCGGGTGGTGGGTCATTATGATGATCTTCCCTTTGTTAGGTTTTTTTCTCATTCTGTACCTGGCATTTTCGGAATAACGACGGCCCACCCGTTCCCTCACCTGCCTTCGCGCAAGGCTACGGCAAGGCAGGCGGTTGGGGCTCTGGTACGGGGTAGCGACGGCTCCTCGCCACATGCTGTAACTTGAGCGGGGACAAGCTGTCCCCACCCCGAATAAAATTCCCGTTGCAAAAATTCTGTGTATAGGGCAGTAAACAAGTAAACGGACCCACAAAAATGCGAAAAATGCGCGTGGTTATTAGGTTTTAAGCGTTTTTAGCTGGTGTGAACGAGAGGGGCTATTTTTTGATGGCGGAAACGGGTGGATCGTGTTTCGTGGGGACGAAGAGGAGGCACGGAACGCCAAGCTTGTCGAGGATGACGATGACGATGACGATGAGAATGATTCCCCCTTTCCCAGGCGTTCATTTAGTCAAAATCGTTATGCTGGGGTTTTGCGGGCTAAACGAGGCTAAACGAAATGCTAAATTTCAAGTTTAGCGTCTGGAAATGGCCCGTGTTTATTGGGGCAAATGGCAGATTGGAGCTAAATTAGAGTATCAGACTTTTGCGGAAAAAAGCTAAATCTGAGTGAGGCGAAATTTAGGGGTAATTAAAGTTGGAGGACCTTCAAGCGACAGAAACTTTTGACGGAATGAACTCAATTTTGTCCGCCACGCGGCAAACTGAGAACCCCGTAGGCGGTTCAATATTTTAGCCCAGGGTAAGCGCGAGTCTTCGAGCGCGCCACCCTGGGTAAGTCATCAAAACGATTCAGCCGCCAGTTGTTGAATCCGCACGACAGTGCGAATCTGATCTGCGGCCCTCCACCAGGACAGTTCGGGTTTCTTTAGGGCCCACCGGTTCCCCCAAAAAGCGGATGAACAAAACTCCTTGCCAGAGAATTTGTACTGTGACGCGATTGTCAGGTTTGAATCTCGCACGTTCCAGCCATTGACCTCTCAGACGGATTTGTGGCTTTACCTTGCCGGCGGCATAATCGCCCGTTGATTCGATTTTCAGGTTGCGAGTTTGCATTTATCCTTTTTCACGGCTGGCCCTGTTGCAAAGAGGCTGGCTTTTGGTTGATTTAGTCTCGCCAGTAGCCACCAGCCGTTTCACTGGCAAGGAGTCCACTGATAAAGTAACGGATGGAAAACGGTACCTATTTTTAGGAGGGATCTATCTTGATTCAACCCATTTCAGGGTTGATGGGAAATCGGGGGCAAGTCACCCAGGGTAGCCTCGGAGACTCGGAACCCAGGGCTGAATGATGGAACGCCGTTGGCGTAGAATGTCCTGCCAAAAATACACAAATAGAGTATAGGTTTTGGCGTTTTCGTTTCCTGCCCCAAAATCCTTAAATTCCCCAATAAAACGGCCCTTTTTACCCTGTTTTTGGCCTCGTTTCCACGTTTCCTGGCCTATAGAAAGAAAATGTGTAGCTGGCCCTGTTTGGCGTCCGATGTTCGGTGTGAAAGTGCCGCATATCAGATTCGCACTGCCGTGCGTTTTCGCAGTCAGCGGCAGATATCATTGACGGTTAACCCAGGACTGCGCTCGAAGACTCGCTTGTCCCGGGCTACATATATTGCACCCCGACGGGGTTTCGGTTTGCAGCGTTGCAGATAGAATAAATAGGATTTCAGGATAGCGTTTAATCGCGGGAGGGCGATGCTGTCCATAAAACGCTCGATTTGCATAACGGTGCACCTAAACTTCTGACGCAGGTATGAGTAACGAAACGCCGATGGCTAATCCGCCATTGTCCACGGAGGAACAGGCCGCCGTCGCCAGTCTGTCGCCATCGGACATTGAGGCTATCGACGGAGTAATCTTGTCCAATTGTTTGAGTCATTGGCTCAAAGTGGCGCGTGTTGTCTGGGACACCGAAAAAGCGTTGAGCGGCCGTTATCCAGGCTTGTCGTACATCTTTTATGCGCAGCGTCTCATCCAGTTGGTGGAACAAGGTCGCATCGAGTCTCAAGGGAATCTTCAATACATGCGCTTTAGCGAAGTCCGGCTTCCACAGTGACTATTGGGGGGTAGAAAAGCCGCAGACGGGATTCGTTTGCACACGGCCACCGTGGCAGCGTCGGTGGGGCGTCTTGATTCAACCCAATTCAGGGTT
The DNA here is from genome assembly GCA_036269115.1 of Verrucomicrobiia bacterium. Taxonomy (GTDB): domain Bacteria; phylum Verrucomicrobiota; class Verrucomicrobiia; order Limisphaerales; family UBA11358; genus UBA11358. The sequence continues at coordinate 11,394 of DATAST010000047.1, read as the reverse complement.
GATGAGAGTCCGAAACGCATCTAACCCAGGGTAGCCTCGTGGACTCGGCAACCCAGGGCTGAATGATGAAACGCCGTTGGCGTAGAAATCTTCGCAAACTTCGTGTCCTTCGCGCGAAATCCCCTTCGCTCTATGCAGGCAGAAAAAACACCTGCTGGATCATGCGTTCGGTCAGGATGCGTTCTTTCCGGCCATCGGGATGAAGGAGGAACACGGCGTTGCCGTTGGTGTAGACAATTCCGCCGTCGGCGTTGGTGTCGTAGGCCAGGACGCCGCTGGCGAGGGTTTGGACCTTGCCGTCGGCGGTGCGACATTTCAATTCCCAGGATTTGGGGACGAGGTCGGCGCCTTCTTCTTCTCCACGGTTCGGCGCCTGGGCGCGGACGAGGTTGCCCCAGATCATCATCTGTTTCATGTCCATGTCCTGGCCCTTGGGACCGCCGGCGGACGTTAGCTTCTTGCCGGTGAACATCGCGGAAAAGAAATTCAGGAATTGAAAGATGGCGTACGCCAGCCGGAATGGAAACAGGACGGCGTCCTTAAGTGTGTGAATGGGGTTGAAGCGCTGGTGTTCTTCGTAAGGACGGCGAATGTAAAAGAGCCGGCCATCGGCCAGCATTTGCGGAGCGAGATAATCGAACTTCGAATTCTCCAGGAGCGTCTCCAATTGAAGCGTCTGCGGGTCGAGTTGTTGCAGGATAAAAGGCCCCAGGGCGGCAAACTGGCCATGCTGGTTTCGGCCAATGCCGGCGGACTGGAACACGATTTTTGCCTGGCCAGGCACCCAGCGCGGTGCGGTATCGAAGGAATCGCCTTCGGTCAATTCTTTGTAGCCGCCTTCACCGGCCGTTTTGACCCCGATATTTGCGGTCCCGTTTTCGTGAAGGACGCTGAAGGCGAGATTGCCGGAGACGCGGCAGGCTGAGATGTGGCGGAGGCGCGTGCGGTTATCGTTCCACAATCGGCGTTCCTCCGCGCCGAGTTGGCTGACTTCCAGCAGGGCGCACAGGCTATCGCTTTCCAGCGAGTAAATGAGACTTCCTGCGTCGCGCGCACTGCAGATGCTCGTGATCATGAGGGGGATGTCGCGCTCACCTGCGCCCGCTTTGCCCCAAACGGCCCGGGAAAACGGCGAGGCGTCATTGCCGGCGCCTTTCCAGGAATGCCGTTGCTGGGCGGCCACGGCTTTTTCGCGGATGGAATTGCCGAAGCTCCTGTCGATGGTGCGCGGCTCCGCGTCCGCGGTTTTAACGCGAATTCGTCCCTGCGCCAGGTAGGCGATGGCTGATGCCGCGGGCTGCGGCGTGGGCTGGCTGTTCATGACTTGACTATCTTTTAGCGTGAAGAGTTGTGAAGGTCAACGATTGTCATGGGGGATTTGGGTCGCGCGAAGGCCGCGAAGAGGACGAAGGGAATGTTTCGCGAGGTTTGCGTTTTAATAAGTTCGCTGGATACATTTCGGTCGACGCGGTGCCAGACTACGCCGCTCCTGACGGAGCTTGATATTAGTTGGCGCGCGAATTCTACAAAGAGGCCAGCCCTACGGGCTTCGCTGCAATGACTGATTCAGTACGCCCTGGCGTCTGATCAAAGCCCGTAGGGCTGACGTATTTGTAGTAAACCAGCGAAAAGAATCTCCGAGCTCCGTCAGGAGCGGCGTAGTCCGTATTCGTATTCACAAATTGGGACGCGCTTGTGTCGCCAGGATTTCTCTCAGAATTCCTCAGCCAACTTGTTTCGGCGGACGGCGGGGCTCAAAACGTGATGTTCCCGGCCCTCCAATAGCGTGCGGGCCAGCGTTTGTCTTAACCCGCTTTCCCTTGGCGGGTATCTCCTGGAAAATTTGATCCATTCGTTCGTTAAAATTGACTGGATTGTGTTTCAACCGCCGACCAGTTACGCGTTTGCTTGCCATGGCGCTAACAACGTAGGCCAGGCAAACGCCAGCGTCAAAGTGTCTTGATCCTCGATTCAACCCATTCAGGGTTGAGAGAGTCGGGGACGGACGTAACCCTGGGTAGCCTCGAAGATTCGGCAACCCGGGGCTGAATGATGAAACGCCGTTGGCGTAGCTCAGAGGACAAAATGCGGACTATTCCACATTCGTCTTCAATTTGGGCAGAGCGGGAGCTAGCGGGAGCTCCGCCTTACCAGTTATTCCAGCCGCCCTTGAATCTTCTCAAAAAGGGCGCGGGTTTCCGGCGGCATTTCATCGAGTGAATGGTAAACCTGTTCCTTTCCTGCCCCGTCCTTGAGTTTGAACACCGCAGTTTTTTCATAGGAGGTGGTTCCAGACGGGAGCGTCTCCTTTTTGGAAAAGGCTGAGGACAGAACTTTTTCGACATCCGGTTCGGTTTGCATCTTTTCAAACGCGGCGCGGAATTCGGGAGGGACTTCGTTCAACGAATGATAAACGTGCTTTACGTTTTGCTTATCGACGGTTTCGAGAGTCACGTCTTCCTTGAGGACGATCGTATGGCGTCCGGGCTTGATTAATGGACGCGGGGCCGGCCTGAACGCTGACTGAACCCATGCGCCAATCCGCCGCCAAAACGAAGGCCGTTCAAGGCGCGCATAGCATTTGGAACAAAACTGGTCCGTTACGGCTACCATGTGGCCGCATTTCGGACAGGCCATAGTCTTGTTCAGGTCCATGTCGGTAATTTATGACTACACTCGATCCAACTCAATCATACATTGCCCACAGCCGTTCCCGCGAGCAAGTGCAACGAGCCGAAGGCATAGAGGAAAATTGCGAGCGCGGCCACCACCAACGTGTAATATACCCGCCGCGCCGGATGCCAGAGCCGCCGGACCCATGCGAGCGCGCAAAATAAGGCCAACGCTCCCACGAAAATCATCAGCGCTGGCAGCGCCCACAGCAAATGCTGAACCGCCGCCGGGAATCCGTAAAAAATCGCGGATGGCCGGAGGCGCCACTGGACCAGGACAAAAGACGCTTCAAACCAAAGTGCCAGCGCGCAGGCCGCATACGCCGTCGCATGCGCCGTACGCGAAAAAGTAAATAGAGCCCGCAACCCGGGAACATGATTTTGATTCCGGGGGGCGTTGCTGAAAAGGAGTCGCGCAAATGCCGTTACCGGCCACAATACCATCGCCGACAGGAGCACCAGCGTGGCCGCGCGCAGCAGGAACAGGCGGCCGCGCGTGCTGTCCGCCCAATCCACCCGGCGATACGCCCCATCCTGCGTGATTAAATGAAGCGCGCCGTGGCCTGCCAAAAACATCACGCGGCGGCCACCCAGCGTGCCATCGGGACCCATGACCTCCATCGCCTCAAAAGACCGGGGTCCGATGGGAAAATAAGGCTTGCCGTCAATATCCAGCTCGCCCGATAGCCATTTGGTGACTTCAATTTCGCGTGGGAAGCCTAATGCAGGTATGTCGTGCGGCGACCGTTCGGATAAATACGAGCCGATGAACGATGCCCGCGAGTCCATCGCCAGGTCTGTCGGCGGACCGATCGTCGACCCGGCGTCCAAATCCGAAGGGATGAATTGTTCCGCGAACCGGCGGGTGATGCTTTGCTGCAATCGATGGTGATCGCAAAGATTGTAGGCCAAAAAAACGCCGCAGTCCGCCTTCGGGAATAGGAGCAGAACGGAATTGAAACCGGGCCATTGGCCGGTTTGCCGCAACGCCATGCGTCCATCAAGGCTAACGCGGTTAAAACCGTAACAACACCCGAACACCTTTGGGCCGGCGGCGAACTGCCGGGTCTCAAGGCCGCGCAGAACGCCCGGGGCAAACATTTGGCCGCCATCGGGCCGTTCATCGGCCAGAAGCGCGACCAGGAAATCCGCCATATCCGAGGCGGTCGTACAAAGGCCGGCGGCGGGCGTGATGTTGACGTAATCCGGCCGGACCGCGCACGGTGTTTCTCCGTCCAGCCAGTAACCCGTGGCCATTTGGCGCCGCAAAGCCGCGTCAGGCAGAAAGCTGCTGTGGTCCATATCCAGCGGATCGAGAATTCGTTTTTGGACGAAATCCGCGAAGGGCATTCCCGAAACTCTTTGGACGAGATAACCGGCCAGCGTATAGCCGTAGTTGTCGTAAACGCTGAACAATCCGGGCGGCCGGACGCGGGCGGGCTGGTACAGCGTCAGGTAATTGGCCAATGCCAACCGGGCCGCCGCCGTCCGCGCAGCATAACCGATCTGACAATCGTCAAAACCGGCCGAATGCGTAAGCAAATCGGCCGCCGTGACCGGTTCGCCAAACGCCGGCGCGATATGAAGCCGGTTCAGATAGGCGTTGACGTTGCGCTGCAAATCCAACTGGCGCGCGCAGGCCAATTGCAGGACCGCCGCCGCCGTCAGGATCTTGGAAATTGAAGCGACGCGAAAGACCGTCAAGTCCGGCGAGACGCGCGCCCGCGTTTTCAAATCCGCCAGGCCAAACGCCTTCTCGCAAATCACCGCGCCGCCCCGAACGACGACAAAAACAGCGCCGGGAACTTTTGCAGCGCGTATGGCCGGCGGAATCGCGTCGTTGGCGAAAGCGGAGACCGAAAGCGGATTTATTTCGGCAAAAGATTGTGCTTTCAACTCCGCCGCCCCGGCCGGCACGGCCATTTGACCTGCCAGCAAAAGGAAAAACAGCGCGACTGCCATTGGCGCCAGTCCTGGCGCAACAGGATCACTCCGCGTTCGCGAACAACGGCGGCGCAGCCTCAACACGGTCGGTACTCCCTTCGGCTCACTGTTTCAGGTTAGCCCACAACGACCCAAAGTCGAAACTTAATTCGGGAGCGCCCGCGCGCCTGGGCGCTTCCGCGAGCAATACCGCTGGTCATCGGAAACCCAAAGCAGCAACGCTTCTGGCGACGACGCCAGCGGGGATCCGATGTGAGCGGAGAGAGAACAGCAGTTGGAGGCGTTGGGTCGATTCGAAAGGCGATCGGCAGTCGGCGTTATAAGGGTTCAACGAGAAAAATATTTTTGGGGAAACCTGTCAGCACTTTCAGTTTGCGGTTTCCAACTTCGGTCGGATGTGACCACCTGCATGAACGTCGCGAACCGACTATGTATTGAAATTCCAAGGCGGCTTAATCGCCTGGCGCATCGATGGCTAAAGCGGAATAATTGCCTGTCAACATAACATAATAATAGTATAGTTATAACACGTTTCGTTTCCTGCCCAAAAATCGTCAGATTTCCCAATAAAATGGGCTATTTCACCCTGTTTTTGGCTTCGTTTCCACGTTTCCCAGCCTATGGCCAAAAAATGTGTAAGACGACACGCCGCTGCCTGGCCTGCCCGCCGTCACGACCGCTCTCCCGGCCCATCTCATTCCGCGGCCGGTTTGCGCATTTCTCGGATCCTGTCGCGCAATTCCGCTGCGCGCTCAAACTCCTGGCGCTCGACGGCCCGGCGCAATTGCCGCTGCAGCAGTTCCACCGGCGGTACGGGTTGTTTTTCCTGGATTTTTTTCTCCAATTCCCGCAAAGCGGTGAGGGAACGCTCGCGTTCCAATTGGAACGTCTCATCTTCCATCTCTTCCAGCGCTTCAATTTTTTCGCGTCCGCTTTTGACGTTTTTAAGGGCGGCCCGGGCGTCGCCCTTTTCCAGGTGTTGCAGGGCGGACGCGGCGCTATTCATCCGCAGAAGATACGGACGCCATTTTTCCAGATATCGCTGCTCTTCCTCGCGCGCCGCGTAATGGTGGATGAAATCGAAAAGCCGCAAGTTGCGGGCGGTATCCCGCACCGTATCCGCCCATCGATGGAGTTGGAATAATCGGAGATACCGGAAGTAATAAAGCGTGCCCTCGCCGATCAACTCGGCGCAGTCTTGCGAATTCAACTCGAATGCGTCCTCGCTCCCCGCGACCTGGGACTGCGCCAGTTTCCGCTGGTAAAACTCCAGCGCCGACTCAAGCTGATACGGCCGGGTCCCGTCCGGACGGCCTTTCATTTCGAGCTGTTCCAGTCCGATAGGGGTGCGGACCTGGAGAATCTCGCGTCCGTCCTTGCCGCGCACGATGCGCGCGTCCTTCTCGGGGTCATACGCCCAGGCTTCCAGCAAATCCCGAATGTCGCTTGAATCGTTCATCCTCCTTCATTATCCGCGTCCGGCTGGAATTTTTCAACTGACCGGCATGTTTATACGGTTACGGACTGGAAAGCCGATAAAACCCATTGCTCTTTGAAACGGAGGTCTCGACCTGATTTTGCAGCGTGAATGGATTGAACGCTCGCCGTGTATTTGTGACCGCACGCCAATTCGTCGTGTTCAAATCCGCGCTATACTGAAGTGCGAATCCGTTTGACGACGCGGTCCACGAGAGCACGGCATTTGTCGAAGGCAAACTTATCGTGAGGGGAGGCACAAGGCGGGCGACGTAAATCCCGCTGTAGGCGCTCGCCGCAACCAGCCTGGTCCCGTCCGCTGAACAGGCAACGGACGTCCAGTTTGTAATTGGCGCATCAGTCATGGTCCACGTCGCACCGGAATCCGCCGACACACAGATCGGCCCGATGTAACCGCCGGAATAGCCGCCGGCGGCCGCGACCAACCGGATTCCGTCGGATGACGAAGCAATACTGGTCCAATTCGTGGCCGGAGCACCGGCCAACAGTGCCCAATTGGTCCCCGAATTTGTGGATGCGTAGATCTCCCCGTCGTTCGGGTCGCCCCAAATACTCGCCGTATAGAACTTACTGCCGTCGGCAGAAGCAGCCACTGAAAACCACTCCTGGCGCAGAGCACTCCGTACCGTCCAGTTTGTCCCCATGTTCGCTGACGAATAGATTCCATTTCCACTCGTAACCGCCACGATTTTAGTACCCTCGCTCGAACACGCGACTGATTTACAGTCGCTAAATGCGCTGCTGTTCGTGATCCAGGTAGAGCCGCCGTTGGTAGAAGAATAGCTTGGCGCTTGGCCGCCCCAAGGGCATGCAATCAATTTTAGGCCGTCAGCGGAGCTGGCCACAGCGCCCCAGTTGGTGCGCGGCAGGCTGTTGGAAATCCAGGAATTTCCGAAATTGCTCGAACTATAAACACATCCCGGATTGTTGACGTTGAAAAAATCATTGCCCGCGACAACGAGCCTGCTGCCATCCGCTGACGACGCGACCGAGGTCCAACCGGCAAGCGGCACGGCCGACTGGATCCAACTGGCTCCGAAATTGGTGGAAATGTAAACGCGGCCGCTAATGCCGGCGGCTACGATTCTAGTTCCATCGGCAGAGACGGCAACCGATTCCCAGAAATCGGTCGGCGCGGTGGTTTTTTGCCATGTTCCCGCGGACGCGGAGAATAGAGCCGCCGTGAGCACGGCAACCGGCACGAACCGAATCCAATTTACCGTCATCATAAGAATTCATTCCGACGACTCACGTGGACCTTTTTCCATTTTCTTCCCGCTCCACGGTTTTACAAGTCTTTTTCCAATTGGACCCGATTTTCTTTCAGAACAGCACGGTCAGTTTTTCCACTACAAGACTTTCGGGGATCACCCGAATTGAGGGGGTGCCCTACGGTGTGTTATGGTTGGCATCAGTTCGAAGAATCAACCTATGAAAACTCGGGTTAGAGGTCTTTTTTTCCGGCATGTTCTGGTCGCTTGTATCTGTTTCTGCCTGAATCGCGCAGAGACGGCAAGAGCGCAATCGGGAAATTATAACGGCTTCTATTGGCAAAAGTCCGGGAATGGAGCAAGTATAACAGGATATAGCGGCTCTGGCGGCGCGGTGACCATTCCAGGTCTAATTCCTTACAGTACGTCAAATCTGACTGTCACCAGTATCGGAAATGGAGCGTTTGAGGCTTCTCAAGTGACTAGTGTCACGGTTCCCAACAGTGTTGCCAGCGTCGGTAACGGAGCATTTGCCGGATGCTTCTATCTAGCGAGTATCAACATTCCCAACGGCGTCACCAGCATTGGAAATTCAGCATTTTTGGAATGCCTGGTCCTGACCAACGTTACCATCCCCAATACGGTGACCGCCATCGGACAAGAGGCATTTGAGAGTTGTCCCGGTCCAACCAACGTTCCCGTCGGCAGCGGTTTGACCAGTATCGGACTGGACGCATTTTACGGTTGCCGCGATCTGCTTGCGTTCACCGTGGATCCGGCAGATTCATTTTATAGTAGCTGGGGTGGAGTGCTGTTTAACAAAAATACAAACACGTTAATCCAATTTCCCTGCGGCGTCGGCGGAAGTTACGTGATCCCTAACAGCGTTACGAACATCGGAACTAATGCGTTTGCCGATTGCGTTAATTTGCACAGCGTCGCCATTCCCAATAGCGTCACCAACATCGGAGGCTATGCATTCATAAATTGCTACGGCCTGACAAACATTACAATTCCTGACCGCGTTACCAGCATCGGAGACTATACGTTCTTCGAATGCTTCAGCCTGACCAGTGTCACCTTTGGAAGCGCTGTCACCAGGATCGGCGAGAATGCGTTTGGAAATTGTGTCGATTTAAATTCTATCTATTTCAGGGGCAATGCTCCCTCTGCTGATTCAACCGTATTTGCGAGCGACACCGGCGGTGAGACCAACGTGATAGCATATTTTTTACCCGGAAACTTGAGCTGGGGTGTCTTTTCCATGAATACCCGCATCCCCGTGGCTTGGTGGACGCCACAGATACAAACCGGCGGTTCTCGTTTCGGCGTTAAGACGAATCAATTTAGTTTCAATATCAATTGGACCAGCGGCCAAACTGTTACGATTGAAGCATGCACGAATTTATTTAACCCTGACTGGCAACTACTGCAAACGAACACGCTCACAGCCGATTCCTTTTATTTCAACGACCCTCAGGCGACGAATTATCCAAGGCGTTATTATCGAATCATGTCGCCGTGAGGTGTGAGGGCGAAAAGAATGCCGCAAATCAGAATTCGCGCGCTCGCGCCATGACCGGGGCGGGGACGGCTCGTCCCCGCGTGCTACGATTGATTGTGGGGACAAGCTGTCCCCACCCCGCCAATCAATGTCCGTTCGCCCGTGGTGGCAGCGTCGCCAGAGCGATTCCGGGATTTCGTTCGGTGAAGTAGTTGCACGACCATTCTTCGACGAAGAGGATCACGGTTTGGCCGGCGGCATCTGTTGCCAGCCGGGCGCCGGTGGGCAGCATGCCTTCGTTCACCTGGCCGGAGACAACCCAGCGCATTAGCTTCCACGTGCCCTGTTCCAGCCGCGATTCCGCGCCGTATTCCGTCTGCAAACGGTATTGCACCACTTCGAACTGCAACGGGCCAACCGCGCCCAGGAGTGGAACGCGCTGGGTAGCGGAGTGCAACAGGAACGACTGCACGACTCCCTCCTGGAGTAATTGGTCCAATCCCTCGCGGAAGCGTTTGAATTGCGCCGTGCTCGTGCTGTGAATCCATGCAAAGGTTTCCGGCGCAAAGCGCGGAATCTCGTCAAAGATGAGTTCCGGGTTTACTGCCAGCGTATCGCCAATTCGGAAATCAGAATGCCCGACCAATCCCACGACATCACCCGCGAAAGCTTCGTCCACCGTTTCGCGTTCGCGTCCGAACAGTTTGTGCGAGCTTGCCAGTCGCAGTTTTTTGCCGGTGCGCGTGTGGACCACGGACATATCGCGCTCGAATCGCCCGGAACAAATCCGGACGAACGCCAGGCGGTCGCGATGTTTCGGGTCCATGTTCGCCTGAATTTTAAAGATGAAGCCTGAAAAGCTGTCGTTCATGGGATGAATAGAACGGTCATTCACCACGCGCGGTTGCGGGGGCGGCGCCAGGTCCATGAAAGCGTCGAGCAGGAGTTGCACGCCGAAGTTGCTGACGGCGCTGCCGAAAAAGACCGGCGTCTGTTCGCCGGCGAGAATCTTCGCGTGATCGAATGCCGCGCCAGCGCTTTCGAGCATGGCGACTTCGTCCGCCACGCGCTGGTAGACGTCGGGCTGCATGGCCTCGCGCACAATGTCATCGTCCAGGCCGTGCACGGAAACCGGCGCGCGGAACGTGCCGCCGGGTACGCGCTCGAAGAAATGCACCTGTTTCGAGCGCCGGTCATATACGCCGCGAAAATCCTGTCCATCGCCCAGGGGCCAGTTCACCGCGTAAGCGTGCAGGCCGAGCACTCGCTCCAATTCGTCGAGCAGCCCCAGGGGATCGCGCGCGGGCCGGTCGAGCTTATTCATAAACGTGAAGATGGGGATGCCGCGCTGGCGGCAAACTTCGAACAGCTTGCGCGTTTGGGCCTCGATGCCTTTGCCGGCGTCAATCACCATCACTGCTGCGTCCACGGCCGTGAGCACTCGGTAGGTATCCTCGGAGAAATCTTTATGGCCGGGCGTATCGAGCAGGTTTACGCAGTAGCCGCGATATTCGAATTGCAGGACGGTCGAACTGATTGAAATACCGCGTTTTTTCTCCAACTCCATCCAGTCGCTGGTCGTCGCGCGCTGGTTCTTATGCGCCGTAACGGAGCCCGCCAATTGCACCGCGCCGCCGTAGAGAAGAAACTTCTCCGTGAGCGTGGTTTTGCCCGCGTCCGGATGCGAGATGATCGCAAATGTCCGGCGACGATTTGTTTCAGCTTCGAAATTCATTGTTTCAATCGGCGTATGATTCTGGCGAAAAAGAGGGGAGTATAGCAATGATTTGGGGATGTTCAACGAGTTTTAAAGATGGAAAAACGTGCCGCGCGAAGATTGCGAAGATTTATAAGGTAGGGCGGTGCTACCGCGCCGCCCAAATTTTTCAATCACCGGACCAACGAATTTCGTGCACGCGACCAGAATAAGGCCAATCGTCTGGATGAGTTGCCAGTCCCGCGCGGACAGGATTCTCGCGGACGTATTGCCACTTCTGCGAATAGCTCTCGCCGTTTCGCAGTCGATGATGAAATCCGCCGGCTTGAAATGTTCCTGTGTCAGGATGAGTTTTAGAAAAGCGATCCTTCCAGAAACCCATCCAGCGTTCGATGGTGAATTTCAAGTCGCGTGGCGCGCAGAACAGATGCAGATGATCGGGCATTAGAAGATAATCACTGACGAGCCATGCTGTGGCGATGTTTTCCCAGATTTCATGTAATGCGCGTTGAACCGAGGCTTGCGCCAGCCACCGCCCGCGTTTCTCTGTGCAGACGGTGAGGAAGAGCCAGTTTGGTCCCTGTAGCGAAAGATGAACGCCTTTGGCAGGCGTATGGCGCCCGGGTTCTCGGAAGGGAATTTCGCTCACGGAAAATTTCTAACGCATAGCGACCTTATGCGAAAGATTTTAGTCAGGGCAGAGCGGCAGCTCTGCCCTACCAAATAAATCAAATTATGGTAGGGCGTCGCTGCCGCGCCGCCCAAATTTTCAATCATGTAATCATCGAACGCATGCCGGCGACGATCCATGTGTGCAGTACGACAAATGTGGGAATTGTTAGTCAGGGC
>DATAST010000046.1:0-1500 GCA_036269115.1 Verrucomicrobiia bacterium | reverse complement strand
CTCAATTTGTCAGGATTTCCCTTGATTGCCTGCACCTTTGCATTGCTCCATTCTTCACATCCGGGTGAGTTGTCTTCTAACGAATGGGGCAAATGCAATGAGATGGAAAATTCAATGTGGGATGGAGAGCCTGTGGACAGCGGACGCAAAGCCCTGAAAGTGAGATTTTTTGCGAAAGCAGCACTTTTTCTTTTTGCGTTAAGTTTTTCGGGATGTGGCGCGGTCGGTTCGTATTCGAACTCCAATGGCACTGCGGGATCAACCTCAATTGCAATGGCAACTCTTGCGCCCACGACGATGAATCCAGGTGCAACGGCGGCTGTTGCGGCAACTGTTTCGAACGATAGCTCGAACGCGGGCGTCGATTGGAGTTGCACCCCCTCCACGTCATGCGGAACGTTTAACCCTGCACATACCGCAAGCGGTGCAGCTTCCACTTATACGGCTCCCGGCGCCGCTGGAAGTGTGGTCATCACAGCTATGGCAACCAGCAATCATTCCGTTAGTGTCACGGCCAATGTCTCGATCGCTGCAGCCGCCTCGAACGGCCCAGCATTAACTCCTGGCCAGTTTGTATTTTCAGTGCGGGGCGAGACCTTAAATATTTCTGCGTTTGGTATTTCCGGCGCCTTCGCTTTGGATCAAAACGGCAATGTCACAGGTGGAGAGCAGAATTACGTCAGCGTTGGCGGAGCAAACTCCCCTGAACCCGGCGGCGACTCGATTACCGGCGGCAAATTAACGGCCGGCGCGAATGGAACGGCGACGCTGACGCTAATTACCAACAATAGTGCGGTCGGCGCCAATGGAACGGAGACGCTCCATATTACCCTCGCCAACAGCAAACATGCGCTCATCGAAGAATTCGATTCCAGCGCGACGGCCAGCGGAAGTCTCGATTTTCAAACTTTGGGACCGGGAGGTCTGGGTCAAATTAATGGGCCGTTTGTATTTTTTGTGAAAGGCAAAAGAGGAACGGTTCAGGAAACTTTTGGCGGTCTTCTTTCAGGCGACGGCGCGGGCCACGGAAATATTCTTGTAGATGTGAACGACGACGGTGCAGGCGAACACGGAGGGACAAACACTTCCACCTACACGCCACCGGACAGTTTTGGGCGAGGAACCTACACGACTCCGGCTGCCACCGATTTTGTCTACTACGTTGTGAACTCCAAAGTGTTACGGATCGAGACCTTCGACTCCGGATGGGCGGATGTGGGTTCCGCGTATGCCGGCGTGACCAACGTTTCCAATGCCACACTGCACCAAAAATTTATTTTTGCCGATTCCAGCATTTTTTCTTCTGGTTCCACTTTCGCCGCCGCGGGAGAAATGACCTTTGACGGAAATGGAAATGTTTCCGGCTTCGCTGACGTAAATGAAACTGGCCACGCCACCGCTGCCGCATTCACCGGAACCTACGCGATGAGCAGTAATGGTTATGGCAGCATCACCATCAATCCGGGAAATACGCAGGACGTTAGCGCCCTTGGACTGTAC
>DATAST010000045.1:0-6120 GCA_036269115.1 Verrucomicrobiia bacterium | reverse complement strand
AGCGTTTTAAAAAATAATGTGGCCGTTCGGAGCGAGGATTTTTGGTGTTTTGGCGAGGCTTCAGCGAAGGAACATGTTTGAAAACCCTGTGACTAAAGCTGAAACGACGCCAAAACCCAAAAAGACCGCTTCCCCTTCTTTTTCTTCCCGAATGGCCACAGTATTTTTTAAAACGCTCTAGCCGCAACTTTGGGCAATTTGAGTTGTTTAAGTCTCTGTCGTTAATATATAGTTCCTATTCGAATGGGCCTCCCTAAGACCAATAGAATTGCCAATGCGCAATCCACGATGGCCGCGGTGCAAACCGCCCATTTTTCTTTTTCTTTTTTCCTTTCGCTCCTGGTGTTGTGTCTCGCCGCGGTTCCAGTCCGAGCAGCGGTAACCTTTACCATCTCTCCGAGCGTTGTCAGCAACGCATACAATGGCCTCATTACCCTGCAAATCAATGGGCTGACCAACGGCGTGACCAATGTCGTGGTCCAAAAATTCTTCGACGTCAACACGAACAGCCGTGTTGATTCCAGCGATTTGCTGGTGCAGCAGTTCCGGCTCACGGTGGGACAGGTCAATGTGTTCACGAACGAAGCCACCAGTACTCCCGTCACTATCACCAATTTCATGCCCGCTGATACGAGTTCGGTGACGGACCAGATGACTGTTCCGTTGAATTTTCAGAACGGTGACTTCGCCCAAACCCTGGTCGGCCAGTATCTCTATAAAATCTCGTCCCTGACGAATTCCGCCACAAACCTGTTTATCGTGACCAATTCGCCCTTTTCCTGCGTTGTCACCGGCGCGGTCGTCAATGCCGCCACATTTCCGTCATATACCAATCTTCCCTATTCACTCGTATTATTGTGTCTGAACCAGGGCGGACCGATCGTTGTTCAGGCCGGGGCCGTGGCAAACAGTTCCGGGACTTTCTCATTTCGCGCCCCGCCGGGAAACTATGTTATGGCCGCCGCCAAAAGCAATTTCGTCGACGACATCTCGCAATCAGGACTGACACTCGTCGCAAAAACAACGACGAACGGTTCGGTGGCTCTGACTTCGGCCACCACAAATATCACCGGCAGGATCATCAATTCCGCCAATTCCAACGCCATTGCCGGCATATCGGGATCGCTGATTTCGACAAACGAACAGATCTCGTTTTATTTTACCGATACCAACGGGAATTTCTACGCGCCGGTAACGACCAATTTTTGGGAAGCGCCGGAGGATGCGTTCGCTGCCGCGTTTCAAGGCGATTTGACCTGGCAAACCAACTCACTGCTTAACGTGAGCAATAAAACCGTCAGTTTCACCAATGCGCTGCCCCGGGAAAGCGCCATTTTTTACGGTGTTGTCTCAAATAACGCAGCCGTCCCTTTGCCCGGCGTCTATGTCTATGCCTACGACAACGCCGGTCATCAATCCATCGGCATTTCCGATAACCATGGAAAATATGTGGTCGGCGCCTCAGCCGGAACCAATGTATGGAATTTATTCGTCCTCTGGCCCGACAATCCCGGCCTCACCAATACCGCCTATGTCTTTTCTCCAGGTTTCCTTCAAATGACGCTTGGAACCAACCAAGCCGTTCAGCAAAACTTCAGCCTCTTGACCGCTCCATACAGCATCAGCGGCACGGTGAAGGACTTTAACGGCAATCCTGTCGTCGGCGTTGAAGTTTTTGCCACCAACGCAACCTACGATGCGGCCAACGGGGTGACGGCAGCCGACGGCTCATATGCAATCAACGTTTCTCCCGGGACCTGGACAGTCGGCATCGATGCGGCCAGCTTACTAAGCGCCGGTTACACCAATGCTCCGCCGCCCAACCTGACGGTTATTGTTTCTGACTCCCCCGTAACGGGCGTAAATTTTTTGATCGAAGTCTGCGGCGAAATTAGCATTCTCACCACGAACCTGGTTGATGGCATGGTCGGCGACTACTACGAGACAAACCTTACGGCCACGAGTTGCCAGAACATTACGAACTGGGCTCCCGCCTTTGGCATCACGCTCACTTCACTATACGACTCAAACATCGTCTATTCGGCAGGTACAGCGATCTACAGCGAATCTCATTTGCTCGGTTTCGTGGAATCCGAATTCGGCGTTTCCAATCGGTATAACCCTAATACTCGCCTTGACGAAGCCTATTTTACAAATTGTACCGGGAGCACATCCTTTCCGAGTGGAAGCACCATTGAGTTTGAAAACGTGACAGCAACAATCAACGTGACCGGCCCAATGACCAACGGCGCGACAGTTACGATTAAGGGGCAAGGCTGGACCGTGACGCAGGACACTACACCGAACGGCTCAAATTATACTGCTACACTCAAGTGTAACAACAATCTGCCTTCTTCCGGTAACGGTTACGGCGTGCAAACCGGTTATATTGCCGCGTTCGGGGAAACCATCACTACGGGAACCACCGTTTCGAACACGGTTGCTTCCGTTCTTGGCACATTTCATTCCATACCCACATTCGGGGATTCCGCGATTGTCGCTACCTCAATTCCCATTACCAACTCTGCAAACTCGGTTGTCTTTATTCGGCATGGCGCCCACATCGCCCAATATTTCATGTCCGCGTACGGCCCACAGTCTACCAACCTGCCGCCGGGCATGAGCCTATACCCGGACGGCACACTCGCCGGAACACCCACCGACATCGGTACAAACGGCGGCAATTTCAATTTCTCCGTTATGGCCGAAGACACCTCTTCAAACGTGACGGTTCAGCCCTTGTCCATATTTATCTTTCCAGCCACGACGCTCGCAGGGCCCACCTCGGCCCAGGCCGGAGGGCTGCAATCGTCCAATACCTTCCCATTGTATCTGGGCGGGCTGACGAATGAATTTAATTACACCGTGTTCATGACCACCAACCTGGCGTCCCCGAACTGGGTACCCATCTTCACAACCAACAACCCGATCACCAATTCGGCCATTGTTCCCGATACCACGGCCACAAACGCCACGCGGTTTTATCGCCTCCAAATTTCGCAGTAACGGCAACGGTAGGGACGGCGCTCTTCGCAAGTGGCGCTGCACCGCCGTCACCGCGCGTAAAGCGCGCGGAACCGCCCACGATACAACTTCCAACTACTCTCGTTGCGCCGCTACACGCAGCGCGCCGTCCCTGCCAAGGACAGTGCCAAGATGTGCCCTAATCGCAGCATGGCATCCTTGCTGACTTGCCATTCGGCAGCAAAACTGCTTACTTGGCTTGAGTTACTATGACTTTGGACGAAACATTTGAAGAAATCAAAGCC
This sequence comes from Verrucomicrobiia bacterium, assembly GCA_036269115.1. Taxonomy (GTDB): domain Bacteria; phylum Verrucomicrobiota; class Verrucomicrobiia; order Limisphaerales; family UBA11358; genus UBA11358. The sequence continues at coordinate 2,851 of DATAST010000045.1, read as the reverse complement.
TGCGCGAGTCACATGGATACGCGCTATGGCAACATCGTCTTTGACGAATGGGCCATTGTCTCACTTGTGGAAAATAAGGCGCGTGTGCTGGCCTATATCGGGCCGCGAAACGACGAGTTTCTATCGAATTTCGTCAAAGACCTCGGAGTGCTCAGGGCGGAATTGCATGCTGAAAAATATAGCATCGGCGATTTCGAATTTAACCGGCATGGCGTCGGCACCGGCCACGAAGTCTTCATGGTCCTGGGCCCGGGCCTTTATCTCATTTGCAATAACACCCGCGAGAGCATGGATGCCATCGCCAAAAATCCCCGATGGCTCAATGCGCAGGTTTCGTTCGCCGAATTGAGCGATCGCGTCCGAAGCGATCCTCTGACGGTTTCCGGCGATAACACGAAGTTTCTTAAAAAACCGTTGATTTGAACCGTCGCCCCGTTTTCCGGTATGACGGTCAAAGAAATCCCCTACGAGTTCATTAGCCAGCGGGTGCCAATGACTTGGGCTGACATCCAGTTTGGACTTGATAATCAACTGCTCAGACCGAAGGCAGCAATTGATAAGGCAACAGAACAACTCTGCGATACGGATGCTGCGCCGAGAGGGGTGGTAGAATTGGCCATCCGTGTGGAAAGCGAATCCGTTATTGATTTGGTTTCTGATTTGGCAAAGGCTGAAGCTCGGTCATCAGATGATGTCGTCAAGGCCAAATGGCTTTACATTGTTCTTGCCTGGTTGTTCGAGAACCGCAAATCGTTAGTTAATCCACTCGAAATTGTGGAAGAAGTCTACTCCGACTTTGACTATCCGGCTCAGATTGCTTCATTTATTCGCTATATGCCAATACAGGGACCAAATTTAGGGAGTCGGGAAAAGAACGAAGCGCGCATGTTTGACCGTTGGAAGGCTTATCTCGACGAAGAGCAGAAACGGTTTGGGCGATCGTCGTAAAAGGTCGTCGATATGACGGTGGAGGGGTCACCCATTACCAGTCCCGATCGATTACGTGGGCGGTGAGTCGTTCGTAGCGCGACTGAGTGATGGATCAGCGAAGAGTCTTTGAAAGAATTGCCCAAAGGGTCGCCGGAGAAGGCGGTCCTGGCCTGGTGGTTGAGGGAGAGCACGACGGTGACGGTGCGATGGGTGAGCGAGCGGTTGGAAATGGGTCATTACACTCGCGTCACGCAGGCGATCACCGGATAGCGCGGCGGCCAAGTCGAAGGCATAAAAATTGAAAACTAAAGCTGAGACATGAAATGTCACAATTCTAGGACCCCTCCTCAGGTATTATAGAGGCCTGAATACCAGGCATGAATTGAGGTTAATATGAAATGTGACTTTAACAAACTGGAAGAAAAAGCCAAGAACCTGTGGGATTTAGGGCTTCCGCGTGAGGCAATTAAAATTTATTTATTTATGGCGGATGGAGATCAGTCGCTTGATGGCGGATACTTGGCCAAAAAAATTGCTGAATGCTATGAAGAAATGAAGGACTTACACGCTGCCAAATATTGGTATGGAAGAGCTGTAGAAGAGAACCCAGAAGTTCGCATCGATTGTGTAGAGGCGCGCAAGAGGTTAGAATACGTCACGATAGACGACTTATTGAAATGAACTGTCGAAAAGTCGTCAGCCATAGTAAGGTAAGTATTTTCCCCTCCGCTGGCGCGTGAAAGGGGTCCCTTGAAGGGGTTCACGAGGGAGCCCCATCCGGCTTCCGCTACCAAGCCACAAACTGGAGGCGCCGGGGCTGGCGCCTACGTAGAGGTAGATGCACCCCCCGGAAGGCAGGCGGTGCAAAACCCTGGCGAAAATCCTTGGGGGCTCGTTCCGACCGGAGGGGCGCCACTTGATATTAGCGACCTTAACCCGACGTATTTCGGACTTGGCCCATTCGGTCTTTGGTGATATTTACGCCATCAGTTATGGATGCAACAACGAAACTGTCGAAGGCGACAACGGCCAAGCTTTACTGTCTTTGCTTCGTTGCGGAGCGATCTGTTGACTTTGCGCGGTGGAGCGAAAATAACTGGCATCAATTTTTGGTCTTTTTTTCTCCGCAACGTAAGAAACTATTTGAGGACGCATATCTCGAGATGCCAAACGCAACGGATTCAGAGCCGCCACAGTTGCCGCGACTCGGTCGTTTCAAATGGCTTATCCTAGACCTTTGGGCATCTCTCAGGCCCTGTCCATCGACCTTCGCCTTTGTCCCCTCCGAAATCGGGTTTATTCGGCAGTCGCTAGAAGGCTCTCAGGAATTGCTGCGACTACCGAGGCCGGATCCCGCTCAAATTTCGGTCATTCGCCGTAATCTCGGGAAATGTCAATCGATCATCGAGAGAAAGTGGCTCAATCGAAGTCGGTGGAAGGGTCAGTGGAAGGGTCAGTCCTATAAAAATGGAAGGGTCAGTCCTATAAAAATGACAATCTGGCCTTTTACTTGATCATTGGTGACCGGCAGGATTTCGTGGCATGGCCAGGCCGTTAAGAATTGAATGCCCCGGCGCAACGTATCACGTGATGGCCCGGGCAACCAGGGGCGCTCTATTTTTGCGGATGATTCCGACCGGAAACGATTTCTGGAAACTCTGGCGGAAGCGTGTGAAAAGACCGGCTGGAGAGTTTACGCTTATTTTCTGATGGGTAATCACTACCACCTGTTGGTCCGGACGTTGCGCTGGGTTGCTGAACGGCTGCAAATGGGGCAATATACCCGCGTGACGAAGGCGGTGATCCGAATGAACCGCAAGCCGGGGTCGAAAATAGCGGCTGATTCGCGAGAAATTGTTTGCACTGGAGAAATTAAATTGAGCGCGCCCATGAATAAATGTCATTTTTATAGGACTGACCC
>DATAST010000044.1:0-44173 GCA_036269115.1 Verrucomicrobiia bacterium | reverse complement strand
GCGTTTTAAAAAATAATGTGGCCGTTCGGAGCGAGGATTTTTGGTGTTTTGGCGAGGCTTCAGCGAAGGAGCATGTTTGAAAACCCTGTGACTGAGCTGAAACGACGCCAAAACCCAAAAAGACCGCTTCCCCTTCTTTTCCCTCCCGAATGGCTACAGTATTTTTTAAACCGCTCTAAGCGGGTAGTTTGCGCCGGAAAGTGTTCTCACCGTTGTCCAGTTTTTGGAAAAATATTTCCATCTTTGCGGGAGACTTTTGCGACTAAATTTTTGGCGTAGAAATTGTTGGCTTGTGAATTGCTTAAGACAATTGCAATGACATCGTCTTTGGATTCAATTTATAAAAAAGCGGAGCCAGGGGAAAATCCGCAAGAAGAGCGTTCGCCGGAATTGGGTACTCCACTCGACTCGGCCAGATACGTGTCGCCCGTCATTGCCCACGAATTGAACAATATTCTCGCTATCGTTCAGGGCTATGCCGACCGTTTGATTTTGAAACACGCCGACAATCCGCCGTTGCACTCGCAGTTGAAAATGATTACCGAAGCCGCGCGCCGGGCCGCGATCATTGTTCGCGACGCCACGCCTCAGCCATCTTCATTTTCGGGTTCTCGGGTCACAAAACCCAAGCCGGAACCATCCCTGGCCTGACTGGCAAACGCGCTGGATTATTGAACCGCTGAACCGTTCATTTGGTTCACGCGTTTGTTGCCCTTCCCGTTTCTGAACGCGATTTATTTTGCCCGGCCGCGTTTTTTCAAATAAATTGCCCATTCAATAGCATGAAAATCTTCATTGATGGGAAATTTTACAGTGAACGGGATGCCAAAATCTCCGTGTTCGACCATGGGTTTCTTTATGGAGACGGTGTATTCGAGGGTATCCGCGCTTACAACGGCCGGGTGTTTAAGCTGAAAGAGCACATTGACCGGCTTTTCTACTCCGCAAAGGCTATTTTGCTGGATATCCCAATGTCCCACAAAAAAATCTGCGAAGCCGTGATTCAGACGTGTCGCATGAATAAAACCCGGGACGGCTATATCCGGCTGGTCGTCACGCGCGGCGTGGGCACCCTGGGACTGAATCCCAGAAACTGCAAAAAACCCTCGGTTGTCATTATCGCGGGGAAAATCCAGGTTTACCCGGCAGAGGTGTATGCGAGGGGCATAGACATTGTCACCGTGCCGACCACGCGCAACCTGCACAGCGCCCTCAATCCGGCAATCAAATCGCTGAATTATCTAAACAATATATTGGCGAAAATCGAAGCCAACAACGCCGGCTGTGAAAATGGCCTTCTGTTGAATGCCGAAGGCTTTGTCTCCGAATGCACGGTGGATAATGTTTTCATCATAAAAAATGGCGAAATTTTCACACCGCCCCTTTCCGCGGGAGCGCTCTACGGCGTTACCCGCCAGACCGTCATGGAATTGGCCGTCCAAAACGGCATCCGCGTGTCCGAGCCAAACCTGACCCGATACGATTTGTATAACGCTGATGAGTGTTTTCTCACCGGCACGGGCGCGGAAATCATGCCCGTGATCAAGATTGACGGCCGCGTCATCGGAACCGGCAAACCTGGAAACCTGATGAAAAAGCTCGTCGAGGAGTATCACGCCTTAACCACGACATCAGGCGACCCGATATAAGCCAATCGAAATTTCAATTTCATTGGCTTTTTACCGGTTTACGTTGTAGAATTTAATAGTTAAAGAATTAAGAAAATTTTAATTAACATGCAGTGCTCCATTTGCAAAGAAAAACCAGCCACGGTGCATCTTACCCAAATCGTGGGGGAAAAGATGCAAAAGCTGGACCTGTGTGAAGACTGCGCCAAAGCCAAAGGCGTCAATGACCCTGCAGGCTTCGCCCTGGCGGATTTAATGCTCGGGCTGGGCGCAGCGCAGGAAATCGAACAGGCCGCCGGCGGCGCCGAATTAAGGTGCGGCCGGTGCGGGTTCACCCAGGCGGACTTCAAGAAATCCGGGCGGCTCGGCTGTCCTGAATGTTACAAGACCTTTTGCGAAGGCCTCGGCGGCCTGCTCAAGACCATGCACAAAGGCACGCGGCATGTCGGAAAAGCCCCGGAATCCCAGCGCGCTTCAAGCGAAAATGCCGATCGCCTGAAGGCCTTGCAAAAGAAATTGGAAAAGGCCGTTGAAGCCGAGAAATTCGAGGAAGCCGCGCAATTGCGCGACGAAATCAGGCAAATGGCCGAGCGCACCACCACGCCCAAAACGTTCACGAGGTAAGCCGGTATGCGCGATCTTCACGCTTTTCTTTCACCCCCCGCTGAATCGGCGCGCCGCCACGGGCCGCATGACCGCATCGTCATGTCCAGTCGCGTGCGCCTGGCTCGCAATCTAAGGGACGCCGCTTTTCCCGGCTGGGCCAAAAAAACCGAGCGCGTCAGAATCCTGGACACCATCCGTCCCGCCGTCGAAAGTCTTCCGGAAATGAAGGACTCCTTTTCCGAGGCAATGGATAATCTGGGCGCGTTGGACCGGCAAATCCTGGTCGAACGCCATTTGATCAGCCGTGAGCACGCCGCCAAAAGCGCCGGCAGCGGCCTGGTGCTAAACCATGAAGAAACGTTTTCCGTCATGATCAATGAGGAGGACCATCTGCGGATGCAGGCCCTTCGCCCTGGCCTTCAGTTGAAACAGGCATGGACGGCCCTTGACAATTTTGATTCCAGTTTGGAGAAAAAATTGGATTATGCTTTTGACGCCGACCTCGGCTATCTGACCGCCTGCCCCACCAACCTCGGCACCGGCATCCGAGTGAGCGCCATGCTCCATTTGCCCGGCTTGGTCCTGGGCGAACAAATCAATCCGATCATTCAATCCGTGAACAAGCTTGGCCTGGCCGTCCGCGGGTTATATGGCGAAGGCACCGAAGCGTTGGGAAATGTCTTTCAGGTTTCAAACCAAATGACCTTGGGCGAAAATGAATCGATGATTGTGGAACGGCTGGAAAAAGTCCTGGCACAAATCATCGAGCACGAAGAAAATGCCCGCCAAATCCTTTTGGAGAAAAAGCCCAAGACGGTCTACAACCACATCGGCCGCGCCTACGGCATCCTGGCGAATGCCCATAGCATTTCATCCAAGGAAACCATGAATCTCCTCTCGCTCCTGCGTTTGGGCGTGGACCTCGGGCTTTTCCCGGGCGCAGAGCGGTCCCTCGTCGACGAACTGTTCCTGGTGACCCAACCGGCGCACTTGCAGAAGCAATTCTCGGATAAATTATCCGCGGAGGAACGCGACCTGATGCGGGCTGACATGGTGCGCGAACGGCTCAAAAACGTAAGCCGGCCGGTGGTAAAATCACGCCCGACGAATACTTCGAATTAACGAATTAATACACTTTCCTGAGATTCGACGGCAGAATTCCCAACTCATCGCGATATTTTGCGACGGTGCGCCGCGCGATCGTGATGCCCTTTTCACAAAGCATCTTCACAACTTCCTGGTCGGATAACGGCTTGGCAGCATCCTCGTTTTTGAAGATTTCGGCGATCATGTCTTTGACGCTCGTATTGGACACGCCGTCGCCGCTGGCCGTCTGAAGGCCGGCCGTAAAGAAGAACCGCATTTCAAAAATGCCCTGCGGCGTCTGCATGTATTTCCCGGACACAGCGCGGCTCACGGTCGTTTCATGCACACCCACGACTTCCGCAATTTGCGCCATCGTCATTGGCTTCAGGCACGAAACGCCTTTTTCCATGAATTCCCGCTGCCGCTTCACAATTTCCTTGGCAATATTCAGGATGGTCTGCTGGCGTTGGTGCAAGCTCTTGATTAGGAATTTTCCGGCGCGGATTTTTTCGCGGATATAATTTTTGACCTCGCTCGAATTCTCACCCTGCGCCATTAGGTCCTTGTAGACGTTGCTAATTCGCAAGTGCGGAATGTATTCGTCGTTGGTGGTGACGGAAAAGTCTTCGCCGTTCTTTTGCACAAACACTTCGGGCAAAACGAATTGGTCACTATCGGGCAAAAACGCGCGGCCCGGGCGCGGTTCGAGGCGGGCGATTTTGGAGAGAGATTCCTGGACTTCCACGATGCTTCGGTTCGTGCCGCGGGCGATTTCCGGAATGCGTCTTTTGCCCAGCGCTTCCATAAAATCACGCACGATGGCAAATTCCAGGGATTCGCCCTGCTTCGCCCGCTCCAGTTGCAGCATCAGGCATTCACGCAAATCACGGGCGCCAATGCCCGGAGGATCAAAGGATTGAATGATCTTCAGGACTTCTGAAATTTTTTCCACCGGCTGCTGCGTCGGGGCCGCGATTTCCTCAACAGTCGCTTTCAAATAACCGTAATCGTCTATATTCCCGATGATCGTTTCTGCCAGCGCCCGCTGTTCCTCGTTCAAGTCCGTCTCCCGCACCTGCTCCATGAGAAATTCAGCCAGGGACGTCCCGACCGTCAAAGAGTCAAACATGAATTGCCGCTTTTCCTCATCCTCGGTGGACTGGCGGATCGGCACATTGGTCTGCGAAAAATGGTCACGCCATTCCTGGTCTAATTGCACCAGCTTTTCGAACTCCTTTTGAAATTCATCTACCGGCTCGTTCCCGCCTTTGTCGGACGCGCCGTCAAACGTTACTTCATCCTGCGATTCCGTCGGAGTCCCCTCATCGTCGCTCGACTTTTCGCGCAATTCTGCGTCCGTAACGGCAACTTCTTCGAGCACCGGATTCTGTTCCATTTCGTGCTCCACCAGCGCCTTCAATTCGAGCGTCGGTGCCTGGAGCAATGCCAGCGACTGCTGCAATTGCGGCGCCAGCACCAGCGATTGCGTCAGGCGCTGAGACAGTTGTAAGCCTTGTGCCATGGGTCTCATTGTAATCCAGTTCGGCTAAATCACAAGAATTTTGGCACAGTAAAAACTGGATTTTTCTGCCCCGCGATTGCATCTTGATTATGATGAAACTGATTCTTTCTCTCCATAACGTTACCCTGACGAAAACGCTCGCAGAGCGCGTCGGTAAGAAAATCGAACAGCTTGATCATCTGGACGGGCGGGCCGTTGACGCCAGGGTTACTCTCGAACACGATCATCGTCGCATGCCTGAAAGGCAATTCACCTGCTCTATGCAAATTGCCATGCGCGGCCCCGATCTTTTTGCCGAGGCGCGCGAAAGCGATTTATACGCGGCCATTGACGTCGTTGCCAAAAAAATCGAACAACAAATCCGTAAGCGTCACAGCAAAATCAAGGCGCGAAAACACAAAGACGCCGCCAAACTGAAAGAAGTCAAACGTGAGGTCGGAGTCTAAACGACGCGCCTGTCACGGATAATCGAGCTGGATACGCATGGCAAAAACCTTTCCCGGCCAACTGGCAAACCAGCCGCTCGTTCTCCGCGCCCGCGCCCTTCTCCCTATCACGGCTCCGCCCATCGAAAATGGCGCGGTGGTCATCTACGGTGACCGCATTATCGCCGCTGACGCCTGGCGGCGAATTCCGCGGGAATTAACCTCCTCCGCCACCGCAACCATCGTGGACCTGGGCGATGTCGCCCTTCTGCCTGGCCTGGTTAACGCCCATTGTCACCTGGACTACACGGACATGGCAGGTTTTTGGCCGTCACCGAAAAAATTCACCGATTGGATTCCATGGATGCTGGCGGCAAAGGCCGAATGGAGTTATTCGAATTATGCGTGTTCCTGGCTCAACGGCGCTAAAATGCTGCTGCACTCGGGCACGACGAGCGTCGCGGACATTGAGGCTGCCCCTGAATTGCTTCCCGACGTCTGGAACTCCACCCCGTTGCGCGTCTTTTCATTTTTGGAAATGACGAGCGTCCGCTCGAAGCGCGACCCCGCCGAAATCCTGGATGAAGCCTTGAAAAAGATTGAGTCGCTGGTGCACCACCGTTGCACAGCCGCTCTCTCCCCTCACGCGCCCTACTCAACGTCGGCCGAGCTCTTGCGCCTCTGCGCGCGCGCTGCCGGCGAAAAGAAACTCCGTACAACTGTCCACGTTGCCGAATCCCTTCAGGAATTTGAAATGTTCGCCCATGCGCGTGGCGAGATGTTTGACTGGCTTAAAAGAAACGGCCGCGATAACTCAGATTGCGGAAAGGGAACGCCCTTTCAACACCTGGACCGCGCCGGCCTGGCCAACGGCAGTTTCATCGCCGTCCACGCAAATTATTTGGATGACCGCGATTTTGACCTGTTCCCAAAACGCGGGGTCAGCCTTGTTCATTGCCCGCGCAGTCACCATTATTTTCAGCACCAAACATTTCCGTTGCAAAAGCTCCTGGCGGCAAATGTGAACGTCTGCCTGGGTACGGACAGCCTGGCGACGGTCGCCAAAAATGGAAAGGACCACCTGGAGCTGAATTTATTCTCGGAAATGCAGGCATTTTCACGGTCGAATCCCGGATGCGCGCCCGAAACGATATTGAAAATGGCCACTACGAATGGCGCGCGCGCCCTCGGCTTGGCCGGAAAAATCGGCGAGTTATCCAGTTACGCTTTTGCTGACCTCATTGCCGTTCCGTTCACGGGGCGCATTTCAGGCGCGTGCGATGCAGTATTAAACTTTCACGGGCGAGTCAACGCGTCCATGATTGCCGGCCAATGGGCCGTCGCCCCTGGACAATCGCAGTGAACCCATTTGACACTGATCTGGCGGAACGTCTCGCCGCCCTGCGCGAACAAAATCTTTTCCGCCAGTTACGCCGCGTGGACTCCGCCCAGTCGCCCCGCATCCAAATTGACGGAAAGACATTTCTGAATTTTTCATCGAATGATTATCTCGGGCTCGCAAATCATCCGGCCCTGAAAGAAGCCGCCATCAGGGCCGTCGAAACATTTGGCGCGGGTTCCGGAGCTTCGCGGCTTATTTGCGGATCGCTGGCGCCGTTTCACGAACTTGAAGCCGCCCTGGCGAAATTTAAAAAGACCGAAGGCGCTATCGCTTTTTCCAGCGGCTACGCCGCCGCGCACGGTGCTATTACCGCGTTGCTTGGCAAGGATGACATTATCATTTTGGACAAACTCGTCCATGCGTGCATCGTCGATGCCGCGAAATTGAGCGGCGCTAAGATTCGCGTCTTCAGTCATAACGACCTGGATGATTTGGAAAGCAAATTGAAGTGGGCCGCGAAAAACGGCCCCCCCTCCCAAAGCGGCATTCGCCGTGTCCTGGTCGTTACCGAATCTGTTTTTTCAATGGACGGCGATACCGCGCCGCTTCGGGAAATAGTGGGGCTCAAAGAAAAATATGGCGCATCGCTGATGGTGGACGAAGCCCACGCCACGGGCGTCTTTGGCGGGAACGGCGGCGGCCTGATTGAGGAATTGGGTCTGGGAGGCCGGGTTGAAATCCAAATGGCCACTCTCGGCAAGGCGCTTGGCGCCGCTGGCGGCTGTATTTGTGGCTCCCGCGAACTGGTCGACTTCCTGATCAATCGTGCGCGCCCATTTATTTTCTCGACCGCGCCGGTCCCGGCTTCAGCCGCCGCCGCCACGGAAGGCATCCGCCTCGTCCAATCACCCGAGGGAAAAGATTTACGAGAGAAACTCGCGTCAAATATCGCGGGTTTTCAATCAGCCTTAAACAGAAACGAATCATTCTCATTCTCATCGTCATCGTCATCCTCAAACATTGACGCCACACGTACCCCCATCATCCCCATTATTCTCGGCGAAGAACAAAAAGCCCTGGATGCCGCGGCGAAACTGCGCGAACAAGAAATCTTCGTTCCCGCCATTCGTTATCCGTCCGTCCCCAGGGGCTCAGCTCGCTTGCGTGTCACTTTGACCGCCGCACATTCGCGCGAAGACATTTTTTGTCTCGTTGACGCGTTGGAAAAATTGGATATTGGAGTTTGATTTTTACGGCGGATGAACAGAATTGCCCACCTTGACCATAAATATGTCTGGCATCCTTTCACGCAAATGCGTGACTGGATGCAATGCGAACCCACCGTGATCGTCTCGGCCAAAGGCGCCGTACTGCGCGATCTTCGCGGACGCAATTACCTCGACGCCAATTCTTCCATTTGGACAAATCTGCACGGCCACAGCCACCCTAAAATTAACGCGGCCATTTCACGGCAGTTGAAAAAAATCGCGCACAGTTCCGCGCTCGGCCTGGCCAACGAACCGGCGTCTCTCCTCGCCGAAAAATTGGTCCGGGCCGCAAATCAACAGAGCCGGCCGGGCCTGCCGCGCCGTAGCCTGGCGAAGGCGGGCCCACGTTTGGAAAAAGTGTTCTTTTCCGATGACGGCTCAACCGCGCTCGAAGTAGCCCTAAAGCTGGCCTATGAGTTTTCCAGACGGATTAAAAAATTAAAACAACCAAAATTCCTGTCGCTCGCAGGCGCTTATCATGGGGATACCGTCGGCGCAGTTTCGCTCGGTCACATTGATTTATTCCACAAATCCTACGCGGACCTCCTGTTCAAAACCGATCGAGCCATGGCGCCGTATTGCTACCGATGCCCGTTCAATCGGGCAAAACCTGAACGCGCCGATGCCCGTGAATATCGCAAATGCAATTGGGAATGCGTCTCCAAAACCGAAAAGCAATTTTCCGCGCAAAAGAAAAAAGGCAATCCATACGCTGCGTTCGTCTTTGAACCACTCATGCAAGGCGCCGCCGGAATGATCCCGCAGCCCGCCGGCTGGTTGAATCGCGTCGCCGGGATAGCGCGTTCTCACGGCGCGCTGCTGGTTGCGGATGAAGTCATGACTGGCTTTGGCCGGACCGGTGCCGCCAGGGACGGCGCCGGCAATTGGTTCGCCTGCCGGCACGAAAATGTTCAGCCTGATTTTTTATGCCTCGCCAAAGGCCTGACGGGCGGCTATTTGCCCATGGCAGCGACCCTCACAACGCGCCATGTCTTTGAAGCGTTTCTTGGAAAATACGAAGAGTTTAAATCCTTTTTCCACGGGCATAGTTTTACCGGCAATCAACTCGGCGCGGCTGCGGCGCTCGCCAATTTCGAACTGCTTGGCAAATCCAACCAGGCACGAAAAAGATTGGAAGATGATTTGCGCTGCGAATTGCAATCGCTATGGCAATTGCCCAACGTCGGTGATGTCCGGCAAGTCGGCCTGGTCGCCGGGGTTGAGCTCGTCAAAAACTGGCGCACCCGCGAACCATTCGATTTGCGCAAGCGCGCCGGTATTCGTGTTTGCGAGGCCATGGCCTCACGAGGCGTTTTGACCCGCCCCATCGGCAATGTCATCGTCCTGATGCCCCCCTATTGCACGACCAAAGCGCAATTGAAAAGGATGGTTTCAGTCCTGCGTCAGAGCATTGATTGTCATCGCTGACACACTCTCCGTTTATTAGGATGGCTTCGTAAAACACTGAAAATTTGAAACTGAAAACTGCCATCAAATCACAAATCAAAAATCACAAATCAAAAATCGGCGACCGCCTGGCCCGAATCCGTCACGTGGCCCTGGACATGGACGGAACAATCTACCTTAACAAAACCGTCTTCAAGACGACCGCGCCATACCTGGCGCTGCTGGGACGGTTGGGCATTGGCCACACTTTCCTGACCAATAATCCCTCCAGGAGTACGGCTGAATATCTTGCCCATTTAAATGCCATGGGCATTCCAGCTGCCGCCGGCCAACTCTATACTTCAACACACGCTACGATTGATTTTCTGGGCGCGGATTTTCCACACGTCCGCCGCCTTTTTGTCCTTGGGACCAGCGGACTTTGCGATGAATTGAAAAATGCCGGTTTCGAACTCACGCCCGACGATCCCCATGCACCGCCGGACGCCGTCGTCGTGGGCTTTGACAAATCATTGACCTATAACCGTTTGTGCCGCGCAGCCTGGTGGATTAAACAGGGAAAACCGTTCTTCGCCACAAATCCCGACCTCATTTGCCCCACCGACGAACCAACCGTATTAATTGATTGCGGGTCCATTACTGCCGCGTTGGAAATAGCCACCGGCCGCGTCCCTCAAGCCGTCCTGGGAAAACCCGATCCAGCGATGCTGCGCGGCATTCTCCAACGGCATTCTCTTGCGCCAGAGAATTTGGCCATGGTTGGTGACCGGCTCTATACTGACATCGAAATGGCTCATCGCGCCGGCGCACTCGGCGTCCTGGTGCTCACGGGAGAAGCCACCGCTGCCGAAGCCAAAAATCACATTCGAAAACCCGACTTGATCGTCCCGACGCTCCAGGAATTCGGAGAATTGCTCCAGTCGAACGCAAAGCATTAAATTCATGGGCTCTCTTTCAACTTTGTATGGGGAGCCCTCTTTCAACTGTGCGCATCTCAGCTTCTTGCAATATGGGATGAATGGGGGAGAGAACGCGCCTCGCGTGCAGCGGTTGACGCCCTCGTCGACCGCGCCGAGCGCGCCTCCGCGCTCATTTCAACGCGCGATGGCGTGCGCGCCGTTCCGATCGCGGGGCGCGTGCGCTCCCCATTTCGCGACTGCTTGGTTGCAAGAAATTGAGATGCGCCCCTTCAACTTTGTCGCATGCATTGGGACCATGAACCGAGGCCATCGTTCGTTGTTACCTGCCATTGGCGCACAATTCTCCCTCTCCCTTCGGGAGAGGGCCGGGGTGAGGGAGAGTGTTCCGAACGCAGATATTTGTCCCGGTACGCAGGCAGGTGCCTTCACCCGGCGTCCCTCGTTTCACTTGTCTCCCAATCAACGATTCATAAAAGACTAAGAGGACAATGACCCCCTTTTCTCAACAACGAGTAAAGTCCCTGGCAGCGCTGTCCGAACAACCCTTGGACCTGCTCGTCATCGGCGGCGGCATCGTCGGCGCAGGTGTCATTCGCGATGCCGCAATGCGTGGCCTGCGCGCGGGCCTGGTCGAACAATACGATTTCGCTTTCGGTACCAGCAGCCGCTCCAGCCGCTTGCTCCACGGGGGAATTCGTTACCTGGCCCAGGGCCGCATCGGTCTGGTCCGCGAAGCCAGCGTCGAAAAAAAGATTATCCATGAAATTGCCCCCCATCTGGCTGATCCCCTGCCCTTTCTATTTCCAACCTATCGCTCCAATAAAGAGTGGGTCCTATGGAAATTAAAAATCGGCGTTAAAATTTACGACTTCCTTTGCCGCGGCAAAAATCTCGGCAACTCATCATGGCTTAATGCACGCGAAACGCTTCAACAAGCGCCCGGTCTGAGCGCGGAAAATTTAACTGGCGCCGTTCGCTACTTCGACGGCTTTACGAACGATGCCCGCCTGGTCCTGGACACCCTCCGCTCCGCTACGCGCCACGGTGCCACACTCGCAAACTATTGCCGCTTTATCGACGCCACGCGGGAATCGGTTCGGTGTCCACCCTTTAGGGTGTCCAGTAATGGTCCCTCTCCATTGGCAGGCGCCACTGGCACAGAGACCCAGCCTGTAGGCCGCGTGCCCTCACGCGGCGTTTGCGATGCCGTATGGAACTGCACCTTAGCCGACACACTCACCAACAGGAAAATCACCGTCCAGGCAAAGACAATTGTAAATGCCACCGGTCCATGGGCCGATCATCTGCCTCACAGTCGCGTTAAACTTCGGCTGGCCAAAGGAGTCCATCTCGTCGTGGACCGCGCCCGAATCTCAGCCCTGGACACAGTCGTGATGACCGAAGGCAAACGAATCCTCTTTGCCATTCCCTGGGGCGAACGAACCATCCTGGGCACAACAGACACTGATTATCACGGTTCGTTGGACAGGATTTTCGCCGAGGCCGCGGACATTCGTTACATTCTGGAAATCACAAACCGGTTTTTCCCAGGCGCCAGGCTCTCGGAAACCGACGTCATCAGTTCCTGGGCCGGCGTCCGGCCTTTAATCGCCGACCCCCACGGCTCGCCTTCGGACATTTCACGTTCCCACGAGATTCGCAATCCTGAACCCGGTTGGTGGGACGTCGCGGGCGGCAAACTCACCACCTATCGCCTGATGGCAGAGCAAACCGTTGATCAAATTGCTCACGCCTTGAAGGGTTTACGCTCCGGGCCACCATTGGCTCCATGTCGCACCGCCGAAGAACCTTTGCTCCCGCCAGCCGAAACCCAAGGCATCAGCGGCATCTTGTCGCCGGGTTTCACTCGAGACGTCGTCCGGCATTTCTGCGAGCACGAATGGGCCGCGCACCTGGACGACGTCATGGTCCGCCGCACAAGCTGGCATTACTACTATCGAGACGCCGACGCCCGCGCCCGCCAGGTCGCCGCGTGGATGCGGGAACTTTTGAATTGGCCTGACGATACAGTCGCAGAGGAAATAGAGCGTTACCGCGATATGACCCGGTAGGGACCGCGCGTACAGCGGGCGGAATTCCCTGCCCTCAAATCCTTCAGCCGTGCGCGTGAGCAAGCGGTTACCACCGTCCGTTCACCCAACCTGCCATTCGCTCACAATCGCCTGAGACTGCTTCTTGCCCTCCGTCCCCTTCGTCCCATTCGCCAAACCCACAAAACTTTTACTTTTTAAATAATAATTCTTGCCTTTTCAACGTCGTTTTCGTATGTTACGGAACGGTTTTTGTTTATGACACTGCCGTCTGCCCGTAAAATATAGGAAATCTCTCCCAGCCAACGCCCCCAACTCCTCACACGATGTTTGCGAATCAATCAATATCGCGGAAGCTCGTTATTTTTTTTAACGGTGCTTTGATTCTCTTCCTTTCAACCGTGCCAGCACTAACCGCACATGCGCAAAGGGCATACGGCATCGACGTTTACGGATACAACGGCCTCATTAATTGGACGACTGTGAAAAATGCCAACATCACGTTCGCCTGGACAAAAGCCACGGAAGGCACGTATTACACGGACACAAATTTTGTAAACAACGAGGTCACCGGCAAAGCCGCGGGAGTATATATGGGCGCGTATGACTTTTGCCGGCCCGATGAAAATAGTCCTTCTACCGAGGCGAATTTTTTCTGGAACTTCGCTAAAAACTATATCAAAAACGACGGCAAGACCCTCATGCCCATGCTCGATTTTGAGACTTTCAATGGCGTCGTCGGAGCCAGCAGCTACGCGGATTGGGTCTATCAGTGGTGCTATGACATTCAAACCAACGCCGCCGCAGCCGGTGTGAGCGTCACGCCGGTTATTTATTGCAGCGCATGCAGCGGCGCCTGCGACTTAACCAGCGACGACGCAGTTTGGGGGGCGTGGATCGCCGATTACAATGGCCAGAATCCGCAGACCGGTACGCCCTGGAGTGTGTGCACCTCGTGCGAAGCATGGGGACCGGGGATTTGGAATTTTTGGCAATTCACCTCCACGACCAACGTCCCCGGCGTTCCCGGCTCGTTCAGTTCCGGCTATTGTGATGCGGACGTGTTTAATGGAACGGCAAGTCAATTGGCATTGGCGTATATCGCAGGCTCGATTGCCGTAACCAGCGCGCCGACCAATACAACTGTTGCCCTGGGCGGTAACGCAACGTTTAAGGTCACTGCGTCTACATCGGGCAGCCAGCTAAAATACCAGTGGCGTTTCGACCAGGTGAACATTCCAAATGCCAATACGAATTTCTACACGATCACGAACGCGCAACTCACAAACGCCGGGGCCTATTCCGTTTCGGTCACAAATAGCAACGGCAGCATCCTGACGACACCGGTTTTCCTTTCCGTAATCGCACCGTTAGTCAATGCGCCGAATTCGGCTCTCGATCCCTCCAACATGGTGAACTGGTGGACCGCTGACGGCAATTTCTACGACATTTATGGCGTCACCAACCTCACGCCGCAAAATAATATATCCTACACAAATGGAATAGTTGGAACAGCGTTCCACTTCGACGGGTCTTCCGCTTACATGACCAGCAGCGGTGGAGAAATTGCTCCTCCATGGACTATTTGCGCGTGGGTTTACCACCAAAAGGCTCCAACGGCTTCCGCTGCCTTGTGTGGTGACTCGACATTCGCGCTCAAGATTGAGCAATATAACAATACCGGCGAAGTCGGCCTTTCTCAAACCCGCGTGGGCGATTATGTCTTTAGTCCAGCCTACACCCTGCCCCTGAATACATGGACCCATTTAGCATTTGTTGCCACCAGTTCTTCCGTCACGGTATACGCCAACGGAGTCCAGAAAGGCACAATCACAGCCAGTAACGTCGGATTGCCTCGGGCATTTTTTGGCGTGGACACATTTTCAGGTTCGCCATCTGATTTCATGCTTGGCGCCGTGGATGAACTCCAAATTTATAAGCGAGCATTGACTACTGCTGAGATCGCCGCCATCTACAGCGCCGGTAGCGCCGGCCTTGTCCGCGCTCCGCAATTCACCGGCACCACCAATATTGGCAGTGGCCAAATTCAGTTGAATCTCATCGGCCAGACTGGCAAACCCATTACCATCAAATCTTCTTCCGACCTTGTAAACTGGTCAACCGCAGCCACGGTTCAGAATAACACCGGCACAACGAATTACACCGATTCAACCGCCGCCGGCCGGAAATTCTACCAGGCAACCCAGAAATATTGAGCATTTGCAGAATTTGCGATTATGTCTCTTAACAAAGAAATTTTCATTTCATCTGCTCTGGCGGGCTTGATTCTTTTGTTTTCGCTCGCGGCATTGACCGCAAGTGCTCAACGTCCGCTCGGAACGGACGTTTCAGGTTTCCAACCCGCGAGTATCAATTGGACGCTCGCGAAAAATAACGGCGTTTTATTTGCCTGGGTAAAAGCAACAGAAAGGACCAATTACGTTAATCCGAATTTCACAACGCAAATCGCTGGCGCAGTCAGTGCCGGTGTTTATGTCGGCGCTTATCATTTTGCCAGGCCAAGCACCGACACAAATATCACCGGGAGTTTCAGCGCCGATAGTGAAGCGACGTATTTCTGGAACCACGCCGGCAGTTACGTCAAAGCCGGCGGCGGGTATTTGGTCCCCATGTTGGACTGGGAAGACCCTTTTGCCACCAACGGATTCTCTACTTTTAAAGGCTTCACTACAGCCTATATGTCCCAATGGGTCAATGAGTGGTGCAATGATGTCTCCAATTTCGCCGCGGCACAGGGAGTCATTATCCGCCCGGTCGTTTACACTGGCACCTGGTATTCAACGGCCCATTCGGGGACCGCGCAATTTCCGGGATTGAATTCGTCCGTAACGGGTTGGCCCGATTGGATTGCTGCTTACCCGGCCAACGCAAATGCACAAACCGGCAGCCCCGGAGGGACCACGCCCTGGCCATCATGGGATATCTGGCAGTATGGCGACACCAACTGGACTGGCGGCGATGCGGATGTCTATAACGGCAATTTCCAAAATTTTTTGACGATGTTTGCAATCGGCGGCACCAATTCCCCCTACTTTGTTACGCCCCCGGCCAACCTGACGGTCGGTCTCGGCTCAAACGCAACGCTCTCGGCCAAAGCCTCCGGTCAATCCCTCAACTTTCAGTGGTACTTTAACGGAAAGTCGATTCCCGGAGCCACCTCATCAAATTACACTATCATTGATGTTCAGTTGACCAATGCAGGCGCCTATACGATCACGGCCAGCAATTCGTACGCGAAGATCCCCGCTGTGGCGACTCTATCCGTGCTTGGCCCGTTAATCAATGATCCCAATTCCATCCTGGATCCGCCTGGCCTGGTCAACTGGTGGCCGGGCAACGGGAACCCCAATGACATTTACGGTGTCACCAATTCCGGGCTTTTTGGCGGTATTACCTACACAAATTCAAAAGTTGGACTCGGCTTCGGTTTCAATGGCACCTCGTCTTATATGTCCAATAATGCCGCCGAAATCGCGCCCCCGTGGACAGTTAGCGTCTGGGTGTACCGCCAAAATGCCGGCGGCGCTTCGTCAACTTTGATGGGCGACCAAACCTACGCGCTGAAACTGGAACAGTATAACACCACCCGCGCAGTTGGAATCTCCCACTCCGGCGTCGCTGACTATCTTTTCAGCCCTACCTATAGTGTTCCGCTCAACAAATGGACACATCTGGTCTTCGAAGCCACCAGTTCAACCGTTACACTTTACACGAACGGTGTTCAGGAAGGCACCGTCAGTGCCAGCAGTTTTGAATTGCCACGCGCTTACGTCGGCGTGGATTGGTTCTCAACCGTTGCCGGGGTTTACGCCGACTATTTATTGGGTGATATCAACGACCTCCAAATCTATAACCGCGCGCTGGGTCCATCAGAAATTGCCGCAATCTACCACGCCGACAGCGCCGGCCTCGTCCGCGCGCCGGAATTCACCGGAATCACCAGCCTCGGGAACGGCCAATTCCACCTGGATCTCATCGGCCAGACTGGCAAGCCGATTGCCATCCAGACTTCTACGGATCTCGTAAACTGGTCGCCGCTAGCCACGGCTTCGAACAACACCGGCTCTACGAATTACACCGGCCCTTCGTTCTCCGGTCAGAGATTTTATCAGGCCACGCAGAAATATTAAAACTTGAGAAACTTACGGCAGCTACACTGCATAATGAAAACCGCGAAAAACATCTACCGAATCGTACTGGCGTTGGCATTTGGTCTCGCTGCCACCGTCGAGGGACAAAATATTTTCGTCGGAAGTTATGGGAACAACACCATTGGCGAATACGGGCTGGATGGCTCAACGGTCAATGCCTCGCTGATTCCATCCGCTGTTCCCGAGGGCATCGCAATTTCGGGGAACAATTTGTTCGTCGCAAACGCTGGCGCCAACACCGTCGGCGAATACACAACCTCAGGAACCCCTGTCAGCACGTCGTTAATTTCCGGTTTAAATGATCCCTACGGCCTCGCGATTTCGGGGAACGATGTGTTTGTCGCGAACGCTGGCGCCAACACCATCGGCGAATATACCACTTCTGGCACACCGGTCAGCACGGCCTTGATTTCCGGGTTGAATGACCCCGTCGGAGTCGCGATTTCCGGCAATGACTTATTCGTCGCAAATTTTGCCACCGGAACGATCGGCGAATACACCACGTCAGGAACGTTGGTCAACGCATCGCTGATTTCCGGGTTGAACTACCCCTGGGACATTGCGATTTCGGGAAACGACCTCTTTGTCGCAAACGGCGGTGGCGGCACCATTGGTGAATACACCACTACGGGAACGCCGGTTGACACATCGCTCATTTCCGGCCTGGCTGACCCCATCGGAATCGCGATTTCGGGAAACGATTTGTTTGTGGCAAACTATCAAAACGGCACTATCGGCGAATACACTACCGGAGGAGCGCCAATCAATTCCTCGCTAATTTCCGGACTGGATCAGCCCGATTTTCTCACGGTTGTGCCGGAACCTTCCACCCTTCCTCTGATGGGCTTGGCCACGGCGGCGCTATTGCTGCCACGCCGCTTTCTCCAATAAAATAGTGGACACGCATTCTAGACCAATGGGCTCTAGCAATCACAGAAGGCGAATTGATTACCGGATCCTGCGATTTGCAGCGGTTGCTGGCTTTGCAGTCGCCGTTGGAGCATGCATCGTGTGCTTTAATACAGGGTTTCGCTTGCCCCTCTCTGGGGCCAGCTTAAACTCTAATGCTGTTGAAGATCTACTTCACTTGGCAAAAGTACTTATATTTAGGGTAATACCAGCGCTCGCTTTCGGTTTAATGTTACTCTCAATTCTTTTGTGGATTCACGGCAAAGAGAGCCAAGGCGTCGGCCCGTGGGAGAATAAAAATCAGTAGATTCGTCAAGGCAATCGGTCAATGGTAAAACGTTACATTCTTGCAGATGCATTTAAGAACACCTTGCCGGACTCAAATGTTTGGGGGGTTCACTGGGCTTGAGTCGGGAATTGGACCAATTGGGCCCGTTGGGGGTTCCCAATAACAGTTACTCAGACCACAATTCCCATACCATTTTTCAATACCACAACGACATATAAGAACGGCGCTCCAGAGAAATAATGGGCCACTGACATTACTTTTAGAAAATGTGAAAAACGACAAGGCAAAATATATTCGCACCATTATATTGGGAGGCATCTTTGCAGCTTTAGCCGTCTTGGTTGTTCTCGGTATTGCAGAATACTCCATGAGGGCATTTCGGACTTCTGAATACTTTAAATGTAAAATGAGATTGGACGCTGACTTAAAAAAAGACGCACGCTTCACAGCAGTTCAGGTTCATTTTGCTCCCGACGCGCCGAGTGCCTTCGTAATGGCTCCTAGCAATTTAGACGCAAACACACGGAATGCCTTAACGAATCTCATTAAAACCGATTTCGGCACCTTGTCCATTCCGATCTATTATAAAGATATGGCAATAGGCACAAACAAGTAAAACAATCCAAACTTGGCTATTCTCTGTTCTCTGGCATGAACAACCATTTTCATCTGGTAGTTGAGACACCCCTGGTGGCCGGGATGCGATGGTTTTTGCTATCACGGTTCTATAACCCGCTTGCTTGCCCCCATCTGGGCCAGCTTAAACCCTAATGCTGTTCCTTACAAAAGCATCTGAGTGGAGCTAAAATGATGAGGCCGAATCGCTTATTCTTGAGATGCGCTGTGTGGTTTATTGTAAGCGTCACGCCAAGCACCTCTGGCAAAAGTTCTCATAAATATCGTATTTATGAGAACTATGACATCTACGAGTAGTGATGATTCGACTTCTTTGATCCCTTCGACATCGGTTCAAAATGTGCCAGTGACCCTGGACAGCAAAGGCCGGGTGCGTGCGTCCAAGGAGCAGCGGCGGATGATTCTGGCCGAGTATGAACGTAGCGGCGTATCGGCGGCCCAGTTCGCTCGACAGACGGGTTTGAAGTATTCGACCTTGGCCTACTGGTTGATCCGTTACCGCCGGAGCAAGCCGCAGGGCGCTCGTGCGGCCGTACGGTTGTTAGAGGCGGTGGTTGAAGAAAATAGCGGGGATAAAAAGCCACTGGTGTTGGAGCTGCCTGGCGGAGCCCGGATGGAGATTAAGGACGCGCAACAGGCGGCGCTGGCTGGAGCATTACTGCGAACACTGGCCAGGCCATGCTAAGCTTTACAGGGAGTTTAAAAGTGTTTGTCGCCCTGGAGGCGTGCGATAGCCGTTTTGAGAGACATCGCAAACCAGTTGCAGTCCGGAACGTTTCCACACTAAACTCGTAAATGAAAATATTCAGGATTCGCCTTGATTCGAACCGCTTTCAAAGCTTTCTCCCTGCCGACCCGTGCATCGATGGGGGTGTCCGTAAAGCCTATTCCTAAGTTTTAATGCAAATAAAGTATACACGCCACCAGGTCCCGCGCGGTTCGCGTCCGGATGCAGAGACCATGGACAAAATATATTTGATCAAGAACGTTGCGACACTCCGAGCAACGTATCAACTCAGAATACTGCTCTTCAAGGCTGTGGAATATCATAAAAAGCTCGTTCTCAAAATTCCAAAAACGTGCCAGCTTCACGCTTCAATAAAAGAATTAATTAAAGTGAACGAAAAGACAATCAAACGGGAGGATTTGTAATGGGACTTTACCTTTGCATTTTCGACGGAGACGATGAAATCGACGGCGTCGAAATTGGCTCTTACGCAGACTTCGGTGAGTTACGTGACTACGTTGCCCGCGAACTCGAGTGTGGAGTAATCGGTTCGCGATTTCCCACATTCATGTTGCATTCTGATTGTGACGGCGAATGGTCGGCTTCCAATTGTGAAACCCTGCAACATGAACTCGGCGAAATTGAGGCAGAGTTGAAACAGCGGCCGCCGGTCCCATTTTTCTCTGAATGGCAAAGGTTGGTCGCCAAGTCGATTGGGCTTCATCCTCAAAATGCATTTGAGTCCTTCATTGACGTGGACGGCGAATTCCTGCTCGACCGTTTACAGGTTCTCGTAAAAAAGGCTACGGAACGAGGGCTGCCAATTCTGTTTCAGTAGCTATCACTCACAACGCCTCCGACAACGGGTCGTTCCCTCATACCGGCGGATTTTCTATCAATAAAAGATAATATGATAATAGTAGAATCTATTTGCGACCAGCGGCCAACTGACCAGGAAATCGTGGCCCTTGAATCTTGTATAAATGGACGACTGCCAAACGATTATAAGGACTTTTTGAAACAGGACAATGGCGGGCGCCCCAAACCCAACAAATTTGAGTTCGCCACACGGAGCGGGAAAACTGAGGAAAGCACTGTTCATTACTTTTTCGCCTTATGGGACCAGCGTGTAGGCAACCTTAAGAAGAATTTCGAACGCTACCGTCGTCGGCTGCCATCAGGGTTCTTACCGATTGGTTTGGACCCATTTGGTAACGTGATAGCCATCCATATATTTGGAGAAAAGTCGGGAAAAATTTATTTTTGGGACCATGAAAAAGAAAGCGATCTTCCGTCGCTTAACAATATGTTTCTAATCGCCAATTCATTTGATGAATTTGTCCAACATCTCAAGTAATCTAAAAACCGAGTATACGACTCGGCAAAACCGGCCATCCAAAAGGATTATTTTGGCAGCAATCGTGGATGCCCTGGGCGGCGCGTGCCTCGTTGTACTTTTGAACTATGAATTCTAACATTCGAATAAACCGAAAACAAATCGTTGGGCCGCGATTTGCAGCTGCTGCTGGCTTTGCAGTTGCAATTGGAACTTTTATCGTCTGCTTCACCATGGGGTTTAGGTTGCCATCCTCTGCATCTGGCTTAAACTCTAATGCAGTTGAGGATCTGCTTCAGTTGGCAAGGGTGCTTACACTTAGAGTCATACCCGCGTTGGCTTTAGGTTTAATTTATCTTTCAACTATTTTGTGGCTTTACAGCAAAAAGAGTCAACGCGCCGGTGAACCGCCGCAGAATGAAAATGAATGAAGGGGACGGCTAGGGTCTAAGCCGCCGCAGTGGCCACGGTGCAACTGCCCGCCCGCCCCGCCTCCCGGGAGGAAACTTCGGACCGTCAAAAAACCCCTCGAAGTTTCCTCCCGGGGCGACTTCACATGTTTCCTCTCATTCTCAAATTCCCCAGCAAAAACGAGCTTTTCAGTCCTCGAAACAACTTCGTTTCCAGATTCGTTTCCCGAAGTTTCCAGTTTCTCCACCATACATGCAAAAATGGAAACTTGCCTCATCGTCACTCTCGCCTTTGCGTCGTTCGCCCGCCAGTGGCGACCTGCCCACCGTCCCGCCCGCCGTCCTGAGGCGGAAGCCTCGGCGAAGGCGGGAGCGGATGGCCGTTTCTATGAAATCCGGAGATTTCCCAGCAAAACCCGTATATTCCGGGCTCGTTTCCAATTTCCCCGCCTATAGGCAGAAAATGTGCACACGTCATCCAAGCCGGGGGCATCTTCCACTGTCCTTGGTAGGTGCAGCGCTCTTCGCAAGTGGCGTCCTGCCCGCCGTCTCGTCCGCCATCCCGTCCGCCGTAGGCTTGTCGAAGGAGGAAGCCGCGGCGGCGACGGAGGAAGCTTCTGAGCGAAGGCTGGGTGCCACCGCTGTCCGCGCCGCGTGTAGTGGCGCAACGAGCGTAGTTGGACGTTGTATCGCGGGCAGCTCCGCGCGCTTTACGCGTGGTGACGGCGCAGCGCGCCGTCCCTGCCATCGCCAGAAATTAAGGACGGGGCCAGGAGGCTCCCCCTAAAACTGGCACATCCGTCAAAAATCATTGACCGTCAGCTAATGACCGTTATCATTCAATCTCGCGGTCAAAATCCTTCTAATCAAAATGCGGAATCGCCTAATCCTGATTTTACTCGCTTCCTGGACTGTCCGCGGGCTTTTTATGGCCCTGGTCCCGCCCGGCGTACGATGCTTCGACGCTTTCTCCTGGGAGCACCAGGCGGAATTGATGGCGCACGGAGTCAATCCGTATACCACGGGCCTTTTCAATTGGCCGCCGTTTTGGATGATGATGTGTTTTGGCATGTCAAAAGCCGCGGCCTTCCTCGACATTTCTTTTTTCCGCGTTTTGCAATTAGTCCTGATTTCGGCTGAGTCGGTCGTGATTTCGATCACTTATTATTTTCTGAAAAGCAGGCTTGGAAAAGAACACGAACCCCGGGCGTTTTGGCTCGTTCTTTTCGGCCTGGCGTTGAATCCGGTTTCGATTCTGCTCGTTTGCCAGCATTGCAACTTTGACATCTTCATGGAGTTGTGGATCCTGGCGTTTTTAATTTCAACCATCAGCTTTTTTGCCACGGGCGATAAAATAGACTGGTTGCTGTCGTGCCTTTTCGTCGGTTTGGGAATTCTTACTAAACAAGTGCCGCTCATTCTTCTGCCGGTCCTCCTGGCGGGAATCAGGCGGCTGGACTGGAAAAGCAAGGTCCTCGGCGCCGCCCTGGCGCTCGGGCCCGTCTCTTTGGGCGTTGGCGTTATTTATGTTTTGGACCCGGCCGACGTCGGCAAATGGGTTTTGGGCTATCGGGCGAACGGTTTCTATTTCGGTTTCCCGGGGCTGATAAATCTGTTTGGGCTAAATTCCCTCATGCCCATTTTCCATTTTTGCTTTTACACCGTAGGCATTACGGTTTTCGCATTATCTTTGATCTACTTCTGGAAATTGAGAAAACCCCTGGCATCCGAACTTGTTTTGTATGCGGCTGTGGTGTTGATGGCCATCCCCACTCTCGGAAACGGCTTTGGAGGACAGTTTTTTTATTGGTTTCTTCCTTTGTTTGTAATTGTTCTAGGTGCGTTTTGGACGGATAAACTTTTCAGGACACTCTTAATTACGCTTGGAGTCATCTCCGCCATTACCTTCATTGTTGAATACGGATTAATCTCCGCGTACGGATTCAGTTTCATCTATCTCGTAACCGGAGCCCACGATCCTTACGATCTCCATTTTAAACTGCAATCGGGCGCATATCCTTCCGCCCAAATAGTGATGCATTACCATGACCTGATTGATTCGGAAAAAGGCAACACGGTGGACCGAATTCCGCTATTTTTGGCGATGCTATCGGTAGTGGTTTATGGAGCCCTCGTTTTTGTCAAAAATGCCGCCTTCATGGAGACCCTCAAGGGACAAACGCCGTCGATGGAAACCTCAGAACCCGGCCGACGGGACCGCGGCGCGAGCCAAGGTGGAGTTAATCCCAAATTGTCCAATGTCCAAAAAGCCGTTAAGTCAGGAAAACCGCGTAGCTGATTTGAAAAATGCAACGCCGGCAAATGCAAAGTGCATAGAGCGTTTTAAAAAATAATGTGGCCGGTCGGAGCGAGGATTTTTGGTGTTTTGGCGAGGCTTCAGCGAAGGAGCATGTTTGAAACCCTGTGACTAAAGCTGAAACGACGCCAAAACCCAAAAAGACCGCTTCCCCTTCTTTTTCTTCCCGAATGGCTACAGTATTTTTTAAACCGCTCTCTAGCCGCAACCGTGGCGCTGCCCTGCTTTCGTCCGTTCATCCGTTGATCAGGGGTCTATTCCAACACGCGGATTGCGCCCGGCAACTCACGGTTGTCAAAAGCGCCGCGCCATTTGCCATCTGCATTGCGGTAAGCCATGCACTGGAATCCCATGCCCTGGACCATGAAGAATTCGACCAGAAACGGTGACGTTGCGTCTTTCGCCACAACGTCAGCTTTATGGCCTCCGGTCAGGTGGCTTATCACGGCCCGGTACTTACTCGTTGTTGAACGTGCTATCATATCAATATCGTTTCTAACGACATCGTTATACGCGTTTGACTGTTGCGGTAAATGGCATCGTTTTCCATTTACCGGGTCGCCATGACAATGAGCATAGGCCGTGCCAGCAACGGAACCGTTATTTTGGAGGGATATTAAGCAGCCCGTCAGGTCTTCTCAATAAGCTTGGACGTCGCATCCAGCGCGGCTTCAAGGGATTGAATGCGCACTGGCTTGGTCAGGTGAGCATCGAATCCGGCATTCTCGCTCCGGGCCACGTCATGCTCCATGCCGTAACCCGTCAATGCAATGCCACGAAGGGGATTCTCTTTTCCGAGCTCATTCATCAAGTCGTAACCGTTACCGTCAGGCAATCCAATGTCCGTGATGAGAAGATCAAAATTCCGTTCCTTCGCCAATGTCCGGGCTTCCTGCACCGTCGCCGCAGCCACAACGTCGTAGTTGCGACGGGCCAGCAGACTGGCCAGGGTCGTCCGCGTCGGCTCGTGGTCTTCCACCAGCAGAATTCGAATACCCCTGGCAACCCGGCCCCCATGGGTTTCTTCCAGCGCCGACGATGTTTTTGTCTTTCCGTTGGCTTCAGCCGCCGTCACGAGTGGCAGCTCGACGGTAAAAGCCGAACCTCTATCGCGTCCGCCACTGGCCGCGACAATTCTACCGGAATGCAACTCGGTGAGCTTTTGGGAGATGCTCAGGCCCAGCCCCAGGCCGCCGAAACGATGGCCGTTGGCCGTGGCATGTTCGCCCTGGGCGAATGCCTTGAATATTCCCGCCAGTTCCTCATCCGTCATTCCAATTCCCGTGTCGGAAATCTTCGTAAGAAGCCTGGTTCCGGCCAGCTCGGTTTCCACCGTCACGAGCCCGCCCTCCGGCGTGAATTTCACCGCATTCTTCAGCAGGTTCCAAAAAATCTGTTGCAACCGCACCGCGTCCGCGTACACGGTGTGTTGCTCTGCCTTGAGCCGCAACTCCAGGCGCAATTTCTTCTGGTTCATCTCCTCGCGCACTTGCGCGACGGCATCCGTCAGGACAG
Source organism: Verrucomicrobiia bacterium (assembly GCA_036269115.1). Classification (GTDB taxonomy): domain Bacteria; phylum Verrucomicrobiota; class Verrucomicrobiia; order Limisphaerales; family UBA11358; genus UBA11358. Next base: position 19,607 of record DATAST010000044.1, on the reverse strand, counting down.
TCCGCAAATTGACGAAATGTTTTTCGAGAATGATTTTGCCGCGGGCAATTCGAGTCAGGTCCAAAAGATCATCGATGAGCCTCGCCTCCATCTCGATATTTTTACGGATCGTGTTGAAATCAGCCCGGACCCGTGGCGGCAGATCGCGGTTATTCATGGCATCGCTGGCCAGCAGCAATACCGGATTCAGTGGCGTCCGCAATTCGTGTGATAGCGTTGCCATAAAATCATCCTTGGCACGCGACGCGGCGAGCAATTCATCATTCGCCCGTTTCAATTGTTGCGAAACGAATTCACGCTCGATCGCGAAGGCAATCTGCGAAGCAATCGTTTGGGCCGGTTTTAGTTCATCCTCCGCAAACACATGCGGCGCGTTAAAATAAAGCATCAATTTGCCCAGCAGCCGCTTCTCGTACGTAATCGGAATAAAAGCAAGCGAGCGAATCCCCTCCTTTTCAATCACGCCCCTCAATTCATCGCCCAACCCGGCGCGCACCGTGTCTTCTACGGTCAACGGTTGCGGCAAATCTCCCGGTTTCCATGGTGAATGCCCTTCAACGGCCCGGCGGTATTCATCCGAAAGCCCCCGCCAGGCTTTGAATCTCATCATCGTGCCCTGCGAATCAATCAATAGGAGCGCAGCCCGGTCCGCGTCCTGGCATTGAAAGATGGTTTCCAGGGCGGCATCGCAAATTTCAGACAGGGACGGCGCGGAATTCACCCGGGCAACGAGCGCGTAGAGAGCGTGCTGCTGCCTTTCGTTCCGTTTGCGCTCAGTGATGTCGCGGGCAATCTTTGAGGCCCCCACAACTTTTCCGCTGGCGTCCTTAACCGGTGAAATCGTCAGCGAGACGTCAATCAAATGACCGTCCTTTCGCCTGCGGATGGTTTCAAAGTGCCTCACCTGCTCGCCGTTGCGAACGCGTTTCAGAATTTCCATTTCCTCGGGATGGCGCTCAGGCGGAATTAGCACGGTGACCGATTTGCCGATGATTTCGCCCGGTTTATATTGGAAAATCCGTTCGGCCCCGTGGTTCCAGCCGTTGATGATTCCGTCGGTGTCCTTGCCCACGATGGCATCGTCCGACGATTCGACAATGGCTGCAAATCGCTGGGTCATCAAAAGAGCCAGGTTTCGGTCCGTGACGTCCAATAGCATGTTCACGACGCCGCTTATCTTCCCCATCGAGTCGCGAATTGGTGTCGGGTACGGCAAAACGTTCCGGCGTGCGCCGTCCGGGCGCTCAACGACAATTTCTTGTCCGCTCACCGGCTCGCCAGTCTTGAGTGTGAGGGCCATTGGACTGTCATCCGCCGGCAATTCCGATCCGTCCGTCCGGTAAATTTTAAACGCGTCGCACCAGATTTCCTGGCCGATTTTGGGGTGTCGGCCCCATAATTCCGCGGCTGCCTCGTTATAAAGGGTGATTCTTCCGTCGGCATCGGTTGTATAAACGGCCAACGGGAGGTTGCGGACGACTTGTTCGTAACGCTCCTGGCTCACGCGCAATTCAGACGTGCGCTCGCGCACGGACGCTTCGAGACTGTTGTTCAATCGCCGGAGCGCTTCTTCGGCGTTTTTTCGCTGGACCACTTCCAACTCGAGAGCGGCGTTGGCCGCCGCCAGTGCCCGCGCCGTGCGAAACAAATCCGCGAATGCGCCAACCTTCGATTTGAGAATGTCCGGGTTAATCGGCTTGGTCAAATAATCGACCGCGCCCACGCCGTATCCGGTGATGATGTCCTTTTCGTCGAGATAAAAGGCCGTCAAAAAAATGATGGGAATGTTTTGGTTTCGCTTGCGCGCTTTGATATCGCGGGCCAGCTCAAGGCCGCTCATTCCCGGCATCTGGATGTCCAGCACGAGGCAGGCAAATTCGTTGTTCAGCAGCGCCAGCAGCGCTTCCTCCGCCCTCAGGGCGCGGAAGAGCCGCAGCCCCTTGACCGATTCCAGGACGCTCTCCAGGGCGTCCAGGTTCCGGCTCTCGTCGTCCACCAGCAAAATATTTACCGGATCAAGCTCCGGCTTCGGCACCACGATCATTTCTGTGTCTATCGATTGCATTCTCACTCTTTCAAATTACGTTCGGCGCAAATTTTTGTCCACGATCCCAACGATAATAATGACGTATCCGGCAAGGCGAATCAGATAAGGCACCACGCTGCTCTCATTGCCCATCGTGCGGGTCAGGGCCAGGAACAGTAGCGACACCGAAAAAAACACAAACAGTCGGTCGTGCGTATCTCGCCAAAATCGAAGAAAGCAACCGGCGCCGATCAACAGGCCCATGGCAATCATGCCCTCCACGAAGTTTCGGGATACGATAAAATCAACGTTAGATAGCGCGTTCATTTTTGCCTCCAAATCATCCCGTACAACAAGGACAATACCGCCAACAGCGCCAGCGACGTCCGGTACCACCACAAATCCACGTTCGTAAAAATGATATTATCCAGGAAAAGGAGAATATTCTCTCCGGTAAGGCACGTAAAAAAAAGGCCGACCCAGAAGAGCAGCAGCGCGCGGCTCCGCCGGTACCCCCGGAACAACAACCCCGCGCAGACCAGCGATGTCGCCGCACATAATAGATAGACAATCCCAACCATGTCAGCTTTCCTTTCGGATTTTGAAGGCGTCCGCAAGTGCCTCGATATCTTTTGGCTTTGAGTAAACCATTTTGAGCAATGTCACCGGTTTTTCCCGGTCGAACCGTGCCAGTTCCTCGACTAGTTTTTCCAGCTCCTTCGATCCCGGGCGATAGATATAACGCCCCGGCCCGTCGCTGACAGCCAAAATCCCCTTTTTCACGAGCGACTCCAGGACTTTCGCCGCGCTCGCCGGGGGTATGTATAGCTTTCCAGCCGTTTCGTCCGCATCGCGCGTGACCTCCGGAGACGATTGGAACAAAAGCACAGCACGGAGTTCGTCTACCGAACCGAGCTGTGTTTTGATGAATTCTTCTATATTCAAAATTCGTTTTCATGCCCCGTTAGAAGCTTTCGCCAACGGCCCGCCTCGCCGGCTGCATGCGCGGCCGGAGAGGCATATTAAAACCATCCCGGCTTGCGCGCATCAAGTTCAGGAAGGAACCCCACACGTCTGTGACATTCGTCTCGTTTTCGCAAAATCCAACCGCGCCCCGCGCGCCTCCGGGCGGTTCCGCGTTTACAGGAATCACATATTGCCATTTCATTATCGATGCAACCACACGCGCAAAAGCGATACCAGCTGGTCCGTATTTACCGGCTTGGCGATATAATCCGACGCACCGGCTTCCAGGCATTTTTCACGGTCGCCTTTCATGGCCTTGGCGGTCAGCGCCAGGATGGGCAACGCCCGGAAACGCGCGTCTTTGCGAATTTCCCGAAGCGTTTCATAGCCGTCCATTTCCGGCATCATGATGTCCATCAACACCACGCTCAAATCCGGCGTGTTCTTGATTATTTCAATCGCCTGCCGGCCGTTAGTGGCGCTCAAAACGTTCATCTCATGGTTTTCCAGCACTGTCGTCAGGGCAAAAATGTTGCGTGCATCGTCGTCCACTACCAGCGCCTTGCGCCCGCGTAACGATTCATTCGAATTATGAAGGCGCGCGAGCATTTCACGCTTGGCCTCCGGCAGATTGGCCACCACGCGATGCAGGAACAAAGCGGTTTCGTCGAACAGGCGGTCCGGCGATTGCACGTCCTTGAGAACAATGCTTTTCGCCAGGGCACGAAGTTGCTTTTCCTCTTCCGGGTTGAGTTCTTTCCCGGTAAAGACCACCACCGGCACTTCCCGCAGCGCCGGCTCCGCCTGCATTTTTTCCAGCAGGGCATAGCCGCTCATGTCCGGAAGGCGCAAATCCAGGACGCAACAATCGAACTGCGCATCCATCAATCTTTGAAACGCCTCGCCGCCCGTGCCAACCGTCTCAATTTCAATGTCGTTGTGCGCCAGCAATTCCACGATGCTTTCTCGCTCCGTTTGGTTGTCCTCGACCACCATGAGCCGTTTCGCGCGGGGAGACACGAAGTTCTTGATGCGGTCGAAGCACTGTTCCAGGCCCTCCGTGGTGGCGGGCTTGATCGTGTATGAAAAAGCACCGTGGGAAAGGCCGTGCTGCCGTTCTTCCTCGATCGAAATGATTTGGACGGGGATATGCCGGGTAGCCGGGTCGAGCTTCAAATTATTTAGAACGGTCCAGCCAAGCATGTCCGGCAGGAAAATGTCCAGCGTGACGGCCGTTGGCAAATACCGCCGCGCCAAGGCGATGGCCGCATGCCCTCGCGTGGCCGACAGCGCCTTAAATCCCTTGTCGCGCGCCAACCCCACAAGCACCCGCGCATAATGCGGATCATCCTCCACGATCAGCAGCACGCTATCCCCTGCTTGGATGCCGTCGCGGTCGTCGGGTATCATTTCCTCGCGCGGCGCCGGCAATACCACGGGTTGCGCTTCCGGCGGGCGTGAAATTTTCGTCGTTCCGCCCGAGTACGTCAGCGGAAGATAAAGCGTGAACGAACTGCCTTCGCCCGGAGAGCTGTTAAGTTTGATCTCGCCGCCCAGCAGCGTGGCCAGTTCGCGGGAAATGGCCAGGCCCAAACCGGTCCCGCCGTATTTGCGGCTGGTGCCGGCGTCCGCCTGCTGAAACGCCTCAAAAATCAGCTTTTGTTTCTCACCGGCGATGCCGATGCCCGTATCGCTGATTTCAAACGCAATGACGTTCGGCGATTTGCTCAGGACTTTATGTTCATGGCTCCAGCCGGACACCGCCTGCGCCACATGAATGGACACATGTCCGTGTGCTGTAAATTTGAAGGCGTTGGACAGCAGGTTTTTGAGAATCTGCTGCAACCGCTTGGGATCCGTCGTCATTGAACGCGGCAATGACGGATCAAATTCGATATTGAATGGAAGATTTTTCGCCTCCGCAACGTGCCGGAAATTGCGCTCCACTGAGTCGCGCATCGCCGCAAAGGCCACCTCCTCGGCGTCCACCGTGACGGTGCCTGACTCGATTTTCGACAGGTCCAATATGTCAGTAATGAGATTGAGCAGATCTGAACCCGATGAATAAATGTTGCGCGCAAACTCAACCTGTTTTCCACTCAGGTTGCCGGCGGCGTTTTCGGCCAATTGCTGTCCCAAAATCAAAATCGAATTCAGCGGCGTGCGCAATTCGTGCGACATGTTCGCCAAAAACTCCGATTTATACTTGGACGTGAGCGCCAGCTCGGCGGCTTTTTCTTCGAGAGCGCGCCGGGCTTGTTCCACTTCGCGGCTCTTGCGTTCCACTTCGACGTTCTGCTCCGCCAATTGGCGGGCCTTTTGCGCCAGCTCTTCGTTGGTCTGCTGCAATTCCTTTTGTTGCGATTGCAATTCCACCGTGAGCTGCTGCGACTGTTGCAGGAGGTTTTCCGTGCGCATCGTCGCTTCGATGGTGTTGAGCACCACGCCGATGGACTGCGTCAATTGCTCCAAAAAGGTCAAGTGCGTGACGCTAAACGGCGCGAGCGACGCCAATTCAATCACGGCCTTGGTCTGCCCTTCGAACAGCACCGGCAGCACGACAATGCTCGCCGGAGGCGCATCGGCCAGGCTGGACGCGATGCGCGTATAATCCGACCGGACGCCCGTCAAGAGAATGCGTTCCTTTTCCAGGGCGCATTGTCCCACGAGCCCGTCGCCCACCAAAATGCGCTGCGGCTGCTCCGGCCGCGTGGCGTATCCCGCCAGCAGGCGCAACATCCATTTGTTTTCGTCGCCCATTTCCATCTGGTAAATCGCGCCCTGTTGCGCGCCAACCAGCGGCGCCAATTCCGAAAGCAGCATCCGGCCCACCGTGAGCAAATCGCGCTGGCCCTGCAACATGCCGGTGAATTTGGCGATGTTGGTCTTGAGCCAGCCCTGCTCCTCATTGCGCATGGTCGTTTCGCGCAAATTGTTAATCATCGTGTTGATGTTGTCCTTCAGCTCGGACACTTCACCGCGTGCTTCCACCGTGATAGACCGCGTGAGGTCACCCTTCGTGACAGCGGTTGATACTTCGGCAATTGCGCGCACCTGAGTCGTCAGGTTGGCGGCCAGCAGGTTGACGTTGCCGGTAAGGTCTTTCCAGGTACCGGCGGCGCCAGGCACGTTTGCCTGGCCGCCGAGCCGGCCTTCCACACCCACCTCCCTGGCGACGTTGGTAACTTGTTCGGCAAAGGTAGCCAGCGTGTCCGTCATGTTATTGATCGTCTCGGCCAATGCCGCGACTTCGCCCTTGGCTTCCACTGTCAGCTTTTGCCGCAAATTTCCGTTGGCGACGGCGGTCACCACTTTCACGATGCCGCGCACCTGGTCGGTCAGGTTGGCCGCCATGAAGTTCACGCTGTCGGTCAGGTCTTTCCATGTGCCGCCCACACCGGGCACCTGCGCCTGGCCGCCCAATTTCCCTTCCGTGCCCACTTCGCGCGCCACGCGCGTCACTTCCGCCGCGAAACTGTTGAGCTGGTCCACCATCGTATTGATGGTGTTCTTCAATTCCAGAATTTCGCCTTTCACGTCCACCGTGATCTTGCGCGACAAATCTCCGCGCGCCACAGCCGTGGTCACTTCAGCCACGTTACGGACCTGGGCCGTGAGGTTGGCTGCCATCGCGTTCACCGAATCCGTCAAATCCTTCCACGTTCCCGCCACGCCCGGCACCACCGCTTGCACGCCCAGCCGTCCTTCGGTACCGACTTCGCGCGCCACGCGCGTCACTTCAGATGCGAACGAACGCAATTGTTCCACCATCGTGTTAATCGTTTCCTTGAGCTGCAGGATTTCGCCGCGCACGTCCACCGTAATTTTGCGGGACAGGTCGCCGTTGGCCACCGCGATGGTCACTTCGGCGATGTTACGCACCTGGCCCGTCAGGTTCGAGGCCATGGAATTCACGTTATCGGTCAAATCCTTCCATGTGCCGGCAACACCGGTCACTGCCGCCTGGCCGCCCAGCTTGCCTTCGGTACCCACTTCGCGGGCCACGCGGCTCACTTCAGAAGCGAACGAATTCAACTGGTCCACCATCGTGTTAATGGTATTCTTCAGGTCGAGAATTTCACCCTTCACGTCCACCGTAATCTTGCGCGACAAGTCTCCGCGGGCCACGGCAGTCGTCACTTCAGCAATGTTACGCACCTGGCCGGTGAGGTTGTTGGCCATGGAATTGACGTTGTCGGTCAAATCCTTCCACGTGCCGGCCACGCCCGGAACGACGGCCTGGCCGCCCAGCTTGCCTTCCGTACCTACTTCGCGGGCCACGCGGCTCACTTCAGAAGCGAACGAATTCAACTGGTCCACCATCGTGTTGATCGTGTTCTTCAACTCCAAAATCTCACCACGCACGTCCACCGTAATCTTGCGCGAGAGGTCGCCGCGCGCCACGGCGGTCGTCACGTCGGCGATATTGCGCACCTGGCCGGTCAGGTTGTTGGCCATGAAATTGACGTTGTCGGTCAAATCCTTCCACGTGCCGGCCACGCCGGGAACCTGCGCCTGGCCGCCCAAACGTCCGTCCGTACCTACTTCGCGGGCCACGCGGCTCACTTCGGACGCAAACGAATTCAATTGGTCCACCATCGTATTGATGGTGTTTTTGAGTTCGAGAATTTCCCCTTTCACGTCCACCGTGATTTTGCGGGACAAATCGCCCTTGGCCACCGCCGTCGTCACGTCGGCGATATTACGGACCTGGCCGGTCAGGTTTGCCGCCATCAGGTTTACGTTGTCGGTCAAATCTTTCCATGTGCCGGCCACGCCGCGGACCTGCGCCTGGCCGCCCAGTTTGCCTTCGGTGCCTACCTCGCGCGCCACGCGCGTCACTTCAGACGCAAATCCGTTCAATTGGTCCACCATCGTATTGATGGTGTTTTTCAATTGAAGGATTTCACCTTTCACGTCCACTGTGATCTTGCGCGAAAGGTCGCCGCGCGCCACCGCCGTGGCCACTTCGGCGATGTTGCGGACTTGCGACGTCAAATTCGATGCCATGGAATTGACGTTTTCGGTCAAATCTTTCCAAGTGCCGGCCACACCGCGCACTTCGGCCTGGCCGCCCAAATTTCCTTCGGTGCCCACTTCGCGGGCCACGCGAGTCACTTCGGACGCGAACCCGTTCAATTGGTCCACCATCGTATTGATGGTGTTCTTCAGTTCGAGAATTTCCCCCTTCACGTCCACTGTGATTTTGCGGGACAAATCGCCTTTGGCCACAGCCGTGGTCACTTCCGCAATATTGCGCACCTGCCCGGTGAGGTTGGTTGCCATGGCGTTGACGGAATCGGTCAAATCTTTCCATGTACCTCCGACGTCGGGCACTTCCGCCTGGCCGCCCAAAATACCTTCGGTACCCACTTCACGGGCCACGCGCGTCACTTCCGAAGCAAACGAGTTCAATTGGTCCACCATCGTATTGATGGTGTTCTTCAATTCGAGAATTTCCCCCTTCACGTCCACCGTGATCTTGCGGGAAAGGTTGCCCTTGGCGACCGCGGTCGTCACTTCCGCGATATTGCGGACTTGCGACGTCAGGTTTGTGGCCATGGAATTGACGTTGTCCGTCAAGTCTTTCCACGTTCCCGCAACGCCGGGAACTGTTGCCTGCCCGCCCAGTTTGCCTTCGGTGCCTACTTCGCGGGCCACACGAGTCACTTCGGAGGCGAACGAGTTCAATTGGTCCACCATGACGTTGATGGTGTCTTTCAATTCCAAAATTTCGCCCTTCACGTCCACCGTAATTTTGCGGGAAAGGTCGCCGCGCGCCACGGCTGTGGTCACTTGCGCGATGTTACGAACCTGGGCCGTCAGGTTGGACGCCATGGAATTGACGTTGTCGGTCAAATCTTTCCAGGTTCCGGCGACGCCCGGCACGAACGCCTGGCCGCCCAGCCGGCCTTCCGTTCCCACTTCACGCGCCACGCGCGTCACTTCAGAGGCAAACGAGCGCAATTGTTCCACCATGGTATTGATGGCTTCCTTGAGCTGCAGGATTTCGCCACGCACGTCCACCGTGATTTTCTTCGAAAGATCCCCGTTGGCCACGGCAATCGTCACTTCAGCGATGTTGCGGACTTGCGCCGTCAGGTTGCCGGCCATTTGGTTCACCGATTCAGTCAGCTCGCGCCAAACGCCCGAAACTTTCTTCACCTGCGCCTGGCCGCCCAGTTTGCCTTCGATACCCACTTCGCGCGCCACACGAATCACTTCCACGGAAAACCCGGCAAGCTGTTCCACCATGCCGTTGACCAGTTTTGCAGTGCGAAGATATTCACCTTGCAGCGGCTGGCCGCTAATTTCCAGCGGAACGGATTGGGACAAATCTCCTTTTGCCACGGCGCCGATCACGCGACCCATTTCCAGCGTGGGACGCGAAAGGTCATCCGCCAGCGAATTGACCGCTTCAACGGAATCCGACCATCCGCCCACGGCATCCCCTACCTGTAAACGTTCGTTGAATTTTCCTTTTCGGCCAATTTCATTTCGCATCCGGTTCAAAGAATTTCCAAAGCGGTCCATCCGTCCCACGACGTCGTTCAAGACGTCGGCGATCTTTCCGTCCAGGCCGGTCAAATCTCCCGGCATTCGGGTTGAAAAATTCCCGTCCCGCAAATCCAAAAGCGTGGCAAGGAGCTGCCGCTTGAACAGGTCGTCGCCAAGGCCGTTGCCATTTTGATTTCCATGGGAGGTGCCTTTCGCCCGTGCGGCGGCTAAATCTGTATCTGTTTTCATTTTCAAAATAAATCCCAACTATGAACTTTTGGCGATGCTTCTCGCCCATTATTTCGTTTTCACGAGGCGCGAAATCCAGAATAGCCTGTGACTTCTGACCGTCAAAAAAAATGAATAAGCCAGCATCTTTGGCAGAAAATATGCCACCAGACATTTTGCGCAAATTGGCCGGGAATCATTGGAAAGAGAATTGCTCTATCCTGCAAAACTTTTGCAAATTGCAAACAGCCTTTGCAAAGTGCATGAAAAATGTTTGATTATTCAATATGGAAACTTTGGTGGTAGGATAACAAAAATAACCACATGGGAACCGAATTTCAAATAGACGGCATGACTTGCGGCAATTGCGCACGGCACGTGACCGATGCCATCCAGTCCGTCCCGGAAGTCCGAAGCGCCACCGTTTCACTCGAACGGAATCGCGCAACGATTCGCTGGAACAATTCCGAAAATGTCCCGGCGGTGCTGAAGGCCGTCCAAAAGGCCGGCTACGCGGCGCATGAAGCGGGAGACATGGCCCAAACGGGCCGCACGCATTGGCAATGGGCGTTGTGGACGGGAATTGTCATAACAGCGATTTTGATGACCGGCGAATGGGTTTTTGGCCTCGAAAAGGTCCGCTGGTTTCGATTGGCCTCTTTCGTACTGGCGGGCATCGTCCAAATCTACTCGGGCGCGCAGTTTTATCGTGGCGCATGGCGCCAGCTCAAAATCGCGAGTTCAAATATGGACACCCTGGTGGCGCTCGGTTCCACAGCGGCATTCGCTTACAGCACGTGGGCTCTCTTCAGCGGTCCTGGCCGTCATCTGTATTTCATGGAGGCCGCGGCCATAATCACTATTGTCAGCCTCGGCCATTGGATTGAGGCGCGGGTCAGTGAAAAGGCCGGCAGCGCCATGAGATCTCTCCTGAATCTTGCCCCGCAAACGGCCCAGCTTCTTTTTCGACAACCGGAGCGGATCCATGAAGTCCTGGTTTCCCAACTGCAGACGAATGACGAAGTCCTGTTGCGGCCCGGCGACCGTATTCCCGTGGACGGCATCGTCACCGAAGGCGACTCCACCGTGGACGAATCCGCTCTCACCGGGGAATCCAGGCCGGCGGAAAAGAATCCCGGCAAGGAACTGTTCGCCGGAACGGTGAACCTTAACGGTCTGTTGGTCATGCGGGTGACAGCCACAGGAGAAGAAACCGCCCTGGCACACATTGTTGCCGCCGTGCAACGCGCGCAGACCAGCCGCGCCGATATCCAACGCCTCGGCGATCGTGTCAGCGCCGTCTTCGTCCCCGTCATCGTCCTGATCGCTTTGGTAGCCGGTTTTTGGTGGGGACTTGCCCCTGCGTCAGCGCACGCAGTTCATCACTTTTTGGGACACGTTCTATGGTATTCAAATATTCCGGCGGGAGCTGCCGCGGGCGTCATCATCGCGACCGCGGTATTAATCGTCGCCTGTCCATGCGCTATGGGCCTGGCCACGCCTGCCGCCATCATGGCCGCCGCAAATGCTGCTGCACGCCGCGGAATCTTGATTCGCGACGGTGTCGCTCTCGAAAAAGCCGGCCGCATCACCGCCCTTGTCTTCGACAAAACCGGAACGCTGACCGCAGGCAAGCCGGAGATCGCCAGCGTTTTGGAAATGCAACAGGCGCGTTTTAAGCCACAGAGCCTGGCCGCGAATCTGGCGCGGAACTCTTCGCATCCGCTGAGCCAGGCCCTGGCCGTGCAATCCGCGGAAACTATCGAACTCGATAGTTGGCGGGAGGTTGGCGGGTCTGGCATTGAGGCAAGCGTTCGGCATATTCCGGGACAGGTGCGCCTCGGTTCACTCCGCTGGCTGGCCGCAAACGGCATCGACCTGTCTCGTGCCGACGAATTCATTTCCAAATGGACCGCTCTCGGCTCAAACATTATTGGACTGGCGGTTGAAAGAAATCCCCTGGCGCTCTTTGCCATGCTCGACGGGCTCAAACCCGACGCGCCAGGCGTCGTCAAACAACTTCGGGGCCAGGGCCTGAAAATATATATGGTGACCGGCGACAATTCGCGCACGGCGGCCAGCATCGCCGCACAAGCCGGCATACCCGATGATCATGTTTTGGCCGAAGTGCAACCGGCCCAGAAGGCGGATTTTGTGACCAAATTGCAGGCCAAAGGCGAACGTGTGGCTTTCATTGGCGACGGCATTAATGACGCCCCTGCCCTTGCCCAGGCCAACCTCGGCATCGCCGTCAGCCGGGCCAGCGATATAGCACGGGAATCGGCGGATATTGTTCTGCTTAAATCCGAGATCACGGGTGTGCCCGAAGCTCTTGCCCTGGCCCGGGCGACCTTGCGAACCATCAAACAGAACCTGTTTTGGGCCTTTTTTTACAATTCCATTGGCGTGCCGCTTGCTTCCTTAGGCTTCGTTAGTCCGGTTTTCTGTGCCGTTGCCATGGGCGTATCGGACCTGGTAGTGATAGGCAATGCCCTGCGGTTATTGCGCCGGAAGCTGTGACGGGCGTTGCGCCGGCGATGGGCAAAGGGGGCTCGGTGTACACGCTTTAGCGTGCTCCATGTAGATTTTCAAAATGTAACGTAATGTAATGAGTTGGTGGACATATCAACAATTGCGCATCGGCAGTCCAAAAACAAGACTCGCCGTGGTGGAAAAATTGTCTCTTGAGTACGACGCCGGCGCCGTGGGACCGCTGATTTTTGCCTTAAAAGACAAAAATCCGGACGTCCGTTGCGTCTCCGCCCGGGCGCTGCTCCGTTACAACGATCCCAAGGCCGTCGAACCCCTCATCAATATTTTAAAGGACGACGTTCCTCTGGCGCGTGCTGCCGCCTCCGAAACACTTGGCCGGCTGGGCGACCCTAAAGCAATACCCGGCCTCGCCGCCCTTCTGCGCGACGCGGACCCAATCGTCCGCGGCATTGCCGTGCGCGGCCTCAACCGCCTGGGCTGGAGGCCCGCAACCGAGCCGGACCGCGTGCTGCAAATACTGGCGATGGGAAACCTTCAGGAACTGGTCGCCATGGGACCCGAAGGCGTCAGTCATCTTCTGGAAACTGTGCGCAACGGCACGCCAAATAAACAATACGCCGCGGTCAAAGCGCTCGGCCAGGTCAGTGACAACCGAGTGCTTGCAGTCATGCAAGAAGCGCTAAAGAAAAAAGTGCCGGCGGTGCGGGCCGCCGCCCTGGGGGTTTTGGAACGGATGGCCGATCCGCACGCATATCCGGAAATCGAACCCTTGCTGCGCGACGAATCGCCCGTCGTCCGCGCCGCGGCCGTCGAAGCCGCCACGATGTGCGGAGGGCGCAACGCCGTGCCGTCACTCCTTAAATGTCTCAAAGACCCGTCGTGGGAAGTACGCCAGGCGTCCGCCAAATCGCTGGGGGTACTCGGGGACACGTCAGCTGTGGAAGGATTGTGCCAGATCGTCCAGGACCCTGACCGCGACGTGCGCGAAAGCGTCATCTTTGCGCTGGGTGAGATGGGCGATCCGCGCGCCATCCAGCCGCTTGTGTTCGCCCTGTTGGACACTGAAAACACGGTCCGCAATGGCGCGTCCGCGGCTCTTTACAAAATTAACCGGCGCTGGGATGAATCGGAATCCGCCCACCGCGCGCTGCCGAAAATCAAGGCTGCGCTCAAGCACAACGATTACTGGGTTTGCCAGGCCGCCTCGAAATTACTCGAACAATTCCGCATTGACGTTCAAAGCCTTCAGGGCAGCGACACTGCCATGATCAAATTGGCCATGAAGTCGGGCCCCTCGCCCGTTTATGCCCTGTTTGCGGATTTGCTGTTCGATCGCGACCGCGACTTGCGCATGGCCTCGGCGGTATCGCTGGGGCGCCTGCGCGAAAAATCCGCCACCGCCATTTTATCCACCGCCTCGCGTGACGCGGATTATTGCGTGCGCCAGGCCGCATTGTCCGCGCTGACCGCACTTGAATGACGAACTATGACTAACGGCGCGCAACATAACGTTTTGTTCGTGGATGACGACGCGGACTTTTTGCTGACGCTGCAGGAGCTGTACGGCCTGATGAGCAAACGCACGTGGCTGATTCACTCCGCCACGTCCGCCAATCAGGCGCTGGAAATCCTGGACTCCCAAAAAATTGATCTCGTAGTGGTAGACTACAACATGCCGGTCATCGATGGCATCCAACTCATCGGCATCCTTCAGCGGCGGCATCCCCATCTCAAACGCGCGGTGCTCACCGGCCTGGCCACGCCGGAAAAACGCGCGGCCAGCCTTGCGAACGGCGCGGACCTTTTCATTGAGAAAGCCGCTTCACCGGAGGGTTACAGTTCCATCTTTGCGATGCTCGGCGAACTGTTGCAATGGGCGCCAAAGGAAGGGTTCCAGGGCCTGCTGCGCAAAGTCGGTTTGCCGGACGTCATCCAAATGGAATGCCTCGCGCGCAATTCATCCGTCCTTGAAGTTTACAATCAGAGCGTCCTCGGACGCATCTACATCGAGGACGGCCAGCTCATTCATGCCCTGGCCGGGGATATCAAGGGCGAACCGGCCTTGTATAAACTGCTTTCGTTGCCTGGCGGTTCCTTTGAACTCGCGCAATTTGAAGCGCCGCCGGAAAAGACCCTGGCTGGTCAATGGGAAATGTTGTTGATGGAAGCCGCCCGCGTAAAAGACGAAAACGCGGCAGCCGGCAAAATCGAAGAAACCAATCCCAACAACGAGGCGCCGCCAAAGACTTCATCCCGCCTTGAAGGCACGCTGGTTTGTACCCGCACGGGCGAATTGCTTTTCGAAGCCGTAGGCGAAGATTCCAGCCCCCACGTCAGCTGGCTCAAACACATGGAACAACAAGCCCTGCAATTTGGCGAAATCATGCCCCTGGGCGGATTCGATCGCATGGAAACCGAACTTGCCGACGGCCGTGTCATTGCGCTTTCGCGTTCCAATAAACTGGTCTACGTCCGAGCCTCAACCTCATTAGGAGGTAAATCGTGAACGACATCCTCAATCAATGGCTCGACTCCCGGCTCTCAGTCCCGGGCATGCTGGCCTGCGGCATTGCCTCAGCCAACATGCTGGACTCCGGCGTAGGCACGGACGCCGCCAAAGGATTTTGCCGAAGCAACGACGCGAACTTTTCGGTTAGCCAAATGGCCCATATCCTTCGATTGCTTCAGGATACTCCTACGGCGCCTGACACCGATATTTCCGCCCTCAAATGGCGCACCTGGACCTTCACGAACGGCAAGATCCGCTCGGTGATCCGTCCCGACGGCTGGATTTTCGCCGCCGTCGTTCTCGCCAATTCCGACGCCGCGCAGATTTTGGATCCTTTGACGGAAGAGTTTCTGGCGCTGCGAGCGACCGAACATGTTGAGGCGTTGAGCGGTTGACCCGTCTTCGCTACGCTACGCCGCGGCAAGAGCGTTGAAGCGGGATGATTTCGCGCGACTGCGGATCAACAGTTCAATTCAACGAGCCATCTCCAATCTGCCACCCCACCCCACCCCTCGTTTCCAAAAAAGTGTGTATAGGCCGGAAACGGGGAAACGAAGGTGAAAAACAGGTCGAAAACCACGTTTTTATTGGGGTTTTCAAGGGTTTTGACCCGGGAAATGAAAGGCTTCGATTTGCTGACAATGTCTATGCTGACATGCTTAATATTTAGCAAGCATTATTTTTTGACGGCCTCGCTCCGAGCGGGGCTTTTCCCGAACACGCTAAAGCGTGGACACCGAGCGTGAAGCAGCCGCACATTTTTTTGTATATTCTCGGCTACAACTTCGACTCGTTCATCGATGTGGAAATCATCGCCGGGATCGAGCACTTGTCTGGATGCTTTACCAACAAAAAGCTGACCAGAGACAAGTTAATTCATTTTCAAAGATCAAATACGCCGGTGTCGGTGTTGCCGTTGCGAAACGCGTTCGGCACGCCGGCGTATGCTGTGTCGCCGTCCGGCGCGGAATATTTGCCGAAGCATGTTTTTCCATTGCGCAATGTGCCAGTTCCCCTGCCCTACGAACGCCGCACGATGCAGACCTTCACCATGGACGGCCTGATGAACCGGCTGTACGGCAAAATGAAGGCGTTTGTGTGCCTGCCGCCGTTGGTCGTGAGTCCGAATAAAAAAAACCCACGCGCCAAGGTCGTTCGGATCGACTAACCGCTCTATACACTATTGTTCTGTTTGTAAATGTCGCATTCTTTGGAACTGTCCCACCATCAATCGGGAATTTTTTTTGACGGGTCGCTGTCGGTTTTATTGACACAGATTTATGTATGTCATTGTGCTTGCGAAAGTTATTGCGAATAAAAACCCTGACATACTTGACAATCATTAAAATGACGTGGGACAGATAAAAAAGGAATATTACTTGACTTGTTTTCTTTATTTTAATCGCAGCGACAAGATTTTCAGGTTCCCATGTTCTCACGGTTTTCCCGCGTTGCCCGCTCATGCTCATGGCAGTTCTCTTCATATTGGCATTTTGTCATACTATCCTGCGGAATCAACAGGTTTAGTTGCCACCTTTTGACACTTTTTAGAACCCGCCTTCGTCATGAGGCTACGGCGGGCAGGCCTGGAGTTTTTTTCCGCAGATTTCGCTGATTTTTGCCGATTCGGGACGGTGCGAGTCGCACGGCCAGGAGGGCGCAGAGGGGCATCCCAATGAGGAAGTCAGGAAATCAGGAAGGAAACCGGAGTGATTTTCACGCGAAAGGCGTGAAATTTTTACGCATTTCTGGCAAATGGAAGGATGGCACACACAATTTATTGAATGATTTGCACCGTTCTACTTACGGCACAAGTGATGCTAGGTCCGGATGAATGAGATTGTGAACAACTTTTAGTTTACATTATACAACATTAATAGTCTATTTGAGTAATCTCGGATTGGAAGGTTTCAGATTTGTGGGTCAATCCGATATTCAAGGCACAGGCAGGCGGGTTTTCTTTTTATGGCTCGTGGTCGGGAACATGAATTGTGGTCACGGCAAAGGACGAAAAAAAATCCTTTAAGGGTGGGTTTTCTTTCAAATGGATCAAACTTCGGGCGTCCCGCCTCCAAACCGTCCACCAATATTGTTTTAAATTCGAGCGAAGAGCGTTTGCGCGACTGGGTTTGCCGGATTCAAGAGGTCTGCGCGCGCGAAGCCAACAGTGTGTTGGATTTAGCGCGCTTGATGGCGCAGGCCAGGAATACATTCGCTCATGGTGACTGGACAGCGATATGGCGAACCGGAGAACTTCCCTTCGCCTTGCGCAAGGGTCAAATGCTCGTAGCTATCGGCGACGGAGTGGAAGGATTAAACGCGCACAACTGTGCGCGTTTGCCGTCCGCCATACACACGCTCTATCAGATCGCCTTTCTGGGTCCTAAACTACTGGAACAATTGATCAGCCAGGGTCGTATTCGCCCGGGCTTGACGCTTGCAGAGGCCAAAGCGTTGCGGGCTGAATACCTGCCGGAACCGGGGGCCCACAAGTTCGCCGCCAAATATCCGCACTCGCCTGGCACGGCTTATTGGGTTTGTTCGGAACAATCTGGCAGGCTGGTCAGAGCAAGAACGGAAAATGGTCGCCGACAAACTGGCAGCTTTGGTTGAGGAAATTCAAACGGTGGAAAGCCGGCCCGCACGCGTGAGCACGCGGATAATAAACATTCAAACCGATTCAGAACGTCAGACCCTATGAAATCATTCTATTTTAAAATCTTTTCAACGTTCCTGCGCGTTATCACGCTTGGAGAAAACCGCTTGCTTACGCGCGCGGCTCTGTTGATTGCGTTTGCTACGACCTGTGGCGCCCAACAGGCCACAACGGTTCCAGCGCCGACGCCTTGGGCGATTACGTCGCGGGCGGCGAATTCCCGGATTTGGCAGCGGACAATGTATGAGCTTTCGCCCTCAGGCCAGGTTGTCCCGCACGTTCAAGCCTATACCGAGCTGGCTACTGGTCTCTGCTATCAACAGCCAGGGGGAGATGGGCAATGGCTGGATTCGCAGGAGGTCATAAATATTTTGCCAGACGGCACAGCATCGGCAACGAACTGTCAACATCAGGTCTTTCTGCCGATTGATATATATGCCGGAACGATCACTTTGATCACGCCCGATGGGCAGGAAATCCGAAGTCAGCCGGTTGGATTGTGCTACGACGACGGCACCAACGTGGCCTTAATTGGTTCCATCACGAACAGTGTCGGCGCTCTTGTTTCGACGAATCAGGCTGTGTATGCCAATGCATTCACAGGCATAGACGCTGATTTGCGTTACACATATCGCAAAAGCGGTTTCGAGCAGGAAGTTGTTTTGAATCGGCAATTGCCGCCGCCAGAGGCCTTTGGCCTGGATTCGGCAAACGCAAATTTGGAGATGATGACTGAGTTTTCCGCGCCCGAGCCAACACAATCGGCAACGGTCGCCGGTCCGAACGGGCTCTCGGACTCAATTCTCAGTTTTGGTTCCGTCAAAATGGTTAGGGGTCGGGCATTTTCGATCGGAAATTCGAGGTTCAACCAATCTCTTGAATCGAGGGATTCCCGTTTTTAAATCCTGGCAGCACGTAGGAAATCAAACATTTTTGTTGGAAGCGCTGCCGTACGAGCAAGTTTCTCCTGACTTGAAGCAACTCCCTGCGGCACTCGGCAGGACATCGTCGCGGGGGACGCCAACGAGAAAAACCTTAATGGCGCGTATATTGCCGCCGGTGCATTTGCGGCAAGCTTCCTCAGGTACCAAGCGTATGGCGTCCGCGTCGTTGAATTATAGGGCGGGTGTGGTTTTGGATTATCAGACTGTGAATGGAAGTGTCACGAACTATACATTCCAAGGGGACACAACGTATTATATCAGCAGCGGCCTTACGCTATGGGGCACAAATAATGTATTAGAAGGCGGTGCAGTACTTAAATTTGCTACTGGAGCTGAGTTGACCATTCCCTCGGCGTTAACCACGCCGAATTCACTTCAGACCCTGACTATCGACGATTGTCCAATCATACTCACAGCGTTAGATGACGATAGTGTGGGCAGCCAAATTAGTGGTTCAACCGGCAGTCCGCATGGTTATTATGCCTATATCGCTTTGGCGTTTGAGTACGTCTCATCGCCAGTGGTATTGCGCAATCTGCGCATTTCGTACGCTCGAGACGGAATTAGCAGCCTGGGTGAGACGCCGGAGTTTATTAATGTGCAGCTAATGAGCTGTGGGACTGGTTGCTCCGTCCTTGGAGGTACTGTGACTTTCGAAAATTCTCTTTTCGGCAACGATACAAACGATTTTATCGTGGGGAGTCACGGCACCGTCGAAGTGACAAATGCGACGTTCAGCGGCAGCTCGTCATTGGCAATTGGCAACAATGGCAATCTATACATGGCAAATTGTATCATGGCGAACATCACGAATGCTCCCTTTAGTGGATATACCGGGAGTTCGGCCTCCGGAGATTACAATGGCTTTTACAATAGCCCGGCATTTGGCACAAACCAAAAAACCAATTCGGATTATCCGTTTGAAACGGTTGGAGGAGGCAGCTATTACCTCAGGAACGATTGCGATTTTCGTGGCGTGGGCACGACGAACATTGATTCTGCTCTATTAGCGGATTTGGCACAGAGGACCACGTACCCGCCGATCGTCTATGACGAGACGAACATTTCATCTTTGGGCACGCTTGGCCCCCGGGCCTGGCGGGACACAAATTCGATATCCGTTGACATAGGTTACCATTATTTTCCGTTAGCAGCCCGTTAAAAAATGGCCTTTTTTCCAAAAGCCGAGGATGAACCGCATGGAGTGGCGAGCTACTGCCGTTACCAGGAGCAGTCCTCCTCCACCCAAGAGCCAATCGAACAGAGAACCTTTGTTGCGTTCTATCA
>DATAST010000043.1:0-36445 GCA_036269115.1 Verrucomicrobiia bacterium | reverse complement strand
TCTTGAAAGTGCCAGCGTGGGCGGGTTCATTGTGGTGGCTATGGGGGTGGGCCGCCGTCATGGCCGTTCAACTTATTCTGAGCGTGCTGGGTCCAATCCTGATTCTGCCGCTATTCAACAAATTGACGCCGCTGCCCGAAGGCAACTTGCGTGAGGCACTGCTGGACCTGGCAAAGCGAACTCGATTTCAAGCGAGGAGCATCCAGCTCATGGATGGCAGCAAACGCTCGCGTCATTCCAACGCGTTCTTCACGGGCTTCGGCCGATTTCGAAAAATCGTACTGTTCGATACGCTTGTCGAGCAACTGTCCGAACCGGAATTGGAAGCGGTCGTGGCGCATGAAATTGGTCATTACCGGAAAGGGCACATTCCGAAGATGCTGATGATGTCCGCGGCGGGTACACTTGGCGGCTTTTATGTTCTTGCTTTGCTGGCACGGCAGGATTGGTTTTACCGTGCCTTTAGATTTGAGCCGGGAAATATCACGCCAGCCTTTCTATTGTTCGGGCTGCTGGCCGGTGTGGCTGGATTCTGGATTGGGCCAGTGATGCATTGGTGGTCGCGGCGTTACGAGTACCAGGCAGACGCCTATGCCGCCGAGGCAGTGGGACAAACGCAATCGTTGATCGGCGCATTACGAAAATTGAATGAGAAGAATTTGAGCAACCTGGTTCCGCATCCGTTCTATAGCGGCTTCTATTATTCGCATCCGACACTGCTGGAGCGTGAGCGGGCGTTGGCCTCGTTTGCGTAGGGCAACTTTTCGCCAGATTTTTTAAATGAGGAAAGCAGGAAAACAAGAATAAGGCGGCGGATCCGAAATAAATCCTTCCCGCGTTCCTCCTTTCCTCGTTAACATTTCTGCGTGAAATATCTCATTCCCCTGCTCTGCGCATTCATCATTACCCCCTCATTTTCTGGACACTTAGTTTGCGCGCAATCATTGCCGTCGGATCTTGCCCGCGTGGATTCTGGCGACACCAAAGCTGTCAACGCCTTGTGGCGTGAGAACCCGCTGGCGGTGCAATTTCGCTCCACCGCCAACGTCGTTGTGGCCGATCTCAAAGGGCCGGCAGAAATCACAATGATCCATTTTGCCTATCCACAACATCGCGATCCTGTTACCGGCTCAATCCACCGCGACGTCCGGCTGCGCATATTTTGGGATGGCGAATCGAGCCCGAGCGTGGATTGCCCGCTCGTAGACTTTTTCTGTGACCCCAACGGCGAGCGCAGCAGCGTCAACACGGCGTTGGTGAATGTTCGTCAGGGATTCAATGCGTACTTCCCCATGCCCTTTCGCAAATCCGCCCGGGTCGAACTGCTCTATGACGGCCCGCTTCCGGCCGGCCAGGAATTGGAAAGCTACATGCCCTGCTACTCTTACGTTTGTTACCATACATTGAAGCGCGTGCCCGCCGATACCGGGTATTTTTGCGCGAGCTGGCGGCAGGAGGAATTGCTCCTGGGGCTCAAGGAATACGTTGCGCTGAAAACCACGGGCCGCGGCAAATTCGTGGGCTGGAATATCACCGTGCGCAATCCTTACCTGGATCATTTCGCCGCAGATGAGAACGAAAAATTTTTCATCGATGGCGAAACCAATGCGTCCGTGGAATTTCAAGGATTGGAAGATTCTTTTGGATTTAGCTGGGGTTTTCCGCCCACGGAAAACTTCTTTCCACTGACCGGTTATTTTCCTTTTGACGGCAACGGCGCGGCGGCTTACCGCTTTTTTACGCAAGACGCCATCAATTTCCACAAATCCTTGCGCGTCACAATCGGGTTCGGGAATGCGGAAGGCGGCTGGAAATGGAATTTTTCGCACCCCATTAATACGCTGCAATTCTCATCCACTGTTTACTGGTATCAGATTGGACGGCGCTCACCTTTGCCTGAAATGATGCCGGCTGACCAACGTGCACCGGAGCCGCGGCAACAGTTCTGGCCGGGCGGATTGCCTTACTCATCCCCGGCGGATTTTGAGGCTGCGGGCGGAAAACTTCTTGTCGGCTGCGGATTGTCCACCGCCGAAACCCTGTGCCATCAACCGGACTATTTCATAACCATTGATCCTAAAATCCAGCAGTGGGTCATCTGGCCTGATCCCTTCTTCTATTGCCGCATGGCGCCGCGTCAACTCGAAGCGGATTTGAACCTGCCCAAAGGCGTCAGCGGCACACTTCGCCTTTACATCACTGACCCGGATAATTTTCAGGGCGGCCGAAAAGAAACCATCATCGTTGGCGGCGAGACAATTGGAACGTTTGAGAATTTTCAAAAAGGCCGTTGGATAGATGTGCCGGTGAGCACGGAAAAGACTGCTGATGGGAAATTGAGCATTAAAGTCGTCAATGCCCGCGAGGGGTCTAATGCTGTGCTTTCGATCATCGAGTGGATGGAGAAGTGACGGAGCGGAGTTTTTATCCGCAGATTGCGCGGATTCACGCAGATTTTTTAAGAGCAACCAGTATCCAGATCAGACTGTTGCCGGGCACAAGCCATCGTTGCACACAGGCGTCACCACACCAGTTATCACGTCGTGCACATTTTTTGGCCCTAAGGAATGCAACGAGGAAACGAACGAGAATTGGCAGGAATAAGGCGATTTTGTTGGGAAATTAGCCATTTTTGAAATTGCGATGGGAAACGAAACGATATTTGGGGTTGGCTCGCTGCAACCTTTAGAGCGTTTTAAAAAATACTGTGGCCATTCGGGAAGAAAAAGAAGGGGAAGCGGTCTTTTTGGGTTTTGGCGTCGTTTCAGCTCAGTCACAGGGTTTTCAAACATGCTCCTTCGCTGAAGCCTCGCCAAAACACCAAAAATCCTCGCTCCGAACGGCCGCATTATTTTTTAAAACGCTCTAAGGGCACATCTCGCTTTCCTTTTGCGTCAATCGAAAAGCCCGTCATTCCGAATTTCGCGTTGGTATCATCCGTGGAGACGACCTCGATGCCGAGGCAAATTTGATTCAACGTGGAGTTCCGAGAAATCCAGCCTTGGGCCATGGTCCACTTCATGATGTCGAGGAGGTTCACAGTTCCAGACGCAAAATTGGTGGTCGCGACAAAGGCGATGTAGCCATTGGCTGACGTCTTGTAAACCCTGTAGGTCCGTCCATCGAAGACGGCATCCTGCACATGTTTGCCGGCCGGGACCTGGTGAAAATTCTCATTCCAGATCATAATCTCGGTGCAACCGGGACTGGCGATTCCATTGATCCAGATGTCGTACGCGACGTCGTAGATACCGATGTGCGGACTTGTCTCGGCAAAACTGCCAGTCATTAAGTCAAACGAACTGATTTTCGCGTTACGATAGTCTTTGTGAACATTCGGGTACGTTTTGACGGCACCGTCACCGGTTTTATTGTCCATTTTTGTGATGACATACCAATTGTTCCACGAGTCCGCATAAAGAGTCGATGTGCATGGGGAATATTTGGCCCTGTTCCACATGTTGTTATGGACGTAGTAGCCGCCGATGGCCCAACCGCCGTTTGGATCTGATGTCACAAACACCGGCTTGGCGGCACAGATACTGGCGTACACGATGAATAGGCATGGAACCACGAGGACCAATAAAAGTTTTCTGATTTTCATACGCGCAAAAACGGACGGCTCACCAATAATAGGTCACACAACTTCCCACATTGCGTCATCCTGCACCCAATCCTCGAATATCTCACCCCCCCCTGCGGAGCAAATCTCCCAATTCACGCCGATTCCATGCTCTACCAATTCGAACTTTCGGACAATCTTCGCCGCGCAGCATATACGCTGACGCCTCACGCCAACAGTTTGCGAACGCAGCCAGAGCAGAGCGAGCGTCCGTAGCATCATTGCCGCTCAGATAATCAGTAGGCAGGTCGCCACTGATCACCCACCATCCAATTGCGCCCGGCACTCTTAAAGATTCGATTATCCAAACAGATACGTACGGAGCAAGAAACCATTCCGACTCGGATGCAACTCCGCAATAAAGCAGGCATTCGCTCTTCAAATAGCGCTCCACGTTTGCTCGTTGCTCAACAAGCCATTGCGCTTCCCGCGTCGGGTCATCGTAGTCATCACCACTCATGGCAAGTTATAATCGCGATTATTTTCGCATCGCCGGCGTAACAGTGACCGCTACCAATATTCCTTCCGGACTGAGCAGACGAGTCACAATCTGCCCCCACGGCTCCTTTTGCGTTTTCGTTAGTAATTTATATCCCTTCTTTTCCAGTTCGGCGCTGGCTTGCTCAATGTCATCAACGTCGAATTCCAGCCACGCTTGAGGAACCGGGAGGTGCGAGGGCCAATTCTCCGATCCAAAACAGGACTGTGCCGCCTGCGAAAGCGGCCAGAGAGCAAAGTGTTTGACGCCGTCTAATTTTTGCGTGTGCAGATAATCTCCCATGTTTTCTAACGGTAACCCGAGAGAGTCTACATAGAATTTTTGGGATATGGGAGTGTCCTGGACGATGGGACCGAAGCCCGCAACGAACAAGACCTTGAATTTTGCCGGCGTTTTCCTGCTCATGTTTTTATTTCTCGTCTGTTTCTTTGCACTTTGCAACCAAAAGACCGTCAGAGCCGATTAGAGCGTGGCATCAGGTTTTAGCAGTCTCGGACTTCTTGAATACATCGTAAGCCGCGGTAATTGCCTCTGCAGCCGTCTGCCGGTCAATTTCGTCAAGCTTTGGCAGCAACCCAAAAGCTTGCGTTGCCACCGCAGTGGCTTCCCGACGCAATTCCGGGTGGTTCCCCCAGAATGCACCCTCAACCCGCAACAAAGCGGCTAACAAATCCCCCGCGTAATAATCCCCCTCGATAAGTGGATCAAATCGCAACAACTCCAACGCCATCGGAACCAAATACACCAGGCTCATTTGCTGTCCAATGAGGATCCGCAAGTTGCCGGCGGTAAATTCCCGCAACGGGACGCGTCTGAGTCGATGGCATTCGACGACGAGGTGAGAATCAAAGGTTGGCTCTCCCCAATCTTCGCCGTCAAGTTGCTGCAAGGATTTATTGCATTCAATTCGGTTCATGGCGATCGAGTTAATCATCCGCCGGCTTTTAGCTGGTGCGCCTTGCCCCGCAGTGAAAACTCGCATTCGCCTGAGACGATTTGAACCAGGGCATGCTGCGCGGAACTGTGTTCCGTCAATTCCTGATTCTCAGCAAAACAAAATAATACGGTGCGTGAATTGGGGGTCTGCAACAGGGTTCGGGTGATGATGCCGTTTTCTTTAAATCGGATTTCTTCCGCCAGGGACAGGACTTTTTCCTGCGTTGAATCAATAATTGGTTTTTAGCTCATGCGACAAGTTCCGCCCAAGCGCCATCCGACTCAAATTATTTTTAATACGCGCACAAGGGGACAGAAATTAAGCCCGTTTTTTCTTGACAATTAGATTCATTATTTGGATCTTGTCCTGACGGTAGCCATTACATTTGAGAGTTATGAATACCACGCTTTTCACAAAATTTGCCATTTGGACGAGTTTTCTATTCTGTTGTTCCAACCTGTTGGCGGATCCGCTAAACAATTGGCATTGGCGCAATCCGTTGCCCAACGGAAACCCGCAATTCCCAGCCCAACAGCTCAACGGGGTCATATTTACAAACGAGACTTTTTTTGCCGTTGGAAATTCCGGTGTGGAGGCCACATCCCTTGACGCTACAAACTGGACACAAAACTTTACGGCAACGTCGAACCAGCTAAATGCCATCATCTTCGCCGATGGAATGTTTGTGGCTGTGGGGAACTCGGGCACGATAGAAACATCCGCTGACGGCACGAATTGGATATTACAAAGTTCCGGAACGACCGCCACTCTCGACGCGGTTGCCTACGGCAATGGAAAGTTTGTAGCAATCGGAGGCGCCGTTCTTGCGTCGTCAGACGCGGTAAATTGGTCGCCGGCGGCATCCGGCTTGAGCAGTGGGACCGCCGTAGCAGGCAACGGGATCGGTTTCGTAGCTTTAAACGATTCGTCTCAAGACTATTTTTCCACCGACGGCCTCCACTGGACTGCGAATACGCTCACAACGTCACATTCAAGCTTCAATGGCACCCCATTGGTAAACGAAATTGTGACGTCAACCGGCAGCCGTTTCGTCATAGGAAGTACGCTCCTTGCCACCAGCATGTCGATGGACCTGTTCATGTATTCTTCAACTGACGGCGCCAATTGGACCAGTAATTTTCTCGGCAACGTAGCGTTCGGTCCTGCTGGCACACTCTACAAATTTTTTATGACAGGAAAGGAGCAACTTATCGCGTTTGGGGAAGCCAACGGCCAGAAGTTCCTGCAATTTTCTTCTGATGATGTCAATTGGGCTCAAACGGATTTTAACTTACCCGGTTCCCCACCGTCATCAATTTATGCTAGCAGCGGCGCTTACGGGAACGGCTCTTACGTCATCGTGGGGCCATACGGCAATTTTGTCTCTCAAGATGCCGTGAATTGGTCGGCACAAGGATACATTCCTCCGGCCGCCGTCGGTCCGACAAATAAAATCACCAGCATCACTTTTTCCAACAACACATATGTCGCTGCCTCGACGAATTCGTTTTTTGAATCGAGCAACGGTTCGTCCTTCGCACGCGAGACGAACACGCTTTCGTCGGAATCAGTCATCATTTACAGCAACACTTTTGTCGCGGTCGGATCTTCAGGCGACATTTATCAGTCCACCAATGGAATAAATTGGACGCAACGAAATTCCGGCACAGCCTCCGGCCTTCACTGCGTCGCCGGCGGCAATGGCCTCCTGGTGGCCGTTGGCGACAATGGAGCCATCCAGACATCGTCGTCGGGAACGATTTGGACCGGCCGGTTATCGGGCACGTCGCTACCGCTTTATGGAGTGGCTTTTTCCAATGGCCTATACGTTGCGGTGGGTCAGGAAGGGACTGTGGTGAGATCCGTGGATGGGATCAATTGGGATGTTCAGGATTCCGGCCAATTGAATAATCTAATGTCTGTTACTTACGGCTCCGACGGGTTTTTGGCTGTAGGCGCTTCCGGAACGATCCTGACCTCTCCGGACGGGGTTGATTGGACTCCACAAACATCCGGCTCTTCGGTTACTTTCGAAACCGCTGCCTTTGGCAATGGTTACTATCTCATCGCAGGCGCCGGTCCGATGGTTTTCACCTCGCCGGATGGCGCCACCTGGACGTCACGCGACATCGGCGCGACAGGCGGACAAACGATCTATGGCTCCGCATTTCTCAACGGACGTTTTGATGTTGTTGGTTCAGCCGGAACAATCATTGAATCCGATCCCGTTCCACCACTTTTTGATATCCAAATTCACGGTACCTCGCCTGAACATTCGTTCACTGTCTTTAGCACGCCGGGAGATTCTTTCCGGATTCAATCCTGCACGGACCCTGTAGCGGCGCAATGGTCAACGATCGCGACCTTTAACAACACCGCAGCCATTACGCAATGGACGAATGCGTCCCCGGAATTAGATTCGTCGTTCTTCCGAGCTATTTCTCCGTAGAGTTTTCGCGAGCTGATCAGCTACGCCTGCGTCCACTTTGCATATTTATCAACTTCAGCAATTTGCACTATTTCGCACAAGTGCCTGGTTCATTTTGCAAGCTAAGATAGTTGGTTTTGTCGTCCTGTTTCGAAAAAAGAAAGGGCATATTTTAAGCTGATTGAAACGCGGAAGATAACGGAAAACCAAAAGGATAAATTTATGACGAAGCTTGAAATGAAAGGCGATTGGAACATCACCAAGGGTAAACTGAAACAGAAATGGGGATCTCTGACCGATAGCGATCTTGATTATGCCGAAGGCAAGCAGGATGAACTGATTGGCCGAATCCAAAAGCGGACCGGCCAAACCCGTGAGGCGATTGCCAAGGCTATCATGGAGTCTGAAGAAGTGTGATTCAACAGCTCGTTTCCATTTTTGTGCCTATATGGTGGAAACCAGAAACGAACCTGGACGGGATGTGTTTTTAGGACGTTTTTATTGGCAAATTTGGGGATATTAAGTCCCTGCGATTGGAAACGAGGAGACTGGTTTTTATCGCGGCGGAAACGAAGCCACGATTAGGAACAGCCCAGGGCGCCAGAGTGATCTGGCGACCTGGGTTAGTTTTTGGCGGTGTCACAGACACGCTAAAGCGTGGACACCGAGCTGTCACGCGACCAAGGTTTCTTCAGGCTGCTTTGGGCATGGACGGGTAGTTGAACTGAACTGGGCCATGGGATGGTCGGAGGCGAGCATATAGTCGCGGCCATCCTTTCGGAGCCAGCCTGCCTTGATAGCCTTTGTGGCGAGCTTGGACACCTGCCCTTTGGAGACGCACATTTCTTTGGCGATTTCGGTCGCGGCCGTCAGGCCTCCTTCAAGGCATTGCTGAAACTGCGCCTGCACAGAGAGTCTTTTCCATGTGACACGGACCTTCGGGTCGTTCGCGGCTTTAACGAAGCGCCATTCCAGGGGAGGACAGTCGGCCTCCGGGGTATTGCGGCATTTCATGAACTTTGCGATAAACTTCGCGCCTTGCTGGGGTTCTCCAGCGTCTCTCAGTTCCGACAGGTTGATGATCCAAAAGGCGGCATCTTCGCGCCGAGAGGTACCGCGCATCATACCGTTGCGGCCCGAATGCGCGACAAACACGACGGCGATCCGGTTGCGCCGAAGGTCCAGAAGCCATGGCAGAACCTGTTCCCAGGCATCGGCATCGTTTTCCCGCATTCCCGAGAATAAGCAAGACAGATTGTCCAGAAACAGAATTTCGATTTTGTCCCGCTTGCATTGATCCAATAGCGCGGCCTGCGCGACCGGGTCGGCCAGATTGAGAGCCTCGCCGGTGTGATGAAAGAGCGCCTCATGGTGCAAGTAGTACATGCCCGGCGCACCGCCTCCAGCAAGCCCGATGTCCCGGTCCCGAGTTCCGTCCAATGGCATTTCACCATCCACGTAGAGGACGCGCCGGGGTCCGTTCACAACCCACTCGGACAGGCCTCCCAGACTGCCGCCTTCTGAGCATTTGCGGGCAAGGAGCATTGCCAGCCAGGTTTTGCCCAGGCCACGCGCGCCGCAGATGAACCCGAGGTCGCCCTTCTTGAACCATTTGCCGATGATTGGTTCGCGCGGCGTGACTGATAGCCCCGAGAGCCCGCCGCCGGAACTGGTCGCCTTTGCAAGATTTTGCGTCCATTTTTCCTTTAGCTCGGCGGCAGCCTCGATCGCGTCTTCGTTTTTGAACATTTCGTTCAAGGCCCTTTTTGTCTCTTTTACGTTCATAGTTTTCTCTTTCTTGGTTGTATTTGTTTGATACTACGCGACCACTATGGGGAGGGGGGTTGGACATTGGCTGTCCATGGGAATAAGTTTTTTTTGGAGGGAATGGGATGAATCGGACGCATGTTTTTGGGAAAAACGTTTCTTCACGTTTCTATATTTAATTTCTTCTCTTTGTCTCGGAATGAGCCGGTCCCGGATAATCGGGCCAGAATCCCTTATTGCTCTGTTGAAGTTTTCTCTTTACATTCGATTTGGTAACAGTTTATTAAGAGAGCGGCAACCGTGAACAAATGAAAAAACTCCTTCCATTATTATTAGCCACCGCTCTTCATTGGCTGCGTTGCCACCTACAGCAAGACAATTACCGACACAAAAGACGCAAATGGTAAAACAACCAGGACAATCACCGTCACAAAGGGCATAAATGGAAAAATAACCACCAACACAACAGAAAGCGTCACACAGCCACGTCGAGAGGGGAGCGCTGGCCTTAAAATTTGAATATTTAAAGGTGTTCAGCCGGGGAATTAATTTCCTTTCCACGTTCCGCCTTAGACCGTCCGACCGCTCGCCACCTGTTATGAGCGGTCGAGCGCGATGGTTGACGCCGCACGGTAGTGGTACGTTTTGAAATCTTATTTGGTTTCAATACAGTTTTGATTGCGGTTTCAATGCATAGCCCTATTAAATAAAATGGGCCATACAATCAGCCATACCGTGTATAAAATAGTGGCAATGATGGAGCGAAACCATCCAATATAACAGAACTTCTGAATTGCCAAAACACACACAATCGGCACCACGATAATAGTAAAGTGCGGAATGCAAATGGCCGACACCCAAGAAATGACGGTAACACCTAATGAGACATAAAACAGCGTGAGATAAGACCTGTCGCCGTGATTGCGCGCGATTATGAATAAAATTATCCACAGAATCGCAGGTGCCAGAAAAAAACCAAATGGAAACATAAGCGCGATATATCCAAGCAGTCTGGATGCCTAAAACTGCCTGCGCTGGGCCGGTAATGTCAACCACTACCCGCCGCAGTAATCACAAGAAATATCCAATAACCGGCTTTCACAAAGCCAATGTTTACGCAGGTTTTATAAACTAAAATCATTTTCCCCTTTGTTTATGCAGTTGTCAGGGGGTTTCGATTAAAAATTCCCAATGTTTATGCGGTCAAGGTTCAATCAATGAGCGGTCATACGTTACTTGGAGGCCGGACTTTCAAAAGCAGGCCCGACGACCCCTCAAATTAGAATATGGTTTCATGCGACTGTTAGCGAAACATACGGAAGATTTCCCAAATGGACTCCCGGCTTCTTCGCGCGATTTTCCGTAGCCATGACGGTTCCTGTTCATGCCGTCGCCGCAGATCAGATTCGCGCCACCGCGCGGTTTCAAAGTCAGCGGCATATATTTGGTTAACTTTACCCCGGGCTGCGCTCAGGGATTCGCTGGCCCGGGGGCTACAAATATTTCAGCCCTAACGGGCTTTCAGATTGTGGCTGCCGCCAACAGAAAAGGGCCATATGACACTATTGCCGAAACAATTATATTTTCCTCATTCTGTGGCACTTACGACACGGCCATTTGACACTCTGCCCTATTCTGATAGGTTCGGCATGTCAGCAGCCTAAGCTGGCTTGCCTTCCTGCAGGCCAGCGCGGGGAACCCAAATCCGCGAAAAAATCGCGGACGGGGCGAACGGCGATGGCGAACCATCGTCGGGGTCACTTTCAGGACCCAGCCCGTCAGCTAACCTCGCCGGCATCTGGAAGGGCGATCCTCTAGTTCCCGCGTGTGCGGGTCACCATGGTCTCCCCAATGTAAACCTCTGGCAGGGATTGCGCCTTGCGCAGTCCGCGCCGCGGTGACTGCGCCACTTGCAAATAGCGACGCAACCAGCGTAGTCGGACCTTGTGTGACGCACGTTCCGCCCGCTATACGGGCGGGGACGCCGCAGCGCAGCGTCCCTACCAGGCATCGGAGAAAAGTTATGATGATGAATTATTTACATTATCTGGTTGGAGTGAAATGGCTTGGGATTGCGTGGTATTGGTATGCGTTTGCTTTGACGTTCTTCATGACCACATCGGGCGCGGTGCTCATCCGTGAGCGACAGGTGGGGGTCGTTGTGAAACGGTTCGCGAGGAAATCGCTGCCGCCGGGGCGACTGGTGGCGCTCGAGGGCGAGGCCGGGTTCCAGGCGGACACGCTGGCGCCGGGCCTGCACTATGGTTATTGGCCATGGCAATATCGCGTCATTAAAGCGATGGTCACGGTCGTGCCGCAGGGCGAAATCGCCCTGGTGCTGGCCGCGGACGGCAACGCGATTCCGGCGGGACGCATTTTGGGAAGAGTCGTAGAGTGCGACAAGTTCCAGGATGCGCGGAAATTCCTGGCCAATGGCGGTGAGAAAGGCCGCCAGCTTGGAATCCTGACCGCCGGCACATATCGAATCAACACGGCGTTGTTCACGGTCATCACGTCAGCGACGGCAAATCAAAATGGAATGGAACGGGAGCAATTGACGCTGGAGCGCGTCGAACCGGACATGGTAGGGATCGTCACGACACTGGATGGCCAGGCCATTGAGGCGGGTGAAATTGCCGGCCCGGCTATCGCCGCACACGACAACTTCCAGAACGCACAGGCGTTCCTGGACGGCGGCGGGCGGCGCGGATTGCAGGAACAAATCCTGTTGTCCGGCACGTGGAACCTGAATCCGTGGTTCGCGCAAGTGGAACAGACACCAATGGTGCAGATTCCCATTGGCTGCGTCGGCGTGGTGATCTCATTCGTCGGCGGAGCGCACGTGGACGTCAGCGGCGTTGAGTTCAAACACGGCGACCTGGTGAACATCGGTCACAAAGGCGTCTGGGTGTCGCCGTTGTACCCGGGCAAGCATCCGATTAATACGCGGGTCATGAAAGTTGAGCTGGTTCCCACGACGAACATCGTGTTGAACTGGGCGAACCGCACTGAAGCGCATCATTATGACGAGAAACTCTCGTCTATTACGGTGCGATCGAAGGACGGCTTCGCGTTTAACATGGACGTGGCGCAGATCATCCACGTGGGCGCGCTCGACGCGCCGAAGGTGATCTCGCGCGTGGGTTCGATGCAGAACCTGGTGGATCACGTGTTGCAGCCGATTGTGGGAAATTATTTCCGCAATTCGGCCCAGGGTTACACGGTGCTCGACTTCCTGAGCGCGCGAAGCCAGCGCCAGGTCGAAGCGGCGGAGCACATTCGTAAGGCCATCGGAGCCTACGA
The DNA here is from genome assembly GCA_036269115.1 of Verrucomicrobiia bacterium. GTDB lineage: Bacteria > Verrucomicrobiota > Verrucomicrobiia > Limisphaerales > UBA11358 > UBA11358. The sequence goes on along the minus strand of DATAST010000043.1, from coordinate 23,889 downwards.
CGTGCAGGCCATTGACACGCTCATCGGCGATATCAATCCGCCGGTCGAGTTAATGGCCACACAAACGAGCCGGAAGATCGCCGAAGAACAGCGGAAAATGTTCGAGGCGCAGGAATTGGCGCAGAAGCAGAGGCAACAGCTTGTGCGGGAGACCGCAATTGCTGATATCCAGCAACAGGTCGTGGGCGCCGAACAAGGCGTCAACATCGCCGAGCTCAAGGCCCATGCCGGCGTCAAAGAAGCGACCGGCGCGGCTGAAGCGACACGCCTGCGGGCGCTCGGCGAGTCGGAAGCCATCCGGGCCACCGGCCGGGCCAAAGCCGAGGCGTATCGCGCGGGCGTCGAAGCCCTGGGAACGCAGGGTTACACGGTCATGCAGTTGATGCAGATCGTCGGCGATCGCAACGTGCGCATTGTGCCGGATGTGGCGGTGACCGGGCAGAACGGGAATACCGGGCTGGTGGATGGGTTGCTGGGCGTCATGCTACGCGGACAGAAGAGCGGCCAGGAGAAGGAGAATTAGCAAAACGGCGCGTCGCTGCGAACGGCGCGCCGCTCTATTTTCTGGATTAATGGATTTGTGGATTGGTGCGGCCGACGCGTCTCGAACGATTCGCCCATCCCTGCCCTCTCCCCCGAGGAGAGGGAGAATTTATCGGCAGATATCGGAAAGAGTGGGCGATGCAGGTAAGCGCTGACGACGATCCGCGAGTGGCAGCGCTACCCTGCACTCAGTCAGAGCCTCCTCACCCTTCTTCGCTTTGGCGTCGGCTACAGAAGTTTTCGCTTTTTCCTTTTTCCTTTTTCCGTTTCAATTTCTCTCGTGTACATACTGCCTCTCCGGATTCGGCGCGCGACAACTGATGATTTGGCCAGCCTCAGGTCGCTTTGGTCTTCTATGAATCTCCCGGTGGACGACTTGGAGAAACGTCTTACCGAATTTCAAGTGGTGGTGGATGCGGACGACACGTTCCTGGGCGCGATTGGATTCCAGGTTTCGAGGCAATACGCCCTGATGCACAGCGAAGGCTTTACTGATTTTTCGGTGGCGGATGCCGCGCGCGAATTATTCTGGCGGCGCATCCAGGTTCTGTCATCCAATCACACGGTCTTCCGGCTTTGGACGCAGGAACGTTCGCCGTCCTGGAAACAATTTGGGTTTCAGCCGCCTGATGCGGAGACACTTGAACGCCTGCCCGCTGAGTGGCGGAATGAATTTGAAGGCGCATGGCTGACGTTTCAGCTCAAGGACGAACAAGCCATCGCCGCCGCACTGGCAACCGATCTGGCGGGTTTGATGGAAGTGGAAAAGCGACAAACCGAAAGCGTTCGCGAAAGAGCCCAGTCGCTGCGGATGTGGGTGACGGTGATTTGTTTTGGCATTGGGATATTGTCGATTGGCTTTGCTTTTTATTTATTGATTCGGCGGGGGATGCCGAGGTGAATTTACGATTTTGGATTTACGATTTACGCGGTGGAATTGCTACGTGTTGCGTCCCGACATTACTCAGAAGCTCCCGCCTTCGCCAAGGCTACGACGGGCGGGCAAGTATTTTGGGGATAGACCTTGGTAATAGTCAAAACCTCGCGGGCTCGACTGGTTTTCCCTCCTGCCCTCTCCCAAAGGAGAGGGGGAATAATCGGCCGGTGGTTCGCAATGTTGAACGGCAAGCGACTCGGCACAACTATGGCGCAATTTGACTCGCAGGCGCCCATGGCGCGTGCCGTCACGACGGGCACGTCGTGACCCACCATACCTGGATTTAACGTCCTCAGGAACTGCCGGACAGTTGGACACCGAGCACTGTATTTACTGCGGCGACGAGGGCGTTGACTCGGGTTTCGAGAGGAAAATCGGAGGGGGCTTCGATGGTGTAGCTCTGGCGGGTTTTATGGGTGATTAAATAAAAGGCTTCGGGCCAGTCGGGGCGTGAGCGGGGGTCAATGTTGGGGCGCAGGATTCCGCCTTTGGCAGGACGGCCTTCGATGGTTTCGGAGCGATCAATTGGACAAACTTTCTCGACGGCTTCGATCATTTTTTCAGCGAATGAGGGTTTCGCATCGGGATTTTGTTCGTAGAGGTAAAAGCCCTGCGATTCCCAGTCCTCGTGCAGCATGATGGTCAAATCGAATTGGGGCTGCCGCTGAAGCCATGAAATGTGGGCGGTAATTTCGTCGGCCACGGGATTTAAATAGCCACGGTTGAGATCGACGCCGAGCAGGTTGGCGCGGGTATTCAACGTGAAACCGACGGGATTGAGGCACGGACAAAGCCATAGTTCCACATCGTCGGGCCAGCGATTATCCTGCAACAGTTTGAGAGCAGCCAGCGGGCTGGCCGGCTCGTCGCCGTGGATGCCGGCTGAAAGATAAATTTTCCTGCGCGCCGTTGGATTACGGCAATTGCGATGCAACGCGAGCAGGTCGAATTCGCCAACTTTGGAAAAAGTTTCCAGGTCCCATCCATTTTTCCGCGCGGCGAGACGGGCATCGGAGAGGACGGATTTGATGTCGATGGTCTCGCCCAGATATTTTCCGAGATTTTTGCCGAGGCGTTGCATTAGAAACTTTTCGAGGTCACCCAGTCAGAGCTTTTGCCTTGGCAAAGCGAGATAACGGAGTGGCCGCAGATCAGATTCGCACTATCGTGCGGTTTCACAGTCAGCGGCATGCTTTGTGTGCGCTTAACCCAGGGCGGCCCCCGAAAGCTTTCGGGGTTGCCCTGGGCTACATATAGGTCACCCCTACGGGGTTTCGATTTGCGGCTTCGCCGGCAGGTAGATCCCCAAGATTGGAACGATGAACGATCAATTTGGATTATTTGTTCAATGCGCATTGCGAGACTCACTGAAATTCTGGAAAGACTTTACGAGCGTGTCGAGTTGGACGCGGGTATGTTCGCTGGAAATCACGAAACGAAAGTAGCCGTTGGCGTCACCGCCGGGATATTTCAGAAATGGAGGAAAAATCCCGGCTGCGAGAAGATGCTTCTTGAGAGCAAGTGATTCGCGGTCGGTTTGCGTATGGACTGGAATGATCGGGCCCGGCATTTTGGGCATTGAAGATCCGGTTTGCTCGAAGCTGTCCTTCACATATTGGGCATTTTCACATAAGCGGCGACGCAAACTGGCGCCACGAGATCGGAAAACTTTCAAAGAAGCCAGTGCCGCGTTGGCCAGCGGCAGCGGCACAGGCGTACTGCCGACGAATGAGCGGCTGCGCTGCAAAATCTTTTCCCTTAATTCTCTCGTTGCCAAAATCGCCCCGCCAAATACGCCGAAGGCTTTACTCAAGGTGATACATTGAATGATTTTCCCGCGGCTGACATTTTCATGCTCTGGCGTTCCACGTCCGTTCTTTCCCAAAACGCCCGCACCGTGGGCATCGTCTACCAGGATCATGCCATCGGATGGCAAATGTTTTAGATACGATTTCAGGGGCGCAATAGAACCGTCGTGCGAAAACATTCCATCGGTCAAAAGGATTGGTCGCGCGCCTTTGCCACAGCGTTTGATGGCACGAGCGAAATCATCAGCGTTACGATGGGCGAACTTTAAGATGGGGCAATCCAGTTGGTTTGCGGCATCGATTAATGCAGGATGGGCCCGTGCATCCAACAACGCGTGAGAAAATGTTCCCGCAAGCGCCTGGCCAACGATTATGCCGGTCAGATAACCGGTTGAAACCAGAAGCGCGTTTTGCACCTGGAAAAACTTCGCCAATTCCCCTTCCAGGGTCTCATAGATTTTATGATGCCCGGTCGTTAAACGCGATGCGGCGACATTGAGGCCGTATTTTTTCAGACCGCCGGCAACGGCTTTGAGCACGGCCGGGTTTTCGGCCATGCGAAAGTAATCGCAGCCGGAAAAATAGATAAGTTCCCGCCCACGCCAGCGAACGCGGGAGCGTCCGAGTTGCTGAAGCGGTTCGAGCGCGGTCACACGAAACTTAGTTGAGAGGCAGGCCGTGGGCTTCGGCCACGGCCTTGTGGGTGATTTTGCCGTTTTTGACGTTGATGCCGCTTACCAGGGCCGGGAATTTTTGGCAGGCTTCGGCCAATCCCATGTCGGCAAGGGTCTCGACGTATCGGAACGTTGCATTGGTGAGCGCCTGCGTCGCGGTGCGGGCGTAAGCGCCGGGCATGTTGGCGACACAGTAGTGGGTAACGCCTTCTTCAACGTAAACCGGGTCCTGGTGAGTCGTCGGGCGCGACGTTTCAGCGCAGCCGCCCTGGTCAATGGCAATGTCCACAAGTACGCTGCCGGGATGCATCTTACGGAGCATTTCGCGGGTGATGAGTTTGGGAGCCTTGGCGCCAGGCACGAGGACTGCGCCGATGAGCAGGTCGACGTCCGGCAACAATTCCATCAAATGGCTCTCGTTGGAATACAGCGTATGCGCGGTATGCAGTGTGATATCGAGAAAACGCATTCGCTCCAGATCGACTTCCAAAATAGTGACATCTGCGCCCATACCCTGGGCCATGCGGGCGGCGTTGATGCCTGAGGACCCGCCGCCAAGCACGACGACTTTTCCAGGCAACACGCCCGGCACGCCGCCGAGCAAGATGCCGCTGCCGCCAAAATGTTTGGCGAGGAAATATCCGCCCACGAGGATGCTCATGCGCCCGGCGATTTCGCTCATGGGTTCGAGCAACGGCAGGCGGCGATTGACCTCAATCGTTTCGTAGGCGATGCACGTCGCGCCGGACTTGACCAGGGCGTCGGTCAGAGGCCGGTCGGCGGCCAGATGGAGGTAGGTAAAAAGAATCTGTTTGGGGCGGAGCAATTTGAATTCAGACGGCAGCGGCTCCTTGACTTTGACAATCATGTCGGCCTGGTCAAAGACCGCCTTATGGGAATTCACCATTTTAGCGCCGGCCTGCTTGTACTCCGAGTCTGGAAAACCCGCGCCGGCGCCGGCGCCGGTTTCCACAATGACCTCGTGCCCCCGTTTGGTGAGTTGATACGCCCCGCTGGGCAAGAGCGCTACGCGATATTCCTGTTGTTTGATTTCCTTGGGTACTCCGATTCTCATAAAAAAAGTTCGCGCCACTCTATGCAAAGTGGCGCGTCATGTAAAATGTGTTTATGGTTATAGTTGTGCCATTGCCTTGTCCATGGCTGCGAACAATTGGCCCATGGTGGCTTCGGTTTCGTCGCCCATGTTTGAAACACGGAAAGTCGTGCCTTTGATTTTTCCATAGCCGCCGTCAATCAAAAAGCCCTGGTCTTTGGTGAGCTTTTGCAATTTGGCCACGTCGACGGTGCGTCCACCCGGCTTGGCGCCGTTGTTGACGCAGGTCAGTGTCACCGACTCGAATCCCGCGTCCGCAAACAAATTGAAACCATGCTTCGTGGCCCAATCGCGCGTCATTTGATTGGTCTTTTTGTGGCGCGCGTAGCGGGCGTCGAGGCCTTCGGCAAAAAATTCGTCGAGTTTGGAGCCCAGGGCGTAGATGTGCGGGATGCTGGGCGTGCTGGGAGTCATGCTTTGCTCCGCGTTTTTCTGGAACTCGGCAAAGTCGAAATAATAGCCCCGGTCTTTGACTGTGGCCGCTTTGGCCAGGGCCGCCGGAGAGCACACAAAGACGGCTATGCCGGGCGGCAAGGCAAAGGCCTTCTGCGTTCCGGCGAGCAACACGTCGATGCCCATCTCGTCAAATTTTAGCGGCACCGCCGTCATGGAACTGACGGCGTCCACGATAAACATGACATCGGGATATTTTTTCTTGAGCGCGGCGATTTCGTCCAGCGGGCTCATGACGCCGGTGGAGGTTTCATTATGAATGATCGTCAGGGCATCGAACTCGCCCGTGGCGAGTTTTTTATCAATGGCTTCGGCGCGGATGGGTGAACCCCAGTTCACCTGGAGCGCATCGGCCTGTTTGCCGCATTTTTTGGACACGTCGAACCACTTATCCGAAAACGCGCCGCACATGCAGTTCAAAACCTTTTTGGAAACGACGTTTCGGATGGCGCCCTCCATGACACCCCACGCGGAGGAGGTGCTTAGGTACACCAATTGTTTGGTGGAAAGCAGTTGTTGCAGTTGCGGTTGGATTTTCGCGTAGAGATCCTTGAATCCCTGGCCTCTGTGGCCGATCATGGGCGAACAGAGAGCCTTGAAGGTTTTTTCACTGACCTCAACCGGACCCGGAATATGTAATTTCACGTGCGCCATAGATTGTGAATTATTTCACAAGCGGCGGTGAGGGGCAAGAAAAGTTTTCGGAATTTCGCGAAACATCGAACGTCCAACACCCAATATAAGAGGATGAGAAGATGGGCCAGAAAAAACTCCAAACTCCAAACCCCAAGCACCAGGGAATATCCAACATCCAATATCCAATTTCCGACTCCGAGCAATTAGAGCACTACCTCAATATCAAAATCCGACGGTCGAGTGGGCGCCTTGTTTGGTGATGTCTTTTTCCCCCTCCCAAACGGCCAGGCCCTGGCGGTCGGTCAGAGAAAGTTGAAAACTGTAGGTGGCCTGGCGGATGTTACCGGCCCGGGCGAACGTCTCGATAATTTTGCCCGAGAGAGTGAAGTCCGGCGCGCGGCTAGATTCACCCTGCATTTGCGCAGCGAGCGGGTCCTCGGGGCCGCCAGCGCCATACGTGGTGGTGGTTACAGCTTTGCCGCTGTGGAGAAGCGCGACGCGGATTCTTTTGACCAAAAGATCGGTGTCAATCTGCCGGCTGGTATTGTTGACCATGCGGCTGATGGCCAAAACGGCGGGAGGTGGCTGCACGCGGTTGAGCACGCCAGATGAGAGCAGGTCTGCGGTGGCAGCATCAGCGGCGGAGATAAAATCCTGAATATTGATTTCATTGACGTTCACGACGTCTTCCTGGCCACCAGTTTGGACGTAGTGAGCACCAGGGCTGCTGCAACCGGCAACGGCAGCGGCCAGGGTAACAATAGGAATTAAGGTATTAATTTTCATTTCAGTATAAACTCAGTTATCCGCAACGGCGTACCCACACTGATAGATTTAACATAAACGACATTCAAGCAATTATCAGCGTTCAATGACGAAGGATTCGAGGGATTAGTTGGCTGGGAGAGTGGAATTACGGTCCTTGTGCCGGTTGGCGTACAGACTTCGACTTTGTGATCCGGCGGGGTTGGGAAGCATGCGATTTGGAATTCCCTGGGCAAAGTCGTCCAGGTTCGGGTATCGGCAATATTGACGGATATTTGATAGGCGGTGGTGGCGAATGATGTGAGAAGCCCGGCAATAGGGTCCTGATTCGCGGCGGCCTGGGTTAAAATGGTAGCGCCAACGGCTTTTGTCACCGCGGAGGCAACGGTTTTGGCAATGACGACGGGCAGTTCATTTTTGAAATCGAGGGCGATAATACTGTCCATGCTGGCGATGGTGCGGGTTGGATAGGAAACGCCATTGGCAACTACCGTGAGACCTGGCTGGGGGTAATCTTGAACCCTGAGGACAGGAAACGCAGCGCCAACATAGTAAAGGTTGGGGCCAAAGACAGGAATATCAATCCGGATTTGGTCACGAACGGGCGCGCAACCGGTTTCAAAGATGACAAACGTAGTCGGGGAAAGAGGTTTGCCGCTCATTCGGTCATCGGCCAACGCGACGGAATGCTTGAGGTATTCGTCAGCTCCGTCAAAATCCATTACGCGCTCGAACGACTTGTGAGCGCGCTCCAAATCGGACGCGCCGGTGGCGTCGGCCAGAAAGAACAAACCATCCAGGTAGACGGTGAAAGGGTTTACGTAATTGGCATAGGCGCTTTCGTTATTGATGACCGGCAGAGATTTTTGGACCGCGGCTTGAAAGGTAGAATCCTGTTCCGAACGGTCGATGTAGGCTTTGTCCTTGCTGGCATCCGTTTCCTGCTGCGCTTTTTCAATACGCCGCTGGTTGTCCTCGACAGCGTCCTGTTGACGCTGGTAGGCGCGGATGAGTTCGGGGCGCGCTTTTTCAGGCTCGCCAAGCTCCAAATAATTCAAGGCCTCGTACGTATTCAGCATGATGCCGTCATAAGCGCGGCCTTCGTACGGAAGGTTGGCCTGGTTGGAGAGCAGTGCGCCGGTTTCGCGACTGATGCTGACTTTGGCTTTTTGCTCGTAATCGTCCATCTTGTCCTGCGCCAGGTCGAAGGCATGGTTGCTGTCCTGGAATCTGCCCAATCCCCGCAACACGGCACCTTCTTCAAGACGCCAGATGATGGCGTCTTTGTCGCGCGCATGTCTGTCGGCCTGCTTTTCAGCTTCAGCTTCAGCCCTGTCAAGGTTGCCATTACGCCAGTAGAAGATGACCCGGTTCTTTTGCTGATACGTTTGGCACCCTGTGGCGAAGAGGGCAAGGGCAATCATTACCGCTGCTGAGAGGCAACGGCTGATAATCGGAGGAATCGAGGCACCGAGGTGAAACCTTTTCCAAAACCAATTTTGCATATCCAAACCTGTTTTGAGATTTTCCCTGCTCCCAACGAAATATTCAAGGGTTAAAGAAAGATGGTTGGATCCTGCTTTGGGCACTCACCTTAAAGACTGGCGCGCATCTTGCGATGCGTGCCAGGCGGAAGGGCACTTCCGCCCTACCCAGGTTGCGCCCACGAATTCGGGGAGCCGATTGCGCAGCTTATATGAACCTCATTGCGTTTCCACGCGGAAAAACTGTCCGACTGAATTGGTCGTTGGGAAAATGAATTGTTTCATTGTTCCATCGCCGGCGAAGTTGGTCAGATTGATCCACGAATCGGTAAGCAGGTTTGTCGTCGATTGAATCGTGTGCGAATGGCCCGATAATGTTTGGAATGAAAATTGGATATTTCCTGCCGACGTTCCAAGCCCAGTAAGCAAGGCCGGGGTCGGCGGAGGCGTTGAAGAAAGCGTAATTACCGTTCCTCCGACGGTGATACCCGGATTGGAATACAAAAAGGCGACTTCATTGGAACCGAGGACGCGGTTGTAAATTTGGAGGTCATCGATCCGGCCCTGGTAACCATTGTAGCCAGTGTCTTGCGGACTTGAAGGGTCGGGATTGCTGGCGTCAGCGATGGCTCCAACGGTGAGCAATTGCGGAGCGTTCAGCAATGCTGTTGTGTCGGAGTCCGTGTTGTCGAGTTGACCATCGACATAAATTTCTTTTTCCCCAGTGCCCTGGTTCCGGCAAACCACGACGTGATGCCATAATCCGTCGTTAACACTGGCGATGGAAGTCAGCGTGTCATCATATTCATATTGCGCATCGCCGGTACCAAAAGCGACCTGACCGCCTGTCAATGCAATAGGCACGAGGTCATTTGTGGGTTGACTTGGAACATATGCGGAGATTATCCCTGCCCCGTTATAGGCGTTGTCGCCGGCGTAGTCGATACTCTGTGTGGTATTGAGCCACAGCGAGATGCTGAAATCACCTGACAGGGTCGTCAACAGGTTGGTCGAAGCAGTCAAAAAGCTGCTGCCATCGAAACAGACTGAGCCAGGACCTGCGACGGCGTTTGTACTGATGACGGGTCCATTTCCACCGAAATTTCCAGCCAGCACCATATTGTTCCCATTGTCGGAAACATCCGGCGCAACCGCGGCATTTTCGTCGAAATCAAAATGCGCTGCCAGGCCGCCGGACGGGGCCGGCGGTTCATCGGGGATTGTGTTGCCTGGACTGATGTAAAGCTGCGCCACTTCGCCCGCAGAGAGGGCCCCCGCATAAACCTGCAGGTCGTCCAACAAACCGGTATAGCTGGACAATGTGGTACCACCGACCGACAGGAAATAATCATTTCCGTTGAGAGGATCAATCGTGCCCACGGCGGCGGATTGGAGCTTTCCATCAATATACAGAGACATTACGCCGGTATTTTGATCGCGGGTAACCGTGAAGAGGTGATAAACACCGTCATTTACAACGCTGGTTGAGTGAACGGTGGTCGTATTGCCGAGATGATCCCTGACACTGAAAGCGGCCTTGCGACCGGTCACGGCAAGCGGAATGGCATCATTGGTGCCATTATGATCGTCATAGGCCCAGAAAATAGATGCGCCGGAAATTGCATCCGCGGAATCATTGCCAATGGAGTTGGTCGTATTTATCCATCCCGAAAAAGTGAAGCTTCCCGCCAGCAAACTATCATAATTAGCCTGGATGTCCCCGTCCGGACTCATGCAGCTTGTGCCATAGAACTGCACAGCACTCCCGCCAACAACGGCATTGGCGCTGGCAGTATGGACGGGGCCCCAATAACTGTAGCTGTCCAGGTAGTTGTTTGATGGAGAGGAATCATCACCCAGGTGGGATGTGTTCGCGTCGTTCGTAAAGGTGTAATGGGCAAACAAGGCGTGGCCGGTCCCGATAACGGCCGGATTTGTGCTGGTAACAAACATTGATTGCGCAAAATCAGACAGCTTTGCACCGGCCGTCCAGCCCGAAATGGGCTGAGACTGGCTGTTTACCGGCGTCGAAATCCTGACCCAGGGCGCGGCGTTGGTGAGATAAGTCACCTCAAATACATTCGTCCCCAGCGGCACAGAGGGCGGGTTATCCCAATTGGAAAGGGGCGGCGCAAATGATTCCGGAGCATAGAACGAATAGTCCGGACTGCGATCCAACAAATCGACCTCCTCCCAGGAGGCAGGGCCTGACCATGCAAAGGCGGTGTTCGTGGATATCCTGCTGCTGTCATCGGGTGGTGTCGTTATTTGAAGAGTTGGAAAACTCTCGTTGGTCAGGCCGGTCACTGAAACCGTGAAAGTATATTGTTGCTGCGATGGATCGCCTTTGTTCACCGTCAGAGTCCATAATCCGTTGGTCACAGCGCTGACCAGCGATCCCATATCTCCAAAATAGGAGTCGCTGTAGCCTGTTTCCGTCCCTGAAGTGTAGGGCGCCGGGGAATCGACTTCATCGTAAGTCAATGGCTGTTGATCCGACGATACCAGCACCTGAACCGTATAATAGGTGCTTCCCGCGTAATATGGATCGAGGGCGGAATAGTGAAGTTTGGCAAAATTCAGGTTCAACGTGATCGTTCGAGCAAAAGCCGACGGCAGACAAAATAGAACGGTTAACGAAACGACAAGAAGCAGGGCAGTTTTTAAACGGGGCATATTGAAGGATTTTGAGTTTCTGAGCTTACGATCTGTCTGGGAAAGCGTTTGAACCAGCGATGCGCAGGTATAGGCTCTCTATGGTTGATTTTGGCGATAGTCGTATAGGGTTGAACAGCTATCCACTTCCGATTTCGCGAAGTGTAGCGGATAGATTCACTAGAAGTCAAGTCAAATTCGCGGGGCCGAATCACGCTCAATCCGGCAGTCCAACCATAGGCAAAGATTTTTTCATTTTTTCTCAAATCCCTGTTGACAAAGATTACAACAGCGCCTAATATATCCGTAATGGATATATCCATTTGAGATATAATGTTGACTGAGCCCACATCGCCTGAAGAGTTGTTGCCGCTGACGCCGGCAGTTTTCCACGTGCTTTTGGCGTTAGCACAGGAGGAGCGCCATGGTTACTCGATCATGCAGGAAGTCGCGGCGACAACGGAGGGGCGGGTCAAAATGGGGCCCGGAACGCTGTATGGGACCATCAAACGGCTCCTCAAAGCAAAGCTGATTGAGGAATCGGACGAGCGGCCGGACCCGGACCTGGATGATGAGCGACGGCGATATTATCGGATCACGGGGTTTGGCCGGCGCGTGCTAAACGCGGAGGTGTCGCGATATTCAAAGGCCATCAAAGTGGCCCGCAAGGTTGGCCTGGAGGGCGCTCTATGAAGCCAATGCAGCCATTGCCAAAGATCGCGGCAATTTCGGATCGGATTTACCGGAAGATGCTGCGCCTGTATCCGGCATCGCACCGGCGGGAATTCGGGGAGCCAATGGCGCAGCTTTTTCGTGACCAATGTCGGGACGCCTGGAAGCATGGGCGTTATGCCGGGTTGTTAAGACTATGGCTGCGGACGCTGCCGGACTTTGGAAAAACCTGTCTCATAGAACAAATCAATAAAATCGAAAGGAACATTATGAAATACCTGAACGGAAAAAACCTCCCGACTGCGCTATTAATCGCCGGTCTGTTGCTGGCACTGCTGAGCTTTTCACCTTTCGTGATGCCATATCACGGTGTCTTTATGCTATTAGCGATGGCTTCGGCGCTGGCGATTTTGGCCAAGGCGTGCGTCGAATTCATTCGTCCGGCGAATGAGTACCCACGGGTTGTGCTGCGGACATTGATTTTAATGTTTTTGTACGCCGTGATTTTGCCCGCCTGGGCCAAGTTGAAAATGCAAGCGGGCATTAAGACTCCGGTGGCACATGATCCGTTTGGAATGATGTTGATGGTTTGCCTATTTGCAAACCCGCTGGTGACCGGGATCAAGATTTTGCAATTTTTCCTTCAACGCCGAAAAAACTGATTCCGACAGTATTCGTCAAGATTTGGCGACATTTCCCGAAGCTGTGACGGCGGATTTCGGAACATCCGCACCCGATTGGGTCCCCTGCTCCGCCGCGAGAAGGTTGTTTCCATTTAAAACGACGGATTCGGTTTCGCTGCCCTGGACTTCGAGAAATGTCTTTGTCCCGGCGGGAGCGGAACAACCACGGATAAATGCCTGTTTTGTTTGAATCAATTTAATGACCGGCTCAGCACTCGAAATCGGGGCGCCGCGGATCGAATCCAAATCAACGTTCTTCACGTCGTCACAAATAATTGCAGGCCGCGCTTCGAGAGCGCCTGTTTTAAATTCAACATTTCTCAGACGCAGGCCGGATACGTGACGGCAATAGAAGCCGTACGACGGGAGCCGGCCAAAGTTGCGGGCTTCGGGATAGGAATTGGCGACTTCCGGAATTTTGCGGTTGACCCACTCCGCCTTGCCATTTTCACCCGTATCGATGCGAATATTCGACAATGTCACATCTTCGACGTCAAAGCCTTCGATGCCCGTAATGGAACTGGTAGAGATGGCATTGGTCGCGTGAATATTTTCGATCGTCACACTGCGAAGTGTGCCCGGCGTGCCATCGGGCCTGGGTTTGCGGTTCCCGCGGCGAATAAAGATCGGCGTTCGCACACGCTGCATGCGGATATTGGAAATTAAAACTCCATCGATCCAGCCGCCGTCCACCATCTCCAGGGCGATTCCTGAAATCACGCGCGAATTTAGCGGGACGTCATCATTGAAAATGACTGAATTTGAGAACGTGACGTTCTCAAATCCGCCGTGGGTCGCGGTCCCAAATTTGAATCCGTTGCAACAACAGCTTAAGACGCAGTTTGTGATCGTGATATTTTTGGAAACCCGCAATTCACCTCCGTAAGGATTTTCACTTTTGAGGCAAATGGCATCGTCGCCGGTATCGATGAGGCAGTCGGAAACAAAAACGTTATGGCAACAGGTCAAATCCATGCCGTCTGTATTCGGGCCATAAACAGGATTCTTGACCGTGATACCACGAATAAAAACATTGTCGCAATTTATCGGGCGCATCGTCCAACCCGCCGCGTTTTCAATGCGGAGGTCTGCGATGCGCAGATTTTTGCAGTTGTAAAACTCCAGCATGGGCGAAGGACGCGGCTGATGCGGTTTCCAATCGAAAGCAATAACGTCGCGCCAGGCCTCTTCGGCCGGCGGATGAGCCCGGCCGCTCGGCACCCAAAACGCCGTTCCCTGTCCGTCAATTTTTCCGGGCCCGGCGAGTCCTATGTTTTCCGCATCACGCGCAAAAATAAGGTGAAATGGGCCGGCATCCTTCAAATCCGTCGGGAAAGTGGAATTTCCGGTATTCAATCTTGTGGATTGGATCTGCCGGGTGAAATCGCGGATGTCTTTGCTCCCGAGCAAGGTTGCTCCCGCCTCAAGATAGAGGGTGACATTACTCTTTAAAACGACCGTCCCGGACAGATAAACACCAGGCGCCAGATAGACCGTGCCACCGCCAGCGGAACTACAGGCGCCGATAGCCTGGTTGATGGCTGCGGTGTCCAGCGTTTTGCCGTCGCCCGAAGCGCCGAAGTTCTTAACATCAAAAATCCGGGGCGAAGGGGTTCCATTATCGGTTAGTGTAGGCGCTGCCAATAATGGGCTCGCAGTGGCCACCAGGCCCAAAGCGATAAGCATGTCCCTGCGGTTCATAGAATTATGGGTTATACGACATTGCAATTCCGTCCCTACCAACGCCCCTGGCAGAGCTTAGACAGCTTGCGCAGTCAGCCTGAATTTGCCGGACGGAGTTGGTGGCAGCATGGGCACGGATTCCACGGCGATGGGAGAATTCGGTTTCAGCAAATCTTCCAGCTTGGCAATGACTGTTTTCAACTCGCGCGGGCCTTCACGATCGGGAATGTAACGGAATTGAAAGTTGCCGTTCTGGTCCTGGTGGACCTGATAATGGACAATGCCGGCGATACCGTCAAAGCACTGGTCCACGTCCCAGGTTGTGACGCGGCGTCCATAGGCAGCACGAATGGTGTCGCGGGCGCGGCCATGGACGATATAGCTGGTGGCATATGGCGTCGCGCGGCGCTCCACGAGGTCACCGATACGATAGCGCAGCAACGGCATGTAATTGTTCGTGAGGGTCGTCACGATGAGATCGCCGACGCCCCGCTCGTCAGGATGAACAACTTCGAGGAAGGCGTTTTCGTAACAGGGCTTCATCTTCCCCTGCCCGTCTTCCATGAGCAGATGGCCGGTTTCAGTCGAGCCGTAGAGATTGAATACGGGGACGCCGAAAACGCGTTCCAGAATCCGTTTGTGAACGACGCTGACAAATTCGTAGCTGCACAGGATAAATTCGAGCGAAGGAAAGCGAATGCCCTGGCGCTCGCAATAAAGCGCAAACCAAACGGCATGAACGGGGTCAACATCCAGAAACTTTGGCACCCAGTCGGCGATTTCATCGGCCATGCGGGCCAACTCTTCGTCCTTGAGGACAAAGGGAATCCTCGCCTGGTTGACATAAAGGGTTTTGCCGAAGGTGCGATGCTGCCGCGAACGCCATGCAGAAAAGCAAACGCGGCCGTTGCAAGCGGGTGTGGTAAGGGTCGCCCGGCGGGCGTCCGGATGCGCGTCCAGCATGCGAGCCAAAAAGGGGTTCAACCGCAGGGCGCGCTCTTCCTGGGCGTCCCACCATCCACGCTGGAATAGAACGGGCAACTGTTCTTCCGAAGTACCAGAGGTGTGCTCCAGTTCAACGACCTGCTGTTCGAGCAATCGTTCAAGGCTTTGACCGGGCGGCAAAAAGGGAAAACCTTCGCGCATCTCACGCTTGCCAGTAAACGGAAAGGTCTGGATGGCTTCTAAAAGGTTCCCCCGAGGAGGAGGCGGGGATAGAAAATTGCGATACAAAGGGATCTCCTGCCATTCCGGCAAAAGTTCTTCCAGCCGGGATAGCTGCCTTGTTTCGTCAATGATTTCAGGAGTTGCCAGCATGTTCACTTGTTCAAATGCAACAACTCATGTTACATCAAGGACTCAGGAAAAGCAACCGGCGGAATTTACGATTTACGATTTACGCGAACATTTGCAATTCAAGCTGCGGATTGGCAAGTTGAGGCCTGAAAATGCCAGCAAACTTTGGCGCAGAACACATAAATCTGTCGAGCGTTCAGTTTACACCTGAATTATTGCGGTGCATTCCTGTCGACTTGGTTCGTAAATTTCGGGTAGTCCCGGTTTCTCAATTCGCAACTCAGGTGAGTATTGCGATGGCGGACCCAACCGATCTAAATGCCGTGGACGCCCTGGCTCATCATTTTAATCGCCTAGTCTATATCTATGTTGCAGACGAAGGCGAGGTTGATGCCTTTATTCAGCTGCTTTATGGTACAGGCAGACGCATCTAAGACTATTCGCGGCAGGCTTTTCGATGAATTTGTCGAAAAAAGATGAAACTTCTTCTGGACAAAAAAATTTTCTGAAATTCAAATAGAGCGCAGCAATGGGCAAATCAAAACGCATTGGAATATTAACCGCGGGCGGAGACAGCCCGGGTTTGAACGCAGCTATCCGTGGCGTGGGCAAAACCGCGATGGGATACTACGGGATGGATATCATCGGCTTTCGGGACGGGTTCCGGGGCGTGGTGGAAGACCGGCGATTGAGGCTCGATAAATCCACACTGGCGGGGATCCTCACCGTGGGCGGAACGATTCTCGGCACAAGCCGCGACAAACCACACCGGATGCTGGTGGACGGCCGCACGCGGGACATGACGCAGACGATCAAGGAGAATTACAAGAAACTGGACCTGGACGCCCTTGTTTGCCTGGGCGGCGGCGGGACGCAAAAGAGCGCCCTGCACCTTTCCGACGCCGGGTTGAATATCATCACATTGCCCAAAACGATTGATAATGACGTGGCGCTGACCGATTCGACCTTTGGATTTGCGACGGCGCTGGACATTGCGACGGAGGCGATTGACCGGCTGCACAGCACAGCGCACAGCCATCACCGCATTATCGTGGCCGAAGTGATGGGGCATCGCGCGGGTTGGTTGACCCTGGGCGCGGGCATCGCGGGAGGCGCGGACGTGATCCTGATTCCGGAAATTCCGTATAATGTGGAAAAAATCGCCGAGGCGATTAAACGCCGGAGCGGGCGAGGGACGAATTTCAGCATAGTGGCTGTGGCGGAAGGCGCAATGAGCGTGGACGACGCTCGGGCATTTAAGCTGGTGGAAAACAAGCGTGAACGGGCACGAACCCTCCACGATAAAAAAGAGGCCAAGGTAGAGCTGGCGGCGCTGGAACAACGGCACACAGGCAACACAATGCGGCTGGCGAGACAACTCGAAGAACTAACGCACCTTGAATCCCGTGTGACGATCCTGGGCTACGTGCAACGCGGCGGAACGCCCTCGCCCACCGACCGGCTGCTGGCATCGCGGTTGGGCGCGGCATGCGCGGATTTGATCCACGAGAATGTTTTTGGCGTGATGGTGGCCGCGCGTGGCGACGGCACCGAGCCTGTGCCCCTGGAAAAAGTCGCAGGCAAGCGTAAAATCGTTCCACCGAATCATCCGTGGGTGGAAGCTGCCCGGAGGGTGGGCACGTGTCTGGGGGATTAAATCGAGGCCGGCGGTCGATGTCGGCCCAGTAACTGCGCGCCTGTTTCGGAACACGCTAAAGCGTGGACACCAAACAGACCCACGTTTTTGAGGGTTACCCCTTCAGGACGGTCGCGCCCGCGGCGGGACGCGTGGTGAAAATCGTGGCTTCGATTCCGGTTTTCTTTTTGTACTCCGCGCGGATTTTTTCCGAAATGGATTCGATCAGTTCCGTTTTCACCAGGGCCACGGCGCATCCGCCAAAGCCGCCGCCGGTCATTCGGCAGCCAAAAACGCCGCCTTTAGCACCGATGGCATCTGCAATTTCGACAACTGTGTCGAGTTCCTTGCAGCTGACTTCGTAATCGTCACGCAATGAGGCGTGGCTGGCATACATTAACTGGCCTACGGCGGGCCAATTTGCCGCCCGGACGGCTTCAGCGGCGTGAACAGTACGTTCGATCTCGCCGATGACGTGACGCGCGCGGCGGAAAACAACGTCGTCCATCTTTCCCTTCGCATTCGCCAGGGCATCCGGGGTGGCGTCGCGCAATGAGGCGATCCCGAGCGTCCGCGCGGCGGATTCGCATTGCGCGCGGCGCTGCGCGTACTCGCCGTTGGCGAGTTCGTGTTTCACGTTCGTATTAGTAATGAGCAGTGAAACGGCCGGGTCATTCATCGGGACCAGTTGCGTTTCGCGTGTGCGGCAATCCAGCAGAAGCAGGTTATTTTGCCTGCCCATCACCGAAATAAACTGGTCCATAATGCCGCAAGGCACGCCAGCGAATTCGTGTTCAGCCTTCTGCGCCAGCAGGGCTTTTTCAACTGGAACAAGGGTTCTGCCGGTGACAGCTTCGATCAACGTCGCCGTGCAAACCTCGAGCGAGGCGCTGCTGGAAAGGCCGCCACCCAGCGGAACGGTTGAATTGAGCAAAATGTCCAGGCCACCCGGATTCATTCCGCGCTCGATCATGCCGCCGATGACACCACGAGGATAGTTTGACCATTTTGGCTTGCCGGGCTTGATGGGGATCGACGTATCAACGAATGCGGTTTCAGCGCCGGACGCGTCTCGAATTTCAATCACCTTTTTGCCATCGGCCGCCTTATCAGCTGCCATGACGGCGTAACGTTCAATAGCGGTTGGCAAAACAAAACCATCGTTGTAATCGGTGTGCTCGCCAATGACGTTGACGCGGCCCGGGGCAGCGACGATCCAGCGCGCGGGGCGTCCGAAAGTTTTGGCGAAGAGATTGGCGGTGTCGGCGGCGAGTTTTTGCAAATAGGTCATTGATAAAGGTCGTAATTTTGGAGGGATTGCTACGGCTTGGCTAGAGGAAAAATACCGACCGAGCGTGGCGCCTGTTACGTGGTGCGTCAAGTATAAGGATGTACTTTCTCAATGAATCCTCCACTGCACTCATCCGAATGACTCTCCCTTTCCGTGAACCGGGGGGCGAATATCTGCGTCCGAAAGACTCTCCCTCACCCCTGCCCTCTCCCGCTGGGAGAGGGAGAATTGGTGGCCGATGATAGGGTACGGCGAACGATCATGACCATTGATGCGGTTTTGATTCAGCTGACACGATTTTGACGATGAGAATGATTCCTAAAGTCACTTTGGCAGATAATATCTGCGGGTATATTCCTTGACCATGCGGTCGGTGGTGAATCGGGAGACGAGCGTTGCCATGGCCCGGCGGATTCGTTGGATCCATTTGCGGGGAATGCCATTGGCGTCACGATCAAAGAATAGCGGGATAACCTGTTCGGTCAGGTTTTTGTACAGGTTTGCGCTGTCGAGGCGGTCCTGTTCGGCAACATTGTCCGGCTGTGTATCGTCGCCGATGGCAAAACCGTTTGTGCCGTCGTAACCCTCGCGCCACCAGCCGTCGAGGATGCTGAAGTTGAGGCAGCCGTGACAGCCGGCTTTCATGCCGCTGGTACCGCTGGCTTCGAGCGGACGGCGAGGATTATTCAGCCAAACGTCACAACCACTGACCATTTGGCGCGCGACGTGGACGTCGTAATTCTCCACGAATACGAGATGATCGGACAAGGCGCTGTGCTTGCTCAGGTGGATGATTTGCTGGATGAAGCGTTTCCCCTCATCATCGCGCGGGTGCGCTTTGCCAGCGAAGACAAACTGGATGGGACGCTCAGTTTCTTTGCAAAGCTTGATGATATTATCAAACTGCTGAAAGACCAGGGGCGCGCGTTTGTATGTGGCGAAACGGCGGGCGAAGCCAATGGTCAGCGCGTCCGGATTGAGCAAATGATCGAAGCGGATGAAATCGCCGGCGGAAACCCGGGTGGTCATGTACAGCGAGCGGCGACGGACGAATTCAATCATCTCGCGGCGCTGGCTGTAGCGCAGGGCCCACAGTTCCTCATCCGAAACGAAGGAGGGATCGGCCATTTTTTCCCAGAATTCCCGTGAATTGATGGCCATGGCCCAATCGCGTCCAAATTTTTCGTGCCACATGCGAGTAGCCTCATCCTGTTCGTTGCACAATTTGTCCCGCCAAAATTTTCGGACGGAGCCTTTCATCCAGCCGAGCAAATGAACACCGTTGGTGATGTGGCCGATGGGGACTTTGTCAATGGGTGTGTCCGGATAGAGCGGCTGCCACATATGGCGGCTGACCTGGCCGTGTAGTTCGCTCACGCCGTTGGCGGCACGCGAAAGTTTTAACGCCAGGACGGTCATGCAAAATGATTCTTGCGCGTTTTGAGGATTCACGCGGCCAAGACCCAGGATATTTTCAAATGGCACGGAAATTTTTTGACGGTAGAGCTGGAGGGCGTAGTCCATAAGCCCCTGGCTGAAACGGTCGTGCCCGGCCTCGACCGGCGTGTGCGTGGTGAAAATACACTCGGCCTTGGTGGCGGCGCAGGCATCGTTGAAACTCTTCCCGGCGTCCATTTTTTCGCGAACCAATTCGAGTGTCAGAAATGCGGCGTGCCCTTCGTTCATGTGGAAAACGGAAGGCTTGACGCCCAGCCTTCGAAGCAACCGGACACCGCCGATGCCCAGGAGAATCTCCTGCATCACGCGCATAGTGCCGTCGCCGCCGTAGACGCGCGCCGTCAGGTCGCGAAAATGCTGGGGATTGTCCGGATGATCGGCATCCAGCAAATACACCGGCACGCGGCCCACGTTGACGCGCCATGCCTTGAAAAAGACGCGGTTCAGGTCCACTTCGACTTCGCAAACAATCGGCTGGCCCTTCTCATCAAGCACCGGCTCCAACGGGGCATTTTCAGGATGGATTAAATTGTAAAATTCCGTCTGCCAATTATTGGAATCGATGGTCTGCTGAAAATAACCTTCCCGGTAGAACAAGCTGATGCCGACGAAACCCAGGCCGAGGTCGCTGGCTGATTTGGCATGGTCCCCGGCCAAAATCCCGAGGCCGCCCGCGGAAATGGGCAGAGATTCGTGGAATCCGAATTCGGCTGAGAAATAGGCGACGGGGGTTTTGAGCAATTCAGGGGCATTGGCATGGCCCCAGGTATTTTGCTGGGTCAAATAGGTCTCAAAATCGCGGAGCACGGCACGGGCACTCCGCTCAAAATCCGCGTCCTGCAAATGAACGCGCAGTTCATATTCAGACACTTCACGCAAAACGGCGGCGGCATTGTGATAAAGATTTTGCCATGCGCGTGGTGAAAGCTGTTGAAAGAGGTCCTGCGCCTCCTGGTCCCAGGTCCACCAGAGATTGCGTGACAATTTCTTCAATCCTGCAACCAATTTATCCAACTCAGCGCTTGAAAGCGGTTGTTTCATACTCATTTTTCAATTCCAACGGTTTCAATAGCCGTCGGACAGTGACACTAAAGTCGCCGCGAATTGCGGGCAAATAAAAAACGCGGGAAAATTAAAAATATTAAACAGCCCTGGCGTGAACGTGGCGAAAATTAGGCAAAAAGATGAAAATGCTTCAAGCGGGCGGGTACGGTGGACGCCCACCCGACGAACCGGCAGGGCATTGCCGTCACCCCTGCCCTCTCCCGCAAGGAGAGGGAGAATAATCGCCAGACTATTTGGTATATCTAAAGATTGCAGCGGTTCAAAAATCCGATGCGCAATTTCGTTCTAAAGCAGATGCCCCATTTTTTCACGCTTGGCCTTCAGGTAACGGGCATTGTGGGGATTGGGTTTGACACGGATGGGCACTTGTTCAGTGATTTTCAGACCGTAGCCTTCCAGGCCCACTACCTTTTTGGGATTGTTGGTCAGCAGGCGAATTGTTTTCAACCCCAGGTCAACGAGGATTTGGGCGCCAAGTCCGTATTCGCGCAGGTCCGTCCCGTAACCAAGTTTTTGGTTGGCCTCGACGGTGTCGTAACCCTGCTGTTGCAATTTGTAAGCTCTAATTTTGGCGGCCAGGCCGATGCCACGCCCTTCCTGGCGCATGTAAACAATCACACCCAGGCCGGCTTCCGAGACCTGGCGCATCGCCTGATGCAATTGCGGGCCGCAATCACACCGGCATGAGCCAAAGACATCACCGGTAAGGCATTCGCTATGGACACGAACCAGGACATTTTTTTTACCGGCAACATTTCCGCGCACGAGGGCCACGTGATTCTGGCCATCCACCTTTGAACGATACAAGTGCAATTCGAATTCTCCGAATTCCGTGGGCATGTTCACGGTTTCAACGCGCTCTACGAGCTTTTCACGGGTGCGGCGGAAATGGATCAGGTCCTCAATCGTGCAGATTTTTAATTTGTGCTTTTTCGCGAATTTGAACAATTGCGGCAAACGGGCCATGGTGCCGTCGTCATTTAGGATTTCACAGAGAATGCCGATGGGGCGGCAGCCGGCGATTTCGGCCAGATCCACCGCGGCTTCAGTGTGGCCGGCGCGCTGCAGGACTCCGCCCGGGCGGGCGCGAAGCGGGAAAACGTGGCCCGGCTGGACCAGGTCCTCAGGCACGGCAGTGGGGTCGGCCATGATCCGAATGGTTTCGGCGCGATCCGCGGCGGAGATGCCGGTGGAAATGCCGCGAGTGGCATCCACGCTCACCTGGAAATCCGTGCGAAAGCTTTCACGGTTCTGGCGGACCATGCGCTCTATGCCCAATTGCTGGAGACGTTCAGAAGTGGTTGGGACGCAAATCAATCCGCGGCCGTGCCTGGCCATAAAATTGACCGCCTCGGGGGTCACGTGCTGGGCGGCCAGGATGAGGTCGCCTTCGTTTTCGCGGTCGGCGTCGTCCACGACGATGACTGTCCGGCCTTTGCGGATGTCGGCCACCACTGCTTCAATCGTATCAAATTTTTTATCCATAACGAGCTAATAGCATGTCTAATATGAGGGACGATACCAGTTCGTCATATCAACTGTGTTTATTCAAGCCTATTTCTTTAAAAATATCGCGTAAATCGTTTTTTTCATTTGTCCGGATGAAAAATGCGACTTATTTTCAATGGAACGATGGTCAGGAAAGCTATGGTATCAGTTCAAAGGCAGGAAGAGGCCGCGTCCGCCGCCCGGCATTCCAGCGCGATTTCGGATGCGAACCTGCAGCGCCTGGATCGTCTTGCCAACCTGGGCACATTGTCCGCGGGCATCGCGCACGAAATCAAAAACGGGCTGGTTCCGATTCGGACCTTTATTGAATTGATGTTGGAGCGCAGTGATGATCGGGAATTGGCGGTGACTGTGGAGCGCGAACTCAAGCGAATCGATTCGATGGTGAGCCAGATGCTCCGGTTTGCGGTGCCGAAACCGGCGGTATTTTCGCCAGTACGAGTGCAGGACGTGCTGGAAACCTCGCTCAGGCTGTTACAGCACCAGATTGACGAAAAAATGATTTCGGTGACGCGTGACTACCAGGCCACGCCCGGGATGGTTAACGGCGATGAGGCGCAATTGCAGCAGGTCGTCATGAATTTGCTTTTGAACGCGGTTGAGGCCATGACCGCGAACGGTGTATTGACGGTATCCACAAACCTCGTCGTCAGGGATCAACGGGATGGACCGTGCGTGAAAATACACGTCACAGACACAGGCGTTGGGATCAAGAAAGAAAATTTGGAGCGGATTTTCGAGCCGTTTTTTACAACTAAAAGAAATGGGACCGGCCTGGGGCTGGCCATTTCGCAACGAGTTGTCCTCGAACACCATGGCCAGATCGAAGCGCACAGCGAAACGGGCAAAGGGGCGACTTTTATCATTTCCTTGCCAGCGGCGCGCTGAATCTCGCCTTACAATCAAGGGTCCAGCCGTCGGCGGTGTTTTCATTCACCTAAAAACTGCGATGGGTACCTGGCGGACCGGCACTTCTTCCCTGCCAAATATTGTCCAAATTAAGCAGCTTTGCCAGGGGGTTGCGTTCGCGCAAAAGACGCTTATATTCAAAAGTAGGGTGGTGAGGGACTTCCGGAAGAACGTTTGGAGCGTGTTATGGCAAAAGCAATAAATAAGAACAGGCGACAACAACCGGTCAAATCGGTTTCGCTTTCGAGCAAGCAATGCAAAGATTCCCTGAAAAATTTTTGCGAGCCCGGATCGTTTGCGGAGGAAATTCATCTGCGAGCGAAAACGATGACGCCGCTATTGAAAGAACTTCTCGATTTTCGGCCCCAGCCGTATTGGCGTTAAGAGGCGGTTAAGCGAGCAAGCGGTTTTCGGAATCGACCGTGAGTTTGGTTTGTCGCGGTCCGGTCGTTACAGGCAACAGGTTGCGTCGCGGTTGCTTACCAATCAAGCGAACTGTCTCATCCTCCCTGGATGTCTTGGCGCATCTCGCAATATTTGTTACCTTTCGTGGATCAGTGGCATTTACTTACAGGAATGCACGAATCAGATGACATTGCCTTGCTGCGGGAATACGTC
>DATAST010000042.1:0-2237 GCA_036269115.1 Verrucomicrobiia bacterium | reverse complement strand
GGCGCGGTTTATGGCCTTCACAGCAAACGCTTCAACTACCTCTTTCATGACAACCACGTGGAAGTCCTGAAAATTGAAGACACCGTCGGCAGCGGCACCACGAACGCGCCGAAGGGCATGTGGACCATCACGCAAAACGATTAATCGGCTTTCCACTCGCCACAAAGGCGAAACCGTTCCACTTCGTAGAAGCCTTGCCGTTGGGGACGCACAGTCAAAGTGCCGCTTGGCGCACCATTTTAGAATCCCAAAGGGATTCAATCATTTAGCCCAGGGTTGTACCGCGCAGCGGGACTACCCTGGGTAATAACCCAAAACAATCATCAACTCTGAAGGAGTTGTATCAAACTGCATTGATAACGCATCTCAACAAAAACGAAACCGCTTTGCTCTGTAGTCCCCAGTTCCATTTTGAACTGCTCACTCGCCATGAACAAAAAGGATTTCTCGGAGGAATGATTTTCAAAGGAATGAATTCCATTCCCCTGACAAATCATTCCGCTGACCCGTCCGGTTCACGGAAAGAAGCCATTTTCCGGAAATGGCCGCCGGCGTCAGTCAGCCCCATTCTTAGAACCCCAAACGGGGTTCCATCATTTAGATGGCATGGGTATTGGCGGGTGAGCGAAATCGCGCTACACCAAGGTTCGTATGATAAATAAAACCAACACCAATACCCACGAAACAAATCAAACACAAACTCTGGGCAAAGCCAAGAGCATCAAGCTGGGCATCGACGTTCATGCCGACAGTTATCGGGTGGTCCGCCAGGTGGATCACGCCACGCCGCAACCGGCCCAAAAGTTTTCTCCCGAAGGATTTATTCTTTGGGCCAAAAAACAACTCGAGCTGGCTGAAGAAGTCCACAGCTGCTATGAGGCCGGCCCTTTGGGCTACGGCTTGCATCGGCAACTTGAAGCGATGGGCCTCCACAACCTGGTGATTCGCCCGCAGAACTGGGATGAACTTCATAAGGGGTTAAGACCGATAAAACCGACGCCCTGGCCATGGTCCAACGACTGAGTCGTTACGTCGACGGCAACAAAAAGGAGCTGGCCGTTATTCGTGTGCCCACGCCGGAACAAGAGCTGGCCCGCAGCCAAAGCCGCCAGCGCGAGCAACTGTTGGCGCACCGGCTGCGTTTTGAGGCCCAGGGGCGAAGCCTGCTGCTCTTCAATGGAGTGCGGATCAAGGGACGTTGGTGGCAGAAGGCGCAGTGGGTCAAAGTGCAAACGCAGGTGTCGGCGCCATTGCGAGAACTGCTCACGATCATTCACGACCTCCTGGAGGCGGTGCAAACTCAACTGAGCGCGGCCACGACCCGGCTGGAAAGTGCCGCCACTGTGCAACCCCATGGCGTGGGCGCAATGACCAGCCAGATCTTGGAACGGGAAATACTGGACTGGAGCCGCTTTAAGAACCGCCGGCAGGTGGCCAGTCTTACCGGCATGTGTCCGGGCGTGCATGCCAGCGGAAACAAAACCCGCAGCGGCCCCATCACCAAGCACGGCAACCGGCGCATCCGCACCGCCTTGATTGAACTGGCCTGGCGCTGTGTGCGCTTTCAACCCGAATACCCACCGTTAAAGAAGTGGAAGCTGGTGCTGATCAATCCGAAGGCCACCGGAGCCGCGAAAAAGAAAGCGATCGTGGCCGTGGGGCGGCGCCTGGCGATCGATCTGTGGCGCATCAACACGGCCCGGAGCACGGCGGCCAAACTGGGACTCAAATAAACCATCCGATGCAAAACTAAAAACACTTTTGGAGCGGCGCGCGCCCGGCCCCGGGCTTGGGTCAGCTTGCTGAACCCCGAAATTAGATTGGGCGCGCCTCGTTCCTCTTCACTGACTTTGAATCGTCATATGGCACCGAGACCCTTCGCGTGCGGATAGCAGACTGGAGCAGCGCAAGAAAACAAGCTGCCAAAGAAGAGGAAACGCAACTAAACCGGAAAGACAAAAACCGCTTTTAAAATGAAAGAAAAAATGAACTGAAACCCTTGCTCGCTTGACAATCCCCATAGCAGCCCAGGGTTGCCTCGCGAAGCGGGGCTACCCTGGGTAACGATCAATTGAATCCACTTTTTGGCATTCGCCCCCGTGAAAGGCGAATGACAAAAAGCACAATGCTGCAACCCCGGCCTCCCTCACTCCCCACACACCATCATTCGATGTTCGGCATTGGATGTTCGATGTTCGATGTTTCCCTTTAACCTCCGTAGTCGCCGACATCAGTCG
>DATAST010000041.1:0-6215 GCA_036269115.1 Verrucomicrobiia bacterium | reverse complement strand
TAGAGCGTTTTAAAAAATAATGTGGCCGTTCGGAGCGAGGATTTTTGGTGTTTTGGCGAGGCTTCAGCGAAGGAGCATGTTTGAAAACCCTGTGACTGAGCTGAAACGACGCCAAAACCCAAAAAGACCGCTTCCTCTTCTTTTCTTCCCGAATGGCTACAGTATTTTTTAAACCGCTCTTGCCCGGCGTTTCAACGCCGGGTTCCGATTGGAATATGGATTAGTCCCGATGGGACGGCTGGAATGGATCAGTTCGCCGCGATTTCTCGCTATTCCACAAAATATATTAATCGAAGTGAGTTCTCACCCGCGCCGGGCTCTGACTCTGAACCCGGCGCAGGAAGGCTTGCTTAATGAGTATATCCTATCGATTGCCGGATCGCGTAAGGCAACGGCAGGGGAATATCACCCGTCGTGCCCCAGTTTGTTTGCCCCACTCCGTCCACGTTCCAGTTAAAGCTCGCAGGCCCCCAGGTAGCCAATTGCGTTATGCCGCTGCCGGAATAGTCCCCCGGCACGGGAATGTCGCCATTTGTGCCGAAGACAGTTTGCTGACCTCCGTTAACATACCATGTGTTGTTGGAAGGCCGGTACACTGCAATCTGCGTTGTGCCATTGCCGTTATAGTCGCCCGGCACCGGAATATCTCCGGCAAGGCCGAAGCCGACGGTTGGACCGCCATTGATATACCACGTGTTGTTGGAAGGACGATACACGGCCAAATCCAAATGGCCGTCGCCTTTATAATATCCCGGCACAGGGATGTCCCCATTCGTGCCATAGTGCGTTGTGGCTCCTCCATAGACATACCAGTTGCCGTTGGAAGGACGAAACACCGCATACTGCGCGTGGCCGGCGCCGAGATAATCTCCTGGCACGGGGATGTCTCCAGCCGTGCCATACTGCTGCAGCGGGCCG
This sequence comes from Verrucomicrobiia bacterium, assembly GCA_036269115.1. GTDB lineage: Bacteria > Verrucomicrobiota > Verrucomicrobiia > Limisphaerales > UBA11358 > UBA11358. The sequence goes on along the minus strand of DATAST010000041.1, from coordinate 5,297 downwards.
CCCTGGGGATACACGTACCACGTGCCATTGGATGGCCGCCAAATCGCGAACTGCGATTTCCCGGTGCCCGCATAATCTGCCGGTACCGCTATATCTGCATTGGTGCCCCACACAGCCCCTGATCCTCCCAAAATGTACCAATGGCTGTTGGAAGGTCGATATACGGAGTACGCAGTTTTCCCGATCGTCGTGAAATCACAAAGCGCCGCAGACACCGGCGTAAAATAATTCCACCCGTATTGCAGCTCGTTTATCAACGACCGATTGACAATCGCGCCGCCGGGAGTGGTAAACAGCCGGTAGGAGTCATTAGCCCGGTGGGAAGGCCAATACACAAAGCCCATCGGCCAGGCGCGGCATTGATCGCACATGCCGCGGATGAAGGCGATGTTATGGTCGCTGGAAGTTGCATCGTAGTCCAACCCGGTGGTGGCCGGCGCGCCCATCTCGGTCATGATCGTGCGACTCGAATAACTGCCGACTTCGCCCTGCAAATTGCTCTCCCAGGCGGATTCAGTGGTGAGGTTGGTATGCCAAAAGGCGTAGTCGTGGACGCCCAGGAGGCAACTGTTGAATCGGGAGTCGGCGCCCAACGCCGTGACATTATCGGCGTAACCGGTGCCATCCAGGATAATATGACTTTGGCTCTTCGTGATAAAGCCAAGGAAAGGCACATACACATCCGTTGCCAGTGTCGATTCGGAGGAATAGCCGTGCGGTTCATTAATCGGCTCATAATAGACCGAATTATTGCCGTGATAGACGCTATCCACAGTTTCCCACATGGACTGCCACGCGCTGGTATTGGTAACCGTTCCCACCGAGCTGGTACTCGTCCAAAAGCCGAGGTCCACCGTCATCCCGTCGGCAATCAATTCGTTAATGTACGCCTGCACGATCGACCAATTGCCGGAAATAGTGGCAGGATTGATGCCGATGCGGACAAAGTTGATGCCTACACTCATATCGTCCAGGGCAATTGTATCGGCCATGCTCTGGGCTTGCGCGGTTGTGGTGCTGGAGGTGATTCCGGTCGGATAAATGATACCCGTCTGGAAGTTGTCGCCGTCATCAGCCCAGTTGCCGCCGCGTACCCAGGAGGTATTGGCATGGGCCAAGAGCGGAACTGCTGCTGCGAGCACGGCCAGGGCTCTTTTGGCCAGGGAATTTTGAACGAACCATTTTTTCGTTTTCATTTTCTGTTTTGGGTTTGAGTTGTGGTTTTTTGAGCGGAAACATTTGAGCCCGCGCCGGCTCCGGAATTGAAGCCGGCGCGGAATGGTTCAGGTTAATTATTGTATCCCAGGCTGTAGTGCCGGATGGCGTAAGGCAATGGCAGGGGAACGTCGCCAGTTGTGCCGTAGGTTGTGATGCCCACTCCGTTCACGTACCAGTTATTGTTGGAAGGCCGCCAGACAGCCGGCTGTGTGACACCGTTCCCGGTATAAGTTCCCGGCACTGGAACATCTCCATTGATGCCGAAATTTGTGATGCCGACTCCGTAGACATACCAGCTGCCGTTGGAAGGCCGAAACATCGCGATCTGCGTTGTCCCATTGCCCGCGTAGTCTCCGGGCACGGGAATGTCTCCGTTGGTTCCAAACTGCACCGAGGATCCTCCATGGATAAACCACTTGTTGTTGGAAGGACGATACACAGCATAGTCCATGTGGCCGTCGCCAAGATAATATCCCGGCACGGGGATGTCTCCGTTAGTGCCCCATTGCACGGATGCAATTCCATCGACGAACCATGTGCCGTTGGAAGGCCGCCAGGTTGCCAGCTGCGCCTTCCCGGCACCCGTATAATCTCCCGGCACGGGAATATCTCCAGTCGTTCCCCAGTGGGTCGGGTTCACGCTGGGATAAACATACCAATCTCCGGTCGAAGGCCGCCATACCGCAGGCTGCGCCGTACCTGTGCCGTTATAATCTGCCGGCACGGCAATATCAGTGCTGGCGCCGAACTGAATTGGGTTGACGCTTGGAGAAATATACCAGCCGCTGTTGGAAGGCCGAAACACGGAGTAATCGGTCTGTCCACTCACGTTGAAATCACACACCGCCGGAATGGCCGACTCAACGAGATAGGAAGTTAATGACGTGCCGTTTAACACGTCCCGGTCACAAGCTCCCGAGATGCCTGAAACCGAGCCGCTGGACGTGTATTGCCAAAAATCCCAGACGCCCGAACCCCATGGCTGATAATAACTGCCACCGCCCCACGGGCTGCCCGTTTGCGAACTCTCGCCGTTGTAGTCGGCAATCCATGCCCCCGTCCATCCGTTGGCACTGCTAAGATATGTGCCAGTCCAGCCGGCGCTGATATAAATGATCGGGACGATATCCAGTCCCTTCGCAGCGGCCAGGTTCTTGACGTCATTGCACCACTGGTTGACCCAGTCGGACCAGCTGCTGGCGCCGACGTAGGTGGATTCACCCAACGTTTCCGGCTCGAAATCGAGCACGGGCATGAGGGTCTGGCCATCGGCTTTGATATAGCTTTGCGCGTAATTCCAGAAGTAATTAGCTTCAGTGCCGGGACTGCAACTGGCGGGATCGGCGAAATCATAGACGCCCATGACCACACCGGCGGCTTTGCCGTTGTTCATATTGGCCGCCATGTTAGCGTCGTGGTAGTAATTTCCCTGGGTGGCTTTCGTAAACGCGAACGAGATGCCGGCCGAGTGCACGCTCGACCAATTGATGGTCCCGGTGCCTGAATAAACATCAACGCCCGATAGACGCGCCTGCGACTGTCCCACTCCCACGGCCAGCGTTACCGCCAGCACTGCTGTTATTTCCAATGTTTTTTTCATAACTCTTTGTTTGGTTGTTTTTTAAATCCCGCGCCAGTTCCAAATATGAAGCTGGCGCGGGAAATTATGATCAGTTATTGAATCCCAGGCTGTAGTGCCGAACGGCGTAAGGCAGCGGCAGGGGAGCGTCCCCTGTGGCGCCCCAATTTGTGATGATACCCACCCCGTTCACGTACCAGTTGTTGTTGGAGGGCCGCCAGGTCGCCATTTGCGTGGAGCCAACGCCCGCATAATCTCCAGGCACCGGAATATCTCCTGTGATGCCGAATGTTGTGGTTCCCACGCCGTAGACGTACCAGTCGCCGTTGGAAGGCCGCCACATCGCGATCTGCGTTGTCCCATTATCTGCGTAGTCGCCCGGCACCGGAATGTCTCCCGCGGCGCCGAACTGCACCGTCGGCCCGCCACGGATAAACCATTTGTTGTTGGAAGGACGATACACCGCGTAGTCGACATGGCCGTCGCCAAGGTAATATCCCGGCACGGGGATATCTCCATTGGTGCCCCATTGTACCGATGCCACTCCGTCGACGTACCACGTGCCGTTGGACGGCCGCCAAACCGTGAGCTGCGCCTGGCCTGTGCCCAAATAATCTCCCGGCACAGGAATATCACCAGTGGTGCCCCAGTGAATTGGGTTCACGCTGGGATAAACATACCAATCGCCGGTCGAGGGCCGCCATACCGCCGGTTGCGCCTGGCCGGTGCCGTTATAATCTGCCGGCACGGCTATATCGGTACTGGCGCCAAATTGAATTGGGTTGACGCTTGGATAGATATACCAGCCGCTGTTGGATGGCCGGAACACGGAATAGTCAGTCAGTCCGACAGCATCGAAATCACAATCGGCCGCCGAAACCGGTGTGAAAAAGCCCCATCCGGATTCGAGCTGGTCGATCAACGATGGATTCGTTACACCGCCGCCGATGCTGGTGAATAGCCGGAAGGTATCGTTCGCCCGATGGGAAGGCCAATAGGCAAAACCCATCGACAGCGAGCGGTTTTCCTGGCAGACGCCGCGTATGAAACAAACGTTGACGTTGCCGGAAGATGCGTCATAGTTCAGGCCCGTGGTTGCCGGCGCGCCCATTTCGGTCATGATGGTGCGACTGGCATAACTGCCTACGTGGGCGGACACGGCGCCTTCCCAACCACTTTCAGTCGTGTACTTGCCCCACCACGACGGATAAATGTGGAGGCCCAGCAGACAACCCGTGTAGCGTGAGTCAGCGCCCACTTGCGTCACGTCATCGGCGGTGTTTTGGCCGTCCAGGATAATGTGATTCTGCGCTTTGCTGACAAAACCCAGGAAGGGCGAGTAAACATCGGTTCCCAATACAGTTTCGGAGGCGTAGCCGTGCGGTTCATTGATCGGCTCATAATAGACCGAATTATTGCCGTGATAGACGCCATCCACCGTTTCCCACATGCTCTGCCAGGCGCTTTCGTTTGTAACCGTGCCTACTGAACTCGAACTGGTCCAGAAGGCGAGATCTACAGTCATTCCGTCGGCAATGAGTTCGTTCACGTAAGCCTGGACGACCGACCAATTGCCGGAAATTGTGGCGGGATTGATACCGATGCGGACAAAGTTAATGCCTGCGCTTGCATCGTCAGCGGCAATGGTGTCGGCCACGGCCTTGGCTTGTGTTGTCGTGGTACTGGAGGTGATGCCAGTCGGATAAATGATGCCCGTCTGGAAATTATCACCGTCATCGGCCCAGTTGCCACCGCGTACCCATGAGGTATCAGCATGGACGAACAGTGGAACTGCGGCAGCGAACGCGGCCAGGGTTGTTTTAGTTAAGTAATGTTGCATGAACCATTTTCTCGTCTTCATTTTTGATTTTGATTTTGAGGTTATGGATTTGTTTTCACTGACGATCACCAGTACCGCATCCCTGCCGCATTGAGGTCGGGCGCAACGAAGAGATGATTAAGGGAGATGTTTCCATTGAAGCGTGTGGACGAATTGTGAACGCTGGGGATAACTTATGCGTAACCCGGCAACGTCCTCCTCAATAATTGCCTTCGATAGATCAGCCATGATCCTGCCATGGTTAGTCTGGTTTAAATGACCCAATTACCTTATCTCCTTACCTACCACCTTGGGAATTACAGTGCCATTATCTCATGCTTTAGAAGGATTAAAATGGACGAAATGGCAATTCTCATGGACAAAGTGGCTTTTGATTCAATGACGTCATGAATTATGGTAGGGTCGGCGCTGCCGCGCCGCCCAAATATTTCCCCATTTACGCGCCCATACGCAAATCGTTCTAACCCGGAATTTGCATTAGGCTCCAGGAAAGCGGCGGGAAAGCTCTTATCTGCCGGCGCGAAGCCGCAAACCCAAACCCCGTCAGTAGAGTAGGCCGGAATGGACGGGTTGAAAGGCATAAGCCAATGACCGGCACATTCCGACCCCTCATCAAACCGGACGGACGGATTTCCCGTATCCGGCTTTCCGAGTTGGTTC
>DATAST010000040.1:0-1593 GCA_036269115.1 Verrucomicrobiia bacterium | reverse complement strand
GTTCGTTTCCAGTTTCTTTTTTCCCCTCGCGCAAATTTTTGAAGATTGATTTTACGAAACCGTAACCATGCCGCCACACGACTGCCAAAATCCGGATAAATAATCACCCTCGCGAAACTTGTCGGCGGCAAAGGCGATTCCGTCACGTTACGTTTCCGTGAAATTGGTCGTCAGAAAATCGAACGGCAAAAGTAATTCGACTGGAATTGAACACGCGCCCGCCTTGAGTCGCCTTTGCGTTCCAAGCAAAGTTTGGCCTTGGTTTCTCAACCCCGAAACCTTCCTGAATTTGAAATGAATATTTTAATGAAAGACCCGGCCCTTGTGATGACTCAAAAAAACCGCCGCAGCCAGCCCGCGGGATTTACTCTCATCGAGTTACTGGTAGTGATCGCCATCATTGCCATTCTCGCGTCACTACTCCTGCCGGCGTTGGCCCGGGCCAAGGAACGCGCCCATCGGATCGGCTGCGTCAATAATCTCAAACAGTTGATGCTGGGCAGTATGATGTATGCGTCGGACTTCAACGGAAATCTGACCGCGCCCACCTGGGTTTCCGGCGAACTCAAGAACCTCACCGCCAGCAGTGATCGCACCGGCTCCGATGACGATGCCAGCTGGCTTTATCCAAATTATATTTCAACCATCGCGAATGGGAGTGCGGGCGGAAGCTTCGATTGCCCTTCAACACAAAACTTTATTCGCTCCGCGTCCCCGGTGACGACCGAGACCGGTCCGAACGGAAAACCGGTCTTGATTGACCTGACGAACAACGCGCAAAACAAAGGCCACACCACCGGCACGAGTTACGAGATATTCGGGACTTACGATGCCGACGGCAAGACCGTCAAGAAAACCGAACAGTCGCTTCAAGTTTACACCCTGACGAATTTCAAAGCCAAACTCGGCATGCGCCCCGGGCCGTCCCAGGTGAATTTGTTTTTGGACGGTGATGATAACGGTGGCGGAGCCGACGCCACCAATCCCAACAATAACTGGCCGGACCCCGGCAATAACCACGGCGCTGCGGGCACTTGCATGGGTTTCTGCGACGGCCACGCCTCGTGGATTCCCATCTATAATTATTTGGATGTCCTCAATACCAGCCAGGACGGAAACAGCGTTCCACCCGTTCCCTGAAGCGTCGCCTATTTCGCCATGCGAAAGCTCGCGACTTGCCTTCGGACTCGCGCACTAGATTCTTCTCCCTCTCCGCCGCCCGCGGGGGAGAGGTGGTTTTTCTCCCTCCCGTTTCCATTTTGTAACATTAAAACCGTATCCAAAAATATTTCGCCCGCTAGAGTAGTTACAACGTGTTCACAGTCCTGAGTAACTCAATTACTCACTTAGCCTCAAAGTCCCGATGCCTGGCGAACCTCATAACCGAAAGCTCAGTATCACAAAATCGAACGAAAATTCCGGCGGCGCATTTTGGTCGCGCGCGGACAATCGTCTGGGCGTTCAACACCTCAGTTTTTCCATCGAAGCGGACAATGCTTATCCTGCGCACGTCCATGCGGAGTATGTTGTTTTTATATGTCTGCAAGGCGCGCTGACCCTAAATCATTTCGGCGAGACGGTTGTCGCCGGCAC
>DATAST010000039.1:0-89256 GCA_036269115.1 Verrucomicrobiia bacterium | reverse complement strand
AGCCGCAAATTCGTCACGCTGACGTTGCCGCGCTGACGCGGCAAACAATCCGCAATCCGCTGAAACTGACTCTCGGTTAGTTCCACGCCCCATAAGAATGCCAATTTTTCAGCAATTGTCAATTAGTGTTAACAGGCCCTAGTAGATTTATGGATCTTTGGATTTTTGGGATAGCAACCGAACGAAACTATGGATTGACCGATCCAAAAATTCCTTTTGATTTAACTACAAACTATTTAGGCTTCGAGGCATTGAAATGAGCCGTCCGTGGAAGAAAGTCAGCACGAAGCAATTGGGTGATTTCCGCATTTTTAAGCTGCGGTCCGATACCTACGTTTCGCCGCGCACAGAAAAAGAGCATGATTTTTTTGTGCTGGAAAGCGTTCATTGGGTCAACGTAGTGGCGGTGACTCCTGACCAGCAGCTTGTGATGGTGGAACAATATCGCTTCGGTTCCGGGCAGGTGGAATTGGAAATTCCTGGGGGAATGATGGACCCCGGCGAAACCGACCCGGTGGCGACTGCCGTGCGCGAGTTACGGGAAGAAACAGGCTATGAGGGCACAGACGCACGCATCCTGGGCCGCATTCAGGCAAACCCGGCGATATTGAATAATCTTTGCTACACGGTGCTCGTTGAGAATTGCCGATTAAAGCATCCGGTAGAGTTTGACCAGGGAGAAGACCTGGCGACGACGCTGGTGCCCGTCTCAGAGGTTCCCAAATTGGTCGCGGATGAAAAAATCGGACATTCGCTGGTCGTGGTGGCGTTGTACCACTTTGACTTGTGGCAAAGAGGGATTAAACGGATTGGTGAACCGGCGTAGTCAGAGCATCTCACGTCGGCCCTTACGATTCAGAGGGCGGGTGTCTTTCGATCGCGTACTGAAAGAGGCCTGGGTTGGCGCAGCTTTTTGTAGACCCATCCTTCCAATGGCCGGAGCGGGCGCAGCCACTTGTAAAACGGCGAATAAATTAATCGCACCCGGAACACCGACAAAAACATCGTCAGCGATGAACGGCCTAAAGCGACTTTTGAACCGGCTTTGTCAGTCCATTCCGTGGGTATTTCGACGATTTTGAACCCGGCGTGTTTCAGCGAATAGAGCAGATTGATATCGAATGCCAGGTCGGCGATGGACAGGCGATCATGAATTTTTTCCACAGCCCCGGTCTTCATTAGTTTGGCGCCGCACTGCGTATCCCGGATATTCATCCTAAACAGCACCTGGACGATTTTGTGAAATATGCGGCTGGCAAACTGCCGGTGGCTCTGTTGCGATTGGTGAATAACCGCCCCGGGAAGCCATCGGGAACCAATGATGCAGTCGCCCAAATAGATTTTTCTGACCAAATCCAAAAACGCCCTCGGCGGCGTGGCACCATCGGCATCCACAAAGCCGACTAAATCCGAGTCTTTTGCCAGCTTAAACCCTTCGATCAGCGCGCCGCCTTTGCCGATCGGATCCGGGAACTCGACCGCACGAATAGAGGGAAATTCCGCGGCGACCTTTTGAACGATAGAAAGGGTATTGTCCGTGCAGCCATTGAGTACCACGAGCAGTTGCAACGGTCCCGAATAATTTTTCGCGAAAAAATCCGCGTAGTCGCGCAGCATCGGTTCGATGCGGAACTCTTCGTTATAAGCCGGGATCAGAATGAACAGACTTGGATCGGGCACCGCCCTTCAATAGCAAAGATTGGTCTCTCGGGCAAGGTTGGGGAATTATCTTTGATTTACTCGACGTGTATAAAATTCTTCAAAAATTCGGAGCGCGGCTGTGTCGGAGACCAACCGCAGCATGCCAATGGAAAAGGGGGGCCATGATTTTGAGTCGATGGTGTTCTCGCTGCTGCGGCTGATCCCGCTCCGCGCGGGACACAGCCGCGCTCCGACCAAAGCATCCAGTTATGACGAACGGCTAAAGCGTTACCCATTTTCCCTTTTTGGAGGATTCCTCGACAGCGGTCAGGACGCGCTGATTTTTGAGCCCGTCTTCAAAACTGGGGTGGACAGATTTGCCTTCGGCGCAGGCATTTACAAAGTCCGTGACGGCGTGAACGAAGGTGTGCTCATAACCGATTCCGTGCCCCGGCGGCCACCAGTGGCCCACATAGGGCTGAACTCCGTCCCGTTCTGTCACAATGATTTCGCGAAAGCCCCGGCGGTCTTTGGGGTCGTCGGCATTATAAAATTTCAGTTTGTTCATGTCTTCGAAATCGAAATAGAGCGAGCCGCGATCGCCGTTGATTTCAATTTCAATATGGTTTTTTCGACCACTGGCGTAACGGGTCGCTTCAAGATTGGCCAGGATTTGATTTTCGACCCAGCCCAGAAAGGCCGCTGAATCCGGCACATCCACTTTTCCCATTTTGCGGATGCCCTTGACCGGTGGCGCGGCCAGGGGACGCTCCGGGATGAAGGTGTGGACGAGGCCGCAAACTTCCTTGAATTCCCCCACAAGGTAACGCGCGAGGTCAATAATGTGAGAGTTGATGTCGCTGTGGACGCCGCTGCCACTGGTTTCCTTTTGCAATCGCCAGTCCACGGGAAATTCCGGATCGGCCAGGCGGTCCTGGGCGTAACGTGCACGGAAATGATAAAGGCGGCCCAGCGCGCCTTCGGAAATCATCCTTTTAGCCAGGGCGATCGCCGGAATACGACGGTAATTGTGGCAAACCATGTGGACTGTTTTGGCTTTCTGGGCGGCGGCAAACATCTGCTCGCATTGCTTCAAATTCAGGCCCATCGGTTTTTCACACAGAACGTGCTTGCCGTTTTTCAGCGCGGCGATGGCGATTTCGGCGTGCGAATCGGTGGGCGTGGAGATATCCACAATATCAATGAGCGGCGATTCGACAATCTCCCGCCAATCGGTGGTGGAATGATGCCAGCCCAGTTGGACGCGCGCGGCGTGAACATTGGCGGCGGTGCGCCCGCAGATCGTGTGAAGTTCGAGGTTCGCCTTGAGCGGAAAAAACTTTGGGGCCTGCCGCCAGGCATTGGAATGCGCCCGTCCCATAAAGCGGTAGCCGATCAATCCAACGCGAAACGTTTTCGCCATAAAAATTGAAGGTCGAGTTTTAGTGGTCGCCGGTTTTATAGTAAATTAGACTAATTTAGTCAATCGGTTAAAACCCTCCCGTCTTGACGTTAAACGTTTCCCGCAGTACCTTGTCAAACTCGTAATGAGTTTTCAGACGGCAATAGTTCCAGCCCTGTTGGTCGCCAGCCTTATGTTTGGCCTTTTCCCTGCGGCAAAGGCGCAGTCGGCCGGCGGCGGGCAGCACATTGTGTTTTCGTCACCTGACGGCCAAATCACGTCCAACGCCCCACTCCCAATGGCCCAGGCTCCTGAAGCGCAGGAAAGGACAAGCTTACCCGCCGGTCAAGCGGCTGCGCTGCCTCAGTTTTCTGCACCGGCGGCCCCAATGTATTTCGCGCCGTCCCCGGCGATGCCATTGGAAAATACCCGGAGGCAGGATGGCGCAAATCCCATGGATTTCCGCAAGCAATTTGGCGTTTCGACGCCTGCGGAAATTATGAACCTGAAAAGTCCGGAGGAGATTTTTGGCATCATCAAAAAACCAACGGACTCCCAAAAAGAGCTGGCGCGCCGCCAAAACTTCGAAACAAATAGTCTTGCTCCCGATTCAACGGCCATTATCGCGGAACCCGGCTGGGCCAAATCGTGGCTGGCCGGGGATACCGGAAAAAGCGGCCAATCTTCCAATTCGACTGAACGGGCATCGGGGCTTTTCAGTGGATTTTTTGACGCGGCCCGAAGTGACAATGTGTTTGGCAGTCACAACTTAGGCGATTCAGATACGCCGTTCGGCCAGCCACAAACCGTCGCACGGCAGCAATCGTCGTGGGATTCACAGTTGAGCATGGGAGAACTCGCGCCATCCGCCCCGGCGGCACAACCGGTCGCCAGCGGTTTCACCGGATTTGGTTCATCGAGTTCCGCAGGCACGTTGCAGTCGCCTTTTACTCCCCCGCAAGTGAGCAGCATGGACACCCTGCCGAGATTGCCCGCGCTGCCCTCGGTCTCGCGCCAAATCGAGCAATTCACGCCGCCCTCCCTTTCTCCGTCATGGGGACCAAAATCGCCGCCCTGGGCGCAGGCGCAAACACCATTGGGAACGCCCGCTCCGGTATTGCAGCGGTAAAGCCTTCAAACATCGAACGCTGAATCCTGAAGAGCCCCCTGCCCGTATTGACGAGGAGGATGAGGATGATTAGTGGGCCGAGGTAATTACCAGGGTCTGTTCCAAGGTAGACAAGCCTTCCTTGGCCCGGTCCAGCGCAACCATGCGGAGAGTGCGCATTCCCTGGCTGACGGCGATCTTTCCTACTTCGCGCGTGTTGGCGCGCGCGATCACCAGCTTGCGGATGGGGTCCGTCACGGTCATCGCTTCGATGATAGCCATACGTCCGAGATAACCTGAATTCTTGCAACGGTCGCAACCGCGCCCGCGAAAGAGCTGAACTCCGTCAAACTCGCCGGGATCAATCGCGAGGTCTTCGTACATTTTCGCCGGATAAGTGACTGGCTCCTTGCAATGCGAGCAGATGCGCCGCATGAGACGCTGCGCGCATGAGAGGATGACTGAGGATGAAATTAGAAAGGGGGCGATGCCCATGTCATCAAGACGCGCAATGGCGCCGGGCGCGTCATTACAGTGCATGGTGGACAGCACCTGGTGACCGGTGAGCGCGGCTTCGATGGCGATTTCGGCAGTCTCGGTATCACGAATTTCCCCGATCATGATAATGTCCGGGTCCTGGCGCAAAATTGAACGCAAGGCATTGGCAAACGTGAGGCCAATTTCCTTTTTGGTGGGGACCTGGTTGATGCCGGGAATCTGGAATTCGACCGGGTCTTCAACCGTCACGATATTGAAAACGGGGCTATTGAGTTCGTTCAGGGCCGAATAAAGCGTCGTGGTTTTGCCGGAACCGGTGGGACCAGTCACCAGGATGAGGCCGTGCGGCGCATCCACCGCCGATTTCACGGCCCGGAAAGTGTCCGGGTCCAGGCCGAGTTTATCGAGGCTGGCCGACAAATTGGATTTATCCAAAACACGGAGCACGATTTTCTCGCCGTGAACCGTGGGCAAAATGGAAACGCGCAGATCGTAGTCCTTGTTACTGACCTTGACCCTCATGCGTCCGTCCTGCGGCAGGCGGCGCTCGGCGATGTCGAGGTTCGACATGATTTTGAACCGGGATGCCAGGGCTAATTGCATCTGTTTTGGCGGCGGAGTCGCGTCAATGAGCACGCCGTCAATGCGGTAGCGCAGGCGCAGAACTTTTTCAAAGGGCTCCATATGGACGTCGCTAGCGCGGTCTTTGATGGCCTGGAGGACGATCAAGTTCGCCAGTTTAATGACCGGCGCTTCCTCGCTCGAAGCGGCCAGTTGGTCCAAATTGACGTCTTCGGTATTTTCCCGGACGGCTTCGACGGTTCCGGATTCTTCCTCTACTTCGCTTTTCTTCTGGGCATCCTGGATGATGTCCTCCATGGTGCCGCTCTTGGCGGCGCTGATGGCATTGAGCTTATCGGCGAGGCTCTTTTCCGAGGCGATGAGCGGCGCGATCTCCATTTTGGTGATGCGGCGCACGTCGTCCAGGGCCAGGACGTTCAACGGGTCGGCCATCGCCAGGAACAGTTTGTTTTCCAGGCGCGATACGGGAACGACTTTGTGATTGTGAAGAGTATCCTGGGGCAACAGGTCTACGACGTCAGCTGGAATGTTAATGCGCGCCAGATTAATGGGAGGCACATTGAGCACCCGGCCCATCGAAACGGCAAGGTCCTGTTCGCTGACGAGGGCCTTGTCCAAAATCAGTTTGATGAGGCGCGCTCCCTCCTTCTTTTGCTGTTCAAGCAATTCTTCAATTTGCTTGGCGCTCAACAACCCGTCTTCCATCAGGGCGTCTGCGATGCGTTCTCCGAATGATTTGACTTTGGACATAGGAACGAATGGAAATGGAACGTAATCGCGAGGTTACCGAAATGCCTTTCGCAGGTTGGCCAGCAAATCGGCCGGTGAAGTCAAGTACCAAAGGATGCGGTAGGATGTCACATTGGCCAGGTCTTTGACGGCCTGCTGGTTGAAGGGATTGGCCGTGGCCACCATGATCGCCTTGCTCATGCGGTCAAACGGCAACACACACCAGCGCCGGCATACGTCCGCGGGAAACCCGCGCGTCAGGTCAATATCAACATCGTACCTGTCCAGCGGTATATATCCCATGCGCGATTTATCCGACAAAACTTTAAGCGACCGTTCGAGGGGAAAAATTCCCCGCCCTGAAAGAGTATGAACAAATGGTTCCACGACATCCGACACAGTGGCCGCCTGATCCATGGAACGCCAGCACAAGTCGAAATCGCCGGCGCTGATGAGTTTGCTATCCACAAACAGCTTGTGCATGGTTTCGCGTCCATCCTGGATTTGTTGGGGCGTGGGCCGGGATTTGGATTCAGCCTTGGCTGCCGCAGAAACCGGGGCAAGCGCGGCCGGCTCGAATCCGTCAATCGGCTGCGTCGCCATTTCACCAGCAGTGTCCTGGATGGATTTGAGAGCGCCGAGCACGTCCGGATCGTTAGGACGCTGTTGCAAAACCGTTTCAAATTCCAGGATGGCTGACGACAATTGCCCGGATTGCATGTAAGCCTGGGCAATGCGTTTGGAGGTATTGATCACATCCTCTTCGCGCCCAAGTTTTTTGTAAGCTTCCTTGAGGATTTCAAGGGACTGACAATCGTTCGGTTGCGATTGGACGATAACCTCAAACATCTCAATTGTTTGCTTCAATTGAGACTCGTCTTCTGCGGTATTTGTCGCCATTTTTTAAACGTTCCTGCCCAAAAAGAGCAATTTCACTGCCATTTACGATTTAAGGCCAACGATTTACGCATGACAACGGGATTTTGAGTCGAGATTGGCGCCAACAATGAGTTTTTGGAGCAGGCAGCGCAAAAACAGTGATTTTTCAATACTTCGCCATTTTAGCCTCAAATATTTGCGCGCTTGAAAAGTGGAGATTGAAACCCTACAAATCAGCGGGTGGAAACGCCAGTCATGTCACCCGCACCGGGCGAACGCATCCTTCGCTTCGTGGGGGATAAAATTCGTTTTTCAATCCGGGACCAAAACAAAGCCGCGTCCGGGAGCGGCTGGCGGGGATTTTTGCGGACAAATCTGGGGCGGGCCGCCGTTCGACGCCAGGAAATCATGCATTCGCACGCCCTGGGGGCGGCGTTTGCCGGCGAAAGCTGGCGCGATGTGCCCATGCAAAAAAATGGTGACGCCTGGGAAATTGAATTTCCCCTGGCAGAAACCGGTTATTTTAAAGCCAAGCCATACTTGCTCGACCCCGACCGCGGCCAGCATTGGCCCGACGGCCCGGACGCGGGCGTATCCGTGCATCCTGATTTTGCGCGCACCGCAAACACCATTTATTGCGCCTTCACCCGCCTTTTTGGATCGACAAAAAACCTGTCCACCGCCTCAGACGAAAAACTCGAAGCGCAACTGAAATCGCTCGATGCGAAAAATTTCACGGTCATCCCGCCGTCGGGAACCTTGCGCGATCTTGCCAAACAATTGCCGCACATCGTCCAGACACTGGGCTGCCGCATTCTGCACCTGCTGCCGATTCATCCCACGCCCCTGACGTACGCGCGATTTGGACGCTTCGGCAGCCCGTACGCGGCGCTGGACCTTACGGCAATTGATCCGGCGCTGGTTGAATTCGACAAGCGCACCACCGGCGTTGACCAATTCTGCGAACTGACGCGCGCCGCTCATTCGCTTGGCGCCCGCGTCTTCCTCGATATCGTCATCAACCATACGGGCTGGGGATCGGTGTTGCAGGAGAATTGCCCGGAATTTTTCCTGAAAAATCCCGACGGCGAATTCGCCAGTCCCGGCGCATGGGGCATCGTCTGGGAAGATCTGGTGGAACTCAAACAGGACAGTGTCGTTTTGTGGGACAAAATTGCCGACGCCCTTTTGACCTGGTGCCGCCGGGGCACGGATGGATTTCGTTGCGATGCCGGCTACAAAATTCCGGTGGTGGCCTGGCAATATATTATTGCGCGGGTGCAGGAGGAATTTCCCAACACGATTTTTCTCCTGGAAGGCCTGGGCGGTTCCTGGGAAGCCACGGAAAACCTGCTGGGCGAAGGCGGAATGCAATGGGCGTATTCCGAGTTGTTCCAGAATTATTCCGGGCGCGAAGTCGCGTGGTATCTGGATTACGCAAACCGCCAAAGCCAAACCGTGGGAACATATGTCCATTATTCGGAGACCCACGATAATGACCGCCTCGCTGCCCGGCCCGGCGCCCCCCCCACCCAACCGCCGTCCAATCGCGCTTGGGCCCTCCTGCGAAACCGTCTTTGCGCGCTGACCAGCCCCAGCGGCGGATTTGGTTTTACCTGCGGCGTGGAATGGCTCGCGGCCGAAAAAATCAAGGTCCATGGATGCACCGGCCTGAATTGGGAAAGCCCGAACAACATAGTTTCGGAACTGGCCCGCCTCAACGAATTGATTTCAAACCATCCCTGCTTCTTCGACGGCGCTACGTTGACGCGCCTGAGCGCGCCAGATGCAACAATCTATCTGATGCTTCGGGAATCCGCGGAAAAAAAGGATTCCCTCCTGGTCACTGTCAATACTGACCCCAGTCGTGAAAGCACTCTGGCACTGTCACTGGCTGACCTAAAAGCGCAAATCGCCGGATTCAAATTCGATCTGCTTGGCCAAAACCTGCCGGATATTACCGTCGCAAAAAATTCTGTCACCTTTACGCTCAAAGCAGGGGCGGTCCACTGCCTCGCGAAGACGGAAAAACCAGCCGGCCTGGCTGGAGAAGATTACCGCAGGGCCCGGGCGCGGGCAGCGTTTGCCGTGCAGGCGCTCAACGGCGTGCTCCCGGCGGAACAGTTTTCAAAATTCGACTGGAAATTTCTAGCGGATCAAATTCAACAATCGCCCGGAAATTTCCTCGCCGCGGCTTCCTGTCTCAAGGGCGAGGAATCGCAGGCGCAATTTTCCGATCTCATTCAAAAAATGGCGCGCGCCGAAGCCTATCCTGCCGTGGTGACATGGACCTTAATTGATCGCCGCCGGATAACACTCGTGCCGGAGAACCATTGGCTGTTGCTGGAAGATTCAGTGCCGTTTCAGGCTGTATTGCAAACGGCGACAGCCGGAGCCGTTCGGGTCGTGTCCATTCCCGCCGGCAACGAGCATGTGGCTGTCTTTGCACCGCGCGACGTCCCGGCGGACGCACAACTGCTTTTGGACCGCTACGCGACCACCTCACAGGAAATCAACGCAGCGATTCGATTTCTGCCCGCTGAAGCCGAAGTGCGGCCCCTCCCCTGCGGACCGGCCAGCCTGACGCTTCTGACCAATGGCATTGGGGGCATGGCCCGCCTGTGCGTTGACCTGGGCCGCGTCAATTCCAAGTACGATTGTGTGCTGGGCGCCAACCTGAATTCCGATTGTCCCGTGGACCGTCACGTCTTCGTCAAACGAATGCGCGTCTGGGTCAACGCCGATGGTTTTCTTTCGCCCTTGAATTTCACGAACCTTTGCGGATTTGAAGTCGGACCGCCGGCCATTTGGAATTTTATCGCCAACGCCGGAGATGGACGCACTGTGCAAATCATGCTGCGGGCCGAAATGCTCGAGGGCAAGAATACAGTTGTCTTTCAATTTCTGCGGCCGGCCGCCGCCCACGCAATCGGCAAGCAATTGCCGGCGGACGCCGACGTGCGACTGTCCGTTCGCGTGGACATCGAAGACCGGAATTTTCATCAGGAAACCAAACGCAACGGCGGCGCGGAATATCATTTTTCGACTAATACCCATTTGCTTGACGCCAAAAGCGGCGACCGAATCGGATTTGCCTTCACTCCCGACAAAGACCGCCAACTGCGCGTATTCGCCGACTCCGGAGAATTCCATTCGCAACCTGAGTGGTGCGAAAATATTCCACATCCTGTCGAAGCCTCGCGCGGTCAGGTGCCTTCGGGCGACGCATACAGTCCTGGCTGGTTCGAGATTCCCCTTCAAAAAGGCGCTAACGCCACGCTCGCAGTCACCGCGGAACTTAATCCGGCGGATTTTTTTCCGGCGAGTCAGCCGAAGCCGGCCGATCCAAAAAGCTCTTTCGATGAGCAGCTGTCACAGGCGGCCAAACAATTTGTCGTGCGCCGCGATTCGGGCAAAACGGTAATTGCGGGCTATCCGTGGTTTTTAGATTGGGGCCGCGATTCGCTCATTTGCGCGCGCGGACTGCTTGCCGCCGGAATGGTCGATGAAGTCCGGCAACTGCTCCTCACCTTCGCTAAATTTGAGCAAAACGGCACATTGCCCAATACGATTCACGGCAATGATGTTTCCAACCGGGACACCACGGATGCGCCGTTGTGGTTCGCAGTTGTCTGCGCCGAATTGGCGAGCGCCGTCAAATCGGACTTTTACGCCACGCCAGTGGATGGACGCCGCACAATTCGCGACGTGCTGGCAAGCATCGCCGAAAATTATTCCACAACCACGCCCAATGGCATCCACATGGACCCGGATTCGGGGCTGATTTGGAGTCCGGCCCATTTCACCTGGATGGACACGAATTATCCGGCCGGAACCCCGCGCGAAGGTTATCCGGTGGAAATCCAGGCTCTGTGGATCGCCCTGCTGCGTCAGTTGGAAAAAATTTCTGATACTCCGGCGCACACCCGCTGGCGCAGCCTGGCCGAGCGCGCAACGGTTTCGTTTGAAAAATTATTCTGGCTCGAAGACAAGGGCTGGCTGGCGGACGTGCTGTTAGGTTCGTCCCGCGTGATCGCCCGCGACGCCACCGCCAGTGACGCATTGCGAACCAATTGCCTGATTCCCATATCCCTCGGGCTGGTGAGCGGCAGCCGGGCAAGGCGTTGTGTGGTCGCCGCGCAGAAATATCTGGCGGTCCCGGGAGCGATGCGCTCGCTCGCACCGTTGCCGGTGTCGGTGCCGCTGCCGGTCTTCAGCAACGCCGGCTCATTGATCAACGATCCCGTGGAGCCTTATTGGCCGCGCTACGAAGGCGACGAAGACACCCACCGCAAGCCGGCGTATCACAATGGCACGGCATGGACGTGGAAGTTCCCGGTGTTCTGCGAAGCCCTTGCTCGCGCGTGGGATTTGACGCCCGAAGCCGTCGCTGCTGCCAAAAGCTATCTCGCCAGCGCCGAAAGCGTCCTGGGCATCGGTTGCCTCGGACAAATCCCGGAAATTATGGATGGTGATGCCCCGCACACGCAACGCGGCTGCGACGCCCAGGCATGGGGCGTAACGGAATTCCTAAGAGTAGAGAAGTGGATTAACGGGTTGATGGAATCCTCAAACTTACCGGCAATAATCCAATAATCCATCAATCCGTTCAGAAATGCCCGTGGCGGCGGAGAAGGAAGTATTCGTTCACGGGATCGTCATCGGTAATTTGAAGCGCCGGATCCGGGTTCAGGATATCCTTGAGGGGAACTTCCTGGGAAAAGACCGTGCTAAAATCCTGGACAAGGTTCTTTGTCCTGGACCATTCCAACAAATCACGTTTGGCGTCTTCCGGTATTCGCGCGAGCAATTCAACACGGGGAGGAATTCGAATAGGGTCTTCGGAAGCAAGGATGTGAAGACCCCAGCCATTGATGGAAACAAAACAACACACATATGGAAAAGACGCCGTCACCGACCGCAAAATCGCCTGGCGCGTAATCACATCCGACCCACCCGGATACCAGATTTGAACAATTCCATGGGGTTTCAGGTGTTGTTTCATCAATTCGTACATACCGGTCGAGTAGAGAAGACTTGAGCCGGCGGCTTCCAGCGGCGGCGGCGGATCCGTCACGATCACATCGTATTTTTCGCGGCTTCGTTCCAGAAACCGTCGGCCATCGTCGATGACGATTCTGCCTTTGGGATTTCGCAGGACCGACGGCGCGTCACCGTGATAAAATCCAAACGCTTTCGGAACGTCGGGGATCAATTCGACGGCGGTCACGTCGATGCCCCAGGTCAAAGCCGAACGATACGTCGTTCCCATTCCAAAACAAATAATCAGCGCCGATTGTGGTTTTTTCGCACATAACATTAATGGCAAATGGGCCATATACTTGGTGCAATTGGCCAATCGCGTCATCCCGATTCCATTGACCAAAAGACTTTTTGCGCCGTCAACGTCATCCAGCGAAATTACGGTGGCGGCGTAGTCGCGCCGCACTTCGATGCGCTTTGAAATGCTCGCCAATTGGTCCTGGAATGTCCGGGAAAAAGACAGGGAATAAACCGCGATCAGGCATCCTGATGAAAGTGAAACGAAGCGCAGCGGTACCGAAACAGATTTCGAACTGAAGAAAAGGAAAATAAAGAACGCCGCACCAAGCAGGGCGAGCGCCAGCCGTTCGCTCATTATCGGCAATAAAACATAAGAGGCAAAAAGCGGCCCAATGATGCACCCTGCCACGTTAATCGCGTAAGCCGCTCCCGCCCGCCGGGGATCGCCTCCGGCATATTCATCCACAAGCCCGGGCGTCAAATATCCCAGCGCCGCGCAGAATGGCCATATGCTGGCAAGGGTAAGGATGACGCTGATTGTGTCCGTGTCAAAACCCCAGGACATTTTTACGAGCCTGTCGTCTTCGACGATAATCGGCAGGAAGGCCGCGATGACCAAAATGGCCATCAGCTTTGCGGGCGGCCAGACCGAATCTTTTTTGACGTGATGACGATACCACAAAGAGCCCGCGCAAGACGCTCCGAGGTAGGAGAACACGATCGCCGCAAATGAATACACCTGTGTCTTGAGAACGGGCGTGAAGGCGCGGGTCCAAACCACCTCCATGGCCATCGCGCAAAAGCCGGTGGAAAATAAAATCCAGCGAACCATTGGAGTTCCGTCCGCTCTGGCGGAATAATCCGGATCTTTTTTGACAGCGCCCCGGGCGGCCGCCCTTTGAAAAGATTTTCCCCGTTGCCGCGCCAGCAGCAAGCTGATCAGGCCGATGGCGAAATTGCCCGCGGCGGCCACGCGCAGTGTGCGATGAAATCCAAACAGCTCGATGAAAACGACGGCGGCGAGCAACGTCCCCATCATGGCGCCCAGGACATTGGCCGTGTAAAGAAAGCTGAAACTATTCGGGTCATGCCTTTCATCCTCGCGGATGTAGGCCATCATCAATGGAAACGTTGCGCCCATGAAAAAGCACCAGGGAAACAGGGAAATTGCCAGCACCAGGGCGGACAGCGCCAGGTAAGTGATTGAGTTGGTTTCGCCGGTTCCCAGCAACAGCCGTTCACCGGCGGCAAAAAGCGCCGGAACGGCAAACGCGCCCACGCCGATCACACATTCCGCGAGCCCATAGAAAAACGCGCCCGAAAGCCCCGTCCGCGCCTTGAGGGCTCCGATCCACTTGCCGCCCGCGACCGAGCCCACCGCCAGCCCAAGCATGAAAACCGAAAGCACCACCGAAAGCACAGGGGTAACGATTCCAAAAGCGGCAAACGCCATGCGCGTCCATACCATCTGGTACACAAGCCCACAAAAACCGGATACGAAAAAGAGCCCAAAGAGAAGCGGTCGGATAAATCGAATTTTCCCGTTAGATTGCACCGTCCAAAAATGTTTCGCTCACAAACGAACGGCAAGTTCAATCTTTCCGGTTTTCGTATTTCGTCATGGCACAAGAATCCGATAATAACCCTGGGGACCTGAACCGATCGTGTTGGTCACGCTGAGAATCGAGCCAGTCGCCGTGTTGGTAGACAAATTGATCCAATCTGGCGAAAGGAGACTGGTGGAATATTGTACCTGATATGCCTGATTGGCATGGGAATTCCAGGTCAACGCGACTGCATTTGGAGCTGGTCTGGAGACGCTTAAGTTTGGGCGGTCGAAAGATGACGGCAATGCCACAAGCGTGACTTCGTCGAGCCCGAAAAAGTTGCCCCACTCGATCAGGCTGGCGAGGCTGTCTGCGCTTTGGTCGCTTCGGGCGCCGAATCGCAGAATTGTATCGGAACTGGTGGCAGTCAAAGTCAATGTCACATTGGTCCAATCGAAGCCGTCGGTATTTACCAGGTTATATACCGTGTTTGTCGTGTTGCTGTTTGGGTTCCAATTGACAAGGAATCGCTCGGTCGGTGTTCCATCCGGCGTGTTCATCAGCCAGAACGAAAGCTGATAGCTTTGTCCCGGGACAGTGGCGACGTGTTGCGAAATGTAGCCATAGACAGCGGGAGTTCCAAAGACGCAGAAGAAGCTGCCCGAATGTGGGCCGGGGCCACCGGAAGGACTAAATTCCGTAATGGTACCGTCATCAGTAAAATCGTAATCGGAACTGGGAAAAGGTATCTCATTGTACATTCCAATCCCGCCGGTTTGTGCCCAATCTTGAAGATCGTACGGAGAGTTTTCAAAGTCGCCGTTCCGGACAAGATTTTGCCCTGCCACCACAACGAATTCACGAGTACGGACTACATGGCTGGTTTGGTTTGAGAAGAGCACACCGCCGATATAATTCCCGGCAGGCAAAGAGTCAGCCCCGGCATTGACGCTGACGGTGACCTGGGTCGTAGCATGGGCGGCCAGCGCGCCACCTAACGAGGACGCCGTGAGCCACGAGGAAGTATTGATGAGCGACCAATTGAGAGTGCTGGCGCCGGCGTTGGTCACCGAAAAAATCAACGTATCAGCACTAAAACCGCCTCCAACTGGACCAAAGCCGACAAAACCTGTGCCCGGCGCAACTCCCAGCGTGTCCCCTATTCCGGCCAGCAGATCAATCAAGTTATCGCCTGTCGGTGTGCCCCAACCCGTGCAGAGATCGTAGCCGGGGACTGCTGGAAAACTAGTCACGCTGAAACACCAAAAGTTGTTGCCTTCAGTAATATCCTTGAAATCGGCGAGATAGCTGGCGCTCCTGGCCGCGGCATAGATTGTGGGATTGGCAAAGCCGACGGAGGGCTTGCCGTAGGTGGCGGCTTGTTCATTCGCCAATGCGGTGAAAGCCGCCCACGCCGGCGCGGCGCAACTGGTGCCGCCAAAGGTGCCCGAGTCGCCACTATCGGTCGTGACCTCTACAAAAACGTTGTCTGCGGTCATGGCTACGTCCGGAGTATTTCGCATGGTGCCGGAACCTTTGTTGGCGGCCATGCTGATGCCTTGTTGCCAGGGCGGGATGGTGTAATTATCGCTGACTCCGCCGGAGGAGCCGATGCTGTTGTCGCCTACAG
Organism: Verrucomicrobiia bacterium; assembly: GCA_036269115.1. GTDB lineage: Bacteria > Verrucomicrobiota > Verrucomicrobiia > Limisphaerales > UBA11358 > UBA11358. The sequence continues at coordinate 73,957 of DATAST010000039.1, read as the reverse complement.
CGGCGCCACCCCAGTTCCAGGTGGTTTCATGGATCCACGCCCCACCAGGACCGGTCGTTGTCACCGTTGTTCCGCCCACTTGAACGATGTTGGTGCTCTCCTCAGGAAAAGGAATGCCACCTATGAGTGCGTCGCCATCTCCCGACGCGTTGTAGAACGATTGACCTTGAGCTTCCATTTGTTTGAAGATGTCCTCCGCTGTCACGTTCGGCACGTCCGCGGCTGAATCACCCCATGAACAGCTGAACTGTTTCGGCGAGTTTACCGTGTCATTTGCCATGGCATCCAAAAGGTCCTCCCAAGTGGCGTCCGAGGGAGCTTCATAAACAACAATTTGGCTCAATCCCGGCGCGATCGACATGGCCACTTCGATGTCCAGCGATACTTCGTCAACGCCATCACCAGGTGAATCGACGCCGCCGTCAACGGGGACAATTGTCTCCGGAACGGATACTCCGGCGAGACTTTCATAAGCAGTAATATCACTCTGGTAAAAACCGTCATATTCCAGCAATCCAAGAGTTTGGCCCGTGCCGGTTAAGGGAACCCCTGGAACATAGGCGGCCCTGAAATCGTTTCCCATATAACCTCCATCCGGCCCTGAGCCCGGCCCAGCCTGGTGCGGAGTCTTCGTCCGGTCGGCAGGGGTGTCAGTTTGTTTCGCCGCCGATTCTTTCACGATTTTCGATCGCTTGACGGCGAAGTTGTCCAGGCCGCTGATGTGAAGAATGGGGACGCCTATATCAAGAGAGGGAACGCTGTCAGGAGCAAAAAACGTCCGGTTTTCTTTCGGATGCCGATACGTCCGCATCGTTAAATGAAAAACCCGCTCTACATTTGCAGCAGAGCCGTTTACGTCCAGGACCATGCGGGAAGGATGTTGCACAACGGTAAAACCGTTGCTGCTGAAGAAATTCACGGCGGTCTGGTAATCTGCAGACGAAGGAGCAAATTGCTCCACGAATTGCTGTTGGGTGAGGTAGTGCCGATAATTAGGGCTCGCGGGGTCGTAGAGCTGGCCGAGCAAATGGTCCAGGTCGCTTTCATTGCGCATCGGAAATCCGATGGAAAGTTTCATGCTCGTTTTGGGGTTCAGTCGCCCAATTGCCGACAGATGAGAGACTGCGGGCGGGATTGAATCCTTCAAAGCTTGCGGAATGGCTTGGGCTGAACAACAAAATGCCGCAATGGCCACCGACAGGGCCCAACAGGCGGCTTCGAGCGGAGAATTGGAATGTTTCATAACTCTTGGCGCTTTTACTTCTCTAGAGGTACCTCAAGAATAACCTTCCTGATGGGAGACTCAATGGAAATCGGGAGCGAAGCGGGGTGAATCCGCCTATTTCAGTCTTGCGCTTGTTCACGTGCTGGACCAGCTTTTTGATCGTCACAGCCACGATGAACACATATTACGAAAGAGGGGTGCGACTTCGGTCAGCATAGTCCTGTTTGTTTCTTGTTTGGCGTTTCTGTGATCATTGCCGCCGGCATCGCGTTGATTTGCTGGCACGGGACGCTGGCAATAGTTATTTGCACACTACTGATTCTGTTCGGATTAATTTTCGCCCTGATTCCGGGCCATGGCTTGATCCGCATCATGGCGTGTTGGGAAAATGTAACTGGACGAGGGCGCAAACGAGACAAACGCCCGTGAGATGCCGTTAGTCACTTCCGCGTTATGAAAATCCCACAGCCATTCGGCAAAATCGACGAACGGCGACGTCGGGCATCGTTTGGTTAACCGGCCAATGTGAGGAGAATTCCAACCAGAATTCCCAGGACCGCCGGGAGTTTCCGCCAGCCGTTGGCCTCGCGAAAAAAGTAGAGGGCACCCGCAAACGCCACTAGGGTGCTGGCGCGACGCAGGCTCATCACGATGGCCACCAATGCATCGGGATGGCGCAAAGCGCTAAAATAAAGATAATCCGCCACCAGCAGGGACAGGGCAATGGCCGGAATGCTCCATCGCCAGTGAAATTCATTCCGCGGCCACCATCGTAATTTCCAACCCAGGGCGAACGGCGCAAAAAACGCCACCAGGTAAATCGAGAACCAGCACTGCACCGTCGGCACTGAGAATTTCAATGTGCCCAGCAGGTATTTGTCATATAACGAACTGATCGATCCGAAGAATACGCCGCCGACCAAAAACCAAAACCAATGGTTGCGATGGAAATGGATCCCCTCCCGCGCGCCCACCAGGGACAATCCTACAAAAGAGGCCAGCGTGGTCAGAATGCCCAGCGTCTCCAAAAATGTAGGACGTTCGCCAAGAATCAACACCGCGCCCAGAAACGTGAACATCGGGCTGGTGGCGCGCACCGGGCTACAGAACGAAACGGGGAGATGTTTTAAGGCAAAATATGTGCCCACCCATGAGGCGGCAACGATGCCCGATTTTAAAACCAGCCGCAGGTGCTCTTGCCAGGTCAGTGGATCGGTCACCAACGAAGGCGGCAGGGTCCCTGGATGAACATATTCAATCAGAAGCAGCACCGTCCAGACTGTCGCGCCCGTGACTGTGCTGAAAAACAGCACAGGCGTCACCGCGTTTTCGCACACCGCGTGCTTGGTGCACAGATCATACATTCCCAGAAAGACTGCCGACAAAAGGATTTCAGAAACCCAATTCATTTAAGGATGGAAAATTCCCGATAAAAAGATGGAGCGAGCGAAGGGATTCGAACCCTCGACATTCACCTTGGCAAGGTGACGCTCTACCAGACTGAGCTACGCTCGCTTCCAAAGCGGAAGAACAATTTAGTGAAACCGGTCAGAATGGCAAGCCTGATTATTATAGCATTTTGCGTAGCATCCGATGTGAATCGGATCAAATTTTTTCCGGTTTGGATGGGCAAAGGCGTTTGCTTTAGTCAGACTCCTGACGTCGTCTCCTACGGAATAATTAATGGAGTAAAATTGTGCGGTAGAATTGCGTGTTTGCGGTGGCGTTGTTGGTGAAGATGAAGGTGTCATTGACGGGGCAATTGGTGCCGATGGCTGTCCACGTGACGAGGTTGGGCGAAGACTGAACGGCATAAGCGTGGTTATCGTCGCCCGTGAATTGGATGACAAGTTGGCCATTGACGGTTGTCATCGAGCCAATGGAGTCCATGCGCAATAACGGGAGAAGTTGGTCGGGGATAGCCTCGTATGCGAAGTCGCTGATTCCGTCTTGCGGTTGCGCAGCATCATTCCAATTTAGAAAGGGCGACTCGTCGCTCAGTTGCGGAACGGTGAAAATATTTCCTGGCGTGGTGAAGAGTTGGCCTGGGAGCGCTGTGCGCGTGGCCTCGATCGCATTGGCAATTTCGGCGGCCTGGCTGGAATTGGAGGAAATTGTAAGGGTGGCGAAATTAGGTCCATCGTATTGAACGACAAAATCGGGAAGGTCGTTTGTCAGCGCCATCATGCCGTTGACCAAATTCTCCCAGTCGTTTGGATTTGGGTTGTTGGCCGAAAAGAGGGAAGCTTCGTTGTTTGTGTTGAAAAGAGATGCTAACAAGCCCGCGATCGCCCAATCATGGATTGGCGTCATGGACTCGGAATCGGTGGGATTTATGTCGCCAGTCCAGATTTGCCAAGTAACGGGACCACTTGGGACCCGGGTCGCGCCAAATACCTCGACAAAGTCCAAAATATTTGACGATTTTAGGTAAATAGTTTGCCAAGGCGTGCCGCGATGGATTCGTCCGAGCCAAGAGGCATTTAGTTCCTCGTTGGTCGGAAAATTCCAATCGTCTGAGCTCCAGACTTGAGGGTCTTTATAGGAGAGATTGAAAGGGTTGTTGTCAATCGGTACGCCCTCAAATTGCGGCGGCATATAGTTGTACGGTGAAGAATCAAATGGAACCGGAACGCCCGGTGGCACATTGCCCCATGGCATGTAGCGATGGCTTAGGGCACCGATAGTCGCGATGCCATTTGTCTGGATTGTGGCGATGTTAACCTTGTTGCTCTTATCGTCGGCAAAGTCGTTTAGATCCGAAGACATGTAATGGACCAGCGGATCATTAGCCGCGTAAACGGTTCTTTGAATGATGCAACGGGCTGGAGTAAATGGAGCGAGAATGCTCAGGGTAATATTTGTGATGAAGCCTCCATCATAAACAGCCTCGTTGGCCGGACTGAAGAATGCCGCAAAATAAGCCTGCTGTGCAGCGGGACTGTTATTGCTTGTCCCGGGGATAGGTGCGGTCGTCCAGCCAGTCTGTTGTACGCGGGTTCCTTCGTCGGAATCTTCAGCTGAAGGGAATGGCCCGCCGATCGAGACCAAATATTGTTCAATGACGCCCCATGAGGTGGAGCTATTGCCATAATAATTGGTGCTCCAAAGGCCGCTGGTTTCGCCATTTACAGTTCCGCTATCAGGATCAGCAATGGCTGAGTTGATATCAAGGGAACTGGCAGCAGGGGCTAGTTGGACGTAGTCGAGAATGCAATTGTCCGTGTCTATGATGTATGCCTGCAGCCAATTCGAAACTGACAAGCCGAAATGCGGCAACGGCGGTGTGCCCGAGTTCAAAAAATTTGACGAGTCCAAGGATTGGGGAATGAAGCACGGTCCTTGGAAAGTGAAATTGTCAAAAGTAACCGGCGTTGAGTCAGAATAATAAGCATAAGAACCATTTGCAGAAGGCGGCGAAGCCTGAGGGCCTAAGTTTTGGATCACAGCCATATTTGTTCCGAATTGAAATAAAAACGCATAACTGGGCCAACTCGCGATTTCCACAGATACGTTTGTAGAAAAGGAATTCCCAATCGAAACTCCGGCATCGTTGGTCAGCGTTACCGAGAGCGTGTCCCGCATGGAGATTGTGAGCGGGTCATTGTAATTTTCAGCGTACGAGTTCCGGTCATCGACGCCAATAAGATTGCTCACTCCCATCACATACATCTGGTTTGTCGTATAAACGCGGCCATAAGGAAATGGTTCGGTAATCGGAGCGAGATCGGAGCTGTTGCGATTGAACTGCAGTTGGCGCTGGATATAGAAACAGTTGTCCAGTTCCAATTCGTTGAAGTTTGGCAGGCCTTTTTTGACGCCGATGACCCAGGGGATGCCGTAAATATTATTGGTGATGCCGCTCAGGCCAAAGGGTATTTGTGAATCGCCTGGGTCCGTGGGTGTGTTCAGGATCGGCGGGTTGTTGTTTGGGAGCGGTTCCTGCACGTATTGGTAACCGGCGATGTAAATGTTTGTCTGCCAACTGCTGCCACACTCCTCGTTGGTTTTCCAAAAGAGCGGGCGAAACACGGATGGATAATAATTCGTTGTCGTAGCGTCCAATATATTCGCCGTGACCTGAAGCAGTCGGTGAACTGCAGGCGTGTATTGGTTTGTGGGATAAATTTGAATGTGGTCCAAATTTACCTTCATTTGTGACATGAGCAGTCGGGACGCGACGTTCGTAAAAAAGTCGAATGGGCAGGCGGGATTCGATTGCGGGGATGCCGCGGCCGGTCGGGCGATAGTCGTCAGCACGCAAAGCAAAAGCAGGGCCGTGAATCCACGGACGCGCGCGCGCCGACAGATCTGTTTCAAGGGTTCCATTCCTATGTAACAATGACTGAAATGAAATCGGATTGCGAGCAGGCGTATTTCATTCTTTTGTTTCATACAGGAAATTAGGGGAGAGGTTACGGGGACCTTTTCATGCCCCGGGGTTGAATATCGCGTCTGGGAGACTCTTCCTCCCCATGAACCGTGGCTCGAATATCTGCCTCCGAAAGGCTCTCCCTCACCCCGGCCCTCTCCCGCTGGGAGAGGGAGAATAATCGCCAAATAGTTCGATACGTCTGTGAATGTTCGTGCGTCGGGCAGATTCTAGAACACCACGGAGCCGGGATTCAAACGCGACTTGACACGTTGACTTTGTCATTCAATCCTTCGTGCGATGTTCCAAATCATCTTTACACCCGTAAGCGCGGCGGAATTGGCGCGGATGCCCAAGGAGTTGCAGTTGCAAATCCTGGGGGACTTTCGCGGTTTGCCGCAACAGGTCATGGGGACTGAACTGGACCAATTCGGAAAGCTGGAATATGGCCGGCGTATTCTGCATCGGTTTCGCCTGGGCGATTACCGTGTGTATTTTGAGCGGCACGAACTGGGCGTGCTGGTCCATCGGATTTTGAGCCGTCATTCGCTTAAGGATTTTCTATTCCGTTCTGGTTTGCCCGGCGGCGAGGATGCCGCGCTTCAAGAGAACCCGAAGTTTTGGGAAATGATCGAGATGGCGAAGAATTCGTCGAAAACGTAAATGGGCTGGGGGCTGGGAGCGGTTGCCGCTGGGGCAAAGTTCAGTCGTCCCTTTGGGACTTGTATCCTTCCACCTTTGTCCCGGCGTTGAAACGCCGGGCTATTTCCATTAATCCCTCCCGGATATGAATACGTCAGCGCGCCTGCCGCTTCCGGGGATGCTGCGGTTGGTGTTCCCGCACACAGGCGCGCTCCATGAGGTAGCCGGTGCTGAAATGAGCGGGTCTTTCGATTTTTCAGGCTAAAATTCCAATCAATAAGCCATTGTTTCAGCTCCTCTTTGATTTTTGGCGTAATGAACGTATATTGGAGGGCAAAAGGATGTGGTCATGCTACTGGAATGAAACTAAAACTGCCAACCATTCACCTGAAACGATATCGGGAAATTGCGGCGCTCCTATGGAAATACGGGCGCTCGGACCTCGTCCGCCAAATGGGCGTGGATGAGTTACTTGCACCCAGCGAAGAGATCAAGCCAAACGGCCTCGCCCCTGAGGAACTGGCCAACGATCTCGAAGCGATGGGCCCCACGTATATTAAGATCGGGCAACTGCTTTCGAGCCGTTCGGACCTGATTCCAGAGGTTTATTTGAAGCCGCTCTCGCGCCTGCAGGATAGCGTGAAGCCGTTTTCCTTTGAGGAAGTCGAGCGAATCATTCTTTCGGAATTGGGTGTCAGGATTTCCAAGGCTTTTTCCGAATTCAATCCCAAGCCCATCGCGGCCGCGTCGTTGGGGCAGGTCCATTTCGCCGCGTTGCGCGATGGCCGGCGGGTGATTGTAAAAATCCAACGGCCGGAGATTCGCAAGCAAATTGCTGAAGACTTCGAAGTGCTCACGCAAATCGCCGAGTTTCTCGACGCCTATACTGAGTTTGGCCGGCGCTATCGTTTTCTCACGGTCCTGGAAGAATTCCGGGTGACGATTCAAAAGGAATTGAATTATGAAAGAGAGGCGCAAAACCTGGTGGCGCTCGGACAAAATTTGAAGGATTTCCAGCAAATCCAGGTCCCGCAGCCAGTTGAGGATTATACGACGCGCTCGGTGCTGACGATGGATTTCGTGCAGGGCCGGAAGATTACGTCGCTTTCTCCGCTGGCCCGGCTGGACTTGAACGGCGCTCCGCTGGCGGATGAATTATTCAGGGCGTACATGAAACAAATCATGGTGGACGGCATGTTCCACGCCGATCCGCATCCTGGCAACGTGTTCCTAACTGATGACGGGCATATCGCGCTGATTGACCTGGGGATGGTCGGGCATATTTCGCCAGGGCTCCAGGAAAACCTGCTAAAACTCCTGATCGCCGTGAGCGAGGGCGACAGTGAGCAGGCCAGCGAGATTATTATCGGCATCAGCCGCACCGACGAGAATTTCAACGAGATTCAGTTCAGCCGCCGCATCGGCCAAATCATCACGGCTGCGCAAAACCAAAGCCTGGAACAACTCAATGTGGGCAAATCGCTTTTGGACATGAGCAAAACGGCGATTGATAACGGCCTGTTTGTTCCCAGCGAATTGACGTTGCTGGGCAAGACGTTGTTGCAACTGGATGAAATAGGGAAAATTATTTATCCCAAATTTGATCCTTACCAGGCGGTTCGCGAAAATGTTCCGTCATTGCTGGCGCAGCGTTTGAAGAAGCATGCAAGCCAGGGAACGGTCATCAATTCGCTGCTTGAGTTCAAAAATTTGTTCACGCACCTGCCCGGCCGGCTCAACCGCATCCTGGACTCGATTGCGGATTCCGAACTGGAGGTCAAAGTAAAAGCCGTGGACGCGCAAATGCTTGTGGAAGGGTTCCAAAAGGTGGCCAACCGCATCACGGCCGGTATTATCCTCGCTTCGCTCATTCTAGGGGCATCGTTGTTGATGCGCATCCAGACGCGTTTCACAGTTTTTGGGTATCCGGGCCTGGCGATCCTGTGTTTTCTGGTCGCTGCGGGCGGAAGCATGTGGCTGCTGTTCACGATCTTTTTCCAGGACGAAAAGATTAAAAAACGGAAGAAAATCTAGAAGAACATCTAAGAATTGCCTTTGGCAGGTGCAATTTATATTCTGGATCCCCTCTGTTATTCCTTTTAGTTGAGCATTATGAAAAAATCATTGATAAAAACATCGCTGCTTATCGCACTCACCCTGCCGCTGCTGGCGGGGTGCGTGGTTTATGAACATCCCGCGGGACCGCCGCCGGAGACCTCGGGTGATTACAACAATCCTCCCCCGGTGCAGACCGAAGTCGTGCCGGTAGCGCCTGGTCCGACGGAAGTTTGGGTTTGGGTTCCGGGCCAATGGGAATGGCGCGGCAGTTGGGTATGGGTCGGTGGCCGCTGGGCGCACAGACCGCATCCGGGCGCCGTCTGGGTTCGTGGAGGCTGGGGCTGGCATGGCCGGCACCGCGTGTGGGCGCACGGATATTGGCGGTGAGATACGTTGAAACGTTGGAATGTAACGAAAGCGGACTGGGAAACTGGTCCGCTTTTTAGAGCGGTTTAAAAAATACTGTAGCCATTCGGGAAGAAAAAGAAGGGGAAGCGGTCTTTTTGGGTTTTGGCGTCGTTTCAGCTCTGTCACAGGGTTTTCAAACATGCTCCTTCGCTGAAGCCTCGCCAAAACACCAAAAATCCTCGCTCCGAACGGCCACATTATTTTTTAAAACGCTCTAATTTTGGGAGGCGATTGCTGAGGACGGCTGCGCTACGTACACATTTTCTGGATATAGGAAATGCAACGAGGAAACAAAGATAGAAAGTACGGTTTTATTGGGAAATTCGTAGTTTTTCGGTTGGTGGCAGGAAACGAGTGGCGTTATGAAGTTGCGGGCAGTTCAATTCTGAACGCCGAACGCCGAACATTAAATACGAGGATGACGATGACGATGAGAATGAGAATGATTCCCCTTTGCCCATTGTGTTTGTGTCACCAATATTGGTGGACTAAGGGCTTGATGTCTGCGTCGTAGAGGACGCGGATTTGCTTCATGGTCTCAGGGGAAAGGGCAGGGAGGTCTGATGCGGCGGCGTTTTCCACGACTTGCTCCGGGCGTTTGGCGCCGGGAATTGCGCAGGTCACTGCGGGAAATTCCAAAATCCAGCGCAAGGCCAGTTGGGCCAGGGTGGCGTCGTTTGGGACCAGTTTCTTTAATTCTTCAATTGTTGTGAGGCCTACTTTTAATTCCACGCCGCTAAACGTCTCGCCGCGGTCAAAGGACTCGCCGCGGCGGTTGAAGGCGCGATGATCATCTTTGGCGAATTTGGTTTCGCGAGTGATTTTGCCCGTCAACAGGCCGGACGCGAGCGGTACCCGGGCGAGGATTCCCACTTTGTGTTTGCGGGCCAGATCGAAGAACAGGTCAGCCGGACGCTGCCGAAAAATATTGAAAATGATTTGCACCGACTGGACGTTGGGAAATTCCATGGCCTTGATGGCTTCCTCAACTTTTTCCACGCTGACGCCGTAATGACGGATTTTGCCGGCTTTCACAAGGTCGTCCATCACCTCAAAAACTTCAGGCATGTAATAGACCTGCGTGGGCGGGCAATGGAGTTGGAGCAAATCCAGGGTCTCGGTTTCCAGGTTCCGCAAGCTGCGTTCGATGAAGCTGTTCAGGTTTTCGCGGCTGTAGCCCTCGGGAGTTTGCTCGCGGAGGCGGCGTCCGGCCTTGGTCGTGATGAAGAAGTTTTCCTTTCGTTCCTTCTTGAGTTTGGCCAGCAATCGTTCGCTGCGGCCGTCGCCATAGACGTCGGCGGTGTCAAAAAAATTCACGCCTGCGTCGAGCGCAGTGTTGAGCGCGGCGAGCGAATCTTTGTCATCCACGGAGCCCCAGGCGCCGCCAATCGCCCACGCGCCGAAACTGATATCAGAAATTTTCCAGCCGGTTCGGCCGAGTTCCCGGTATTTCATAGATTCATCATACGAGCGCCGCCAATGATGCAGGCAAAAACGTGGCCGCGCAAGGATGCTGTTCACTCGGTGCGAATCATTTTTGTTTCAAATGTCGTTTGCGCCAAAGAACGAAGATCACCGGGTAAAGCAGCAGCCCGATGATGCCGGTCGTAATCGCGCCGCCAATCATCGGGGCAGCGATGCGTTTCATGACATCGGCTCCCGACTCGGTGACGGGCGACCACATAATGGGTACCAGTCCGAATAAAATGGCGCACACCGTCATGACTTGCGGGCGGATGCGTTTAACGGCGCCCTCAATTACGGCCGCGTGCAAATCGGCCATTGTGTTCATCCGGCCTTCGGCGCGGAACTTCTCCCATGCCTGGTCCAAATAAAGGAGCATGACGACTCCAGTTTCCGCGCTTAAACCGGCCAGCGCGATGAGTCCGACCCATACGGCCACGCTCATATTGTAGTGGAGCAGATACAAAAACCAAAATGCGCCCACAAGCGAGAAGGGAACGGCAGACAAAATGATGATCGTCCTGGCGATCGATTTGGTGTTGAGATAAATGAGCATGAAGATAATCAACAGCGTGAAGGGGATGACCATTTTCAGCCGTTGTTCGACGCTCTTGAGATATTCAAATTGTCCCGCCCATTGCACATAGGTTCCGGGTGGGAATTTGACCTGTTCGGCAACGCGGGCATTGGCATTGTTCACATAGCCGTCAATATCATCGGTCGTTGGGTCAACGAAAACGAAGCCAACGAGCTGGCCATTTTCTTCGCGAATATCAGGCGGTCCGGTGCGGAATGAAATATCCGCCAATTCGCCTATCGGGACCTGGCCTCCCGCAGGTGTTGGAACCAACACTCGTTTGAGCTTGTCAACACTGTCCCGAAAGTCGCGGGCGTAACGGACGTTGATGGGATAACGTTCCCTGCCTTCAACAGTCGTGGCAATCGTGTTGCCACCAATCGCGGTTTCAACGACGTCGTTTACGTCACCGACGGTCAGGCCATAGCGGGCGGCATTTTCGCGGTTAGGGGTAAAGTCGAGAAAGTAACCGCCGGTGTTGCGTTCGGCAAAAACGCTGCGCGTCTCTGGCAGGTCCGTGAGCGCCTTTTCGATTTGCAGGGCGGCATTTTGAATGGAGTCCAAATCAGGGCCGAAAACTTTGATGCCGAGTTTGGAGCGGAAGCCGGTCGTGAGCATTTCTGTTCGGGTTTGAATGGGCATCCAAAAAATGTTCGCCATGCCGGGGGTTTTCATCTTTTGGTTCATCTCCGCGATAATTTTGTCCCAGGTCATACCGGGCCGCCATTGGTCGTGCGGTTTGAGTGTGACGATGGTTTCAAACATGGAGAGCGGCGCGGGATCGGTGGCAGTTTCGGCCTGTCCCGCCTTTCCGAAAACGTGATCCACTTCGGGAATGGTCCGGAGCAACCGGTCTTGAATTTGCAATATGCGCGTTGCTTCAGTAACAGACATGCCGGGAACGGCGGTCGGCATGAAGAGAATGGTTCCCTCGTTTAAAGGCGGCATAAATTCCGTGCCGAGCTTATGCAATGGAAAATACGTTGCTCCAAGGATGACGAGGGCAAGCACGACCGTAAGCCATCGAAACCGCAGAACGAAGCGTACGATGGGCTGATACAGCCAGATGAGGATACGATTCACCGGATTTTTGGCTTCTGGCGTGATTTTGCCGCGAATCAGCAGTGCCATCAGCACCGGTACGAGCGTAATGCCTAAAAGTGCCGCGAACGCCATGGCAAATGTCTTGGTAAAGGCCAGTGGTTTGAACAGCCGTCCCGTCTGCGCTTCCAGCGTAAACACCGGCATGAAACTGACTGTGATGACCAGCAGCGCGAAGAACAGGGGCCGGCCTACGGTCCGGGCGGCGGTGATAATAATTTCAATGCGTTCGGCGTTGGCGGGTTCGCGCCCATTTTCCTCGCGGAAATGTTCCAGGAATTTGTGGGCGTTTTCGATCATAACAATGGCCGAATCGACCATCGCGCCAATGGCAATGGCGATGCCGCCAAGCGACATAATGTTGGAGGTTTGGTGCAACCAGAACATCGGCAGGAACGAAAGAACAATGGCGATGGGCAGAGTGACGATGGCGACCAGGGCCGAACGGATGTGCCAGAGAAAAACCAGGCAGACCAGCGCAACCACGACGCTTTCTTCAATCAATTTCTCCCGAAGCGTGGCAATAGAATTTTCTATCAGTTCGCTGCGGTCATACGTCGGAACAATTTTTACGCCGGGGGGCAAAGAGGATTTAATTTCGGACAGTTTCTTTTTGATGCCATCAATGACTGTCAGCGCATTTTCGCCATAGCGCATGACGACGATGCCTCCCACGACTTCGCCTTTTCCGTCCAATTCGGTCACGCCACGCCGCAAATCAGGGCCCAGATGAACCGTACCGACATTTTTGAGGTAAACGGGCGTGCCGTTCACGACCTTCAGTGGAACCTCTTCAAGGTCGGATACGCTCTTAATATAGCCTCGACCGCGCACATAGTACTCGGTGGCGGCAACCTCAAAAATCTTCCCTCCAACATCATTGTTCGACCTGCGAATCTTCGCGACGACATCGGACAAAGGGATACCGTAGGCCGCCAGTTTATTCGGGTCGAGGTCAACTTGATATTCTTTCACGAATCCGCCTACGGAAGCGACTTCGGCTACGCCGGGAACGGACTCGAGCGCATAGCGCAAATGCCAGTCCTGCAACGAACGCAAGTCTGCGAGGCTTTGCATCCCATTGGTATCAACCAGCGCGTATTCAAAAACCCAGCCCACTCCTGTCGCATCCGGGCCAATTGTCGGCGTGACGCCCTCCGGGAGGGAGCCCTGGACTGAATTGAGATATTCAATGACGCGTGAGCGCGCCCAATAAATGTCCGTGCCATCCTGAAAAATCACATACACAAACGATTTGCCGAACATGGATTCGCCACGAACGAATTTGACTTTTGGCGCGGCGATAAATTTTGTGGCGATGGGATAGGTAATTTGATCCTCCACCAAATCCGGCGAGCGTCCTTCCCAATCGGTAGAAATAATAACCTGCACATCGCTCAAATCGGGAATGGCATCGAGCGGTGTGCGCGTCAGCGCCCAAATCCCGCCGCCGATTCCGAATAACGTGAGCAGGATGATCAGGAACGGATTGCGGGCGCTGGCTTCGATGATCCGTTCAATCAAAAATGGTTTCTTTGAATTTTCCATGATGATTCTTCGATTACCATGATTTGAGCGCCCCTTGAATTTGGGACTCGGCATCGATGAGAAAATTGCCGCTGGCAATGACGCGCTCGCCTTCGTTCAAGCCTGATTTTACCTGGTAATAGTCGCCGTATTGGGCTCCCAGTTCGATAAAACGCGGTTGCAATTCACCCCGGCCTTTGTCCACAAATACGATGTTGTGTTCGCCGGTTGGCATGACGGCGTTGACCGGCACGGCCAATTGTTTGCCTGTGTCAATCTTCAGCCCCACGTCCACAAACATTTCGGGGCGCAGCTTTAAGTCCGTATTTTCGACGTCAATCCGCACACGCACTGTGCGGGTGTCCGCATCAAGAAATGGATCAACGAGCGCAATTTGCCCGTGAAAGATTTCGCCGGGCCACGCGGACGACGTGATGTCCACCGGCCGGCCCTCTTTTAGCAGGGGCAAATCATCCTGATAGAATGTCGCCCAAACGTAGACGGTGCGAAGGGCCGTTAGTTCCAAAAGCTCGTCACCCATGCCGAAATTTTTGCCCGGTTCCGTCCCGAGGCGCTGGACAATACCGCTGAACGGGGCCTGGATTTCTACGGTGTCATGGGGAACGCGAGTTTCCCACTTCTGCAAATCAGCGATTTGGTTCGTGGTCAGATTCCAGAGCAGCAGGCGGTTTTTCGCGGCTTCAAATTGTGCCCGGATATTTTCAACCGTCCGCCGCGAACCAAAATTGGGTGTTGCCAGATAGTCTTTTGCGGCATCGGCAAATTTCTGTTCTTCAGCCAGCAGATCCGGGCTATAGATCGTCAAAAGCGTTTGGCCCTTTTCAACCGTTTCACCGGCAGAACCGACGCCCAGGCTGATGACCGAGCCGGCAGCGGGTGCAACGAAATCGCGGCGATTGGAGATTTGGGCGGCCACAGTGCCAGAGGCCCGAAGAGTTTTCTGTAACGGCATCTCCTCCACGGTGGCGTAGGTAACACCAATCTGCTGCTGTCTCTCAATGGGCACTGTGAATTCCCCCGGGGCTTCATCCTCCGAAGTGGGGTTTGTTTCCCCGCTTTGAATCAGCAGGGTATTGGTCTCAGCAGGGTGTTTATAGACGGGTACTAAGTCCATGCCGCAGATGGGACATTTGCCAGGCTCCTTGGAATGTACCGACGGATGCATCGTGCAGGTGTAGTAGTCAATGTCGCTGGCGGCGGATGTTGTGGCCGCCATCGCCTGGGTGCCTGAGGTCAACCAAACGGCCGATGCAATTAGAGCAAGGAGGCAAATCAATTTGGTGCTCATATTATTTTTTCCTCTCAGCGTCCTTGACGATTTTCATGTATTTGTCCGGGTCTTTGAGAAATTTAGGTTTGCACATGGGGCAACAGAACTTGATTTCCTGGTTTGCGCCGTTGTTAGTATAAACGAACTCGATCGGCTCGCCCATTTCGCCCAGTTTGTCGCTGGACACCACGCACGTTTTCAATGGATAGGGCGTCGGTTTGACGCGGTTCGCCGACGGGCCATTGGTCGCGACTGAAGGCACGACGTTTGTGACGGCCTCGCCGTAAACCGGGTCAAGGCCCATGCCGCAAATCGGACAGGAACCGGGTTTGTCAGATTTAACGGATGGGTGCATTGGGCACGTGTAATAGAGAATTGTTTGGGTTGTGGATGGCGCGTTCGTTTGTGCGAACGATGCCAGGACGCCACCAAAGACGGCCAAAACTGCAATTAAAATCATTTTTATCTTCATAATATTTCAGGTTTAAGTTCCGTCATTTGTGCGTGACGGAGGATTCAGCGACAGCTCACGGGCACAAAAATTCCGTGGAGCAAAGAAGGAAAACCCAAAATGCGCCGGTTCAGGGCACACTACGGGCTTTTAGTGGAGTTGAGTCAGAGAAGGAGGGTGCAGTTGCGCGCGTAAAGCGGCGAACTTTCCGTTTTCAAAAGCGATATTGAAACAGGAAGGGGAGAAATTGTTTCATTTTCCGGCAACGCCAGCGTGACCATCGTTAAGGCGAGAACGACCAACGAGTCTTGCGCGCGTGATTGAGTCGGAACCGCCGGAGCGGGCTTCGAGTCTGAAGAACGTTCACAGCAGCCGCAGCCAGCACAGCATGAAGCGGATTCGTCCATCGTTGGCTGATTGCAACATGGACGTGGGAGAGTCGATGCTGATAGAGGAACGATTTGTATCCACATCAGCAGCGCGCTGAACAAAATGGCTGTCAGTTTTTTCACCCGCAATTAGTTACCCATTTAACACATTTAATGTCAATTGCGTTCAATCAAATATCGGTGAGCATCATTCGTACCCAACTACCAGCGGACGAAGTTTAGCCATAACCATGCAGTCAAGCTTCTACGCCACAAACTTCGCCGCACCACGTTTCCACCTGGGATTTAATCATCTCGCGGATTTGCCGGGTGCGTTCCAATTTCTGGTCGTGCGTTCCCTGAATGGCCGAAGGGTCTGGAAAACCCCAATGCAGGCGTTTTGTGGCCCCGGGAAAGACCGGGCAACGTTCCGCGCTGGTTTCATCGCAAACGGTAATCACATACTGAAAGATTTGCCCCCATTTTAACATCTCAGAAACCCCCTTGGTTTTGTTTCGCGATATATCAATTCCGATTTCCTGCATGGCTTCGACGACCACCGGGTTTAATTTTCCAGGCTCGATGCCGGCACTGTGCGCTTCAAATTGCGCGCCGCAGATTTGGTTCAGGAACGCCTCCGCCATCTGACTGCGGGCACTGTTATGGATGCAAACAAAAAGGACTTTTGATTTCATAAATTATTGTTCAGCAGCAGCATTTCTTGGCTTTGCTTTTTGGCGAGAGCGTAAACTGATATGGTTTATTGAGGTTGGGCGGAAGGCATCGGTCTTCCGCAAGGCAAGCTGTATGTTTGACGCCGAGATGGACCATTAACGTGTCGCCGTCGGTTTCAATTTTTTCGACGGGAAAATGGGAAATAAAGGGCGCTTCATGCTCGATATCGACTTCGGGGTCTTTTTTGTCGAAGAAGGATGACGATTTTTCAAGAATGGCCGACAACTTTCCGGCCGTGAGCCGATGGTCCGTGTCATCCTGGAACCAGGTTTGCAAACGGCAGACGGTGTCGGTGCGGAGTGTCCCGCCGCAATCAATGTACTTTTTATCAATTCGGGCCACTTCGGTAACATGGGCATGCGGCGGGATCTTGCTGCCGGTGGGCAAAATGAACCGGATGTTTCGTGACGCATTTTTCGCCAATGATTTTTTGAGTTCGGATAATTGCATAATTCAATTGTTCTTTGAGGGCAGGGGGCAGCAGGCTGAATCCTGGCAGCCGCGACAGGTGAACACGGCCAGGATAGCCCCCGCGAAAGGCGCGGTAAGATAGATCCAAAGGTTCCCCAAATGTCCCGATACGACAGCCGGCGCAAGGGAGCGGGCCGGGTTCATGGATGCTCCGCAAATCGGGCCGGCGAACATGGCTTCCAATCCAATGACCGCGCCGACGGCTATTCCCGCGGTGATGCCTTTTTCCTTGGCCCCGGTGGAGACATTCAAAATCACAAACATCAACAGGAAGGTCAGGATCAATTCGAGAATGAATGACTGCATGGCTGCGCCGGAGGGCACGGTGGCTCCGAGTGTAGGATGCGTCGGGAAAAGAAAATGCAATGTCCCGCTGGCAATGAATGCGCCGAAACATTGGGCGGGAACAAATAGAATCACTTGGCTCATTGGAAAACGCCCTGAAAGCCAGAATCCGGTCGTGACCGCGGGGTTCAGATGCGCTCCGGAAATATCGCCTACGGCATAAATCATGGCCAGCACCACCAGGCCGAAGGTCA
Source organism: Verrucomicrobiia bacterium (assembly GCA_036269115.1). GTDB lineage: Bacteria > Verrucomicrobiota > Verrucomicrobiia > Limisphaerales > UBA11358 > UBA11358. The sequence continues at coordinate 56,728 of DATAST010000039.1, read as the reverse complement.
AAGCGATTCCGACGTGGGTAATGCTGCCGTTGCTCACGTCGTTGATGACAATCGCCCCGGTGCCGGCGAAGACAAGGGCAAACGTGCCGATGAATTCGGCGATAAGCGGTTTCACTTTTGGATGCATACGCTAATGCGTATATATCATGGGGCTTGTTCTCGTATGTGTCAACGCGTATATATAATTAATAGTATGCGTGACCTTGCTTCATTTTTTGCGGCGCTTTCTGACGAGACGCGCCTGCGCCTGTTGAGCCTGATCAAGGACCGGGAAGTGTGTGTCTGCTATTTGCAGGACGTTCTGAAGACGAACCAGCCCAAGATTTCCCGGCACCTGGCCTATCTGAAGCGGGCGGGGCTGGTGGAGGCCCGGCGGGATGGAAAATGGACGCATTACCGGCTTAAAAAACTCGATGGGGACAGGCGAAGGATTTTGTCGCAAACGCTGGTTCGTTTGGAGCGCGAGGCACAAATCGGAAAGGATGCCCAACGCTTGAAACACGTTTGTTGCTAGGGAAAACCTCGACAAACTGCACGGATTCAGGATAAAAGATGGAAACGACCTGTCTCAGCCGGGCCGGAAGCCAGAAGCATAACCCTATATGCAAAGATGCCAAATGATAAAGGCCATCCTGACAATTTCGTTGGCGCGTTTCCTTTCTATGGTTCGCGCTTTTGTCATTCTCCCGGGCGCGTGCGTGTATTTTTTGACGCCGGCGTTTGCCGGGTTAGTGCCATTTCCGCTGGCGGCCAACCAGGAAGGCATTGTTTCCTGCGCGGAGGATCCCGCCATTCAGTATAATATTTATTTGCCTCCGGGTTATTCCACCAATGGACCGCCGTTGCCGATTCTTTATACGTTGAATGCCAGTGGCGGCGGGATGGTCTCCACTATTTACACAACATGTTCCAATTTGAATATCATTGCCGTGGGCATCATCAATTCCTCGGATTCAACGCCGTGGACCCCGATTTTGCGGGATTTTTACGCGGTCCCGCGCGACATCCGGCGGCGGGTGCGTTTTGATCCGACGGCTGTATTTGTCGGCGGATTTTCGGGCGGAGGCGAAAATTCGTATGTTTTCAGCAGGTTCTGGCCGCAACAGGTTTCGGGCGTTTTCACAATGGCCGGCTGGCTGGGTTACCTGAACTGGGGCGCCAGTGTGACATACTATAGCACGGCAAGAGTGCAAACGAGTCTGTTTGTGGCCCGCGCATCCGGCACCTCAGACACCGGCGCCGCCTTTTATAATCCGTACGATTCCAATTTTCTGGCCTCCTGTGGCGCCACGGTGCATGACTGGTATTTTGGCGGCGGACACGTTCCGCCGCCTGGCATAGTGCAAAAGGCGTGCCTTCAATGGCTGTTGAGCAACCGAATGCCGCCTGGCCCCAACGACGAAGCTCTTGCTGCGGCGCAGGCACAGACGTGGCGCGCTGAAGCGGCCGCCGGCGACACTGAAGAGGTCTTGAGCAACTGTATCGCTACGATGATGAATCAACCGCGCTCGTGGCACGAATTGGAGGCGCAGCTGGTCCTGGATGATTTGATGACAAATTATGATTCCTTTCGTTTGCTGGATGTTTCAAATCTGATGCCTGCGAGCACGTCTTTTGTGACAAATCAATATAGTTCGAATCTCCAGGCCTGGTCGCAGAACGATTATGTGTCGGATCTGCTCTATTTTTATGCTCGCGGCGCCGCTCACAATGGTGATTGGGCGCGATATCATTGCGCGCTAAAATTGTTGACCGGCATCGGCGGCAGTTGCGGGGATCGGGCAGGTGACGTTTGTTATCTTCTCACCAATTTCAGCTATGCGGCGCCTCTGCTTCAAATATACCAGCAAAACTCTGAATCGAGTTTAGTGAATATATCCGTCTCGAAGGACACGCCCGGCTTAAGCTATTCCTTGCAGTCAGGGACGGATGTTGTTAACGGAACCTGGCAGAACAGAGTCCCGATCAATTCCAATGATGCTGATGCAGTTTGGTCTGCCACGATTGATCCTGATCCAGGTTCACCGGTCGAATTTTATCGTGTGGCAATAACGCCGAATCGTGTGTCATTCCTGCCCTGGCCCGATAATCCGCCCGGCCAGTAAATTTCGTTTCTCGCTTTTTCCCAATAATGCGTGATAATGCGGCGGCCCTTTAACCATCGCAATTAACAGGTCGAATATGTGCGGCATTATCGGATACGTTGGGAAAAAACCGGCATCGCCCATCCTGCTGGAGGGGTTGCGCCGGCTCGAATACCGCGGCTACGACAGCGCCGGCATGGCCGTGCTGCGGGAGGCTGACCTGCTCGTTCGCAAAAAGATGGGCAAAATTGACGCCGGCCTGGCGACGTTCGTCGGCGAGAATCCACTCTCCGGAAATCTCGGCATTGGTCATACGCGCTGGGCGACTCACGGTGTGCCCTCAGACAGGAATTGTCACCCGCACATGGACGCCTCGGGACGGATTGCCGTGGTGCATAACGGCGTCATCGAAAATTACGACGCCCTTAAGACCCGGCTTTCGCGACAGGGACATCAATTCAAATCGGATACGGATACCGAAACCCTGGCTCATCTTATCGGCGATTATTACGAAAAAGGCAAAAAACGCGGCGGCGCGAAGAATGGCGTCCTGGTCCAGGCAGTCTGCCGGGCTTTGCGCGAAGTTATCGGGACCTATGGAATCGCCGTTGTTTGCGCTGATGAACCGGGCACAATTATCGGGGCGCGCCGCGGCTCACCCCTGATCATTGGCATTGGCAAGGGCGAACATTTTTTGGCAAGCGACGCGAATGCGATCGTCGCGCACACACGAAAAGTTGTTTACCTCAACGATTACGACGTGGCGACAGTGACGGCGGGCCGTTTCGATGTCACAAACCTCGGGGCGGACACGGCGAAAACCCAAATTTTTCGCCTGGAGTTCAGCCACGAGGATGCGGCCCGCGGCGATCATGCACATTTCATGCTCAAGGAAATCTTCGAGCAGCCGCGAACGATTGAGAACGCGCTACGCGGGCGCATGGATTTCAAAAATGCGACGGCGAAGTTCGGCGGACTGAACTTGAGTGACGACGAATTGCGCTCGATTAATCGGATCATTATCGCCGCGAGCGGCACGAGCTGGCACGCGGCCCTGGTCGGCGAATATCTGATCGAGGAATTGGCCGGCATTCCGGTGGAAGTGGAATTTGCGCACGAGTTTTGCTATCGCAACGCGCCGCTTGAGCGAAACACGGTGTTGCTCGCGCTTTCGCAATCGGGTGAAACCGCGGACACGCTCGTCGCAATGCGCGAGGCAAAGCGCCGCGGGCGCAAGGCCCTGGCCATCGTCAACGTCGTGGGCAGCGCGATTGCGCGTGAGGCCGACGGCGGGATTTACATGCATGCCGGACCGGAGATAGCGGTGGCTTCGACCAAGGCATTTGTTTCGACGCTGGTTGTTTTGACGTTGCTGGCCGTGCATCTGGGGCGCATGAGAAGCCTCGCGCGCGGCACGGGCCTGCAAATTCTGCGCGCGCTGGAATCGCTGCCCGGGCAGGTTGAAGATATTCTCGCACAAACCGCCGCGTTAAAGAAACTCGCCCGCAAATACGCCAAGGCGGGGGATTTCTTTTTCCTCGGGCGCGGGCGGATGTTTCCCATCGCGCTTGAAGGGGCCTTGAAACTAAAAGAGATTTCTTATGTCCATGCCGAGGGTTACTCCGCCGCGGAAATGAAACACGGGCCGATTGCGCTGATTGACGCAAAGACGCCCACGGTGTTTCTCGTTCCGCGCGACGCAATGTATGAGAAGACGGTCGCGAACCTGTCCATGATTCGCGCGCGCAAAGGCCCGGTGATCGCGCTGGCCACCGAAGGCGACAAGTCAATTAAGAAAGTTGCCGAGGACGTACTTTATCTGCCGCAAACGGCGGAACAGCTTTACCCGATACTGGCAGCCGTGCCGTTGCAATTGCTGGCGTATTACATTGCCCTGGAGCGGGGGTGTGATGTGGATAAGCCGCGGAATTTGGCGAAGAGTGTGACGGTGGAGTGAGTTGGATTTTGGACTCTCTATTGCAGTCTTTTTGGGGTGTCATTTGTCAAAAGCGCGGACCCCTTTTCGAAATGAGGAGGGAAGCACATTTTTTGGCGTTTTGAATTTATCCCTTGGCATTACCGCCGCGTGTTGTGAAAATTACAACGCGTTGATGAGATGCGTCGAAGACACCGGACACTTTTGACGGGAAACGCACACGCTATCCACGAGCATTTCAAGCAATACATATTTTACTCGGTCTATGTCAAATCCACAGACTTCACACGCCACCGATGCCCCAATCACCTGAACTCGCAGGCGGCGAGGGTTTCACCTTCGAGGGAGACGCGGCAGCGTTCTACTTTAGCGCGCTGTTGGGGCAAGCATATGCACCTGGCATTGATGACCGGATCGTGACCCGGGTGTCGGTCCAGCAGAGGGACTTTGGCGAACCACTTGATGACCTGATCGTCGATTTTGAAGACCCCGGGAACAACCCCGCGCGCCTCAGCCTCCAGGTGAAGCGTTCGCTCACAATCAGTAAGGCGAAAACGAATACTGACTTTCGGGACCTCGTCCACGACAGTTGGGCCACCCTCAAAAAGCCTGATTTCCGTATTAATGCCGATCGATACGGGGCGGCAGTTGGCACCATAACCCCAACCAAGGAACGAACGCTCAAAACACTTTGTGATTGGGCCCGTGAAAGCTTGACCTCTGACCATTTTGTCGCTCGCTTTGCACGGCCTGGTAGCGCCAGCAGGCAACACAAGGCGGTCAAAGACGATGTCGTTGCCTTGCTGAAAGAGGCGAAAGGCGCAGCATGCACGAGCGACGAGGTGCATCAATTCCTTGCGCACTTCGTACTCATCCAGTTCGACTTCCTTCGTGAAGGCGCCACTGATCCCCCCGAGGCAATTAACCGCATCCAAGATTGCCTGGCACCCAATGACGCGGCGAAGGCACCCTTAGTTTGGTCGCATATCGTTCAAATAGCCCGCGCTTCGGCCGGCAAATCAGGCCAGTTTGACCGCACGCGGCTTGTGCGCTCAATCTCACATGTCGCCCAGCTGCGTGGTGCGACCTCCTTTCGCCTTGATCTCGACAAGTTGACGGAGCTAGCCAAAAGCTATGCGAACCTGATTCCGGACGATATTGGCGGAACGAGACTCGACCGAGGTTCGCTCCTTGATAATCTTGGCACCAAGCTTGCCACCGCCCGATTCGTCCAGGCCCGCGGCCTGCCAGGAAGTGGCAAATCAGTGGTTGTGAGGCAGGCGGTACAGCGCGCGCTAAAACGTGGGCCAGTTCTGTTCCTGAAAGCCGAACAGCTAGAAGGCACCAGTTGGATCAGTTACGCGGCATCGCAAGGGCTCTCGGGTTCTTCCTTGGAGCGGCTTCTTGTGGAGGTTGGAGCCGCTGGCACGCCCGTTCTCTTCGTCGATGCGATTGATCGCATTGAGAAACAGCACCAACCCGTCATTCTCGATGTGATGAGCGCCATCGTGAAGTCGCCTCTATTGGGCAACTGGCGCGTCGTTGCCTCCCTTCGCGACACCAGTATTGAAGCGCTTCGTAATTGGTTGGGTGAGATAATTGATGTCTTAAAGGTCGAAACCCTTAATGTTGGTCAACTGAGCGACGAAGAGGCCAACACGCTTGCAAAAGCAAAGCCACACCTGCGGCCACTTCTGTTTGGACCAAGCCAGGTGCAAGAGATTGTTCGGCGACCGTTTTTTGCAAAGGTGCTAAACCAAAGTTACGTCGCTGACCCGAGCGCCCCTACGTTCGCTCCTCGATCTGAAGTCGATTTGATCGGGAATTGGTGGAAACGGGGCGGATACAACGAGTCCGGCCAAAGTGCAGTTGAACGTCAGCGAATGCTGGTTGGCCTGGCGCGCATCCGCGCCCGGCAGCTTAGCCAACCGATTCGACTTTGCGAGCTTAACTCGGTCGCACACATCGAGGGTCTGAGATTGGACGGTATATTACAAATTGCCCGCGAAGGGGTTTCGGTCCGGTTCGCCCACGATATTTTCTTTGAATGGGCATTCTTCCATGTATTAGCCGATCGGGGGCCCCATTGGATCGAAGAAATCAAAGCCTGCGGTGAACCGCCGGCATTAGCACGCGTCGTCGAACTCGCCTCCCAGTGGGAGTACGCGCAGGGGAAGGACTGGCAGGCATACCTCACCCAAGCCGAGGGGTCAGGCCTTAGATCACAGTGGCTGCGAGCATGGCTGATCGGCCCCTTCGGAACTGCAGCGTTCGAAGCTGACGAGAACCAGTTCGCAACGGCGGCCTTTGCCGCCGAATTCAAACTTTTCAAAAAGGCGCTTGTCTGGTTTCAGGCTGAGAAGACGTCTCCAAATCCCAACCTCCTCGCTAGTGCGCTCCCACTGGAGCAACGCCGACAGTTTGCTGATTTTCTCGGTTGGCCTTCGGATTTCGCTGCTTGGCGTCGCCTAATTGACTTTATTCTGCGGCGCATTTCAGAAATACCGCCTGGGCTTTATCCGGAGATCGTAACGCTCTTCGAAGTTTGGCAAAACGCCCTGGCCGATCTTAGAAACCCAACCTCCCGCGCCATTCTTGAACAGTGCGCAAACTGGCTCTCAACCGACAGGCCTAGCGAGGATTCCGCGGTCTGCGAAAATGCGCCCGACGTGGATGGTTTTCGAATGTCCTTGACTAAGCTTCTCTTAAGGTCTTCGCGAGCTGAAGCGACCTTTGCTGCCAATCATCTAAAGCGAATCATCAGCGCAAGGCGCATACGTGATGAGACCTTTCAGAACATTATCGCCTTCTCGCCAACCCTTGCCCAATCCTTGCCTCAGTCGATCGTCGAACTTTCCTTGGCATTCCTACGAATGGAACTTCCAGACGAACAGGTCTCCCGACAAAAGCGTGAAGATCGCGAAGGAACCAAATGGCGCAAGGCTATTATGTCTAAGCCGGAGTCCGAGCGCACGGACGAAGAAAAACGTTATCTGCAGTTTAGGCCAATACTGCGATCTGCCGGCGATTTCAACGACCACGACTGGGAAAGGCTCTCGATCCACGACGACTACCGGAGCTTCTATCCGGCCTCGCCACTGCGAGATCCCTTTCGCTCGCTTTTTCAATCATCGCCGAAGGCTGCACTGAGGCTTTTTCGGGAGCTCTGCAATCACGCAATGACCGCTTGGTTACAGCTGCACCGTTACTCAAGGGGCCGACGCGCCACCCCGATTCCTCTTGAGTTGGTGTTCCCGTGGGGCACCCAGAAGTTCTGGGGAACTGATCGTGAGTACCTTTGGTGTCGGTCTACGTGGGCTCCGAACGCTATCGGATGTGGGTTTATGGCGCTTGAGGAGTGGGGCTTCTCCGAGCTTTCGCGGGGTCAGCCCGTTGACGAACTGATCCAGCAAATCGTCGAAGGGAACGAGTGCATCGCCGTCTTAGGTACGGCAGCCCTTCTAGCCATCCATACGGCGATGGTGTCCGAAGTGACGCTGCCACTTGTCACATCACAGCGTTTGTTGTCGGCGGATCATAACCGGTGGGCGCAAGACATTTCGACGAATTTTAGCCCAATCGGTTTTACGCCTCGCACCGACAAGTCTCACATTGAGGCAATCCAAGCGGCAAATGCGCGACCGGTTCGCAAGACGGAACTTCGGAGCATGGTGCCAAGATTCGTATTTGCGACGGGGCCGATGTCTGATCGGGCCCGCGAATCGATCCTGAACTTCCAGAACAATCTACCCTTCTGGTACGAAGAGCACCGCAACAATCCAGAGGTGCGGGAGCATCTCATGGCGCAGGCCCTCGAATATGCTGAGCTTGCGGACGTGAAAAACTACCGGGCCTACCGCACCAAAGAGGAATCTGGCCAAGTCGCGATTGTCCACGTCAGCCCTTCAGCAACTAAACCTGAAAACGTTGCGAGTGTCGAAGAGGCTTCTAGGCGGCTTGGGGAAGCGGGGCTTTGGACGTGGGCGTCCAAGTCATTCGAGGAAGCAAAACTGAGCAACAATTATACGGTTGAGGCTGCCCTCGCATTAGCTAAAGCAGCGGACGCCAACGACTTGTTCAAACACCTGATCGACGTGGAAAAAAAAGACTATCTGGGAATGCGCCGAGGAGCTGTTGCCGCTACTGCAGCCGTGGTGCTCAACTTCCGGGAAGGTTGTAGTAAAAAGGACCTTGATTGGGCTCGTGATGTCCTTAGACGTTCAATTAGCCTGCCAGAGATGCCCGATTTGATGTGGTCGCCCGAAATTGTGATTCCGTGGCACCACGCGATCTACGCAGCGCGTGCCCTCGGAGCAGAATTCCGCGAAGGAACAACAACGCGCGAATCGGTTCGTGACCTCCTTGAGCTCGTTGGGCATCCACTTCAGGTTGTTTCGTTGGCCGCGATCGAGGAAGCCTGCAAGCTTTGGCCAATGGCTCCCAAGATAACTTGGTCTGCTCTGATCCTGGCGTTTTCGCTTTGCCACGTTCCGCCGCGGACTCGTGATCAGCCCCATCAACACGAAAGAGTGTTACACTCCCCAAGCGAAACGCAGTCGGCGATCGATGCGGCTCTGGAGTTCTATGAGAACGGAGGCGGATGGGCATCCATTCCGTTACCGCCTCCAGCGTGGGTACAGGTCAAACCAGGGAACGGTCGGCGCTGGAATCAAAGTTATGAAGACTACGACGCGGATGATGCAACCGACACGGCTGAGGCTTGGAGCGAACCGGATGCCTTCTGGCAATCAAAGCAGGCTGGAGAAATTCTCAAACGCATCCCGTTCGACGAAGTCATGGGCAGCGGCGCGAGAAGTGCGCTCCTCGACTTCTTGGCAGGTGTTCTCGAGTGGACCAACCAGAAGAACGCCCCGCCTTGGGTAAAGCCCGGACGTCGACATCGTTCGGCAACGCGTCTCCTCGAATGGACCAGCGCTCTAGGTTCGAGGCTCGGTTGTGTGGCTGGGCTCCTTCCGTTCAGCGACTTTTACCCCCGCTTCCTCGATCCAATTTTAAAGCTCGAAGGTGACAATTGCTGGTCGCTTCTCTCTCCATTCGCAAAAATCTACATCGCCCTATACGTGTACGATGCGCGAATCGTTCCGGCTGACGCAATCGTGGTGCTTGACCATTGTCTTGGACGGGTTCTCCAAGACGTCGCCTTCAAACGGGACACCTATCGGAGCGGAGAATTTTCAGGCTTCCATCAGCCCGAGCTTATTCGTACGTTGATGTTCGTCTCCGTCGAACGCGCGGACTTAGCCGCCCGCTTCGTCAATGGCGAGTGGTCCGAAATCAGCCGCATTCTGCCCTTGATTGATCGTTTCATTCGCGCGGGGGGATGGGCTGCTTACGTCATGGATGCGTTCTTGACGCTCTGTGAGCGAGCAAGAACCAGTTACCCCGCCGAAGCATTCGCGGACCAAATGCTTACGATTATCGGCGATGGAATTGACAACCTACGAGGCTGGCATGGAACGTTCATTCCGGCTCGCATCGCTGAACTCGTGCAGCAATTTGCACATCGCGATGCACCAGTAACGTTCACTCTGGCGCAAAAGTTCTTGCGAATTCTCGACGTGCTAGTCGACATGGGAGATCGCCGTAGCGCTGCACTTCAGCTTAGTGAGGCATTTCGAGAAATTCGTTCGCCCTCGAAACCATAGAAGTTCGCACAGATGCCGCGATTAAAATGGAAACCAAACCGTTCGGTGATATCGGAAACCAAATGTGCGCATGCGAGCGTGTACCGCCGGATTTGACTTTTTCGGGATTGAGTGTCACACTGAGACACATGAAGACGGTATCGATTCGAGAACTCCATACGAAAACCGGTGAGTTGGTGCGCGATGCGTCGCGGCATGGGCATATTTTGGTGACGGACAATGGCCGCACCATTGCAAAAATCATCCCGGAATCAGATAACGCCGGCGTTCCGTATTTTGCCCAGCGTAAGGTTTCGACAGCATTCTCCAAGTTGGATGCGAGCGGAAAAACTGGTCGAGGCATCGACGTCACACAGTTGATTTCTGAGGACCGAGAGGACCGGGTTTAATGCTCTACTTCGATACCAGTTACCTGGTACGGCTGTACACGAAGGATAGCGGCTGGGAAAAGGTGCGAGCGCTTGCCATCACCGGCAGCCTTTCCTGTTGCATCCACGGGCAGGCAGAAACCATCGCAGCATTTCATCGAAAATTCAGGGAAGGCGTTCTCACCCGGAAAGAGCTGGGAACGTTGTTGACTGAATTTAACAAGGATTCCAATGCCGGCGCTTTTCGCTGGCTCCCGTTGTCTCCTGCCGTAGTGGATCGGGTTGGTTCCACCTTTGCCCGCTTGCCTGACGCAGTTCCTTTGCGCGCGGCTGATGCCATACATCTGGCGTGTTCAGCCGATGCCGGCTTTTCCAGGATATATTCCAACGATACCCGTCTTTTGACGGCAGCTTCTCATTTCGGGTTAGCTGGGGAAAATATCATTTAGCGCGAGCCTGATTTTTCTGCCGCACTGCCGGTGAAGACCAGGGATTAAATCACGAAACAAATCCACCAGCATTACCACGAGCTTTTAGCTGGCAAAAGGCGGCCGGCGAAGTAGTTTCCGCACAAAGATAAAAAACCGGGGAAGCATTCTGTAGACTTCTACGGTCAATTGTTTCTCATCGCCGAATTCGTCAAACGGATGGCCGAAAAACCTCTTACAAATGTTGAATGCCAGTGCTTCGCCATGCTGCGCCAGGTCCTTGTTATCGTGTTTATTAAGTACCTCCAGTTCCTCTTCCAAAAGCGGGCCTTGGTTTAGAACCACCCCGCGCTCGGCGTCGCCAAACGCTTTGCGTCGCAAAACGGATTTTTCATACAGCGCATATGCGAAATAATTTGTGCTGCTCTCCAGATCGAACGCGAATACGTCCCCCGCAGGGAACGATGACACAAATCGCTCAATCAATTCGTTTTTTTCGCGCTCGACTGTCCCGATAAGGTCCGGAAGCCCGGCAATTAAAGCGGCATCCGGTTTAGCTGGATCATCGCCATAAGCGCCGACGCAAAAGGTCCGGTGCCCATCAATATCGTCAATTCCGCTTTCAAGAAAGGCAAGGTGAGTGGACCAAGTTACAGGGATTCGCATCTTTTCAAGGAGCACCATGCCGGGTTGGTGATGAATCTGTGGGCTTGTACCAAGGTAGCCCGGTTGGTGCAAATTGGCCATAATACAACAGATTTTCCAGCCCATAGGTAAAATTGATCAATTCAACGTTTAGAAACCACGCGGCTGGAAGCCGCTCCAACCGGCAGGCATGATGCCCGCCCTGTCAGATTTAAGCACACAAAAATTTTTTAAAAAACCGCTTGCAATCGTTTTTGGCCCTGATATTTTAACCGCTCCGTTTCCCCTGAAAGGGACGGACAGCATGTTAGCAGACCGATAACCGAATGCTCCACCAAGGAGCCGGGATTGATGGCCTGCCAACTTCAAAGTTGCTGATAAAACTTTTATTTATGCCAGTTAAAACATTTAGACCGCTAACGCCGTCCACGCGATACATTACGATCGCGGACTACAGCGACATTACCAAGCGCAAGCCGGAAAAATCGCTTGTCGAGATTCGCAAGAAGACCGGCGGACGCAATCATTACGGACGAGTCACTGCCCGCGGTATCGGCGGCGGCCATAAACAGAAAATCCGTAATGTGGATTTCAAGCGCAACAAGCTCGGCGTGGAAGCCACCGTGGCCGCGATCGAATATGATCCGATGCGCTCGGCGCGCCTGGCCCTGCTCCAATATACCGACGGCGAAAAGCGATATATCATCGCCCCGGCGGGTATTGCGGTTGGCAGAAAGATTTCCAGCGGTCCGGCGGCGCCTCCCGAGGTCGGCAATGCCTTGCCGCTCAAATCCATTCCGGTGGGCCATTCCATTCACAATATCGAATTGGCGCCCGGTCGCGGCGGACAGATGGTTCGCTCAGCGGGGGGCGCGGCTACGTTGATGTCGCGTGACGCAGGGTACGCCCAGATTCGTCTGCCTTCAGGTGAAATTCGCCGCATCAATGAGGAATGCTACGCAACCATCGGCCAGGTTGGTAACACGGAGCATGAAAACGTTATTTTGGGCAAAGCGGGCCGTTCGCGGCATCGCGGTATCCGCCCAATTAACCGCGGTGTATCCCGGAACCCGGTGGACCATCCGAACGGTGGTGGCGCAGGCAAATCCAAATCCGGTGGCGGCTGGCAACAGTTGACGTCGCCCTGGGGCAAGATCGCCAAAGGTGGAAAAACGCGCCCCAAATACAAATATTCAAACCGATTTATCGTGGTCCGTCGCAATGGACTGCCAATTAAGACCAAATAGTTATGGGACGCTCGATTAAAAAAGGCCCGTTTGTAGATCTTCACCTTCAGGATAAAATCCAGAAGGCCAAGGACGTTAAATCCAAGTCGCCCATCAAGACGTGGTCCCGGCGCTCAATGATTACGCCGGATTTTGTGGGACTGACGTTCAACGTCCACAACGGCAAGATTTTCAACCCGGTCTTCGTGACCGAAAACATGGTGGGCCATCGGCTCGGGGAATTTGCGCTCACGCGCACCTTCAAGAAACACGGCGCACACACAGCCAAGGCGGAGGCCAAATAGTCTTATGGAAGTTTTCGCAATTACCAAAAATATTCCGATGTCCGCGCAGAAGATGCGCGAAGTGGTGCGGCAAATCCAGGGATTGCCCGCCCTGCAGGCGCAGGCAGTGCTGGCCGTGGTGCCGCGCAAAGGCGCACGCGTCGTCTCCAAGACATTGAAATCGGCCATTGCCAACGCCGAAAACAACAACAAGCTGCGGCCGGAAAGCTTGCGGATCAAGGAAGCGGTCGCCGGAACAGCCACAAGTATCAAACGATTCACCCCCAAGGCGCGCGGGTCTGCCGGTCCGATTATCAAGCGCCGTTGCCACGTCAAAATCACTTTGTCCGACGAATAATTATGGGCCAAAAAACAAATCCAATCGGTCTGCGCGTCGCTGTCAACAAGGATTGGCGCTCCAAGTGGTTTGCCGCAAAGAAAGATTTCGGCCAATTGCTCACCGAAGACCGCGAAATTCGCGAGTTGCTTAAGAAAAAACTGGAAACGGCCTCCGTGCCCAGGATTATAATCGAACGCGCCACCAACCGCTGCCGCGTCACGATTTTGACAGCGCGTCCGGGCGTGGTCATCGGCCGCAAAGGCGCGGAAATCGACAAGCTCAAGGAAGAACTCAGCCGCAAGACCGGCAAGGAAGTCTACGTGGACATCGTGGAAGTCAAGACTCCTGAGTTGGATGCCCAGCTCGTCGCGGAAAATATCGCCCTCCAATTGGAACGGCGCGTGTCGTTCCGCCGGGCGATGAAGAAGGCCCTGCAAACCGCCAAGGATTTCGGCGCAGAAGGCATCAAATTGCGCGCAGCCGGCCGCCTGGGCGGCGCTGAACTGGCGCGGGTCGAACAATATCACTGGGGCCGCGTGCCGTTGCACACTCTCCGCGCGAACATTGATTATGGATTCGCCGAGGCGTTAACGGTCTATGGCAAGCTCGGCATCAAGTGCTGGATTTGCCGCGGCGAAAACAAACCGCAAAAGAAACAGGAACCGCGTCCGGTGGAAACTCCGATTCCGGTATCAGCCTGATTTGATTTTAAGATTTTATGCCCTTACAACCGGCAAGAGTTAAGTATCGCAAAATGCACCGCGGCAGCCGCGCGGGCACCGCGCGCAGCGGCAACACCGTGGCGTTCGGTGAGTACGGCCTTATGGCCCTCGAACGCTGCTGGATGGACACCAAGCAGATTGAAGCCGCGCGTGTCGCCATCGCCCGCAACATGAAACGGCACGGCAAAATGTGGATTCGCATTTTCCCGCAGAAATCATTTACCAAGAAGCCGCTGGAAACCCGAATGGGCAAGGGCAAAGCGCCCCTGGAATCGTGGGTGGCCGTTATTCGGCCGGCTAACGTGCTCTTTGAAGTGGACGGCGTTACGGAAGCCCTTGCGCGCGAATCGCTGCGCCTGGCTGCCACGAAGCTGCCGATCAAGACGCGTTTCATTTCACGGCACAGCCATTAATAAAGGACGCCGCCATAGACTTATGAAGTATTCGGATTCAAAAATTAAAGATGCGACGCTGGTTGAATTGTCTGCGCTGGGACGCGACCTGCGCCACGAGATGTTTAACCTGCGCCTCCAGCAGGCCAGCGCCCAGTTGGAAAAACCGGCGCGCCTGCGCACGCTCCGCAAGGACATCGCCCGCGTCGAAACACGCATTTCTGAATTGCGAAACAAGGCGAAGTAAAAATCCAATCCAATTTTATCATGGCTGAAGAAACACAGAACGCTCAAACCGCTCCCGCCGCAAAGGGTGGCAACCGCAAGGAACGCGTCGGCGAAGTCGTCTCGAACAAAATGACCAAGACGATCGTCGTCCGCGTCCAGCGCCGATTCCCGCACCCGCAGTTCAAGAAAATTGTCACCGCCTACAAGAAATTTTACGCGCACGACGAAAAGGCCGAGGCGAAGATCGGCGATACCGTGCGGATCCAGGAAACGCGCCCGATGTCCCGGCTCAAACGGTGGAAACTCGTTGAGGTGGTTGAGCGCAATGAGCGGGAAACAGCCGCAGCCGCTTAATTTGATTTATGTTGCAAGTTCGTTCCAGTTTGGATGTTGCCGACAACACGGGCGCTAAAATCGCCTGGGCCATCGGCGTGCTCGGCCGCAACCAGCGTTACGCCGGCATCGGCGACGTCATCAAGGTCCATATCAAAGATGCCGCTCCGGACGGCACGGTGAAAAAGGGCGAAGTCCACGACGCCGTGATCGTTCGCACCCGGCACATCATTCGCCGCAACGACGGCTCGTACCTTCGGTTTGACCGCAACGCCTGTGTCATCATTGACAAGGAGTTGAATCCCAAGGGCACGCGCATCTTCGGCCCGGTGGCGCGCGAATTGCGCGAGAAGCGGTTCATGAAGATCATTTCCCTCGCGCCCGAGGTCATTTGAAGCAGTTCAAAATTCAAAATTTAAAAGGCAATGAAATTTCACGTTAAAAGAGGCGATCAGGTGGTCGTGCGTTCCGGCAAGGAAAAAGGCAAGCGCGGCAAAATCATCGCCGTGTTTCCGAAGAAGCAGCGGGCGATCGTCGAGGGTCTGCACATGATCAAGCGCCACACACGCAAGAGCCAGCAGCATCCCAACGGCGCGATTGTTGAGCGCGAAGGCACCATCCACATTTCCAACCTGATGAAGGCCGAAAACGCCCCGCAACCGGCCCAGGCTGCGGAAAGCTAGGCGGAAATCTTTCTCATGACGGCGCGAACGACAGTTCGCGCCGTTTTTCTTTTATTTGTATAGCAACGCACGCAGGTTTGCACTCCAGACCGCAAGCGACTCAACATCTCGGGACAAAGATGCGAACTTCGCCACCAGTATACGTAGTCAGCGCCTTGGCCATATTGTAGCTGCGAGAAATATAGAAGGTCCTTTCGCGACGGGTCTTACCAGGGCAGTTCTCAATAATCCGCAAGTGCCTTCCTTCGAACATGATTTCCGCATCGGCCAGTCGCAGCTCTGACACTTTGATTTTGAAGATAATGCCTTCCTCCCCCTTGATCACTTCAGCGTGGATCTGCCTGGGCAGGTGGATGGCATCAATCAAATCTTTACAGCCCGTGGGCAAAAGATAATGACGGTTGCTGTAACTGTTCTCCATTTGAGAACAATAGTCCCCGGAGTTTAATCTGTCAAAGTGGGTAGTCCGGCAAATACGACCTGTCAAAGTTCGGAGACTTATTCCTTTTTAATTCAATTCAGCCGCAATCAATTCTCCCAATTGCGCCGCTTCTACCGTTGGTCCGTTCAATTCCGCTCGCCGGGCCGCCCCGTCACGAAATGAAACCGCGCGCATGGCGATTTTGTCCCCGACAACTTTCGCATGGGCAGCCACGGGACTCTGGCAGCCGCCGCCCATTGCACGCAAAAAAGCGCGTTCGGCGGCCGTGGATTGAAAGGTATTGTAGTCGTTCAGGCGTCCGCAGATTTTGGTCATGCGCTCGTCATCGGCCCGAATTTCCACTCCAATGGCGCCCTGGCCCACGCACGGGAGCATCACGTCCAAATCCAAAATCGCCGCCTGCAAACCATCCGGCACGGCGTCGCCAATAAGCGTTCCATCCGGCTGGATTTTATAATTGAGCCGGGACAGCCCTGCGAGAGCCAGCACCGTTGCGTCCAGTTCCGGATGCTCCGCTGCCTTCTGCAATCGCGTGGGAACGTTTCCGCGAATTTCCACAATTTTCAAATCCGGCCGGGCCGCCAGAATTTGCATTTTCCGCCGCGTGCTGCTGGTGGCGATTGTCGCGCCCTGTGGAAAATCCTTGAGCAACATTCCCGGTTTAAAGACGCGAAATTCCTTTTGGCCGGGCGACCGATCGGAGCGATAAACCAAAACATCCCGCACGTCCTCGCGTTTTGGCGTCGCGGCCAGAATAAGTCCGTCTGGGAGAGTTGTCGGCAAATCCTTAAGACTATGAACGGCCATATCCGCTTTGCCCTTAGTCAATGCCACTTCGAGTTCCTTGGTGAAAAGGCCTTTGGGCAAGCCGCCCTCGACCAGCGACGTTTTCTGCATTTTGTCGCCGGTCGTCTTAATGATCTTCAATTCAAAACGAAGATGCGGAAAAATTTCCCGGCATTGCATCGCGATGAGGTTAGCTTGCGCGAGGGCCAGGGCGCTGCCGCGGGTTGCGATGATGATGGGCAAATCAGTCATGAAATGTTTTTCAATTGAACATTTGTGCTCGGACGGTCAGTAATACTTGACGCACCACGCACCACGGACCACGCTTCTCCCAACGCCTTCACCTTTTCATCTATGATGCCCTCACAAACTCGAATTTCTTCTTTGCGCTGCTTGAGGTAGTCGTCAGCGATCGCCTGGAGGTCGTCAATATTGTAAAGATAGACATTTTCCAGAAAATTTACGGCAGGGTCGATGTCGCGCGGGACGGCGATGTCAATGAGGAGCAGGGGACGATGCCTCCGCAGTTTCATCAACGGTTCCAGCTTCGTGCGGTCCAGGATATATCCCGGCGCGGAAGTGCTGCTGATGGCGATGTCGATGTTCGTGAATTCGGAAGTCCATTCGTCGAATCGCACGGCCCGTCCGCCAAATTCCTCCGCCAAAAGTTCGGCACGTTCCAGAGAACGCCCGGCAATCACAATCTTTTTGACGCCTCGCGAAACCAGCGCCCGTCCCACTTTCTCACTCATTTCGCCTGACCCCATGATCAACGCCTGCCGGTCAGCGAGCGAACTGAATATCTTTTCCGCGAGTTCCACGCCCACGGACGCCACCGACACGCTGCCGCGTTGAATTTGTGTGTGGGTGCGAACGTGCTTGGCCACGTGAAACGCCCGTTGAAAGGCTTTGTTCAATCGCGGACCGGTATGTTTGTGGCCGTGCGCCAGTGTGTAGGCGTCCTTGAGTTGTCCAAGAATTTCCGTTTCGCCAAGCACCATTGAATCCAGCCCGCAGGCGACCTTGAACAGGTGCCGCAGGCTCTGCGGTTCCGCCAGCGTGTAAATTGCGTCCGGCGCCGGCGCAAAAGCAGCGCCGCCCGACCGTGCCAGAAACTCAGTCAATTCAATAAATGCCTTTGCCGGCGGGAGCGCCGTGGCCGCGTAGATTTCCACGCGGTTGCAGGTTGAGAGAATCACGGTTTCCGAAGCCACGCCAGACTCACGCAGTTGGGCAAGGGCGGCGGGGATTTTGGATTCGGCAAAGGCGAACCGCTCCCGCAATTCCACGGGCGATGTATGATGGCTCAGGCCGATGACGACTACATTCATGGGTGATGGATTTGCGAGAGCAGGAGAAATCCCCAAAATGTGAGCATGATAAAAGCAAAGCTCCCGGCCGTGCTCCAGGCAAACCGGCGTCCGCTCTGTCCGAATTTCCAGCGCGAAATCAACAGGCCAAAATAGAACACCCAGATGAAAATGGAATAATCCAGCAATGGATCGTTCTTGAACCAAACGCCGTATTTCTCCCTCAGCAAAAACGGGCTGATGGCCAAACCGGCGGTGAATAGAAATACGCCGCACACCAGCAAGCTGTTCATCACCCATTCCAGGCGTTGAATCGGAGGCAGCAGGGAAAACACCGCGCGCAATTTATGGACCTTCAAATCATGCTCCTCCGTTAAAAACATCAGCGCGGCCACGGCGCTCAGGCCAAAGGCGCCTATGCCCAGGAGAATCAGGGCGGCATGAAGGCTGGTGAGCGTCCCGGAAAAGTCCGGCGCACCTGCTCGGGGCGGGTCCAGCGCGGGCATCAGCGCAAAAACTCCCATGAAAAACAGCAGGTGCGAAGCGAAAACCCCCAGGAACCGCAGCCTGTGAAAAAGGCCAACTAACAGGTAGGCCGCTGCGATTGTCCATCCGATGAACAATGTCGCCTCAAATAGATTATGGACCGGGCAGGAGCTAATGGAAAAACCGCGTTCGAACATGGCCGTGGTGTGCAGGGCAAACGCGGCCAGGATGAGAAAATAATTGGCCCGGTCATCCGTGCGAAAACCCTTTCGCCAAAGGAAAACCGAATATATGGAACTCAAGCCGTAAACAATCACGGCGAGCAGAAAGAAATGACGATCCGTGAACCAAGCCCCCCTAACAGGTGAATTGAGAAACCCGTTCGGGCAAGCTGCAATTCTCGGGTCCTGAAGGCGGGGTCGTGCTCCGGCCGCTCTGCTCGTTGAACAGTCCCGCCCAACGGAAGTCGTTGTAGGGCTTGTGCCGGAAAATTTGCAGATATCGCCCGGGCAGCCGCTCCAGGACGGATCGGCATTCGTTGTCTTTTTGCGCCGGGGCCATCGAATATCCGATGCTTTTGTTCTTGCGGCCGCCAAAGGCGATTTCCGGCTGATGCGTGGGCACTTCAAGAAAGTCGAACATCGCCCGGATTTTCGCTGGGTCGTTCAGGTCATGGGGCGAATGCATGGTAAAGCACCGGTCCTGCAGGCCATTTGTGTTCAGGAAATCCATCGCCCGATTTTCAATCTCGACCCATTGGATCAAATACCATTGAAATAGCGTCAATGGTTTGTCCGCAAAATGTTGGAAAATCTGTTCATTGCCCGTCAGCGCCCAGGCGAAATGCCGTTTGCCGTCGTCGCCGCGGTAAAAATGAAACGGAGCATGAAGCCGGCGGCGCCAGAATTCCCGATACGCTTCGCTGGCGGCCACCTTGAGCGGGTCGCGAATCAGATGTACCAGCCGCAATTCCGGAAAGAAATCCAGCGCCGCCACCTGGCTGGATTTTAAAAATGCGTGGCTGGATTCGATGTAAGTCGAGCCGGATAATTTCTGAATGTAGCGCCGCTTCTTCTCAAGCCGCGCCCGGATTTCTCCAAATCGCCCCGCATAGGCGTCATAGATCGCCGGGCCAAACATGGTGGGATTTCCGATGTCAAAAAACGTTTCATGCCGGCAATCGCAATCCCGCGCGTTCAGGCGAAAAAGGTTTCGCAAGTAGAGCGTCCCGGACCGGGCTTCGGCCAGCGTGAAAATGATCTTTTTCATGCAAATTTTCTGTGGACGCATACCACTTCAACCGGTTCGCTGACTTCGGGTTGAAAAATCGTCGTTGCCTTGCGGTCAAACACAGAAAATCCCAGGCGCGAATAGACGGTCTCGGGCCTTCGCCGGGGACGGGAGAAAAATGCGCCGTAACAGTTCTGCACACCCGCGTTTTCCAATTGTAGCTCGAATGCCCGCCAAAGCCGCAGGCCAAGGCCGTGGCCGCGGTGCGATTTCTCAACGTTCAGGTGGAGGTGCGCCGCGTTGCCTGGATGTTTCGGCTGCTCGCGATAGCCGCTCGTCAACAGCCAACGGATGAAATGGCGGCTGCGTGGATGGCCGGCGTAGCAACCTTTGGCCGCGCGCGCGATCATTTTCATTGTCGTTTGAAATCCCGAATACATCAGGGTGTAATTGAACGACGATGAAATCGCGCCCAACAAATATCCGACCACCTTTCCTTCATCCTCCGCTACCCACGCCGAGTCCGCGCCGTAATCCAAATAGGCGTTGGTAAATAAATCGGCGAAAACTTCGCGATCACGGAATATCGCCTCTATCGGGTTGCCTAAAAAACCTGTGTCGCAGCAAATTTGCCGGATGGCGCCCCGGTCTTCGGGCTTGTAGTGCCGGATAATGATATTCTCGCCATCGTTGCCAGTGCAGTGGCCATTGGCGTGCAACGTTCCATTGCCGTTGATCAAATGAGCGCCGTTGCCATTTCCGTTATGGACTGCATTGCCATTGATAGGGTGGGCATCGCTTCCGTTCGTTTGCGGTGCGCCATTTCCATTAAGAAATTCTTCCTTGTACAATTTTTCTTTTTGTCCTTCATGTCCTTCATCCACAAGCAGACCGGTCATTGTTCCTCCTTTTCGTGTACAGCCAGAAGAGGCTGTGATGCAGAAAACATCGCCCATTTTCTAAATTTAGCCAGTGACAAAGTTGTAAATTTTCTTAATGAAAATACTCGCGACCAATTTTTGAAAAGGGCGTGACAATCCTCCTCGCACTGCTATATTACTGATTCTCGACGACCCTATCGTCTAGCGGTTAGGACACCACCCTTTCACGGTGGCGGCCCGGGTTCAAGTCCCGGTAGGGTCGCCATGCCATGGGCATAAGGGAATCCTCCTCATCGTCATGCTCATCCTCAAGACGGTCCGCGACCACATGGAGCAATCAGTCCAAGTATCCAATTATTTGAGCTCTTCCAGCTTCTGCTCCAGCTCATTGGCCATGAGCGGATCAATTAAGGGATCAATGTCCCCCTCGATGACATTAGCGAGATTATACAATGTCAGGTCGATCCGATGGTCCGTTATGCGGTTTTGCGGAAAATTATACGTTCGGATTTTTTCGTTGCGCTCGCCGGTGCCGACCTGTTGCTTGCGGTGGGCGGCGTATTTGGCGTTTTCTTCCGCGATCTTCGCTTCGAGCAAACGCGAGCGCAGTACTGTCATCGCCTTGGCTTTGTTCTTTTGCTGCGACCGCTCGTCCGCGCATCGCACAATCAACCCGCTCGGTTTGTGCTGTATTTGCACTGCCGAATCCGTCGTGTTTACGCCCTGGCCGCCTTTGCCGGATGCCCGGCAGACGTTGATTTCGACGTCCTCAGGTTTGATTTCCACATCCACTTCCTGTGCTTCCGGCAGCACCGCGACCGTCGCGGTGCTGGTGTGGACGCGTCCTTGCGCTTCTGTGGCCGGAACACGCTGTACCCGGTGCACGCCACTCTCATATTTGAATCGCTTGAATACGTCCGTGCCCGTCACGCCAAAAATGATTTCTTTGAAGCCGCCCAGGTCGGACGGGTTCGAATCCATGGTTTCGATTTTCCAGCCACGCGCCTCGGCGTAGCGACAGTACATCCGATATAAATCCGCCGCGAATAGCGCTGATTCCGAGCCCCCTGCGCCGGCCCGGATTTCCACGATGGTATTGCGCGAATCAGTGGGGTTGGGCGGAACAATTCCGAATTGAATCTTCTGTGCCTGCTTTTTTTCCTCGGCCTCGAGTCTCGCGATTTCGTCCTTCGCCATCTGCGCCATTTCGGATTCCGGCGCCTCGGTTTCGAGCAGGGACCGGTTGTCCTTCAAGTCCGCCAGAGTCTTTTTATATTGGTCGCCCGTGGCAACTAGCTCCTTGAGCCGTGAATATTCCCGCGACAGATCCTGCGCCCGCTGCTGGTTGTCAAAAACTTTGGGATCGCTTAACGCCGATTCGATTTCGGAGAAGCGCGCGCGGAATTTTTCAATGTGCGGCAGCAGGTTCATGGCAAAAGAAATCCGCCCGCTGGCAACACAACGCCGGCGGGCGGAATGAAATCAGACTGCTAAGCCTTCTTTTTCTTCTTCGTGGCGAATGCCTCCTGCACGGCTTGTGTCTTGGCTGCGCGCTGCTGGAATTTATCCACGCGGCCGGCCGTATCTACAAACTTTTGCTGCCCCGTGTAAAACGGATGGCAGACGTTGCAAATACCCACAATGATGGTTTGCTTGGTGGAGCGCGTCTTGATGATGTTGCCGCAGGCGCAACGAATCTCGGCGTCCATATATCTCGGATGAATGTCCGTCTTCATAAAAAAGGACAATTAAATTAGCAGAAAAACCGGCGATGACAAGAGGGATTTTTTCAAACTTTGCGTAGCAGCGTCGCGTAAGCGCGCTCTAATTAAATCGTGCATTCACTGTCCAGTCTCCTTCGTTATTTATCATGGTAAACACCTGTCAGACAATTATTTGCGCACGTGGTACGACGCAACACGTCAGCTCTCCTTCTTCCCAAAAATCGCTCCCGCCAGCATAAACACCCCAAATATCAACAACACAATTCCCCATCTAATATTGATATTGATACCGAGGGAATGCGCGTACATGTCTGTGTTGGAATTCGTTGCCGCGCCGAAAATGACGAGCAGCGCGCCGATAAGCGAGAACATCAGTCCAATGGGCCAGCGTAAATCGAGCATAATATTAATGTCGTTTGAAAATTCAGTTTTACCAGAAAATAATGTTCAGGATGACGCAGCAAATCAGCAGGATCAGGCCCAGTACGGCTGGACGTTGCAGGAAATGCTTTTCATCGTCCTTGATTTTGGGCGTAAGCGAATAAACCAGGCCTGCGAGTTCTTTATCGGTTTTTGTCCGCGGGCCTGCCAGCGAAATGGCTGCGGTAAAGAAAAAGCAGGCGGCAAAAGCAAAGGTGGCCAGCCAGAAATTTTGGGCCATTTCGCTCGGAAACGTGTGGACGACGTGTGCGTAGCCGCCCTTGACACCCGGCAAATTGCCCGCGGCCAGCGTCAGCGAATGGAAGATTGCCGAGGTCACGATGCCGCAGATGAGACCATAAAAAGCGCCAGAGCCAGTGGTGCGCTTCCAGAACATGCCCAGCAGGAACGTGGCAAAGACGGGCGCGTTGACGAAACCGAAGCACAACTGCACAACGTCCATCGCATTGTGATATTGATTGGCAAAATAGGCGGCAACGATGCTCAGCAGCGTTCCAACCACCGTCACAGCCTTGCCCATCCATAAATAGTGGTCGTCGCTCAGATCTTTGAGCACCACCGTCACGTCTTCAGTTTTTCCGTCAGCACGAACAATGGACGCAGAACGCGGCCGATCCAGGACCAGGCGGCGGAAGCTTTGATAAAGGTCGTAGGTATAAACCGTATTGAATGCGCTGATATTGCCCGCCATGCCAGACATGAACGAGGCCAGCAACGCCGTCAGCGCCAGGGCCAGCAGCCCGGGCGGACAATATTTCCGCACCAGCGATGGAATCACGCTGTCGTAATCGTTATCTGCAACGCTATTGTAAAGTCCGGCTTTGATTTGCTCGTTGGACAATGGCGTGAGCATGTTCGTCGAAATCAGCGCGGAAACCTTGTTGGTGAAGATAGCTGTTCCGAGCGCTTTTTGGACAGCGTCGACGCCGGGATTGGCATAAGATGGCTTTGCGCTTCTGACCGCCTCAACGGCCTTGGTGTAGTTTGCGTCCGAAATGATCGGCGGTGGAATGCGGTAATCCGTGTCTGGCATGGACATGAGCGCGGCGGCAATCATGCCCGGCAAAATAACGATGGCAGGGAAGAGCATTTTGGGAATGGCTGCCACCAATGGCGTGTTGCGCGCGGCCGTCATATTTTTGGCCGCCATAGCGCGCTGAACCACAAGGAAGTTTGTGCACCAATATCCAAAGCTCAGGACGAACCCAAGCCCGAAAATCATGGCAAACAGGTCCACACCCATCGGATTATTTGATGGGCCGGCGAGTAAGGGTTGCCAAGCGTGCGTCCATGCGTTCGGTTGAAATGACTGAGTATTCAACCCCAGCGCCGCCGGATTTTGGGCCACATTCGTCAGTTGGCTTTTCAGCCCGCTCCACCAGCCAACATCTTTCAATCCCAGATACACGACCGGCGTAAAACCTAAAACGATCATAAAGAACTGCAGCACCTCGGTGTAAATGGCCGAAGTGAGTCCCCCTTTGAATACGTAAAGGACCACCACCACCGACGAAATCCAGAGGCTCACGTTGTAGTCCCAATGGAGCAAGAGATTGAGCAGTTCGGCGAGCGCGTTCATGGAAATGCCCGACATGAAAATCGTCATCACCGCCCAGGCGGCCCCGTTCAGGATGCGCACGCGCTCGTCGAAGCGCATCTTGAGATATTCCGGCGCGGACCGCGCCTTTGAGCCGTAGTAGAATGGCATCATGAAGACCGCCAGGAAAATCATCGCCGGGATGGCGCCCACCCAATAGAAATGTGCCGTGGCGATGCCGTACTTGGCGCCGCTGGCCGCCATGCCTACCAGCTCCAGCGCGCCGAGGTTGGCCGAGATAAACGCCAGGCCCGTGACCCACGTGGGGATGGAACGCCCCGACGTGAGGAAATCCGTCGAGCTCTTCATGTACCTGGCCAGCGTCCACCCGATTCCCAAAATGAAAACCACGTAAGCCAGCAGTATCGTGTAATCAATCCAGTGAAGTTGAATTGGTTGCATAAGGATGGTGCGTGTTTTAAGCCTTTACCATAACCGTGTCAACTCATTTACTCTCTCTGGCGTGGCAGCCGACGTGAGGAGGCTCTGACTAATTTGCAGCCAGTTCGGTCGATGTCCTTCGCTTGCTGCCCTCTCCAACTATTTGCCGAATCGAAAATCGTTTGAATTTCAACGTTTCAACGCACGCAATGTGCATTTGCTTTTCAAGCCAAATTATGCTTTACTGACTGTCAAATATTTATGTCAACCGTGATTGAAAATAAAGCCCGCGAACTTTGCGAAACCATCGTCGCGCAACCGCAATGGACGTCCATCCGCACCCGGATTGACGCCTTCCTCTCCGACGACTCCGCGAAAGGGCAATTTGATGCCGTGAACACCAAAGGCCGGTCGCTCCACGAAAAGCAACACAGCGGCGAGCCGCTCAACGGGCAGGAAATCGCCGATTTCGAAAAACAACGGGACGCATTGCTCAGCAACCCCGTCGCCCGCGGCTTTCTCGAAGCCCAGGACGAACTGCACGAAATCCAGCACTCAGTCCAAAAATATATCTCAAAGACTCTCCAGCTTGGCCGCGTGCCCACCGATGCCGATTTCAAAGAAGAAGAAGAAGGCTCGTGCGGTCACGGCAACTGCGGTTGCAGTCACTGATTCTGCCATGGTAGGGACGGCGCGCTGCGCCGTCACTGCCCGTAGAGCGGGCGGAACGGCTCGTATAATGATTCAAAAATTCGAAGTTGCCGTTGTCCGTTTCAACGAAGAAAACGGCCGCGATCCAAATAAAGAAAACGGCCAGCCCCGCGAATTGCTCTATGCCCAACGGCTGACCGATTGGGTCCTGCGCCTTTGCCCCGGGGCCTCTGAACCATTGCGGCTGGCCGCCCGGTCCCAGCATTTGTGTCGCTGGGAAATTCCACGCGCCAACTATCCAATGACCCGTCCGGGTTATTTGAAATGGCGTACCGACCTGAAAAAATTCCACGCCCAACGCGCCGGCGAAATTCTCCGTGAAACCGGCTACGACGATGACACCATCCAGCGCGTCCAGGACCTGAACCTCAAGAAGAATTTCCCCGCTGACTCTGAATGCCGTGTGTTGGAGGACGCACTATGCCTCGTCTTCCTTCAATTTCAACTCGCCGACTTTGCCGCAAAAACCGACGACGAAAAAGTGATCAATGCCCTGAAAAAATCCTGGGAAAAAATGACCGAAGCGGGCAGGGCAGAGGCTCTCAAGCTAAATTACGGCGACCGCGAGAAAGCACTGATCCAAAAAGCCCTCGGTTAATTTTCCGTTCCCAACACGATACGGCTTTTTATTGTTTAGTTCAGATTGCGGGAATTTCGCGCTGAAGGCGCAATGCCATATTAGCCGTGGGCACCGCCCACGGGAAAAATGCCAAAGTACCCGTGCGCCCTGAAGGGGCAATCCACACCCTCTTTTCCTCATTAATCAATCTGCGAAATCCGAAATCTGCGGATCACTAACCTTCTCCCCGTCTTTTTGGCTTTGTTGTTAATTTATTGGTTGCCTTGTGCTTAATAGGCTCACTACCTTGACGTTACAGGCAATTTCAAAAACGGAAAGGGATTATTATTATGAGCGCGCGAATTCTTTTGGTGGATGACGACAAGTATCTTCTGGCGTCGATGAATTTAGTTCTCCAGCAAAAATTTCAGGTGACGACCGCCGAAAGTGGAGAGGAAGGCCTGGCTCAGATCGAAACCAATGGACCCTTTGCCGTCGTGATTTCCGACCGCCAGATGCCCGGGATGGATGGAATCGAATTTCTTTCCCGCGTCAGGAAATTGGCGCCGGACACCGTCCGTGTGATGCTGACCGGCAACGTGGAACTGGAACACGCCGTTCGCGTGGTCAATGAAGGAAACATCTTTCGTTTTCTCTTAAAGCCATGCAGCAAAGACGACTTGCTGCGTGCAGCCGACGATGCCGCTGCCCTGTATCGCCTCGTTGTCGGTGAGAAGGACCTGCTCAACAAGACCTTGAACGGAAGCATTAAATTGCTGACCGACATCGTAACGATGATCGACGCAAAATCATTTCAGTGGACCGAGCGATTGCGCGCGTTGGCGGCCGAGCTGGCGCCCAAAATCCCGCTGGCCGATTCGTGGGAATTTAATATCGCCGCCATGCTCTCGCCCATCGGAAATGTCACGCTTCCGCACGAGACCCTGGTCAACGCGCGCGCCGGAAAGACGCTCTCCAAAACCGAACAGCAATTGGTCAACAACCTTCCCGAAATTTCGGCTCGCTTGTTGTCAAACATCCCGCGCCTGGAAAGCGTCGCCAAAATCACTCTCTACCAACGCAAGCATTTTGACGGCGCCGGATTTCCTGCCGACGCCGTCAAAGGCGAACAAATCCCGGCCGAAGCCCGCCTCCTGAAAATTCTCAACGACCTGCTCGAACTTCAGGCCGTGGGCAAAAAACGGCAACCGGCATTGGCCGAACTGGCCGCGCGCCCGGCGTTTTACGACCCGCAACTGTTGCAGTTAGTCCAGGAAGTCATTGGCGCCGGCCCTGACACACAAGTTGGAATCCCGCAAAAGCTGTCGGTTACGGTGAATGAACTTAAAGAGGGGATGATCCTGGAATCCGAGATCAAAACCGTGGAAGGCATGCTCATTCTCTCGCCCGGCAATCCGCTCAACCGGGCCGTCCTCGAAAAGATCCAAAACTTTCATTTGATCTACGGAATTCAGGAGCCGATCTCCGTTAAAACCGGATAACCTCCTCTTCAATGGAGGAGACGAGGTCACGAGACTCTGACTAATTTCGCGGGTTAATTATACTTTGCTTGTTCTCATCCTTCCACGTGCCGTCATGACCGTCCTCGGATACCCGCGTTTATCGGTCGTCACGTCTCCGCTTTGCTGTCGGCCAATTTCGCGGCCCATCTCTTCCCGAAAACAATGCAAAGGACCCCGCCCGCCAGCGTAATTAGAGCCCGCATAACGTCGTAACTCGCCTGTTGCCGGATGATCGGGTCGAAATCTCCGTGCGAGGCTGCTGCGACCAGTGCGTAATAGAATCTAAGGATGGCCTCTCCCAATGATTGGATTGCGAAATACAAACCCAGGAAGACAAAGCCAAACGCATAGAGATCGCGCAATGGCGGAACGGGAAGTGATATCTGGACGTCATATTTTCCGGCGATCAATCGCCCCAATTTTGGAGCCGCCAGCCATCCCACGACGGGAACTGCCAGCATGACAATTGCCGGCCCCATCCGCATCCCGAGGTTTTCGGTGCTGTGATGTGGAAGAAGAAAGATATCCGTAGCTAATATAACCAGGCCTTCGAGGAACCAGTGAATGCAGAACAGCCGCAATAAAATGAGGACCATGGTGCTTACAAGCATAAGAATAAGGCGTTAATCGTTTTATGGCCGCGCAGGACCGCTATTTCAGAACCTACGCGGAACCGTCGCCCTGTCGAGCATTTTCCCGGCAAATTTAATCTGGGCAATCGGCGTAATCTGCGGATCGCTCTAATGCCCAAACTGGCCGTCTTCCCGTTGGTAGGCCGCGTATTGGTCCCAGTTCGTTGCCAGAGGATTGGAGTTGGGAACAGGAAGAGGTTGAAAGTTTTTCACTTCTTGTGCTACGTCGACTTTTTGGTCTGCGTTCAACTGTGCCAATGCGTTCGACAAATTGACGTCCACCATGCGCCGTGTTTTTGGGTTGTCCCAATGGGATTGCGCCAATTCCAGCCACTTTGCGGCCTGGACACGATCCGGCAAACCAAGGTCCCCGCGCAAAAACGTATATCCCAGATCATTTTGGGCCGGCGCGTATCCGTATTCAGATGCCTCCTTGAGCCATTTCATCCCTTCCCAGGTGCCCCGATCCATCCCAATTCCTTGAACCAACATGAGTCCCAGGTATTCCTGCGCCTGCAGATTTCCATGGTCAGCCGCCCGGCGAAGCCATTTGATGGCTTCGGGTCGATCAATTGGAAATTTCGGCGAACCTGCGGCGGGCGCTACGCCATTATAATAAAACTTAAACAAATCGAATTCCGCCTGGTTCCAACCATTACTTGCCGCCTCGGTCAGCCACTGTTTTCCCTTCTCAAAATCCGGCGGTCCGACATCGCCGATAAAATTAAGAATCGCACATTCATATTGCGCTGCAGAATTGCCGCCTTCTGCGGATCGGATTAGGCAGTCATATCCCTGATGATACGGAGGGTGCTCCACATCTTTGAGGTAATACATACCCAAATTGTAGAGTGCGTCAGGGTGATTCTTGGCGGCTGCCTGTCGGTACCAAATCAACGCGGCGTTAATGTCAGCTGTTATTCCATCGCCTGTTTGGTACATCAGTCCCAATTCGTACTGGACCTCAGTAGAGCCGAACGTTGCCGCATTAAAAATCCACTCGTGGTAACGCGTCAGGTTCGTTTGCGTGCCCAAACCATAACGATAAAATTCAGCCAATTGAAGGGCAGCCAGAGGATCACCTAGTTCGGCGCCGCGCCGATACCACTGAAATGCTTCAGCTGCGGCGTTGGTATCCGGAATTCTTGCGGCATAAATAGCGCCCAGGTCAAACATTGCGCGGCGATTTCCGCCCTCTTTTGCCGCGCGCGTAAACCAATATTTTGCGGCATCCGGATCCTTGTCCGTCCCAAGGCCATTCATCAGCAGGTAACCCAGGCTTTTCATGGCCACATAGTTCGTTTGCATGGCTGCCTGACGATACAATTTTACGGTATTCGTTAAATCCGGGGCGGTGCCAATGCCGTAGTGATAACATGCGCCCAACTGAAGCTCCCCTTGAGCGTTTCCGGCGGCTGCGGCTTGCTTGAACCAACGAAAAGCCTCTGCATCATTTGTTGGAGCATATTTCCCGCTCTCATAAATTGCCCCCAAATCGTTCATCGCCGGAACGCAACCGTTCCCAGCCGAATCCTTTAAACATTGCAACCCGTCCTGTGCGCCATCCGCCCCATCACTTTCGCCGATCAAGACCCATCCCCACAATCGTTTCGCGGCCCAATTCCCGGCCTGGCTTTGCTCTCGTAACAGGTTGGTCATTTGCTGGAAGTTAAGGTCCGCGTTTGCCCAATATTGAGCAGGCACCGCGGCCTTGACGGCGGAAACCCAATTACTTGAAGGGCGGTCGTTCGTGGGAACATTCCGGGTTGGTTCAGGCAAATCAGACGGTAATTCAGCAATCCCAGCCGCCATTGTTGACGACGTCACGGCCACCAATACAAAAACAATTAACCTCCTCATTTGGTCAGGTTTACCTCTAACACCAAAGTCGTAAGCATGCAAATGATCCTCCGGCGTTTTCTTCCTCTTTTCCTGCTTTCCTCATTATTTGACCTGTAAAATCGGCGCAACCTGCCCGCCGTAGCCTTGTGCGAAGGACGATCTGTGGACAATATTTCGCGTCTGTGCGCCTTCGCTGTCTAAAAAAAGAAAATAGTTTGTAAGGAGTTACCGACTTCCTGCGTATATGTTACGTAGGGCCCACGCCAGGTCCCTCCTCAGAAGAAAATGGCCCGGAAGGATACCCATAGAGTTGAGCAATGGGCGGACTTCGCCAAACAAGCGAAGTACGATCCGGAGTCGTTTGCCCGCCTCTTAAATATCAGTCCGCGGCACTTGCGCCGCTACACCCGAGAACTATTCAATAACAGCCCCCAGGAATGGCTGGACGAAAGACGCTTGAGCGACGCTGCTATTCTACTGCAAAGCAATGAGTTAGTTAAAACAATCGCGTTCGACCTTGGTTTCAAAAACCGTGTCACACTTCTCGAATAAATTTAAGGCCAGGTACGGGTTATCGCCTAAAGCGTATAAGGACCAAAGAAGGTCGGTCGCGTAAATTCGCCAACTCCAAACTGAGCCGCGCGCGCCTGCCCTCCGTAGCCTTGGCGAAGGACGGGTGAGCAAGCGGTCCCCTGGCGCTCATGCGGTATTTTCCTGAAATGTCCGCCACAGACAACTCTTTGCGGTTGTGAAAGATTCGTGGGTCGATTTTATTGGGTGCGGTTATGAAAGTCAGAAGCTCATGATTCAGAGTGCAGTTGAGAATTAAGCAATAACGAGGCTGAAACATGAGGAAGAACAAATTAGAAACCGAACGAACTATGGGTAAATACCTTTTCTTGATTCTCGGACCCGTCATACTTTTATTCACCGCAGATGCTCAAGCGGGTATCAACCGAAGGCCACGGATTGTTGTCTGGTCAGCACGGACAGCATTGCTATTGATGCAACGCTGCCGGATTATTTTTACAATACGCCGAGCGCCAGCAATGCAGTTGATTTTGTCGTTTTGGCTAAAGAGGAAGCAATTACTAAGACAATCAATATGGCCTTACAAGGCAAAGCGGCGCCGAGCGACGGGGTTGCAACTATTACGCGGGACAGTGGTGAGAAAATTCTCAGCATAGATGTTAAACCGGGGGAAGGTTTGCCAGGGCAACTATTGCTAAATGCTGCCAAGAGCGTTTTGCAGAAGAGCGAAGCTCCACCGAAGACATCAACGAATATCGTCCCTTAAAGTTCTGGCCGGAGCAGGATTCTGATTCGATTACGTGCGCCACTGGACGCGCTAGGCCCCGCCCGGTATTTGAGGAAAGAGTCCTTTGTGTAATTTTTGTTCGTTTGGTTGAACAATCGCTCGTCGCCCTTTCTTTTCTCCCTTGTCCGGCGTAACGTGCGAATAATTTTCGGCTATTCCGAATCCAATTCCTCCTGAAGCTTCTCCAGTTCGCGCAGAAGTTTTGTAAACTTCTTTCCAAACGGCGTGAGCCGGTACTCGACCCGTGGCGGAATTTCCGGAAATGCCACACGTTCGAGGATTCCGGCGTGCTGAAAATTTTTCAATCGGTCGCTTAGCACTTTCGCGCTAATGCCGGGGATGTGCCTTTCCAACGCACCCGGCCGTCTCACGCCGCTCTTTACGGCGCGTAATACGCTGATCGTCCAACGGCAACCGATCACGTCTTCCAGCAGCCTGTCCACGCGGCCGGAGTTGAGTTTCGGCATGATTTTCAAAAGTTTTTTGTCGTTGGCCATCATAAATTTACACCGATTTGTGGGTATCCTACGTATTTGTGCCCGCTTTCGCATTTCGAACTTTCACGTGATGTTGGCACGACGTTTAAATCAAAAACGAACGACAAAAAGATAACAAGAAATACCAAAACAAGAAAATGAAAGTCGCAATCATCATCCTGTCGGACCCCAAGAACGGTGACGAAGCCCTGGGTCGCGCATTTAACGGTCTGGCCGTTGCTTCCGAGGCGCAAAACAAGGGCGACGAAGTGAATGTGGTATTCGCCGGCGCGGGCACACGCTGGCCGGCGGAATTCACGAAGGTCACACATCCTGCCAACGGCTTATATAACGCTGTCCGGCCCAGCGTCGCCGGCGCCTCGTGTGGGTGCTCGGCGGTATTCGGTGCGACCGAAGAAGTGGCGGCGTGCGGTCTTCCGGAGATCAAGGACAATGCGTTGTCTGGCACGCCGGGGCTCGCAAGCATCCGCCGTTATCTCGCCGAAGGCTGGCAGACGTTGATCTTTTGAACCCGGGGGAGCGCGCCTGGCTTTGGCCCGGTCGCGCTCCCCAACTCCGATTTAAGCCATGGCCGGCAAATTCCTCGAACTGGCGTTCACGCCAAACGTGCTTGCCGCGCAACAAAAGTATTTTGGGCGCGCGCAAAATCTCCCGCCGCAACCGGAGCACGACGCGCTCACGGCCGATGAAGCGCAGTTCATCCAGTCGCGCGATTCGTTCTATCTGGCTACAGTGAACGAAGACGGCTGGCCCTATGTGCAGCATCGCGGCGGCAGGACCGGGTTTCTGCGCGTCATCGGCCCCACCCAGTTGGCGTTCGCGGACTACCAGGGCAATCGTCAAATGCTCTCTGTCGGCAATTTAACCGGCAATAGCCGCGTCTGCCTTTTTCTCATCGATTATCCGCAACGCATTCGGCTAAAGATCTTTGGTCATGCCCACGTTGTGGGCGTTCGCGAAAATCCGGAATTGGCCGCAAAATTCCTCGAGCCGGATGCGAGCAGAATTGTTGAGCGGATTTTTGTTATTGATGTGGTTTCCTACGACTGGAACTGTCCTAAGTACATTACGCCGCGTTACACAGCTGCTGAGGTCGAGGAAGCCGTCGCGCCGTTGCGCGCACGCATCGCCGAACTTGAGAATTTGCTTAAGAGCAAAGCGGGGAAGTAGATAGTCTGGCCTGCGTTACTCTACCGCCGTCAGCATATTCGCATCCCGATAAAGTAGCCATCGCCCGTCCTTCTCTTTGCGAAACACCGATAAAACAGGCCCGGCACGATGTTTCGGCGGTCCTCCTGCGGTCGGTGTTATCGTAATCGAAAGCTGGTTCCAACAAAAAGCGTAATCGCCCGCAATATGAATCTCCTGGATATCCGGTTTACCTTCGATACGGACCTTGCCAATGATCGACCGAAACCCCGCCGCAAAACTATCCCGCCCGCGCATCGGTGGCTGGCCGGGTAAAAGAAAAACAACATCCTCTGCCATAAGGCCGAGAATCTTGTCTATGTCGCCATCGGCCGTCGCGCGAATCCACGTCTCAATGACTTCTCGTATCGCCAGCTTATCCTGTTCCTCCTTCATACTGCGTCTCCAAACCCCCGATAAACGCCGCTGTCATCAGCGCCATTGACGAACTCTTCCCAATCCATATTGCCAATCGAGAGGTTGCTTTCTACTTCGAAAACGCAGGACGGCAATGCCCGGAACGTTCGCCCTCTCTCCCAGGTCAAATCGACTATCAATACAGAATGATTAGGATCGCGGATCGCGTTCTGGTCCACGACGATCATGAGAGTATGATTCCCGTCATCGCCCAACGCTTCGACCAATTGTTCTACCGTTGCGCCTTCATACTCGCGATCATCCACGACGTGCAGATTTGTTTCTATCCCGTCGAGCGGCTCGCCTGCGGCCTCATGCACGTCGCTCAGGAGCCCCAGAGCTTCCTGAAAATCCGGCCCCGGTTGCGAGGCGGTGGAACGAATCTCGTCCCAGACCTTATCATTTGAAAAATCCGTCCGGACCAGAAGCGTCTTGTCGGTTGGTGGCAAAGCTCTCATGCGGTAATTATCTTATCAATCGTCGACAATTCTTCGGCGCTGAAAGCCAGATTCCGTGCCACGCCGACACAATCCGCCACCTGTTCCGGTTTGCTGGCGCCGATGAGCGCCGTTGTGAGTGCCGGTTGCCGCAACACCCACGCCAGCGCCATTTGCGCCAGCGTCTGTCCGCGTTGTTGCGCGATCGCGTTGAGCGCGCGAATGGTCGTTAGTTTCGAGTCAGTGATGTGTTCCGGTTTCAGGAAACGCCGATCGCGACCGGCTCGCGCATCCGCCGGAATGCCCGACAAATAGCGGTTCGTCAACAGGCCTTGCGCGAGCGGCGAAAATGCGATGCTGCCGACGCCTTCTTTCAACAACGTGTCAAACAGCCCATTCTCGGGCTCACGTACGAACATGCTATACTTGGGCTGGTGAATGAGGCACGGCGTGCCCAGTTCGCGCAGCAATACCGCCATGCGCGCCGTCGATTCCGGCGGATAATTTGAAATGGCAGTATAAAGCGCCTTCCCGCTGCGCACCGCGTGCGCAAGCGCTCCCGCGGTTTCTTCCAGCGGTGTTTCCGGGTCGGGCCGGTGATGATAAAAGATATCCACGTAATCCAATTTCATCCGGCGCAGCGATTGGTCCAGTGACGCCAGCAGATATTTGCGCGAGCCCCAGTTGCCATACGGCCCGGCCCACATGTCATAGCCCGCTTTGGTCGAAATGATCAACTCATCCCGAAACGGCGCAAAATCCGACTGGAGCAGGCGCCCGAACGTCTCCTCCGCTGAACCGTAAGGTGGACCGTAGTTGTTTGCCAGGTCGAAATGGGTGATGCCCAGGTCAAATGCCCGACGGGCGATAGCGCGGCCATTCTCAAAAATGTCTGCGCCCCCGAAATTGTGCCACAGGCCAAGCGATATCAGCGGCAGCTTAATGCCTGACCTTCCACAGCGACGATAAAAAGCTGCGTTCTCGTAACGATCTCCGTTGGGCAAATAAGTATCCATCCGGTAATTCAAAAGGAAAAAGGAAAAAGGAAAAAGCCAAAAAATGTAGGAAGTAGCAGGTAGGGCGGAAGTGCCCTTCCGCCATGGCACGTGTCACCGACACGCGCCAGTCACTGCGGCAGGCCTTCACCGTCTCTGCAGAAAATAGAAAGCGAGATAAAACGCCGTTGAAAGGGCAACGTACAAATTTTCCACCAGTTTCTTTTTCACAGGATCTTCACGCGATTGTGTGATATCCAGGATAGCGTGCCGGAGCAGGAACGTATAAAGCACGTAATAGAGGAACGGAATTACATGAATATAGAACGGGTAGTCGCCAATCTTTTTGCCAAACAATGACAACAGCCACCCGACCTGGCTGTAGATGCCCAATGCTCCCAGCCCGGCATTGATGAACATCCACTTAACCTCGTCGAGTCCAAAGATAACCAGGTAAAATATGGTATAAATCGTAATGGCAAATCCGCCATGCAAGTACAGGAAAGGGACCGGAGGATGCGCCGTTCCATAGGCCATGAAAAACCCCGAACCGCCGAAAATCAGCATGTGACCCAGAAAAAATGGATAGATCTTGCCCCAGGGAATGTCCGTGCCCTTGGTATACAACTGACCGTTGATGGTCATGTCGAATCGGAGCTTCATTTGGGTTGTTAGGTTTATTGGGTTTTGTACCCGACAACCCCGCTGTAAGCACAACAAATACCAATGATGAAGGACTTCTGAAGCTGGAAATCACGTCAGTCCGAATTCTACGACTCAAATTTGACCCGGGACTATTTTGATGTGTAAACACTTAAGTCTCTTGGCCCCAGATACTTGTTGTGGTTGTAAACAGTATGTAAACGGGTCTGTAAACACTTAAGTATTTGATTTTCAACAATGTAAACTGTGTAAATGGTGTAAATCTCTCTTCACACATCACACCCAGAAGCTTCTGAGTGAAGCCGGATGCACTGTGGACTCGGGCTACTTCTCCCCCAGCTTCCTCTCCAATTCCGCAACGCGTTTGAGAAGATCCGGCAGCCTCTGCATCGCAAGCACCTGCCGTTTTACATCCCGATCCGGTTGCGCCGGTATCCAGAGCCATTTTTCCCCATCGGGAATATCGTGCATGACTCCCGACTTGGCGCCCACGATCGCCTGGTTCCCGATTTTCAAATGACCCGCCACGCCAACCTGTCCGGCCAGCACCACGTAATTTCCCAATTTCGAACTCCCGGCTATGCCCACCTGCGCCACCAGCAGGCAACCTTCCCCAATTTGCACGTTATGCGCAATGTGAACCAAATTATCAATTTTCGTTCCACGTCCAACAATCGTCGATCCCAGTGCCCCGCGGTCGATCGTCACTCCAGCGCCGATTTCCACGTCATCGTTAATGACCACGTTCCCAATTTGCGGGACCTTACGGTGCACCGGGCCATCCTGCACATATCCAAATCCGTCTGACCCGATCACGGAATTCGCGTGAATGCGGACGCGGTTGCCGATTTGGGTTCGCCCATACAGCGTTACGTTCGGAAATAAATTCACGTCCTCGGCAAGTGCGCAATCCTCGTCTAATACGCTTCCCGCCTGCAAAACCGTCCGCGGTCCGATGCTCACGCGCTCGCCAATCACACAATGCGGTCCCACGTGCGCGCTGGCGTCAATTTTTGCTGACGCCGCAACCACGGCCGTTGGATGGATTCCCACCGGAAATTTCTTATCCGGAAAGAACAACGTCAGCGCTTTGGCAAACGCCACGCGTGCGTTGGGCACCTGGATCAGCGTTTTTTTTGCCGAAGTAAATCGCTTGTCGGCGATGATCGCGGTTGCCGCGCTCTGTTCCGCGCGCGCAAAAAACTCGTCGTTTTCGGCGAATGTCAAATCCCCGGCCCGCGCGCTTTCGATCGTCGCGAAATGGCTCAGGATGGCCGCTCGATCGCCGACCACTTCTCCGCCCACATGTTTTGCTATGTCTTCCGTTGTAAAAGGCATCTCTCTACAATGATTGACGATTTGTAATGGTCACGCCAGCCAAATTGCTGGGTAAGGACCGCGCTGCGGTGTCCGCGCCGCGTTATCGGTGCAATCCAGCAAACGGGAAATCATTGTCATCCTCCTCATGCTCATCGCCTGCCGCGCCGAAGCCAGGCGAAGGCAGGTCATCCTCGTTCCCGGTCTTGCGCAACCACAAACCGCTTCAACGTTTCAACTTTTTAACACTTCAACGCCGTTCTGCCCTTTCTGTATTGTTTTTCCAACCCAAATTTGCACACTAATGCACTTTCAATAAATGAAATCGAACTCTTCAAAATCCTCCGTTGACCGCTCCTTTGAATTGGCCTGCGAACGCTACGCGCAACTCGGCGTGGACGCCAGACAGGCCCTGGAAATTTTGGCTGGCGTGCCTATTTCGCTGCACTGCTGGCAGGGCGACGACGTTGGCGGCTTTGAAAAAGTCGGAATGGCGCTGGGCGGCGGATTGGTTGCCACGGGAAATTATCCCGGCAAAGCGCGCACGCCGGACGAACTGCGCGCGGATTTGGAAAAAGCATTTTCATTGATTCCGGGAAAACATCGCCTGAATTTGCACGCCTTTTACGGCGAGTTTGGCGGCAAACACGTTGACCGCGACGAAATCGCCCCGGAACATTTCGCGAATTGGATTGGCTGGGCCAAAAAAAACCGCCTGGGCATGGACTTTAACCCAACCTGCTTTTCGCATCCGAAAGCTGCGGACGGCTTCACACTTTCGCACCGCGACAAGGCGATTCGGCAGTTCTGGATCGAGCATTGCATTCGCTGCCGCGAAATCGGCGCTGCCATGGGCAAAGCTCTCGGCAAGACTTGCGTGACAAACGTTTGGATCCCCGATGGTATGAAAGATACCCCCGCCGATCGCAACGCCCCGCGCGCCCGGCTCGCCGAATCACTTGACGCGATTTTCAAAAAGCCGATTTCACCGCGCTTGAACCTGGACGCCGTTGAACCGAAATTATTTGGCATCGGCAGTGAAAGTTATGTCGTCGGCGCCCATGAATTCTACCTGGGATACGCAGTGACCCGCAAAAAACTGCTGACCCTCGACGCAGGCCATTATCATCCCACCGAAGGAATCGCCGATAAAATCTCGAGCGTCATGCAGTTCGTGCCGGAAATTCTGTTGCACGTGAGCCGCGGCGTGAGATGGGACAGCGATCACATCGTGATTTTAAATGATGATTTGCTGGCCATCGCGCGCGAGATTGTGGCCAATGGCTTTTTAGACCGCGTCCACATCGGCCTGGACTATTTCGACGCCAGCGTCAATCGAATCGCCGCCTGGACGATTGGCACGCGCAATATGATTCGCGCACTGCTAATCGCATTGCTGGAACCGACTCAAAAACTTCGCGCAGCCGAAAATGAAGGCGACTACACCACGCGCCTGGCGCTCCAGGAAGAGACGAAAGCCCTGCCATTTGGCGCAATCTGGGATGCGTATTGTGAAATGAAAGGCGTTCCCGCCGGAGAAAAATGGCTGGCCGAAGCAAAACGGTACGAAAAAGAAGTTCTTTCAAAACGCGGGTAAAAGAACGGAGCTCCGACCGCAGGCATAGCGAAGCAAGTGACCTAATTTGCGTAGCAGCGGACATGCGTCCGCTCTGACTAATTTCGCAGATATTCAACCGATTCTCCTGTGTTGTCGCCCGTCAAACCCATCAGACGACAATTCTCCCTCTCCTTGGGGAGAGGGCAGGGGGTGAGGGAGAGTTCTTCATAGGCAAACGCTTTCTTTTCTTTCTCCTTTTTCCTTTTTAATATTCAAAATGCGTGCCCAAACCAGTATCCGTAATCTCGCCATCGCTCTCGCGGTCTTTCTCGTCGTGCCGCTTTACGCGCAGGTGACAGTGTTGCGTGTTGATCCGGGACAAACCGATCCCGCCATCGCTACCGTTCATGGCCCGCACATCGCCGTGTATAATCCCCAGGCGGTTTCAAAGCATCGGCTTTTTTTCTTTATTCCCGGCACGGGAAGCAATCCCTCAAACAACATGGCTGTATATCGCACCTTTGCGGGGTGGGGCTATCACGTGGTCAGCATTGACTACGAAAACAATCTTATCACGGTCGCGCTGGGTCACAGCCATGACCCGGAAGCATTCGATCATTATCGCGATGCCATCGTTACGGGCGCGCCGGTCTGTGATCGGATAAAGGTCAGCCCTGCAGACTCGATACTGAACCGCTTTCAAATGCTCCTGGTATACCTGGCCCAACATAATTCCAAGGGCGGATGGAACGAGTTCCTGAAAGATGGAAAGCCGGCGTGGGACCGAATTATCGTGGGGGGCCATTCCCAGGGCTCCGGCCACGCGGCGTATATTGGCAAAATGTTTAACGCGGATCGTGTATTGATATTCTCAGGCCCGCAGGATTATATGGACGACCTCAATAAACCTGCGCCATGGCTGGGCAAAGAGAGCGCGACGCCACCTTCCCGCTTTTTTGCGTTTTTATCCCAAAACGATCCGTTTAACGTCCATCATCAGGAGGCGAACTGCGCGATGCTGATGCATCTTGATGGGCCGAAAACGGTGGCCGTAACACCCCGCGAAGCCATTCACGGCGATTATCAAATTTTGGTCGATGATGTGCCGAAAAAATCTGCGCACGGCTCAACACTATCCACTCAATACACAAACGCGTGGGAATATATGCTCGGAGCGAATTGAGGGAAAACTTGCTTGCCTTGGGGGGTGACGATGACCCGCCTTCGCATGGCTTCGGCGCGGCAGGCGATGAGCATGAGGAGGATTCCCCTTTGCCCAATTATTCCCGCCCGAGATATTTCACCGTGGCTTCCGTGCGCGAATGGACATGCAGTTTGTCGTAGATAGTTCGCAGGTGATTGCGCAATGTATTGATGCTGATTCCCAGGTTTCCTGCGATTTCCTTGTACAGATAGCCTTTGGCCAGAAGCGTTAGCACCTCCTGCTCGCGCGGCGTCAGCTTTTCCACTTCCGACGCTGGCTTTTGAATTTGTTGAAAATGGCTGATCACTTTGCGGGCGATTTGCATCGTCATGGGCGCTCCGCCCGCATGGACTTGTTCGACCGCCAGGATCAATTCATCGGCGGGAGTATGCTTTAGAAGATATCCGCTTGCCCCTGCCCGGATGGAGTCAAAAATCATATCACTTTGCTCATAGCGGGTGAGCATGAGCACCTGCAATTGGGGCAGGCGCGCCTTGAGTCTGCTCACGCATTCAATCCCGTTCATGCCTGGCAGATTGATGTCCACCAGCGCGACATCGGGCCTTTGGGCCGGCAAATCCTGCACCGCCGCTTCGGCGCTGGCATACGTGTTCATGCACTGCACCCCCGGCGCCTGGTTGAGTACCTGCGCGACGCTTTCCCGCATGTCGTCGTTGTCTTCGACGATGCAAACCCTGATCGGCGCTGTTTCCACGGCAGTCATTTTTTTCATTTTAACACCAGGTTCGTCCGGCGCGCCATGGCATGTTTGGGTTCTGCTCATACTGATTCTCCTGGTGGCCAGGAATAAATCACCCCAACGCAGGTGCCCTGGCCGGGCTGGCTATCCAG
This sequence comes from Verrucomicrobiia bacterium, assembly GCA_036269115.1. GTDB lineage: Bacteria > Verrucomicrobiota > Verrucomicrobiia > Limisphaerales > UBA11358 > UBA11358. The sequence goes on along the minus strand of DATAST010000039.1, from coordinate 16,402 downwards.
TTTGAATTGGCCGCCGATTTCCTCTGCTCGCTGCCGCATGTTGCGCAGGCCGTCGCACGAAGAGTTGTCTGGTGCATTGCTAAAGCCGCAACCATCGTCCTGGATTGTGATGGCGACTTGTTTTTCTGAAGCTGCCACGCGGAGCAATACTTCGCGCGCGCGCGCGTGGCGCGCGATATTGCTCAGCGCCTCCTTCACGATCAGCAGCAGGTTGTGCCTCGCCTCGGGTGAAACCATTCGATTCGGCACTGTCTCCGGCAAATCCACCCGGCAAGGAATATTGGCCGCATGCAAATACTCCACGGCAAACTGGCTGATGTAATCCACCATGTACCTCAGTGTGTCATTGCGCGGATTGATGGCCCAGACGATTTCATCCACGGACCGGGCGACTTGCCGGACCATCGTGGAACAATGCTGGATTTTTCCGTTGAGAGACTCCGGTGGCGTCAGGCGCTGAACCATGTCCAGTGTCAGGGCCACACTGTTCAGGCTGCCGCCCAGGTCGTCGTGCAGGTCCCGGGCAATGCGCGTTCGCTCCTTTTCAAGCGCCGCCCGTTGTTCGACCAGCCGCATCTGGGCCTGCAGCCGGCGGAACGAGATGTAACGCACGATGGCAATGACCGAAGACGTAAACAACAGCAAAACACCGGCCTGAAACCACCAGCGGTCCCACAAAAACGGAGTGACAACAAAGGCCAGCGTCGCTGGGGTTTCGCTCCATGGACCGTCTCCGATGCAGGCCTGGACGTGAAATTTATAGCCTCCCGAAACCAGCCGCGAATACGTGGCGCTGCGCTCGGATCCCGCGTCCATCCAATTAGTGTCGAACCCTTCAAGCTTGTACCGGAAATGGATATTCTCGGGCGCGCTGAAATGAAACGCCGTAAAATCAAACTCCAAGTGCCGGTGCGACGGAGGCAGTTTCAGGGTGACAGGCGATGAGCGGCGCGTGAAAAGATCGGTCGCCACTGGTGTCACGGCCTCTGCGTAGGATGCGATGTCCTGGTTATCCATGGCAACGCGCGTTAACAGGACCGGCGGCGCGCTGTCAGCCGCTGGCAGCAATTCGGGATCCGCCGCTACTACTCCCGTATGCGTCAGAATCCATACAAGTCCGTCCTTCCCCACCATCGGGCGGGGAACGACGAATGGAGCGAACATGCTTGAAAGAGCTTCGACACTGCTCAAACCTTCGTTCTTTCCATAAACAATCGGACGCAAATCGACATCGGAACCGTTCATCGCCTTTTCCAATTCGGCCTGGCGAACTTTGAAGACGCCGTGGTCGGAACCAAACCACATCCAGCCGCGGCCGTCGGCGATCATCTGCGAAATATCGTCATCAAACAACTCTGGTTCGTTTGTCTCAACAGACGTACCGTTCAACCGCAGCAGGCCCGCGCCACTGCAACTGATCCAGACGCTTCCATCGGACGTCGTATAAAGGCAGTGAACGGCGCGGCCCGAGATCGGCAGCCGCGACGATTCATCCGTAAAATTTGTGCCGTCAAATCGCATGACTACACCCCGGGCGCCAATCCACAGGTTTCCGCTGGCGTCTTCAGTAATGGCTGAAATCCTATTAACCTGCCTGGGTGGAACAATGTCCTGGTACTGCCCCTCGTGCAGGCGCTGGAACATATCGCGCCGCAGTACCCAGAGATCGTCTCCGGGTGCCGGAAGCAACGCAAAGACGGAACTGCGAACATGGGTGATGAGGCGGGGGGTCGTGTAATTTGTGCCGCTTAGGTGGACCAATTGTCCGTCTCGCAGCCCGATCCAAACGGTCCCGTCCTCGGCCACTGTCAAACACCGGACCGTTCCGACGAACGGCGCGTTCGTAAATGCGGGCTCCCACGTATCGTGGATCCGGGACACCAGCGTGCCATTGAGAGTCGCCCCCCATAATGTTCCATTGCCATCTTCGCAAATGGATTCGATTTCGTTGTTTTCCGAACCTTCCAGTCGAATTCCGCCTCGAGAAATGCGGTTCAGCCCGCCGCCGCCTGTGCCGGCCCAGATATTGCCTTCCCTGTCTTCGGCGAGGCTCAAAATCGTCGGATGCGAAGTCTCCACTTTCTCAAAACTTCCGTTGCTGAAGCGGAACAATCCGTGGCCATCCGTGCCGATCCAAACCGCGCCGGCACGATCTTCGAGCAAGGCGATCGTATCCACGCCGGACATACCTGGACAGGTTCCGTAATCCTGGGTCGTCCCGGAGTTGTCGCAGCTTAACAAATGCCCGCTTTCCACCAACCACACTGCGTTGGTATGGGACGCCGCCAGGCATTGCGTGACATACGCGTTCGCAATTGGGCGGAATCGTCCGTTTTGCAACAGGCAGATCTCTTTTCCTTTCGCGAGCCAGATATTTCCAGATTCGTCGCTCACCACCGAATGGAAATTTCCCGCCGTGAAACCGCTTTTGGGTCCAAATTCTGTCGCCTGTCCTTTTCTCACTCGAAAAACGGCGCTGGCATAGCCTGTCCACGGCGATCCGAAATATCCCAGCCACAGGCTTCCATTTCTGTCTTGGGCCAGGGCTTGCGGAAAATGCGTCGGGAGCCCGGCTTGCGGAATTGGAACAGTGGAAAAATCCGGATTCACGCCCACGATACATCCGTCATCCGAAGCCATCCAAAGCACCCCGTTCCGTCCGCGCTGAATAATCCGGATGTGCTGGTCGTGTGAGGCAATCAGCTTTTGAATTGGAAACCGGCTGAAACGAATTCCGTCAAACCGCGCCAGGCCCGCTGGCGTGGCGACCCACAGGTAACCGTCCGGGCCTTGGGCCACAGCGTCGACGTTATTGTCCGGCAATCCGTCATCAGTTTGCCATACCCGCGTGAACCATCGGGAATTCGTCGAGCCATGAACGGAAAATGTCGCAATTGCCAATGTACAAACTGCCAAAAACACAAGACTGCCCTGTTTAAATACCGTGGGAATCACAGGTCTAATTTAATTGAATTTTTCCCTCTGTTCAAGGCATTGCCCGAATGCTCTTACCATCGTGGCTCTCGGCCTCCATATGTCCCATATGGCTCCGCTTCAACACTTTAACTCTTCAACGCTTCAACGTGCCGCCAGGCCGGATGACCCAAACATGCCATAGATGATTAGTTTTTTTCGTTTAAAATAATTATTAAATCCAACACCAAAAGACGAATTCAATGACTATAATAGTTGCCTCCTGCCTCGTCCCGTTTTACCGGGACAGCGGGGCCGAATTGTCCATGCGAATTCTATTGGCGAATGGATTTGCGGTTACGAAGTCTTGAAAGGCAAATACCTATGAAATTCATTCCTATTCCAGTTATGCCAAACAAAGCTCGCCGGTTCTTTAGCATCCCAAAAACGCTGCTCGCATTGGTCTTTGCGTCCGCCTTTTTGGCCGCTCTGTCCAGCCATGCCCAAACTACCGAATCCTGGGCTTCCGCATCCGACAATTTTACCAATGGTCCGGTGGGCGGAGACTGGAGCCCCGCCATTGCCGACAGCCCAACCAATTGGCCCAACAATTTCAACGGCTCAGCCTCCAGCCTGGGCGGTTATATTATTGTTATGACCAATAGCGGAACTTGTGATTACTTGCCCACGCCAGCTGGCGATCCCGATTACACAAACGTCATTAACGATCTCATTCTCGGTGCCACGGCTAACGGACTCGGCGGCGGCGGCATTGCCAATACCTTCAACATGTCGGGTGGCAGTCTTACGCTGGCAGATCCAAATGGTCCGGCCTTTGCCGTGGGTGGCATTGCGACCGGTGGAAAAGTGGGGCAGCAGTGCACGAACGTCTTCACCATGACCGATGGGCAACTCATCGCCACCAATGCCATCGCCAATGTCAATGGCGGCTGCGTTGTGGGTCTGTCTACTAACAACCTGAGCACCATCAATTTCAATGGCGGCACGGCCATCCTTTCAGACCTGATTATTGGCGGACACGGTACGGGCATCGTTAATATTAATGGCGGCAACGTTACTCTATTGGGAACCGATACCAACGGGCTCCGGCCGATCAGCTTCGATACCATGGCCGCCGGCAACGGAACGTTGAACATGGTGGCCGGTACTTTGAATGTCACTAATAGCCAAATCGACCTTGGCCACGCGGCCATCAGCAAACTGCTTTCCACCATTAACGTGAGTGGCGGCACATTTAACCTCGCCAGAATTCAATTTGCCACCGGCAACGCCGCGGCAGCCACCAACATCGTCAACCTCAGCGGCGGCACGATGAATTTCAGCGGTGGTACGGGGCGCAACGGCACTACGGAGAGCAATTTTTTCAACATGTCTGGCGGCACGATTTCCTGTTTGCCCGGTTTTAATCCCACTTTTGCCGGAGGCCTCACTCACTGGAGAGTGAACACGTCGCCCGGTCCCGGCGTTGTGACGTTTGCTCCCCTCTCTGGCCAGAGCATGACATTTCCTGACATGAGTGGCGCCGGCTCGGTTAATGCGGCGGGTCCCGGCGTTACCATTGTGAACGCCGCAGGCACTTATACCGGCAATACGACCGTGAGTGGAGGCATCCTTTCGTTGAGCACCGCCGGTTCGATTGCCGGGCCAATCATCATCGCCGCCAATGCCACGTTTGATGTGTCCGAACAAGTCGCACCCTACGCGCTGGCTTCCGGACAGACATTGAGCAACAGCGGTTCAACCGCGATCATTGACGGTAGTCTCAATACTGCTTCAGGCATTCTCTCTCTCCTCTATGCGTCCGGCACGCCATCGTTGACCATCACCACGAATAACAGTGCCAACACAAATGCCGCGTCAGTCACGCTGACATTGTCGCCGAACACCACATTGACCATTAACAATACCGGATCCCGGCTTGTGCCCGGCAGTTATTTGATCATTTCCGTTGGCGCTGGCGCCGTTGTGGCCGGTGTTCCACCTGGGGCAGTGACTGTCACCGGCGGCGGCATTCAGGCCGGCAATACTGCGGCGCTCTCTATCGGCGGTGACAATCAATTATATTTGGTGGTGGCTTCCAGGCCGCCGCCGCCGGCCATTGGCCAGGAATTTCCCATGCCTTACACAAACCTGTTTACCCTTTACGCCGGATCGAGCCCCACCTTCTCGGTCCAGGCGTCCAGTTCAGGGCAGGTGTTTTATCAATGGTTTACCAATGGCGCTGGAGTAGCGGGCGCCGTCAACTCCAGTCTGACGCTTACCAACATTTCCGCTGGTTCGCTTTCAACTTATTGCGTTGTTAGCAATCTCACTGGCGCGGTTACCAGCATGGTCTGGACAGCTTCAGTCATTTCGTCGCCGGCCGCTTACCCCTCAAGCGTCCTGGCGTTGAACCCTGTCGGCTACTGGCGATTGAACGATGTCAACCTCAACGGGTCGGACAACGGAGGCGGCGATAACGGATCTGTAGCCAATGACTACGCCGGCGGCAACGACGGCATTTACACTAACGTCACCCTGGGGCAGCAATCATATAACCCGAGCGCCGACCCATCCGATTCCTCCGCGTTATTCGGCAACATTTATCCGTATGAGAACAACCTGGCAGGTCAAATCCAGGGCATAGACTTTGCCGTGGGCAGCGGGACCAACGCGGAGTTTACTGTTGAGGCCTGGGTGCTTGGCCAGCCCGGTAATGAATTCACCGGCGGCGCCGTGGTGACCAAAGGTATTTACGGCGTTAACGACGAATTCAACCTGGGAATGGACACCGCTTCGACCCATCGTTATCGCTTCTACGTTCGCAGTGCTTCCGGCACCGTTTACACAGCCGACTCCTCGTTTGCTCCTGACAACAACTGGCACCATTTGGCCGGTGTATGCGATGAGGCCAACGGCAAGGTCCTGCTCTATATTGACGGGCTGTTGGCGGCGTCGACTTCTATTCCGGTGAGCGCCGGCGAGTACGAAGCCGATGCCCCGCTCACAATCGGCGCAGGCATAACCAACAATTCTCCTGACGGCTACACGTTGCAGTTCTTTGGAAATATCAATGACGTGGCCGTTTACAAATACGCGTTGAGCCAGAACCAGGTCGGAAATCAATTTGTGACTGGCGTTAATTCCGCGCCGTACTTTTCGCAACCGCCTCCTGCGACTTTTAGCGTCGGCGCCGGCGGCACGCTCATCATTTCGCCTGTGACCGCGATCGGAACGCCGTCGGTCAACTTCCAATGGTACGACGTGAACGGCAATGTCATTTCCGGAGCATCGGGTGCCACGAATGCGATGCCGCTTGATGCCAGCCTGGTTTATAACAACGTCCCTCCCGGATGGAACAACGGCCAGCTCAAGCTTACTGTCTCGAATACCTATGGCACTACTAATGTGTACGTCACGTTGCAAGTTGCCGGCGCCCCGGTCATCACCACGAACCTGCCAGGGCAGGTTTCAATTGGCCAGGGCCAGACCTATAACTATGCGGTGGGCGCCGTCGCCTCGGCCATAGTGCCATTGTACTATCAATGGTATCAGGGAGGTTCACCCATTCAGAACCAGACCAACTCAACTTTGGCGGCCACTGCTTCCGGCACGTATTATGTCATTCTCACAAACTTTTACGGTTCGGCCACCAGCGTGGTTTCTACACTCACGGTGTTGCCGCCGATCGGCAATTATTCTTATTCCACCAACATCCTCGGGATGAAACCGGTCGGTTACTGGCCCATGCACGAAATCGAATCGCCCGCGCCTGGCGATACCGAGACCAACTATGGTTTCCTGGGACTTTTGGGCACTGGCTTTTATGCGGACTGGGTCGCGCCCGGCGCGGCCGGCGGAATGACGCACGATGTTCCCGGCGCTCTGGCAAATAATTTTGATACCGCCGTTGCGTTCCCCGGTGAGACGGCTGCGGGGAATTTTGTCAATTGCATGTCCATCCCGCATTCGGCGCCTCAGACCACATTGAATCCCCCGTTCTCCGTCGAATGCTGGTTCTATCCGTCAAATGATGTCACGGGCGATATATGGAGCCAGTGCGGCTACGAAGGCCTGAACTCAGGCTCCTACGGAGGAGGGCAGGGGAACATCGCCGGTATACGCCTGTTCTGGAACGGTCCGAGCTTCTACCTCTATACCTACTACAATCTGTCGACCCTCCATCAGGTCGGACATATCCATGAATTGCCCGGCTCCTGGTACCATCTCGTGGTCACCTGCGATGCCAGCACCAACATGGCCCTCTATGTCAATGGCCAGTTGCAATTCACCAATCATCAGGCCGGTCTGTACACGCCGGATTATTGGTCTCCGTTAACCTTCGCCAATGGCAAGGGCTACAATAACAGCCAGCCCGGCAACATGGATGAGTTTGCCATTTACACCAACGCACTGGATCCATTGGATATCGCCGCGCATTATAATGACGGTACCGGCGGCAATCCCGCGCAATACGTGACGGACGTGGAAAATGATAGTCCGGCGGTATATCTGCGTATGAATTCCCCGGCTTATACGGGCGCGCCGCCGGCAAGCTCGCTGCCTGTCCTGGTCAATTACGGCAGCGCCGGCAACAATGGCGTTTATTCCGCCGCAACTGCCCCCGGTCTCATCAATGGCGCATCTTTCGGCGGCTTCCCTGTCGCCGGTGTCAGCGGAACGAGTGTGGCCGACCTGAGCGGTGTCAGCAGCTTTGCTGATGCCGGCTACGCTCCCGCTTACAACCCGGTCGGCTCAAATGCCTTCTCCGTGACCGCTTTGTTCCGCGGCAACCCCGGAGACGAAAGGAACCAAACGATTGTCGGCCATTCGACCAGCTCATGGCGGTTGTGGCAGAACACCACCGGAAATCTTGTATGGCAAATCGCGGGTGCGACGCTGACCTCCTCGGGTATGTATAATGACGGTGCCTGGCACCAGGTCGTGGCCGTGTATTCACCTGCTTCGGATCCAGCGGTGACTGGCACGAATCTTCTCTATGTGGATGGTCTGTTGGACAACAGCCTTTCTAGCGCCAGCACCAACGGTATTCCTGTGGGCTCAACCGCAGACGTTATTATCGGCAGCGATCCGCAATATACGAACAACCCGGTAGGACTCGGCCAGCAATTTGCTGGAGACATCTGCGAAGTCGCTTTGTTTACCAACGCCATCACGGCCGCGCAGGTTGCGCAGCTCTCCAGCGCCGACCAAACCGCGCCCTTTATCGACGGCCAGCCGATTTCCGGACGCTCGGTTTATGGCGGGCCGGGAACCTACGTTTATTTCGGCGTGGATGCCGGCGGCACACTGGCTTTGGGTTACCAATGGTACTTTAATTCCACTCAAAGCTACAGCGGAGCCACAAAGTTGACCGATGGAAGCCATTATTCCAATTCCGGCACGCTTGAAGTGACCGTTACCAATCTTACAGCGGCTGACAGCGGATATTACTTCGTTGTTGTCACGAATAATATTGGGTCGGTGACGAGCATCCTCGCGAGTCTGAGCGTCACGGTCAATCCCAACGCGACCAATCTCGTTGAGTCTATCGCAAACAATCAACTGACCTTAAGCTGGCCGGCCGACCATACCGGTTGGGAATTGGAGGTTCAGACCAACACCGTATCGAGCGGCCTCGGCACCAATTGGGTGCCTGTGACCAGTTCCACGAACGTTAACCAGATCGTCATTCCGGTTAACTTGTCAAATGGCTGTATCTTTTACCGCCTCATTTATCCGCCGCAGTAAAGAGCAAACCGATTGGAAGAAATGAAGATAACGAACCAAATTCACGATTTGCAGGCGGTAGGGACGGCGCGCTGCGCCGTCCGCGCCGCGTGCAGCAGCGCAACCCGCGGCATCGGCCTTGCCACGTTTCAACGCTTCAACGTTTCAACGCTTCAACGTGCCGCAGGCGGTTTCACCCTCGTCGAGCTCCTGATCGTCATCGCCATCATCGCCATCCTTGCCGCCATGTTGCTCCCCGTCCTCCACGCCGCTCAAGTCAGGGCACAGGGAGCCGCTTGTATGAGCAATTTGCGCCAGCTTCAATCGGCCTTTCTCATGTATTGCACGGACGACAACGACCTGGTGCCAGTCAGCCACAGCAATTCCTCGGACAATCCGGTTCCAGCCAATTATTATAACTGGGAGTGCGGGATTATGACCTACGGCGACCCGGGCTGCGCCAACATTTCATATCTGACCAATCCGAAAATATCCCAATTGTCCCGTTACCTCCAAACCGCGAAGGTCTACCGTTGCCCGAGTGACTTGAGTTGCAGCAATGGATTGGTCGGCCCTCCGCGTGTGCGCAGCTACACGATGCAGGCCCTCATTGGCATAGATAATCCGGATACGGCCTCTCCTGCCGATCCCACGACCGTCCAGAGCCATTTTCCCCCTGTGTCGGGAGGCAATAAATGGCTTGTTTTTACGAAATTAAGCCAGGTCAAGGGAGCGCTCTCGCCGGTTGATCTTCTCGTATTTGTCTGTGAGCAACCCGATTTCATTGGAGATGGCAAATTCTCAATGTGTATGACGCCCTATGCCAATAAAGCCGTGTGGCTGTCAGATATCCCGTCGAAATATCACGGCGACAGGTGCCCCTTTACATTCGCGGATGGACACGTGGAGATGCACAAATGGCTTCACCCTGGGAACATTCCGGAAGTCGTTTATAAACCCAACCAAACAGCGCCCACGGCGACCGATCCCGATATCACCTGGTTTTATAGCCACTGTTCCGTGCCCACAAATTAATTGGGCGACCGCACTACAGGACCGTCAATGCAGAGTTCGAAACTCATTCATCCGGTCCTCCCCATACGTCCCGCTCCTAATCTGGGGTGGGGATGGCTCGTCCGCACACGCCTCAATTTAACCAACGACACCATCTTCTACCGCTTAATCTACCGGTGACACATCAAATTATGAAAATTTTCGCATCAATAATCCGTAGGCGCCGACGTCAGGAGGCTCTGACTTTTTCGCGAAGAAGCTGTTCGATTTCGCTCAACGTGCAGCCTGTCCAACCCTCGTCGGAAAAATTCTGTAGCGCAGACTTCCAAGTCTGCTGTATCGCAGGTTTCCAAACCTGCGCGACGCACGACGACGTCCAACCAGCCGATTTGGAAATCGGCGATACGGCAGGTTTGGAAACCTGCGCTACGACTTCCCTCACCGTCCAAACCGCGCATCATGCTCCGATACCGGGGTGGGGACGGCTCGTCCCCACTTGCAATCTTTTCCGGGGACAAGCCGGTGTCCACGCTTTAGCGTGTCCGCCTCTCATGTTCTCACGCTCTCACGCTCTCACGCTCTTTCTCATGGCCCTGCTCCTCGCCGCCTCCGGTGCGTTTGCTCAATCCCCAGCCCCTGTTACCTTAAGCATCAACACCCAAAATCCCGGATACCAAATCCCCGACGACTTCACCGGCGTCAGCATTTTTACCGAAACCCAGAAACTCGATCATCGTGGCGCGCATGGAAACCTGTTTTCGCCCTCAAACACCCAGCTTATCACGCTATTCAAAAACAGCGGCATTCATCACTTGCGCCTGGGCGCCACCGGCTCATCGAAAAGCGCTTCACCGAACCTCGATACTGCGGACATCGACAGCCTGTTCGCCTTCGCCAAAACCACTGACATTAAAGTGATTTATTCCCTGCACGCCCACGACAGCGCCATCACGGCAAAATATGTTTGGGACCATTACCGTCCCTGGCTCGATTGCTTCGCCTTTGACAATGAACCCGACAACCGTGCTATCGGCGGCGGCGGCAGCGGCGCGGCTGCCGGTAATTTCGACGGCTTCATGGCCCAATGGAATTCGATCGCCCGTGGCGTCATGGCCGCCGCGCCCGGCGCCATGTTCACGGGACCCGACGCCGCCGGCCGGCAACTCTCGCCCCGCTTCGCCAATGCCGAGAAAAACGCCGGGACACTCGCCTTTGTGACGCAGCACACCTACATCGGCGGTAATCCCCGCAAACACAATGTCGACCGGCAACACGCCATCGACAGCATGTTGTCCGCGGCCTGGGACGCAAATAATTATCCCGCGCTGGATCGTCAGGTCGTATTGCCGGTGATGAAGGACGGTTTTTTGGTTCGATTGACCGAATCCGACGATTACACGCATGGCGTGAGTGGCGCGAGCGACGCCTTTGCCGCCGCCTTATGGGCTCTGGACTACGCGCATTGGTGGGCGGAGCACAATGCCCGGGGAATTAATTTTCAAAACACCGAATGGCTCACCACGGATACTTTCCATCCGGACTCCACAGGAAATTATCAGATCAATCCCAAGGCTTACGGAATCAAAGCCTTCGACCTTGGCGGTCATGGCCGTGTGGAACCGGCTGACCTGGGCAATCCCAATAATTTGGACCTTACAGCCTACTCTGTCGGGACGACGACGGAGCTTTATGTAACCATCATCAACAAGGAACACGGCCCCGGCGCCCGCGCCGCGACCGTGAGCATCCGCCCTAAAGGATTTGCGATGGGTGATGTTGAAACCATGTCCCTCCAGGCTCCCGGCGGCGACGTCGGCGCAACGAGCGGCATTACGTTAGGTGGCGCGCCCATCGTCAACAACGCCCCCTGGCACGGCCAATGGGCTGCAATTGATCCCGCTGAAGACGCGCCGTGCGTCGTCACTGTCCCCCCCGCCTCCGCCCTCGTCATCAAAATAGAACGACAATAAATGAGAGGTTTCAACTATCCTCAACCCATGCATAGAAATCCGTTTGGTGTGCACGCTTTAGCGTGTCCGGTTAGGCACGGCGCCAGCCGTCCCACGAAGCCCTTTTTCCATTTTCCATTTTCCTTTTTAATTGAAAATGGCTATCACGCTCTTTGGCAAGTGGCGCTGCCACCGCTCTGCGTCCTGTCCATTCTCACATTCTGTCTCTCCTCCCTCCAGGCCTCTGCTCGCGAACAGATCTCGCTAGATGCGAATTGGCTCTTCCATCTGCATGAGATTGATACCGGTGGCAACGACGCCACCGCGCCGGTTTTCGATGATGCACAGTGGCAACACGTCGACGTTCCCCACGATTACGTCCTGGATGGTACTTACAACAAAACAAACGAAGAAAAGCACGGCTACCTGCCCCTCGACATCGGCTGGTATCGCAAACATTTTACCATTCCCGCCTCGGCCGGGGGCAAGATTCTGCGTCTTGAGTTCGATGGAATCTTTCGCGACAGCAAAGTTTGGGTGAACGGCCACTATTTGGGAGAGCATCAGAGCGGCTACACCTCTTTCTCCTACGACATCACGCCGTTCGCAAAAATCGGCGACGGTGCGGACAATGATAACGTCATCTCCGTCCGCGTGGATCCGCGCCAATTTGAAGGACACTGGTACGAAGGCGGCGGCATCTATCGCCACGTCCGTCTGACAATCCTCAATCCGCTCCACGTCGCCCAATACGGAACGTATGTGATCTCCACGGTAGGGCAGACTTCCCAGTCTGCCTCTGACAATTTCGCAAATAGCTCTGCCTCTCTCACCATTCAAACCACCGTCCAAAACGAATCTCCGGTCCAAACTGATTGCCAAATCATCTCCGAAATCATCTCGCCCGATGGCAAGCTCATTGCGTCCGCCAAATCCAACGCCATCGTGCCCGCCAACGGCCAAACGCAAACCGACCAGAAAATAACAATTGCAAACCCCCAACTCTGGTCCCTCGAATCCCCGAACTTGTATCAATTGCGCACCACCATCCTTGATACTGGATCGCGTAGCAGCGGACATAAGTCCGCTCTAACTCTTTCGCGGAACGATCCTTCAATCCCTCTCGCCATACAATCTGACCAGCCATCTGACGGCGACTCCCTCACGACTGTATCTGTTTCCGACCTTACCACCACGTCGTTCGGTATCCGCACCCTTCGCTATGACCCCGACCATGGCTTTTTCCTGAACGGAAAACACGTCGAGATCCAGGGCACCGCGAACCATCAGGACTTCCCCGGCGTCGGCATCGCCATGCCCGATTGCCTGCAAAGCTGGCGTGTCGAGAAATTGAAAGCGATGGGTTGCAACGCCTGGCGCACCGCCCACAATCCGCCCAGCGACGCCCTGCTCGACGCCTGCGACCGCCTGGGAATGATGGTCATGGACGAGAACCGCCATCTCGGCGATTCCTACCTGGGCCACAGCCCGCACGGCACCACCGCCACCAACCTGTCCGACCTCGCGACGATGATTCGGCGCGACCGCAATCATCCCAGCATCATCATGTGGTCGCTGTGCAATGAAGAAGGACTGCGCCAGCGTCCCGAGGGCAAACGCCTGTTCGCCGCCATGAAACGCGTCGTCCATCTCTACGACGACACTCGCCCGATCACCTGCGCCATCAATTCAGACGCGCTCACCAACGCGCTCACGGATGAAGACCTCATCGGCGTCAATTATCGCTACCGGGATTATAATGGAATCCATGCAGCCGACCCTCATATTCCGATGTTCGCCAGCGAAGCCAACAATCAAAAGACCACGCGCGGCGAATATGCCATTGAAGACGACCGAGCCGCCGGCATGTGCAGTTCCTACAACCTCAGCGACAAAACCTGGCTCGAGCAGGCGCCCCGTCGGTACATCTGCGGTGCCTTCACTTGGACCGGATTCGATTATAAAGGTGAACCCAATCCCTACGGCTGGCCCGATGTCAGCAACAACACCGGCCTCATGGACTGCTGCGGTTTTCCCAAAGAAAAATACTATTACTTCGAATCCTGCTGGTCTGCCAAACCCATGGTCCACATCATGCCCGCCAACTGGAATTGGCACGGCAAAGAAGGCCAAAACATCCACGTCCTCGTCTGCAGCAACGCTAAACGCGTGGAACTCTCGCTAAACGGAAAAAGCCTGGGAATCAAGGATGTGCCGTACGACGACTACGCCGGATGGGAAGTTCCCTATCAACCCGGCCGGCTCGAAGCAAAAGCGTTTAACAGTCCACAGTCGGACGAAGACGTGGCCGCCACCGACGTCGTCGAAACCACCGGGGCACCGGCCAGCATCCAACTTTCACCCGACCGAACCACCCTCCAGGCCAGCGCCGACGCCGAAGATGCCGTGGTCGTTCCTGTGTCCATTGTGGACGCCCAGGGCCGCGTGGTTCCTGACGCCGCCAATCGCGTAACCTTTGATGTGACGGCAGGGCCGGTCGACGGCGGCGCTGCCAATCGAGTCTCACGCTCTCACGTTCTCATGCTCTCTCAGTCTTGTATCTTAGGCGTTAGCAACGGAAATCCCGCCGACCACGACGCCGACAGATCCAACCAACGCAACGCGTTTCATGGCCATTGCATGGTACTGGTAGGCCTAAAGGGGTCATCCTCACTTGCCCGGCGTAGTCCCGCCTCGCGGGACGAAGACGGGTCCTCAACCCCAGAAACTATTCACCTCACCGCCACTTCGCCCGGCCTGGATTCCGCGTCGGTGGATTTTGAGGTGCGATAGCGGGGTAAAGGAGAATCATCCTCCTCATCCTTGCTTGCCCGGCGTAGCTCCGAGCGAAGATGGGTCCTCAAACTCCGGATCCTGGCCAGTCAGCATTTGTGCTAAACAGGCGGAAGCATTAGGATAGATGAGCCATGAATTATCAGAGCATCATTACCTTGGAACCGGGCAAGCGTGGTGGACGCCCCTGCGTCCGGCACATGAGGATTGCCGTGTCCGACGTACTGGGATGGCTCGCAGCGGGGATGACGCACGCGCAGATTCTGGCAGAATATCCCGAATTGACGGAGGAAGACATTCGCGCCTGCCTGGCCTATGCCGCAGACCGTGAGCGCCGGGTGCTTACCGCCGCATGAAGCTTCTCTTCGACCAGAACCCTGAGTTTTAAACTTTGTGGCCCGCCTTCGCGCAAGGCTGCGGCAGTAAGTTCCCCCAGGCGGGTTGCTCTCACGTTCTCATGTTCTGACGCTCTGGCAGTCTTGCGTTAGCCATCTCCCATCTTCTCCTCACACCGTGTTTTCCTACCCCGTCATTCCAGTTTTCCCTTCCCGATCTTCGCGGCCTTCGCGCGAAACATCTCCAACATGTGGCCGCGGTGCAAACCGCTGGCACGCGATGAGCTTGGAAAAAAAGTGCGAGTAAGCAGGGGGACTAATCCAAACCAAAACGAAACCAAACGAACCAAAACAAATCAAAACGACTAAAACATTATGAAAAAATCACACTCATCATCATCCAGGAATCGCCGCAGCAGCTCAAATCACGGCAGGCAATCGCAATCTCGATCCGCGTCATCGCAGCAGGCGAAAAACGCGCTCTCCGATTACTCGAGTTCTAAATCAGCCGGCAGCCGGCGCGGCAGCGAAAACGAGCCGGAATAAATGATTCTGTAACCAACGCAAAATTACGGTGGGGCGCTGCTCCTGCGGCGCCCAAACTTTTATCTTCCAACTCCCATCTTCCAACTTCACGCATTCCGCAAACGGTAAGCTGCATTCCGCAATCTTTTGGGGTGGGCATTTTTGTCGGCAGATTACCGTCGCAGATGACCGTAGATGAAAAACCCTGACGAAACTCGCGCGAAGGCCGAATGGCAGCGCGGCGTGTTCCAAAATTCATCCTCACGCAATGGTCACGAAGGCCGCAAAGAGATTCCTGAGGCGAGGGCAGAGCGCAGGTGGCCACGGTGCAAACCATCTGGGAGCGCGACTACCCCTGGTAACGCAACCCAAGATCCAGCCGCTAACTGTAAAACCGCGCGAGATCGCAAGTGGCGCTGCCACCGCGAATCCAATCTGCGGCTCTTCCCCTCGGACGCCCTACACATTTTATGTATATAGGTAAGTAAATTAGTAAACGACGCCGAAATTCCGCGGAAAAGGCCCGTGTTTACAGGCGTTTTATAGCTTTCGGGGATGTAAACCTCGAGACTGGGGCGTAGCTCCCCCCGCGACGCCATCTCCAATCGACACATTTTTTGACAGGATGACAGGATTTACAGGATTCAGAGAACAGAGCCTCCCGGCTGTCCGCCCCGATGCACATTATTTTAGTATAGGCGGAGAAACCAGAAACGAAGCACGCCACGGAGGTAAAAACCGGGCTTTTGTTTGGAAATATGAAGATTTTGGCCTCGCGACGGGAAACCGGGATGAGAAATCTTTTCTGCCAGAATATTTAACCGCGAAACACGCGAAAATGAACAGCCGAGGATGACGATGGTTTTCCGCCTCGTGCCAGAGGCACAACGGGAGAGTAGCCAGACACGGAGTGTCTGGACGCCGTCCAAAAAATGAATTCGTCCCGGCAGGGACGATAGGATCCATCTTCGCTCCGTTTCAACGCTTCAACGTTTCAACGTTTCAACATGCCGACGCATCGTAAGCGTCACGCCAAGCACCTGCTTGACAGTGAAAGAGTAGCGGCATCGTAAGCGTCGTACTTTAGAGCAGTATGACGTTTAAGAAGCGGCTGGTTGTTGTACGGACAGTTGGTTTTTAGCC
>DATAST010000038.1:0-1665 GCA_036269115.1 Verrucomicrobiia bacterium | reverse complement strand
TGCAGGCCAAAAGTCCAGAGTACACCAGAGCCTGCTCATTATAACGGAATCCCCGCACGAAATAGGACGGAATTCCGTAGTCCTTTAGGACTATGGGGTAACGAGACATGTTCCTGCTTTTAGATGCAAGCTGCTCATTTGGCGACCAATGCGCTTTCCCTGTTCGCCATTTGCTCTTCCGATTCTCCGATTTACTTCACCCGATCCTTGACCTTTTCCCGATCCGCGTTTATCCGCGTAAATCCGCGGTAAGTTTTTTTGTTTTTTCCGATGCCGGCGATCACCCCATCCCCTCCGCTTCCTCTGTTCCTCTGTGTTTCAAAGGTTTTGGTTTTCCCGATCTTCTCCGCGTCTCCGCGCCTTTGCGGTAGGTTTTGCCTTTCCGATTCCGGCGATCTGTTTTTTTGTTTTCCTCCGTGTTCCTTCGTGTCCTTTGTGGTTCAAGCTTTTGGCCTGTGCCACGTCATCGTGCTCAGTTCCAGCACCTCCAGCGGACACTCCGGCCAGTTATGTTTCCAGCACACAATCAAATCGGCCCCGTCCACCGCATGCCCGTGCACCAGAAAATTCCTGCTTTCCCATTCAAGCTCAATCTTTTTCGGCACCCACCGCTCTGGCTCAATTTCGTACATCGCTTCGCAATCCGGAAAAGCCGCCTGCATCCGCGTAATGGCAAAACCCTGTTCGCGCGCCATCGCTCCAAACAGGACCATCACTCCAGCTTCATTCGTCGGGGCATAAACCAGGGGTCCGGCCGTCATCATCGGCGGGCCATAAACCGGCCCGTCAGTCGCGCCGGCCCGCCTCGTAAGCCTGCTGGCGGGCCTGCCCGTACTACCGGGCTGTCCCGGAGCGTTTTGCAGATGCTCCACCACTAAGTCCAGCACATCCTTCCAGTCGGTCTCCAGTTCTTCCCCTCTGGCGTATTCCAGCATGCCTGCCGGCACATGGCCCCAGCCGCCATAATGCCGCAGCAAAGGACGGCAGCTGTACTTGGCATGAACTTCGTATTCTCCCAGGGTTGGGATTTTTCCCAGCTCGCGTACCACGCCGGCCCAGTCGGTAAACAGGCTGCCCAGGTCCAGTCGGTACGTTCCACGCCGTTCCAGGCCGCTTTTTTCCAGGGCCTCTCTGTACGAAACAAAGTTTGTCCGTATCGCATGGCGGCGGACGGGGCTTATTTTCAGCAATTCCAAAAGACTCGGCACATGGCCAATGTCTTTGGCGCACTGCTGGATAATGGCAATCACTTCATCTCCAGACACAGCTCCCTCCAATAAAAAAGGTCAGATTTCTTGGGGTTGGTTTTGCTTTTAGCCGAGTACCAAGCGCCAAAAGCCAAGAGCCGGTTTTTGGCTAAGTGCTAATGGCTAAGAGCTTTTCTGGGTTGAATGCTGATCTTGGAAGGGTGAGGGTTTGCGGAGAGGTGCTGCTTGCGCATGGATTCATGCTGAGGGTCTCGCTTTCCTGAATTTTTACACCAGGCCAGTGCCCTCTCGATCTCTTAACTGGCCAATGGTCCCCCCGGCGCCGCAGCCGGACGAGCTCAGACGGAACTATAGCAAACGTCGCGCGAAGAGTCAATAGGTAAGATGTGCTCGGCGTGACCAAAAATTGCGCGCCGTTGCTATTTAGAAATCCGATTAAAATGAAACGGTTTGGCCT
>DATAST010000037.1:0-1770 GCA_036269115.1 Verrucomicrobiia bacterium | reverse complement strand
GACATTGGCAGTATATGTGGCAGGCTCAAAGGCATGAAAGCCTATAGTCTGGATTTGCGTCAGAGGGTGGTGAAATTCATTAACAAAGGCGGCACCCGGGTTGATGCCGCCCGCCATTTTCAAATCGGACAACGAAGTGTTTATCGTTTTTTGGCCGCAGATCAAAAGGGAAATCTGGCTCCCAAGAAAAGTTGGGGAAGCTGGCGCAAACTCGACCCGCAGAAACTTCAATCTCACGTTAAAAAGCATCCTGACGCGACCCTCATGGAACTCCAGCGGACATTGGGCGTGAGTCACAATGCAATCTGGATGCGTTTGAGGAAGATGGGGTTCACATTAAAAAAAACTCACAAAATATCGCGAGCGCAACGAAGTGCAGCGATGGCTCTTCCGGCGCGAACTCCAAAATATGGCTGACGTTCCAGTTTTTTATCTGGATGAGTGCGGCGTGGATCATCGCTTGTATCGTGAATATGGCCGTTCCCCTCGCGGTGAGCGGATTTATCAGGAAGTCAGCGGAGCCCGCAGGGAAAGAACGAGCATCATTTCCGCTTCCCAAGCGGGCAAGCTGGTGGCTCCACTGGTTTTTCAAGGCAGTTGCAACACGGAGGTGGTGGACGTTTATTTCAAAGAGGTGCTATTGCCCGCATTGCCTGCCGGTAGTGTGATCGTGTTGGATAATGCGCGTTTTCATCAATCCCCCACGACACTCAAATTGGTGGAGAAGGCGGGTTGCCGGTTGCTGTTCCTGCCGCTTTATTCACCCGACCTCAACCCCATCGAACACCTCCGGGCCGCCTTCAAAACCCGTCTCCGCAAAAAACTTGCCACAGCCACAAACCCTTTCCTTTTTATCGCTAATATATGCCAATTTTATTGTTAATTGCTATAACTGCTGACTACTAACTACTAACTACGGAAATTATTTCAGTGTGAATTTGGCGGAGAGATCGGCTTGGGAACTGCCGCCGACGCTTGCCGTGAATTCGCCCGGTTCCAATTCCCATTTTTTGTCCGCGCCCCAGACTTCCAAATCGCTTTGTTTGACGTGAAGAGTCATGGACTTGGTTTCTCCCGCTTTCAGGTGGACGCGTGAAAACGCCTTCAACGCCTTGATCGGTGTCGCGACGCTCGCCGTTGTTTCGCGCATATAAACTTGTGCGACTTCATCGCCGTCGCGACTGCCCGTGTTCGTCAAATCGAATGATACCAGCACGTCGTCGCCGCTGCCGGCGGCGGGCGCGGTGACCTTCAAGTTGCCATATTTGAAAGTCGTGTAGCTCAAGCCGAAACCGAAAGCAAATTGCGGCGAGTCATTGCCTTCAACGTAATTATTGTTTTTGGACGGGAAATGATTATAGAACACCGGCAATTGCCCGATGTTTTTCGGAAACGAAATATCGAGACGGCCAGCGGGATTGTTGTCGCCAAAAAGCGTTTCGGCAATCGCCTGGCCGCCGAATTCACCGGGATACCACGCTTCCAGGATTGCCGGCACGTGTTGTGCCGCCCACGGAATCGTCAACGGACGGCCATTCTGCAACACCAGCACCACGGGCACGCCGGTTTTCATCACGGCTTCCAGCAACTCCTCCTGATTGCCGGGCAAATCCAAATCGGAACGGTCGTGGCCTTCGCCGGAAACTTTTTGGTTCTCGCCGAGGCCGAGAATCACGACATCGGAATTTTTTGCGAGTTCGACCGCATCGCTAATTTTTTCTCCGTCAACAAATGAAACGTGTGCGTCCGGCGGGACAATCTTTTTGATCT
>DATAST010000036.1:0-10503 GCA_036269115.1 Verrucomicrobiia bacterium | reverse complement strand
CGCCTTCACTTCCAGATGACCCAGATTTTCATCGCTGGCCAGTGTCCAACGCTCTATGGATCGTTCCAATGCGCAGCCGGCGCGAGTCGCAAGGACCGGCAACGGTTCATTCTCCAAAGCACAAGGAGTTTGGGTCGAGGGACATTCAGTACAGGTCGTATTCATGCCCAGAGCTTACACTACCTTGCAAGAAACTGAGATGCGCCCCCTCTTCAACGAAGGGGGCGCATCTTGGAACCGTCCTTAATGTCCGGCGATGGAAGGGACGGCGCGCTACGCCGTCACCGCGCGTAAAGCGCGCGGAACCGCCCGCGATACAACGTCCAACTACGCTCGTTGCGCCGCTGCACGCGGCGCGGACAGCGCAGCGCGCTGTCCGCGCGCTGTCCCTACCAAGGACGGTGCTAAGATGTGCCCCGCCGAAGGCGCAGGCCTAATTGCCTCTTGTCACCTCATGCCCGGCGGGCTACCTTCCATTCGCTATGGACAATACCTTTTCTTCACCGGGTGGCCCGCCGACACCGCCGTTCGCGCCTCCTCCGGTCATCACGCCGCCGCCATCCCGCCCGGCCAAAAGCCATGGCTGGATGATTTTTGCCATCATCCTCATCGTTCTTTTGTGCCTGAGCGTGTTTGGAAATTTCTTCCAAATGATATCCCGCGCGGTTGGGCTTGGCCGGCAATTCCAGCCTGCCGCAAGCCGCGAAGCGGGCCCGCAACTGGAGGAAGTGACCCTCAAAGACAACGACGCGAGCGACAAGATCGTGGTCATCACCGTGGACGGAATCATTACCAGCCACCAGGCTGACCAATCCGGCAACAACATGGTCGAAGTCATTAAAGCGCAGCTCGACGAAGCAAATAAAGATGACAAAGTGAAAGCCGCCATTTTGAAAGTGGATTCTCCGGGGGGCGAGGTCATGGCATCCGATGAGATTTACCGCGCGCTTAGAAAATTCCAGGACGGAAAAGACGGCAAGCCGGGCAAGCCTGTGATTTGCTCGATGGGCAGCCTGGCGGCCTCGGGCGGGTACTATATCTCGTCGCCTTGCCGCTGGATTGTGGCTGATCAATTGACACTGACCGCCAGTATCGGCGTGATCATGGAGACCGTCAATTATCGCGGCCTCATGGACAAAATCGGCGTGGAACCGTATGTGTTCAAGAGCGGCAAATTCAAGGACATGCTCAGCGGGATGCGTTCGACCAACGAGATTCCTGCCGGCGAACATGCCATGGTTCAGGATCTCATTGACCAAACGTTCGCCCGATTCAAGCAGGTGGTCACCGAGGGCCGGGACGCCGCACACGAAAAGAACAAAGACGAGGGAAAGCCGCTGGCGTCCGATTGGAGAGATTATGCCGATGGCCGCGTGGTTTCCGGCGACCAGGCCCTTCAACTTGGGTTGGTTGACCAACTCGGCGGCTTTGACGATGCCGTGGACCGTGCCAAAAAAATCGCCGGAATCAAAAGCGCCAACCTGGTCGAGTATCGCGAGACGTATGATATTTCAAATTTCCTGCGGCTGTTTGGCCAAAGCGAAGCCGCCCACGTCGGATCCGTGAAACTGGACCTGGGTTTCGAACCGCCCAAACTCCAAATGGGTGAGCCCTACTTTCTGTACATGCCAATCGCCGACTGATGTCCGGAATCATTGTCATTCTCTTCGTCATCGTCATCCTCAAGCAATTGCCGCATGAGGATTTTGGAATCTCTCGTACCGGCCAATCAATAAACCTTTCAACGCCTTCCACAAAGTGAAAGGCGTCATCGTCATTGGGCATCCGTTGGTCCAACACAACCTCGCTCAATTGCGCGATCAGGAGACGCGCCCGCGGGAATTTCGCCGGCTGCTCGGCGAAATAGCGTCCCTGATGATTTACGAAGCGACGCGTGATTTCGCGGTCAAAAAGATTTCCGTTCAGACGCCGCTGGCCAGGGCAAATGGCCTGCAATTGAAACGGGGCATCGTCCTGGTGCCCGTTCTGCGGGCAGGACTGGGGATGCTGGATGCAATTTTACAGTTGATTCCTCACGCCCGGGTCGGTTTTATTGGGCTGAAGCGGGAAGAAACAACTTTGCAGGCGCAATTTTACCACAAGAGTTTTCCGAAAAATCTCGGCGACGTCGAAGTCGTCCTGATTGACCCCATGCTTGCGACCGGTGGCAGCGCCGTGGCCGCCCTGGATCTGTTGACGGAACAAGGCGCGAAAAACATTCGCCTGGTCAATTTGGTCGCCGCGCCGCAGGGGGTCCGCGCCGTGCGCCGAAAGTACGCGCGTGTCCCAATTTTTACCGCCGCCGTTGATAAAACATTAAATGAACGCGGCTTCATTGTGCCCGGTCTCGGAGATGCGGGCGACCGGCTGTTTGGAACATAATCTGCTGGTGCTGTGACAAATAAATTTCGATACTTGCGTTGCGCCAGAATCGACCTTTAACAATGTCCGAGACGCTGCTCATCGTCGCCGACAGCGAGCATGACGCCAACATGCTCTACGCGACCGGCCTGTTCGTGCCGGACCCGTTTATCTACCTGCATTTCGACCGGCGCCCGTTGCTGGTCATGAGCGACCTGGAAATCGACCGCGCCCGCGCCGGCGCCCCGCACTGCCGCGTGGCGTCGCTCTCGGAAATCCAGCGCAAACTTCGCCGTGAGGGGACCAAGCAGCCCCGGTACGCCCACATAATCCGGCATATCCTGCGTGAGAAAAAGATTCGCCGGGCGGTGGTGCCTGAAGACTTTCCGCTGGGCCTGGCACGCGAGTTGAAAAAATTGGGCATCAAATTAAAGCCCGAACCGAACATCTTTCCCCGACGCGAATTTAAAACTGCCGACGAAGTCAAAAAGATTTCTGCAGCGCTGTTGATGGCCGAAGTGGGAATGGCCGAAGGGATGCAGGCCCTCCGGCACTCAAAAATCGACAAACGGCGGCAACTCATTTATCGCGGCGCGCCACTGACATCCGAACGGCTGCGCGCGATCATTGATTGCGCGATTTTGCAAGCCAGCGGCCTGGCGGCAAACACCATCGTGGCCGGGGGCAAGCAGGGGTGTGACCCGCACGAGCGCGGCTATGGCCCGTTGCGCGCCAATGAACCCATCATCATCGATATTTTTCCGCGCTCCCAAAAGACCGGCTATTTTGGCGATATCACCCGCACCGTCGTCCGCGGGCACGCCGATGACGCCGTTCGCAAACTCTACGACACGGTTTTGCAGGGACAAAAAATCGCGTTTGATAAAATGCATGCGAAGGCCAAGACCGCCGAAATTCACAAGGCGGTGCAGGACTTTTTTGTGAAGCAGGGATATAAAACAGGCCGCCGGGACGGCCACATGGAAGGCTTTTTTCACGGTACCGGCCACGGCCTGGGCCTGGAAATCCACGAAGCCCCGCGCGTGGGCGCGACCTCCACCGGAACACTGAAACGCGGCCACGTCGTCACCGTTGAACCAGGTCTGTATTATCCGGAAATCGGCGGTGTCCGCCTCGAAGATGTTGCGCTCGTAACCGGCAACGGCGCAAAAAACCTGACGCGATTCGAAAAGGTATTGGAAATCTAACGGATTCCCGGCTTGCTGGAAGACTTAAACAATATTGGCGCCGCCGTGAGCCGGCTTGATGAACAGAACGCCGCGCTTGTGTAAACGGTTAATTACGCCAACGCGCCATTCGCCCGAATATTCTGTCCGCTGATCCAGCGCGACTCATCGCTCGCTAAAAATGCGACGACATCCGCAATATCGTCGGTCCGGCCAAGACGCCCAAACGCTGATTGTTTGGCGAAAAAATCCAACTGGTCGGCGGTTTTGCCAGTCAGAAACAATTCTGTCTCAGTAGGACCGGGTGAAACCGCGTTGACCGTGATACCGCGTCCGCCCAGCTCCTTTGAAAGCGAACGGGTGAGTTGCTCAACCGCGCCTTTCGTCGCCACATACGCGCCGTAAGCCGGAAGCAGCCGCGCCGTGGTGGAACTGGATAGGTTGATGATGCGCCCGCCGTCAGCCAAACGATTAGCGGCCTGTTGACAGGCGAAAAAGACGCCTTTGACGTTCACGGCAAAAATACGATCAAAATCTTCCTCCGTTGTCGCGCTGACGGGCTTGATGATAATGATGCCGGCGTTGTTTACCAAGATGTCCAGCTTGCCAAAATGAGCGATCGTCTGGTCAAACATCCGCGCAATATCCTGCATACGCCCCATGTCCGCCTGGATTGCGATGGCGTTGCCGCCCGCGGCCTTTATTTTGGTGACGACCTTTTCAGCTTCGCCAGCACTGCTTGAATAATTCACAGCCACCGAAACGCCGGATTCGGCCAATCGTTCCGCAATGGCGCGCCCTATGCCGCGCGAACCACCCGTGACCAACGCAATTTTTCCTTTTAACGTGTTATTCATAAATTTCCTTTCCTTGCCGGATATCGCGTGCGCTAATGAAACCGTTTCAAGAAGGCCGATGGTGAAAGCGCCGGAATGGCCGAGCGTTTGAAGTCGCGTTCATTGCGTGTGATAATAAACGCCGCTTTCCATGCCATCGCAGCCCCTGTCTGCAACGCATCTTCAAAATCACCGATACCTAAATTCAGGCACGAGCGCGTGTGATGCGCGTCTGCGCAACAAATTTCAAAATCCTCCAGGAGCCTTTCTTGAACGAAGGCGGCAAAGGGCTTGCGATAGATGTAGAAGCCGTTGGCAATCGTATGCCCGGCAATTGCAGCTGCGAGCGTTCTTCGTTGCGCCAGCCGGCAAATTTGCTGGCTGGCGGAATAATGCGGCTGCCGCCGTTCGTATACGTCAAAAATGACGTTTGCATCAACCAGCACTTTCATGCGTGTTTTTTGCGCAGATATTCATAGCGGGCATCACCCTTGCGGGGAACCGCGCGCCCCGTCTTATGCCAATAATGTTCGGTTTCCAATTCCGCGCCTGCGGAAAGAATTTGTTTTTCCACAAATGCCGAAAGACTCGTCCTGTGCGATGCCGCAAGTCTCTCACCAACGGCGACGGCCTTTTCAGACAGCGTGATATTTTTGCGAATTTTCATTATGCGCATAATCGCATCAGAATGCGCATTGTCAAGCGCATCTGCCATCTGCAGGTTGCTTCGGGCGCATCTGACCGTTCCCGGCAAGGGATCCCGATACACAGGGACGCTGTCCGCCCCGCGCGAAGCGTAGTTGGACGTTGTACCGCGGGCAGTTCCGCGCGGTTTACGCGCGGTGACGGCGCAGCGCGCCGTCCCTACCGTCCGTCAGTTGACAATGAAGTTCAAAGTGTTAAAGTCGATTTTCGGTTACTATATGAAAATGTAATCGCTAGTCAGGCGATTCAACAATAAAACGAAATACATGATTGGATTCCCGACAAAATCAATCCGGCTAGTGAGCGCACTCTTTGCGTTCTCCTTTGCTGCTTTCGCGGGCACAATGACCATTGAACAGGATTTTCCGGATCAGAATTGTGGAATTACTTTCCCGGAGGGCTGGCACGCGATGGCAAACATTCCGTCGCGGCCCGACAATGTTGCGTCCTATATCGATTCCACCCGCAGACGAATCGTGAATCTCATTATCGAGAATAGAAAGCTTTCCGGCCCGTTGGATGATCACTTTGTCGCTGAATTTAACCGGGATTTTGAAAAGGACGGAGAAACCCTTTTGTCAGGTAAATACATCGAAGTCGGCGGCATCAAGAGCTACGAACGAGTGAGTAGTTTCGTCATCCGCGGAAAACAAATGTCTTCGATTGATCGGTTGATACCGGGTGAGGACCGATATTATATCGTGCAAGGACTGGTGATCGATGGCGACGTAAATGCAGACTATGAGATTCAGCAGTCGATCGCCAGTTTTCGATTCCTCCATCCCTTTGTTCCTTCTTACTCGCCGAATTCGATTGCGTACCGGATTGGACAATTGGTCAGATATCTGATGATCACACTTGCTGTCGTGGCAGTCGTAGTTTTCGCCGTGCGATCGAGTCGAAAGCCGCCCCGTCCAAATTCCCCACAGCCTCCACCGTTGCCTCCAGGCATTCGATTGCGCTAACGTGAAATGGGTAAACAAGATCAGGACGCCAATCTGGAAATTGTTTATCAAAATTCGTCATCCAGTTTGTCCAGAAGTGAAGACAGAGCCGGACGCGGCGTCGGGTCGTTAAGAATGGCATCCCAACCGTCGGTCGGAAATTCATTAGGGCACAGCGCGGGAATATCCTTCACAAGCTGGCGGCGAGCTTTGGCCGGCAACTTGGCAATTGCCTCCTCGATTTCTAAAAGTGACTTCACAATCTAAAAAATGCCCCACCGGCGCGAGAGTGTCAATCGCGCCAAGCCGTAATGAAGCTCTGTCAAGCCTCGGCTTGACGTGTGGACCTTATCCACCAATAAAATCCAATAATCCGTCAATCCAATAAAGGAAAAACGCGGCTGGAATTTCTTCCAGCCGCGTTGGTTCCTCATTGGCGAGACCGGCGCACCGCGCCAGCCCTGTCCTTTTTAATTAATAGTCCATGCCGCCCATGCCGCCGTGGCCACCGGGCGCCGGAGCCGCTTTCTCCTTCTCCGGAACTTCGGTGATAAGGCATTCGGTGGTCAGAAGCAGTCCGGCGATGCTCGCCGCGTTTTGCAGCGCGCTACGCGTGACTTTCTTCGGGTCCACGATGCCGGCTTTGACGAGGTCTTCGTATTCGCCGGTGGCGACGTTGTAACCTTCGTTGCCTTTGGCTTTCTTGACGGCTTCAACGATGACGCTGCCTTCCACGCCCGCGTTTGCGGCGAGCGAGCGAAGCGGAGCTTCCACGGCGCGCTTGATGATGCCGACGCCGATGGTTTCGTCTTCGTTTGCGCCTTTGACGGTTTCAATGGCCGCCAGGGTACGGATCAACGCTACGCCGCCGCCCGCCACGATGCCTTCTTCGACGGCCGCGCGAGTCGCGTGCAACGCGTCTTCCACGCGCGCTTTCTTTTCCTTCATTTCGGTTTCAGTCGCGGCGCCGACATTGATGACGGCTACGCCGCCGGCGAGTTTGGCTAGGCGTTCCTGGAGTTTCTCGCGGTCGTAATCGCTCGTCGTCTCTTCGATCTGGCGGCGAATCTGGTTCACTCGGGCCTGGATATCGCTGGACTTGCCGTTGCCTTCGACGATGGTGGTGTTTTCTTTGTCGACGACAACGCTCTTGGCGCGGCCGAGGTCGTTCAGTTCAACGCTCTCGAGCTTGCGGCCGAGGTCGTCGCTGACAAACAGACCGCCGGTAAGCTTGGCGATGTCTTCCATCATTTCCTTGCGGCGATCGCCAAAGCCGGGGGCCTTGACGGCGCACACATTAATGGTGCCGCGGATTTTATTGACGACGAGGGTCGCCAACGCTTCGCCTTCAATGTCTTCAGCGATGATGAGGAGCGGCTTGCCGA
This sequence comes from Verrucomicrobiia bacterium, assembly GCA_036269115.1. Lineage (GTDB taxonomy): Bacteria > Verrucomicrobiota > Verrucomicrobiia > Limisphaerales > UBA11358 > UBA11358. Next base: position 3,085 of record DATAST010000036.1, on the reverse strand, counting down.
TTTTGGCGGTTTTTTCGAGAATCGGCAGGAGGTCCTTCAAGCTGCTGATCTTCTTCTCGTAAATGAGGATGTAGACATCCTCGAGCTTGGCTTCCATCGACTCGGTGTTCGTGACGAAGTAGGGCGAGAGATAGCCTTTATCGAACTGCATGCCTTCGACCACCTCGAGCGTGGTTTCGATCGACTTGGCTTCTTCCACCGTGATGGTGCCGTCTTTGCCGACTTTGTCCATCGCATCGGCGATTTTATCGGCGATCTCGAAATCCCAGTTGGCGGAAACCGCGGCGACCTGCTTGATTTCGTCTTTGTCTTTGACCTTCTTGGCGATTTTGTCGAGCTGGCCGACAGCGGCTTCGACAGCCTTGTTGATACCGCGCTGGATGCCGATCGGATTGGCGCCCGCGGTCACAAACTTCAGGCCCTCGCGATAAATCGCTTCCGCCAGGACGGTGGCGGTGGTGGTGCCGTCGCCCGCGGTGTCGCTGGTTTTGCTGGCGACTTCGCGGACCATCTGGGCGCCCATGTTTTCATAAGGATCTTCCAGTTCGATTTCCTTGGCCACAGTCACGCCGTCTTTGGTGACGGTGGGCGAACCGAACTTTTTGTCGATGACCACGTTGCGGCCTTTGGGACCGAGGGTGGCGACGACGGCTTTGGAAAGCTTGTTAACGCCGCGCAGGATGGCCTGGCGGGCCTGTTCGTCGAATATTAATTGTTTTGCTGCCATAGTTCTTTAATTTTGAATTTTAAGTTGTGAAGTTTGAATTATTCCAGGACGGCCAGGATGTCGTCTGAGGACAGGATCTTGTATTCCTTGCCGTCAATCTTGATCTCCGTGCCGCCGTATTTGGACACGAGCACGCGATCGCCGACTTTGACTTCAAACGGAATCTTCTTCCCGCTGTCGTCGGTCTTGCCGGTACCGAGGGCTTTGATGATGCCTTCCTGCGGCTTCTCTTTGGCGGACTCAGGAATGATGATTCCGCCCTTTTTGACTTCTTTCTCTTCAGCCGGCTCGACGAGCAGTCGGTCGCCGATCGGTTTTACGTTTAGTGCCATAGTTTGTTTATTTTGTTGTTTGTTTGAACTGTTACTATATCAAATCCCGCCGCACTTGCGATGGGAAAATTTATTGCTTCTTCTCATCCACCACTTCGGCGTCGATTACACCCTCGTCCTTCTTTTCGTCGGACTTGGGTTCACCACCCGGCGCGCCGCCGGCCCCCGCGCCCGGATCGCCTTTTCCGGCCTGGGCCTGGGCTGCGGCGGCTTTATAGACTTCCTGCCACACCGCCTGCGAAACTTCATTCAGTTTCTCCGAGGCGGATTTGATGGCTCCGGCATCGCTGCCTTTCAACGCCTCTTTCAGGGCGTTGACTGAGCTTTCGATCTTGCTCTTGTCGTCGCCGGAAATCTTATCGCCGCTTTCCTTGAGCATTTTTTCGGTGCGATAGACCGCGTTGTCCGCTTCATTGCGGGTTTCCACTTCTTCGCGCCGTTGCTTGTCGTCCTCGGCATGGGTCTCGGCATCGCGGCGCATCTTTTCGATTTCTTCCTTCGAGAGCCCGCTGCTGGCCGTGATTGTAATCTTTTGTTCCTTGCCCGTGCCCAGGTCTTTGGCCGCAACGTGCAGGATGCCGTTGGCGTCAATATCGAAGGTCACTTCGATTTGCGGAACGCCTCGCGGAGCAGGAGGAATGTCGGTCAAATTGAATTTGCCGATCGTCCGATTGTCCCGCGCAAACTGGCGCTCGCCCTGGAGCACGTGGATTTCCACGCCCGGCTGATTGTCGCTCGCAGTCGAGAAAATTTCCGATTTGCGAGTCGGGATCGTCGTATTGCGCTCGATCAACTTGGTGAACATGTTGCCGAGCGTCTCGATGCCCAGCGAAAGCGGGGTCACGTCCAACAGCAACACGTCCTTCACTTCGCCCTTGAGCACGCCGGCCTGGATGGCCGCGCCCACGGCAACGACTTCGTCCGGGTTCACGCCCTGGTGAGGCGGTTTGCTGACCAAAGACTTCGCAGTCTCGACTACGCGGGGCATGCGTGTCATGCCGCCCACGAGAACGAGTTCGTCAATCTTCGCGGCTTCGATGCCGGCGTCCGAAAGACAGGCTTTAACCGGCTTGATCGTGCGCTCGAACAGTTCGTCAGTAAGCTGCTCCATTTTGGCGCGCGTGAGCGACTTTTGGATGTGCTTGGGTCCGCTGGCATCCGCCGTGATAAACGGCAAATTGATGTCGTATTGCTGCGCGCTCGAAAGGGCGATCTTGGCCTTTTCAGCTTCCTCTTTGATACGCTGCAAAGCGTCAGGCTGCTTGCGCAGGTCCATGCCGGAATCCTTTTTGAATTCGTCCAGGATCCAATCCATGATGCGATTGTCCCAATCGTCGCCACCCAGGTGGGTGTCACCATTGGTCGCTTTGACTTCGAACACGCCGTCGCCGATTTCGAGGACGGAAATATCGAATGTGCCGCCGCCCAGGTCATAGACAGCGATTTTTTCATCCTTCTTTTTATCGAGGCCGTACGCGAGCGATGCAGCCGTCGGCTCGTTGATGATGCGCAGGACTTCCAGACCGGCGATACGGCCAGCGTCTTTGGTGGCCTGGCGCTGGGAATCGTTGAAGTATGCCGGAACGGTGATGACCGCCTGCGCAATTTTCTCACCCAGGCGCATTTCGGCGTCGGTTTTGAGCTTGGCCAGGATCATCGCGGAAATTTCCTGCGGCGAAAATTGCTTCGCTTTGCCTTCCACTTCCACTTCCACGGCCGCGTCGCCATTGGAGGCCTTCACAACCTTGTAAGGCACGCGTTTAATTTCCTCGGAAACTTCATCGAATTTGCGTCCCATGAAGCGTTTGATGGAATAAACCGTATTGCGCGAATTGGTCACCGCCTGTCGTTTGGCGGCTTCGCCCACGAGCCGTTCACCACTTTTGCTAAACGCCACAACGCTGGGCGTGGTGCGTTTCCCCTCGGAATTTTCCAAAACCAGCGGTTCGCCACCCTCCATGACCGACATGCACGAGTTCGTTGTTCCCAAATCAATGCCTAAAACTTTTGCCATATAAATTCTTTC
>DATAST010000035.1:0-44748 GCA_036269115.1 Verrucomicrobiia bacterium | reverse complement strand
GATTGAGCAAGTTGATGCGCTGCCACCCAGAACTCACCTTGCCCTGCTTTTTGTTTCGTCGCGAACACCCGACCATTAACCATACCTCCCGCCGTTTAAGAAATCTTTTCTGCCTCGATTCCCTATTTTTTCAACAGGCTGCTAGAAATAGAAGGACGAGCAGGCTTATACTTGCAACTATAATGGGAGCGATAATTTTCAGGCGCATTTTGGCTGGCTTTCTGTAAGGCCTCTTTGATTGTCGCGCTATTCTGGTTTATTTCAAACACAATTTCCTCATGCTTCCTGTTTTACACGACAAAGGAAGGAGTCAGTTGTTTTTTTTGTATATTTCGATTCTGCCGCTATTCCCCCGTGTGATTCCCCGCCCCGAATTCCGTCCAAATTTTTTGTGATTGGTCGAAATCTTCGTCGAGTTGCAAATGTGAAGTGCCCGATTTGACGCGATAGGCGCCTTTTTCGTAGCACCTGACAATACCCGCCATCAGGTTCTTTGCCGATGGGAAAAATAGAAAGGACCCATCCTCGGTGAAAGTGGAAAACACCGCGCCTTCGGCGGGTTTGCGCGTAGGATCGAAAAAGTAGCCGTCTTGCTCGCCGTCATCAAGAAGGCAATACCAGCTGTTGCGGTGACCTTCAACAAGCCGATAGAAAACGCGCTCCACCGACGTCGAAGGTCCATGCGCTACCTTGTTTGCCAGGTTTTTAACCGCTTTATTGTCTTCGAGCATTTCTTCAAGCGAGAGAAAGTGATGGCCAGGGATCAAATCGGCGTAAGAGCCCGTGTTTGGCAAATCAGCGGAATAGTTCGTATTTGCCGTGGCGCCATCGCGCCATTCGTAGATGTCCTGAATGTCGTCGGGCACCTGGACGTGGTATTGCTGTTCGAGTTGGCTGATTTGGTTCGAGGAAATGCCGGGCCGCAATGCGGCGAGAACTTGCGGGGCGTTGGTCTTCAGCACTAATTCCAGGCGCGCAAGAATTTCCGGCATGGGCTCGTCAACGATTGCCGGCATCGGCGGCGCCATTGGATAGAAAAAGGTTTGGGCTTTCTTTTCCGCCCAGATACCGACCGTCATCACGGCGATGCCGAATGCAACAACGGCAATAGCGATGCCGATTCCGATTTTATGGATTCGCTTCATAGGATTTCACTCATTAAAAATGAGACGGAAAGAGATTACAATCCGCAGATTGCACAGATTAACGCAGATTTAGATGCAGTATGGCGGCGCGGGAGCACCGCCCTACCGGTTGGAACGGCGAACGGTGAACAGACCGGTTGGGTGTACACGCTTTAGCGTGCTCTGGAGCAGCCTAAAGGCTGGACACCAAACAGATCTCCGAAATCGGCGGAAAAATACTCAGATTAGGTCCAATGCGCGAAACGGACGGAATGGAGGCCGCATTCTTTCGCTCCTGCCGGAGCTTAAAAACTATTTGATGGCGTTTCCCATAGCTGGAGCGTTTTAAAAAATACTGTGGCCATTCGGGAAGAAAAAGAAGGGGAAGCGGTCTTTTTGGGTTTTGGCGTCGTTTCAGCTCAATCACAGGGTTTTCAAACATGCTCCTTCGCTGAAGCCTCGCCAAAACACCAAAAATCCTCGCTCCGAACGGCCACATTATTTTTTAAAACGCTCTGGCCGCTATGGGCTACTATCGCGCGCTGCTCCGCAGTTATGAACTACGATGGTCAAAGCGATAGCAACTGAGTCACGTGATCCAGGCCATCCGCAACCCCATGAATCGGGTGAATATCCGCGTCTGGAAGACTCTCCCTCACCCCTGCCCTCTCCCGCAAGGAGAGGGAGAATAATCGTCCGATTATTTGATACGGCTAAAGGTTAGGGCGGTCCAGGGGTTCTATGCGCAAATTGACTCGCGTGCGTCTACGACGCGCGCCGTCACGACGGGCACGTCGTGCCCACCAGTTGTTTGCCTGACGAAAATCATCGCCGCCGTTTGTGGCGGTGGCCACTGTTCCGGTGTCGCGACGAGGCGGGAATTTGAGGAAATTTGGCGTTGAACTTTGGTTTTGGCGTTTCCCTGGGTTTGCTGGCCAGGAAAAAATCCACCTGCTTTTTGAAGGTGTTCACTTTGGCAACCTGGACTTCTACGTTATCACCGAGCCGGATCATGCGGCGCGTGCGGCGGCCAATGAGGTGATTGCGGACTTCGTCATAGATATAAAAGTCGTCTTCCATAGTGGACAACGGCACCAGGCCGCTCATGGCGAGACCGGGCACATCCACGAAGAAACCAAAGTTGCGCAGGTCGGTCACCAGCGCCGGATAGCGCTCCAGTTTGCCGGTCTCGATTTGAGCCAGGAGGTAGGCGAACAACTTCACGTCCTTGCTATCGCGTTCGGCATCGGCGGAGTTGCGTTCCGTGCTGGAAATATGTTCGGCGATTGCTTTGAGGGATGTTGCGGGGCCGCGGGCGCCTGCAAACGACTCCGCATCCATTGCAAGGGGCGAGGCGGAAGGGGACTTCCGCCCTACCTCGGAGTGCGGGTGTTGGAACAGCGCGCGATGCACGACGAGGTCGGCATAGCGGCGAATGGGTGAAGTAAAGTGTGTATAATTCTTTTTGGCCAGGCCGTAATGACCGAGCGGCGTCACGTCGTAGCGCGCCCGCATCAGCGATTTCAGCAGACCAATCTTGAGTGCCTGACCGATGGGCAGTGTGCCGAGTTTTTGGAGAAGTTTTTGGACCTCCCCACGCTTCGTCAGGTTCCCGCACGGCACATGATGGCTCAACACTTCTTCGCGATATTCGTGTAACCGCTTTTCATCCGGCTTCTCGTGAACGCGGTAAATCGCATTTACGTTCTGGCTCATCAGGCGCGTCGCCACGGCTTCGTTGGCCAGCAGCATGAATTCCTCGATCAACTGATGCGAGATGTCGTTCTCCACTCTTTCAATTCTCGCGATACGGCCGTTTTCATCGAGCCGGATTTTGCTTTCGGGAAAATCAAGATCGAGTGAGCCGGCCTTGAACCGCAGGCGGCGAATGCGTTGCGCGAGTTCGTTGGCGTCATGCAGCATCCGTTCAATCTCGCCCTCCGGTTTGCGCTGCAAAATGCCCAGCACTTCGCGGTACGCAAAACGGCGCTGCGAATGGATTACCGCCGGATAAAATCGCGCCGCCAGCACGCGTCCATCATGCGACACGTCGAACTCCACGCATTTGGTCAGGCGATCCACGTTCGGTTTGAGCGAGCAGAGATCGTTACTCAAGGCTTCCGGCAACATTGGGATTACCCGGTCCACCAGGTACGTTGAGTTGCCGCGCTTGCGGGCCTCCTCGTCGAGCGCGGTACCGGGTTTGACGTAATGCGAAACGTCGGCGATGTGAACCCACAGCTTCCATCGATCCGACGTAATCCGCCGCAGGCAGATCGCATCGTCAAAATCCTTGGCGTCGTCCGGATCAATGGTCACGACCGTGTGACTCCGGCAATCCTCGCGTCCGTCGAGTTCCTGCGGCAACACTTCGCTCCCGAACGAGCGCGCCTCGGCCAGGACCTCTTTTGGAAAATGAAGCGGCAGATCGTATTGGCGCAGCACCGATAGCATATCCACGCCCTCTTCATCCGGGGCGCCGAGGACTTCAATGATTTCGCCTTCCGGATTGGAATTGCGCGATTCCCACTCGCGCAATTCGACGACTACCTTTTCGCCAATTCGGGCGCGGCGCCCGACATCACGCGGTTCCGGCACATAAATATCGTGCGGAATTCGCGGGTCATCGGGAATGACGAAAAGAAAGCGGCTGCTCTTCTGAAGCGTGCCGACAATGTTCGTCCGATGCCGTTCGAGCACGCGAATGACCGTGCCTGTGTTGCGCGCCTCGGGGCGGTCACGCCGAACGAGCACGCGATCTTCGTGGAGAGCCGTCAGCGTGGCGCTTTCCGGGATGGCAATCTCCGCAATGCTCGAATCATCCGGCAGCAGAAATCCTTTGCCCGCGCGGTTGATGCGGATGCGACCGGGAATCAGGTCCGCCTCCGCCGGCAGGATGTAACGATTGCCCTTGATGCGGGCAATGCGTCCCGCCTGTTCCAGGGCGCGCAACGCCCGTTGCAACTCCTGCTGTTGGTTCCGAGGCAGGCCGAGCTGATCGAGCAGTTCCGGGACGTTTGCCGCGACATAATCGCCGCGGCTGAGATGCTCCAAGATTTGGTTTTCCATGTTTTCACCGGGATTAAAGATGAAAACCGACAGAAAACAAAGATTTAGTCCGCAGATTTTGCAGATATTTAACCGAGCCCTGACCGTAAGGGAACGGGTCCTCCTTCGTTAAATGGGTTCTGCCCGTATTCGAACTTCCCCCAAGACCGCTTGCTTACGCGCGCGGCTCTGTTGGTGTATTTCCAAATCTGCGTTAATCTGAGTAATCTGCGGATAAAACTTCGGCAATCCAAATCTAACTCAAAATCCCAATCCAGTTCTGATATTAAACGGCACCTGGGTTTTCTTAAAGCCTATCCAATGAGTCGCTACGATTTTTACGAGGTCCGCGCGTTTGTGGAAGAAGTAAACCCAGGCGGAACCGTCCGTGGAAGAACTTTTCGATTGATAATCCAACGGGAAGATTTCCCGGCCGCGCCGGTCAAAAAATTGAAGCTTGGAAATGCTTGATAAATCCTGGATCGACTCCAAATCCAGCAAAAACTGGCCGCCGATATATTTGGCATCGCAAACGAGTAATTTGGTATCGCCCAGGCTAAACTCCGTGCCGGATTTGAGCCTTACGTCTTCCGCGACCAGTTGCTCGGTGCTTCTGGCCGTTTGCACACAAATATTCCCCGCGATATCGAGTCCGGTTGCACCGCTCGAAGGCAATGACGGCGCCCGGATACCTATAAACAAAGCGTGCGCGCCATTATTGTACTGATAACTATAAATCCCGTATTGGTCTTTAGGATAAATACTTTCCCACGGCATCTCAGTCAGCAGGTCTTTGCCCCGATTATCGGTGAACGACATGAGCGCCGAAGATGCTGAATCCAGCTGGTCGAAACCAACAATTTGGCCGTCCGGCGCCGTCAGCACCATCCCCACAGTCACGCCTGGCAGCGAAATGCCGTCTTGCGAGCGGACAAGCGCCGCCGTATGTCGATAGACGTCCGTCGTGTTCGTATTTTCCTCCGTCACCGGCGCGAGAATTTGCAAGCGGACAATTTTTACGCCCCACCCGTTCGCATCGCCGGCGAACAAAAGTCCGCCCGCGAATGAAAACGCCGATACCGATACCAATAACCAGCGAATTGCGCGCTTCATATTTTCCATTCACTCCTTTCCCACCCACTCATACAATTGCCACTCTACACCATATAGCGTAGGATTCAAAATTGTCTTATAAAATATATGCTCGTTGTTCACGTTCATGTTCATGTCAAACCGGAAGCAGTGGAAGAGTTTAAAACTGCGACGCTGGCGAATGCCCGGGCGAGCCTTAAAGAACAGGGTGTGGCCCGGTTCGATGTCGTTCAACAGCAGGATGATCCTGCGCGGTTTGTTTTCATCGAGATCTATCGCGATGCCGCTGCCGCCGCGGCGCACAAGGAGACGCCACATTATCCGATCTGGCGCGACACGGTTGCACCCATGATGGCCGAGCCGCGCCAAAGCGTGAAGTTCAACAATGTGTTTCCCGAGGATGAAGCGTGGTAAAGAAGCGACACGCTAAAGCGTGGACACCGAACCGGTTATATGAATCGATCAAATCGCCGAATGGTCCCGGAGTACGGTGGCTGTGACACCGCTTTCGAACGCTGTTGCCGGCTCAATGTGGGATTTGCGCTTGTGAGTTTACTGTAATTCGAAAGCGGTGTCGCTCCCGCAGACGGGATTGCCACGCACTCCACGACGCAAAGCGCGGACCGAGGGTCCAAAGAAAAGTTTGGGCGGCGCTGGAGCGCCGCCAGTATGTCTATGAAATTTGAATTTGCCACGGCTACACGAATTATCTTCGGTCCGGGCGCGTTGCAGGATATCGGCGCGCTGGCCGGGGAATTTGGCAAACGCGCGCTAGTGGCGACGGGTAAGGATTTGTCCCGCGCCGGGAAACTGCTGGCGTTGCTTCGCCAGGCCGGTGTCAGTGCAACGACCTTTTCGGTGGCTGGCGAACCGGAAATTTCCACGGTATACAACGGCGTGGCGCACGGGAGAAAAGAAAACTGCGATTTCGTCATCGGCTTCGGCGGGGGTAGTGCCCTGGACGCAGCCAAGGCTATTGCCGCAATGTTGGCTAACGACGGTGATTTGCTCGATTACCTTGAGATCATCGGCCGCGGCAAACCGTTGAATAAACCGTCCGCGCCATTGATCGCGATTCCCACAACTGCAGGCACTGGCGCGGAAGTCACACGCAACGCGGTCTTGGCTTCACCCGAACACGGATTGAAAGTGAGCCTGCGCAGCCCGTTGATGCTCGCCAAAATTGCGCTGGTTGATCCTGAATTGACTTATGATTTGCCGCCGGCCATCACCGCTCGCACGGGGATGGACGCTCTAACGCAACTCATCGAACCGCTGGTCTGTTCGCGCGCGAATGCCATGACCGATAGTTTGTGCGTGGAAGGAATTTCCCGCGTGGCGCGATCGTTGCGGACGGCATTTCATGACGGACAAAACAAGTCCGTGAGGGAGGACATGGCACTGGCGAGTTTGTTTGGCGGGTTAGCGCTGGCGAATGCCGGTCTTGGCGCCGTTCACGGCTTCGCAGGTCCCATCGGCGGGATTTTTCCCAACGCGCCGCACGGCGCGATTTGCGCGATTCTCCTACCGCACGTGATGGCCACAAATATCCGCGCGCTCCATCAGCGCGACCCGCACAATCGCGCGTTGAAAGAATATGACCAAATCGCCCGGATATGTACCGGCGACAAACACGCAACGACCGACACGGGCGTGGATTGGGTTCGCACCCTGATCGATGAACTTCAAATCCCACGGCTGGGAACGTATGGCATCAAATCGGAACAGGTGGACGAATTGGTCAGGAAGGCAAGTCAGGCCAGCAGCATGAAGGCGAATCCCATTGCGTTGACGCCGGAGGAATTGGCGGAGACGTTGCGGCGGGCGTTCTGAGGGCGAAAAAATGGGACAGAGAAGACGGAGGAGACGGATGCCAGCGGAGCGCCAGGGTTATGGTTGTGGCTGGCCTCTGGAGCGGTAAGTCAACCGAGCGCGCGTCATACGTTCGCGAAGGCCACCCTCTCGGACGAAATCCTTTTCCAGGCGGCGAATTTGCTGGTCTATCAAATAGTTGGCCTGGTGAATTAGGCAGATAAGAATATTCGCCACGACTTCCGCAGGCCGGGTTTCTATAAACTCGCGAATATCTCCACAAGAAAAGTTTTCCTTTTTCCCCAGCTTACGCACGTAGAGAGCCTCTCTTGAATCCTTTTTCCAAAGGGCATGCCCATGCTGACGAAGATAATCCTTATAGTCACCAAGCAATTCCTCCAAGCTGGAGCGGGCCACATTAGTGAGTTTAAGTTCGGTCTCCTTGGAAGTGCCCGAAAAGCGGCTGCCTTCGGCAATATTTTTATTGCCGCTACGCGCCGCCTGCACCATCTGATCATGAGTGCGGGATTTCTTGTCAATGAAGGGGTCGCAAAAACGGACTGTAGCGTCGTAGATAATTTGGGTTTTCGGATACGAAAAAACTTCTCGTATCCGCCATGCGGAGGAATGAATCCATCCCTACGCAACGGACCGCGTCTATCCGTCGCATTGGTCCCATCAGTCCCATTTTCGGGCATGCCGAAAAGATTTCAGATTCCGCTCAAAACTGAAACATTAAAAGCGTAAGCCTCTCAACGCCGCACAATCGGCGCAACCTTAGCCCCCACCAACTCAATCGCGCGCAGGAGCTTCGACTGCGGTGATACCGCGACGTCCATGTGAAACGTGATTCGCGTCGTGCCGCCCAGGGCTTCGCTGTGTTGCAGGATTTTCTCGGCGACTTCATCCGGACTTCCCACGAGCAATGCGCCGTGCCGGCTCCGCATCGCGTCGAATTGATCGCGCGTGAGCGGCGGCCAGCCGCGTTCTCTGCCGATGCGGCCCATCGACCTGGCGTATCCCGGATAAAAATCTTCAATGGCCTGTTGCGTCGTTTCGGCAACGTAGCCGAGCGCGTGAACGCCTACTTTGAGTTTGTCCGGGGAATGTCCGGCGCGCCGGCCGAATTCCCGATAAACATCTACCAGCGGACGAAAGCGCCGCGTCTCACCGCCGATGATTGCGACCATGAGCGGCAGTCCAAGCATGCCTGCGCGGGCAAACGATTCCGGCGTGCCGCCCACACCCACCCAAATCGGCAGCGGATTTTGGATTGGCCGGGGATAAACGCCCTGCCCTGTCAGCGCCGGCCGGTGCTGGCCCGACCATTGCACAAATTCGTTGTCCCGCAATTTCAACAGCAGTTCCAGTTTCTCGATAAAAAGCGAGTCATAATCTTCCAGTTTAAGTCCGAACAACGGAAACGCTTCAGTAAACGAGCCGCGCCCCGCGATAATTTCCGCGCGGCCTTGCGAGAGCAAATCGAGCGTGGCGAAATTTTGGAAAACACGCACCGGATCGGCGGCGCTTAAAACAGCCACGGCGCTCGCGAGGCGAATACGGCGCGTACGCATCGCCGCCGCGGCAAGAACCATATGCGGTGCCGAATCGAGAAATTCCTTGCGATGATGTTCGCCCACGCCAAAGACGTCGAGACCCACTTTGTCGGCGAGTTCAATTCGCTCGACCAAATTGCGGATGCTTTCGGATGGGCTGACGTTCGCGGCATCGGGGTCATCTTCGAAACGCGCGGCGAAGCTATCCACACCGACATGGATCACGACCTTCGGATTGGATTGCGGTTCCGCGCGTTCCGCCTGGCCCTGCCCCGTTTTATTTGGCTCCAGCACTTTTGTCATGCATGCAGGTTAGCACAGGGGGCGTGCTCCGGCGAAATACCATGTTTTTGGGCTCGTTATGAGTTTTAAGCATGCTGGGCAAACGGGAATCATTCCCTGCCCATCGTAGCCCTGGCGAAGTTGGGTCATTCTCATCGTCATCCTCAAATGTCTTTATATGGGGAGCGTGTTGCGTGTTGCGGTGGTAGGGACGCCGCGCTGCGGCGTCCCCGCCCGCGCGACGGTCGATTGCGGCGAAACAGTTGGGACAGAAGATTGAGCAGATGGAGACGAAACCTGGGCGCACTGTTGCCGCACAAACGGCATGGTCGCTCCGTTAGCGCTTTCGGAGCTGGAAAAGTTGACTTTTTTTATTGCCTTGCGAACTGGCGCAGGTCTTACTTTTTGGCATGCCACGCGAATATCAAGCGGTTGGCAAAAATTATTTTTTATGCGCGCTGACCAGGTTTTTGGAATTTCGCCGGAACTTCGGGAAAATTCGTATGTTGACCGCGGTAATCTTGACGTCTCGATTTCTACGTATCTCGCGCGGACGACGCATGTCGCGATCCGCGGCCCATCAAAGTGTGGAAAGTCATGGCTCCGGCAAAAGGCACTATCAAACGCAATCACTGTTCAATGCCGACTTCAAAAACCTTTCACGGACATTTACGTTGATGCCCTATCCCAGCTTAATATAAATGTTCATGTTAAAGAAAGCCGCCAAGGTGTCTTCAAAGCGAGCCTCGGCGCCAAAGGCGAGGCTGGTGCATCACTCCTTGCGAAGGCCGGAATTAATGCTTCGATTGGAAATGAAAGAGGCACAAATTCGGAGCATAAAGTGATAGGGCACGACATTGATGACTTGCGATTCATCGCGGAGATTATAAAAAAGTCAGAAAGGCGTCTAGTCATTGAGGATTTCCACTACATGTCAACAGACGACCGCCGCAACTTCGCTTTCGACCTAAAAGCATTGTGGGATTATGGAGTTTTCGTAATAATTATCGGTGTTTGGAGTGAGACAAACCTCCTGCTTCATCTCAACACGGATTTATCAGGGCGAGTTCAGGAAATTTCTATCGATTGGTCGCAGGATGATCTGAGGAAAATTTTAACGAAGGGGGGCGACGCCTTGAAGGTCCATTTTTCTGAGGAGCTGCAAACGCGATTGGCGGGGTTGGCATATTCTAATGCAGGTATTCTTCAGCAATTAGCCTTGTTGACGTTGGATGAGGCGAAATTCACATCAAAAGGTCTTTTTAGGCATGAGGTGTCCGATGTGAGCTTTGTCGAAAACGCCAGTATGCTCTATGCTGACCAACTCAATCCCCTGTACCAACAGTTTGCGAAAAATGTCTCAAAAGGAATCAGATCCAGGCCCAATTCAACAGGGATCTACGCACATGCGATGGCCGTAATCATGACCGCGACAGATGAAGAACTAATTCGAGGGTTACCCGCCCGAAAAATTTTCGAACGTGCAGTAAAGCGACAGGAGCGAATCCAATATAGTAACCTAAAAGCAATCCTCGAAAAGATGGAAGACTTGCAAATTGATAGTGAAGGTCGCGGGCTCGTGATTGGCTATAGTCCGGAATCCGAAGAAGTCGTGGTTGTCGATAGGCAACTACTTTTATATCGCCGGTTTGCCACTGTCAAATGGCCCTGGGAGGAATTAATAAGGGAGGCTGAAAAGAACGGGAATGAATGTTTGGATCTGCCCAATCTCGGGGCTTGATATCACAATTTGATATTTCTTTCACTTTGCGCATTTCCCCGAGCAACTCCCAAAATGCGCGATCAATGACCACCACCATTTTCTTTCCCACCTGTTGATAGCGGGAACTTCTTTAATTTGCAATTGAGGCTTCAACCTTTTTGGCCCGGAAGATCGAAAATCTGGGTGGCGGTAGACCGACGGGAAAGGTCCAGTTTCGCATGACTGCGAAATCATTTTCCATTCCTCCTTCCGGAAAAATACACCGCCCGAAATTCGAGGGCACACCAACGACGCGTATTCCCTTCGCGGTGAACCAAAACCTCGTCAATTTTACCCACGGCGTCGGGCTCCTCCCCCTCCTCCTCCTGTATCTCTCCCATTAAGAATGGCAGTTCCGAAATCACCGTTGGTGTCGACATGCCCAACAAAGTTTCGCCGACCCACTGAGATACCATGTTGCGTTCCAGAAATCGGTTCGGGCATGTTGTCACGGGCTCGCCTTTGCCCGTAACGGGTCCATCACCATCGCGGGAAAGCTGGCGTATCGAACAGACCCCTCCCTTTTTATTACACTTCGGCGCGCCCTTCCGCGGATGATGCGGCTTAAACGGGCATTCCATCGCCTTGTTCGGTATCGTGGAAAGTTCCCGAATCCGATCCGGTGACAACGCCGTAAAATCTAAACCGTACAGTTCACCTATGCCGTAACGTATGGGCATGTGGGAGATTATCGGACCGGAATGTGGAAGGAAAGAGTCAATTAACCCGCCGTTTCGCAAGCCCGTCGGCAGGCCGGGCGAGTCGTCGCGGGGAGCAGGGGCGTAGCACTACATACCAATAAGCAGGCACTCTAGGCCGGAGTATCGCAGGTTTCGGGCTTGGCAAGATGAGTTCGCTTGACTATTATCCAAGGGGTTTCGCGACTATGGCTGACTCTTCAAAAAGGCAAATTGAGCATGCAACAATTTGGGCACTTATAGGAATTTTCGCGACGGTCGTCATTGGCGTCCCCGGAATTTACTATGCAGTTCACGAAAAGCGCCCCCATGTTACTTATGAGATTGTAGGCAATTCCAAGGTTTTGGATGTCCATCAGCCTGTCAAGGACTTGGAAATTCGATACCACGGAGAGGATATATATGCCCTAAAGAAGGACTTAAGCATATTAACAATCACGATTCGGAACGACGGAGAAACGCACATCCTGCAATCTGACTTTGATCAATCAATGCCTTGGGGCTTACAAATAAAGAGGGGGCAAATTGTGGACGTCCCTAAATTGGTTAATTGTAATTCCGATTACCTCCAGAATCACATAGACATTCAATCAACAACGAATAATTTAGTCATATTTCAAAAAATTATTTTTGATCGGGAAACATTTTTCACAGTTCAACTTCAGGTCCTTCATCCCTCAGACGAGGACCCCGAAATAAATGTGATTGGGAAAATCGCGGGGATCGATACGCAGGCTGTAGTAAACAATCTGAAGGACGATGGAACGCCCGGGCTCTGGTCCCAGATATTTTACGGGTCATTAAAAGTCCAACTTGCGAGAATCTTCGTGTATGTCGCTGGAACCGTATTGCTAATAATTGCGGTCGTCTTGTCGTTAGCAGGAATCTCTGAATTAAGGTCCAAGAATGTGCAAAAGAAAATCAAACGCAAGGTTGATGCGTTTCTCGGGCCAGTTTTAGAGGGCAAAGATGAAAAGGCACGAGCGACGGTCAACGCTCTTTTATGGCTTTCGCGAGGCAAGGTCAAAAGCTTAAAGAAACTTAGAGCTTTTCTGAGTGACACTGGCGAAACAACCCAGATCCTGGAGAAGCTGAGGAATCACACCCTAGCTATTGGAGAATTGCGATCACTTCCAAGCATTTTGGAAAGGACGATTCAACAAAGACGGGTAATTGAAACGCTTGGCAAAGGCGATGAAATATTCAGAGTTCATTTCGAAGCGGGGAATCACTTTCTGCCTGATTTACTGACAGAAGACTCGAAGGTTGCGAAGGAATCGTAAAAACCTTAGATGAGTTAATCTCGCATATTGAAACAAACCCTCTTCCGGTCATTCTCAGAAAGCACTTTTCCCATTCCTCCAGGCGCTTCGAGTTTGAATTTGAACGGTTACAACCCACCTCTGTACCCTAGGATCATAAAAGGGGCTCAAACTGAGCGGGAAAAGTGGGGAAATCCGAATGTTGTTCGGAGGGCTAAACCACGCCTGCGCTGCGGCGTCCCCGCCCGCGCAGAGCGGGCGGAACTTGCGCGGTACAACGTCCAACATGTTCGTAGCGCCGGTGCCCTCGCCCGTGCTACGCCAACTCCGCCAAAGGCGAAGCCTTTTGTTCGCGGAGTCTTTTTTGTTCCTGCAGGATTGCGATCTTTTTCTCGTCAGGGACGTCGGGGGAACCAGTCTTTTGAGTGAGCGCGGAAATTTGGCGGTCCAAAAACAGATTGCGCAATTTGAGAATCACGTCGGCCAGTTGTTTTTCGGGATTCGGGATTTCGCGTTCCTGCGTAGCGGCTTCGGTAATCAAGTTGCGCATTGCGTCAGAATCGGATTCGTCAAGGAAAGCGGCAAGGCTTTGCCATGTGCCGTTTTTGTGGGCGTTCAGGCGGCGCCCGATGATCGCGCGGGCGGGCGCATTTGAAATCCAGGCCGTATCCAACCGGGTCGCTGCCCATCCGGCGAGTGCGTCATGGACCAAAATCAATTTCACGAGCCAAAATTCCTGCGGCGAGGGAACTTCCAAAATTTCCTCTTCCGAACTGTCTTCGGGTTCTTCCGGTTCGGCAGCCTGAAAATTCGCCGGGCGACTCCCAACTTTTGCAAATTCCGAGCGCACGGCCTCGGGCGAGATGCCCAACCGCAAGGCGGTTTTTTGGGCATAGGTATCCACGAGCGCAGGGCTGCCGGTTTTTTGGACGGCATCGGCCATCCCGCGCAGGATGAGCAGACGACCCTTGTCGGTGCCCTGGTCGTTTTGTTTGCAAAGGCGGTCCAGGTAATAGTCGAAAAAGCCTTTTGCGTTTTGAATCAATTCACGGAATTTTTCGCCGCCGCCCGCTTTGATATAGCTATCCGGGTCATGAGGCGCCGGCACCACCGCCACGCGCACAGCCAACCCCGACGAGAGCAAGTGATCCAGCGACCGGACCGCGGCATTTTGTCCCGCTTCATCAGAATCGAAACAAAGGACGGCTTCCGGAACGTATCGTTTCAAAATGCGCGCGTGCTGGTCAGTGAAAGCTGTTCCCTGCGGCGCGACAATGTTTTGCACGCCAGCCATGAAGCAGGCGATCAAATCGAGCTGCCCTTCGCAAATAATGGCAAACCCAGCGTCCAGGATCGCGCGTTTGGACTTGTCCAGGCCGTAGAAAATTTTGCTTTTGGTAAAAATGGCAGTTTCAGGCGAGTTGACGTATTTGGCGGTCTTTTCGTCGCCCGACAAGACGCGTCCGCTGAAAGCCACGACCCGGCCTTGTTCGTCGCAAATCGGGAACATGAGCCTTCCGCGAAAACGGTCGTAGTGATTGCCGGTCTCCTCCTTCCTGATGATGAGCCCGGATTTTTCGATCAGCGCGAGGTCGTAATCTTTGGATTTGGCCCAGTTGACGGTGTCGTCCCAGCTTTCCGGAGCCGCACCGAGGCGAAAGAGTTTGATGGCGTCGGCGCTGACGCCGCGTTTGTTCAAGTAATCGCGGGCGGCGTGGCCCGCGGCTTCGTTGAGCAGGCAATTGTGCCAGCGCTGGGCGATTTTATCGTGAATTTCCAAGAGCTGGTCCTTGAGATGCCGCGCCTGCTGCTCGCCCGGCGTGGATTCGCTCTCGATGGGGATTTTGGCGCGCTCGGCGAGCCGCCGGACGGCGTCGCCGAAGCCAATATTTTCGTATTCCTTGACAAACGTAAAAACGTCGCCGCCTTTATGGCAGCCGAAACAGTGAAAAATCTGGCGGTGCGCGTTGACGTTGAAGCTTGGCGTCTTTTCCTTGTGGAACGGGCAGAGGGCGACGAAATTGGCGCCCGCCCGTTTGAGCGGGAGGTACGACCCGATAATGTCCACGATGTCGCTGGCGGCGCGGATTCTTTCGAGAGTTGCCTGGGAAAAGCCGGCCATGTGCTCGGCGCGGGTGGTTATTTTCCGATATGGATTACCGATTGCGGACCTTTGGAGGCACTGGCGCCGCCACCGCTGACGCTGCCGCCGCCACCGGGACCGGTTTGAATGAGCAGGACAGCCAGGTCATCCTGGATATAAGGCCCTAAAAAGGATTGCTTGAAAATGGAATCCTGCGCGGTGTGCAGGTCGGGCATGTAATTGCCGGCGTAAAGGCCGCCGCCATACCAACGCTCGTTGTAAGCTTTTTTAGCGGCAAGATCCGCGGCAGTGTAAGACTTGGCGTTAATGAGCGCCAGGGCGAACATAATCATACACGCATATCGAACAGGTGCTGAGCACATGCCCAAATAATATTCAGAGCCGCCGAAAAGGCCACCGTTTTCCGCGCGCTTTTTTAGGGTCTTTTTAATGGGGGTAAAAATCAGAAAAATCACTGCGGCAATCGACATGAAAGCCAGGAGCGCGCTCCATAATTTGCCGAAATGGCATTGGTCGTTGTAAATCTGGGCGAGAAAGGGGTAACCCAGAGCCGGAACGATGGCCGCAAGTGCCCATTGAAGAGTGGGTGCGAGTTCACGAGTCATCCCGTTTTTGCGCCCGCGAAAGACGCCAAAGCCAAGCAAAACCAAAACGGCTACATCAAACCAGTTGAAAGGCAACCCATCGTTCGACAGGGATTGGACTGTGACGGCGATCATGAGTTTAAAAAATCGTTTTTGTCTGTAAAACCTCCATAAAAAGAGCAGTTTGAGTGCCAGTATATTGCGCAAAAGGCCAAGGTTTTGGTGGATAACAAGGGCCTCGGCGTCGGATGCGGATACGACTGCCCATGGATCAGGGAGCAAAAACCGCTAATTTTCATTCGCCGTATCAGGCCGTCTGACGATTATTCTCCCTCTCCTTGGGGGAGGGCCGGGGTGAGATTTCCCCAAAGGCCGGTTCGCGCATTGAACCCCTGAACCGCAGCGATGCTCCGGCGTATCAAACCATCAGACGACCATTCTCCCTCTCCCAGCGGGAGAGGGCAGGGGTGAGGGAGAGTCTTTCGGACGCAGATATTCGAGCCGCGGTTCATGGGGAGGGGGAGTCATCCGGACGCGGATAATTGAAACTGGATACGCGGTCCATCGACGGTAATGAGACAATTGCCTTGTCCATTGGCCTGGGAAGTTTTTTAATAGTCAGTCATGGCGCGAAACGTCGTTTACTTTGATTTGGAAACCCAAAAATCGGCAGATGAAGTCGGGGGCTGGAACAATATTTCCAGGATGTGCATGAGCATAGGAGTCACTTACAGCGCGGCCAGCGGCGAATACAAAATTTATCACGAGAAAACGGTAAACGACCTGATTCGGGAACTGCAACGGGCGGACCTGGTCGTCGGCTTCAATAACCTGCGCTTCGACTACGAGGTGCTCCACGGGTACACATCCTTTGACCTGACACAACTGCCCACGCTGGATTTGATGGTGGATCTGCAAAATAAACTCAATCACCGGCTCTCACTGGACTCCATTGCCACGGCGACGTTTGGCGTGGAAAAGACCGCCGAAGGACTGCAGGCGATCCGTTGGTTCAAGGATGGCCGGCTGATGGACATTGCCGAGTATTGCTGCTACGACGTGAAGCTTACCAAGCTCGTCCACGAATACGGAGCGCGTCAGAAACAAATTCAATACACAAATCGTTTCGGAAAAAAAATGTCAGTGCAGGTGACTTGGTAAATCATGATAAAAATTCCACGGTCCGTTTCTTTTCTTGCGTTATCCATCCTTTTGCCCGGCGCCTGTCTTGCCGAACAACCGGAACTGGCGCGCACACCGCCAATGGGCTGGAACAGTTGGAACTGTTTTCGCCTGGACATCAGCGACGAGATTATCCGGGCGCAGGCAGCCGCAATGGCCACAAACGGGATGCGTGACGCAGGCTATCAGTACGTCGTGATTGACGGAGGCTGGGAGGGATACCACGACACCAATGGCATCTTTCATTCCGACGCAAAAAGATTTCCCGACATGAAAGGGCTGTGCGATTACATCCACAGTCTCGGGCTCAAAGTGGGCATTCACACCAGCCCGGGCCCGACGACATGCGCCGGCCACGAAGCCAGTTACGGCCACGAAAAGCAGGATGCGGAGACCTTTGCGAACTGGGGAATCGATTTTGTGAAGTATGATTGGTGCAGTGCGGACAAAGTTTACCAGGACGACCAAATGCAGGCCGCCTACCGGAAAATGTCTGATGCCCTGAAAGCAACGGGCCGGCCGATCCTGTACAGCCTTTGCCAGTACGGAATTCAGGACGTCTGGAAATGGGGACCGTCGGTGGGTGGACAGATGTGGCGAACGACCGGCGATATCGGGGACAATTACGGTTCGATGATTATTCACGGCCTGAATCAAAATGGCCTGGAACAATACGCGGGGCCGGGACATTGGAACGATCCGGATATGCTCGAAATCGGCAACGGCAAAATGAACCAGGACGAATGGCGCTCGCAAATGACCTTATGGTGCGTCCTTGCCGCTCCGCTTTTTGCAGGAAATGATCTCACCCAAATGAAGCCGAAAGTGCTGGAGATTTTAACAAATCCGGAAGCCATCGCCGTCGACCAGGACGCCGCGAGCATCCAGGGCCATTGCGCGCGACAGGAGGGCCCGACACAGATTTGGACCAAGGCACTGGCTGACGGAAGCACAGCGGTCGCCCTTTTGAATCTGAACAATCATTCCATGACGATCACCGCGGTTTTCAAAGATCTCGGATTACCGAAACGCGTGAGGGCTCGCGACCTATGGCTGCACAAGGATTTGGGCGGGTTCAACGGAAGGTTCACACATGTCGTCCCGTCGCACGGCTCAGTCCTGATCAAGGTAGCTCAGAAGTGATGCTGGAGCGGAATGTTGTGAAAGATGAGGCAAATTCGCATGCGTCCTGGAGTGCGGTGGCTGTGACACCGCTTTCAACCCGCCAGCCCAGCCGAGAACTCATTCGCCTTCTCTAAGCAAAGATTTCAGGGTTATCGTAATTGCTTTAGTTATGCGAACCCGGTTTTAAAAGCGGTGTCTGGGCCACCGCACCAGGACGCTTCGCGCGTTGAGCACATCTCGCTACGGGGCGACCTGGGCGATAAACGTGAAATCTGTATTTGTTCCCACGGAAACTTCAAATGGCTTCTGATTTGAGCCCTGCAATTGCAATACGCTTAGGCCGGCGGTCTTGCCGCCGGGCAATTTGGATTCCAGCGTGACAGTAATTTGGATGTTCTTGCGGTCCAATAACTTGGGAATCATGCGACAGTCCTTGCCGCCTCCAATGGAGACGCAGGTTTCGTAATTGTTGGTCATTTGAACGATACCCAGGTCTTTGACCGTGGATTGGGCAGTGGTGGTAGCCTTGGCAGCCGGCGCGGCCCCTTTGGAGCAGCCAAAGAAGCCGGAGAGCGAAACCGCCAGACTCGCAATGACACTTTTAACGTCCATATTTCCAGGCAAAAGAAGCATCTTTCGGGCCGAATTTGACCATTTTCGATTTTACGATCTACGACTTATGCCACCGACCGCCTTGCACGGGTTAGTTGGAGAATGAGGATGACGATGAGGATGAGAAGGATTGGAGTCCTTGACAGGCTCGGGTTTAACCTTCATTTTCATTCTTAAAGAGAAAGACGATGAGTTCGCACAATTTATTCAATTCGCTACAAGGTTTTGACGCAGGAAACGGCAAACAAGGAAAATTCTATTCGCTTCCGGCCCTGGAAAAGGCTGGAGTAGGCTCTATTTCGAAGCTTCCGGTTTCCATCCGGCTGGTTTTGGAATCGGTTTTGCGCAATTGCGACGGCAAAAAGGTCACGGAAGAAAACGTGCGCGCCCTGGCCAACTGGAAACCCAATGAGAGCCGGACGGCAGAAATCCCGTTTGTCGTGGCGCGAATTGTGTTGCAGGACTTTACCGGGGTGCCGTTGCTGGTCGATTTGGCGGCGATGCGGAGCGCGGCGGCGCGCATGGGTAAGAACCCAAAAATCATCGAGCCGCTGGTGCCGGTGGACCTGGTCGTGGACCATTCGGTGCAGGTGGACTTTTTTGGTACGCCGGACGCCCTCCAGCGCAACCTCGAGATCGAATTTCAACGCAACCGCGAACGCTATCAGTTGTTGAAGTGGGGAATGCAGGCCTTTGACACCTTTAAAGTGGTGCCGCCGGGCATCGGCATTGTTCACCAGGTGAATTTGGAATACCTCGCCCAGGGCGTCCTGGCAGCCGCAAAATCGGACGTCTATTATCCCGACACGCTCGTGGGCACGGATTCGCACACGACCATGATCAACGGCCTCGGTATCGTCGGCTGGGGCGTGGGAGGCATCGAAGCTGAAGCAGGCATGCTCGGGCAACCGGTTTATTTCCTGACCCCGGACGTCGTGGGCGTGCACATGACCGGCAGCCTGCGCGAAGGCGTGACGGCAACGGACCTGGCACTGACAGTGACGCAACTTTTGCGCAAGGCGAAGGTCGTGGGCAAATTCGTGGAGTTTTTCGGTCCGGGCGCCGCCGCGCTGCCCGTCGTGGATCGCGCTACAATTGCGAATATGGCGCCCGAATACGGGGCGACCATGGGCTTTTTCCCGATTGACGGCGAGTGCCTGAACTATTTGCGCGCGACCGGCCGTAGCGCGGAGCATTGCCAGCTCTACGAAAATTATTATCGCGCCCAGAACCTGTTCGGCATTCCGAGCAAGGGGCAAATCCAATACTCGCAGGAAGTCGAGCTGGATTTGGCCACCGTGGTGCCCAGCGTGGCCGGCCCGAAGCGTCCGCAGGACAAAATCGAATTGCCGAAGCTGAAGCAGGAGTTCATTTCCATTTTTTCGAAGCCGGTCACGGAAAATGGTTTTGGGAAACCCGCGAACGTTTTAAACGAATCCTTTCACGTGGCCAACGGCAACGGCGACGCCCTGGGCGGCGGCAGCCAGGACTCGGTCTCGGATTCGCTGGCAAAAATCCGAAACACAAACCTGGCGACCGAACAGGAAATGGCAAACAATCGTCCCACGCCGGACCAGGTTCACGGGCTGCAATCGAAAGTCGGGGGAGATATACGGCACGGTTCGGTCCTGATTGCGGCAATTACGAGCTGCACCAATACCAGCAATCCCAGCGTGATGCTGGGCGCGGGGTTGCTGGCAAAAAAGGCGGTCGAACGCGGATTGCAAGTCAGCCCGCTCATCAAGACTTCGCTGGCGCCAGGATCGCGTGTGGTCAGCGATTATTTAAACAAAGCCGGCCTCCAGAAATATTTGGACGCGCTGGGCTTCAACCTCGTCGGGTACGGCTGCACAACGTGCATCGGCAATTCCGGTCCGTTGGCGCCAACGATCGACGAAGCGATTTCCAAGAATGACGTCGTGGCCGCGGCAGTTTTGTCGGGCAACCGCAATTTCGAGGCGCGGATTCACCAGAACATCAAGGCGAACTTCCTGATGTCGCCGCCGCTGGTAGTCGCCTTCGCCCTCGCCGGACGCATCGATATTGACATGAGCCACGAGCCTATTGGCAAAGGCAAAGACGGCAAAGACGTTTATTTGAAGGATATTTGGCCGACGATGCAGGAAATTCGCAACGAAATGCAGAATGCGTTGCAACCGGACGTTTTCCGGAAGTTGTATCGCGATTTTGCCGGCCAAAATCCCAAGTGGAATGAGATTCCGTCGAGCACGGGAAATGTTTACGAGTGGGACGGCAAATCCACGTACATCCAGGAACCGCCGTTTTTTGGAGATTTCTCGATGCAACCGGGCCAAATCCACGAGATAAAAGGCGCCCGTCCGCTGGCAATTTTCGGCGATAGCGTGACGACCGACCATATTTCGCCGGCAGGTTCGATCAAGAAAAGTTCACCCGCTGGAAAATATCTTGTCGAAAACGGTGTGACGCCGGAGGACTTCAACAGTTACGGTTCGCGCCGCGGCAATGACCGCGTGATGACGCGCGGCACTTTTGCAAACGTCCGGATTAAAAACCTGATGACCCCGGGGACCGAGGGTGGCGTGACGAAGTTCCAGCCCAATGGCGAACAAATGAGTATTTACGAGGCCGCCATGAAGTATCATGCCGCAGGCGTGTCGCTGGTCGTTTTGGCCGGGCAGGAATACGGCACCGGCAGCTCGCGCGATTGGGCGGCCAAAGGAACCAATTTGCTCGGGGTCAAAGTCGTCGTGGCGCAAAGCTTCGAACGCATCCACCGCAGCAACCTGGTCGGAATGGGCGTCCTGCCCTTGCAATTCAACGAAGGCGTGACCGCGCAAACTCTGAAGCTGGACGGCACGGAGACATTTGACGTTCTGGGGCTGGACGGCAATCTGAAGCCGCAACAGGAAATCACCTTGCGCATTACCCGGGCAAATGGACAAGCCGAAAACGTCGTAGTGAAATGCCGGATCGATACGCCCATTGAGATTGATTACTATCAGCATGGAGGAATTTTGCCGTTCGTGCTGAGGCAGTTGATCTCCAAAGCGTAGCAATTTACGATTTACGCGGTGTAGGAGCCGACGTGAGGAGGCTCTGACTTTTTTGGGGCTGGGCCGTCCGGCCTCTATGAATCTCAACTTGCCCGTCCATCGCGAGTACTGAAACCGCTTCAACGTTTCAACGCTTCCCGTAGCCCCGGTGCCAACCGGTCATTTTTAATTTTAAATTACTTCCGGTTTCCTGCATTCTTTGCCCATGAAATCCATGACCGGTTACGGTCGCGGTGAGTGCGCCCGGGACGGTTTCAAAATCACCGTCGAACTGGGTGCCGTCAACCGCCGCCAGTCTGAAATCTCGGTAAATCTTCCCCGCGAATTGGAGATGCTTGAATCGCCATTGCGGGATGCGATTCATGCCAAAGTTGCGCGCGGTCGCGTGACCGCCCGCGTGACGGTTCATTCGGGCGAAGGCAATATCTGCGCGCGGATGCACATCAACAAAAGGCTCGCCGAGGCGTATGCCGCTGAACTGGCCAAACTCGCGAAACAACTCAAGCTCTCCGGGGGCGTGACTCTCGACCAGATCGTTCGCGCCCCGGGCGTTTTTCAGAGTGATGAAGAACTTGTCGAGGCAGACAAAGTCTGGCCTGCGGTCGAAAAAGCCCTGCAACAGGCGCTGGGGGCATTGGTCAAAATGCGCGAGCGCGAAGGCTCGAATCTGTCCACGGACCTGGGCGCCCGAATCAATATCATGCGCAAGGCTGTGGATAAAATTCGCAAACAGGCGCCATTGACCACGGAAAACTACCGCCGGCAATTGATCGAACGAATTAAAGGCGCCGGGATTGAAAACATTGCCGCCGATGACGAGCGATTGCTCAAGGAAATCGTCCTGTTCGCGGATCGCGCGGACATTGCGGAAGAACTGACGCGGCTGCAAAGCCATTTCCAGCAATTCGACGATTGCCGCAAATCGCCCGAACCCGTGGGCCGCACGCTCGATTTTTTGGCCCAGGAGATGAACCGCGAAATCAACACCATCGGCTCAAAGGCCAACGATGCGATCATTTCCCGTGAAGTGGTGACTCTCAAAGCCGAACTGGAACGGTTCCGCGAACAGGCCCAAAACGTGGAATGAAAAAACAGAAATCAAGCCCGTTGCTGCTGCTCATTTCCGCGCCATCGGGCGGTGGCAAGACGACGCTCGTCCAACAGTTGCTGCGCGCCCGGCGGAACATGGTCCGCGCGGTCACCTGCACTACCCGGGCTCCGCGTCCGGGCGAGAAGAATGGCGTGGATTATTATTTTTTGGAACCCGCGGATTTTCTTCGACGCGTGCAGGCGGGAAATTTCCTCGAGCATGCCACGGTCTATGGAAACAGCTACGGTTTGTTGAAATCGGAACTGCTGAGCAAATTGCGCGCGGGGAAGGACGTCCTGCTAAACGTGGACGTCCAGGGCGCGGCATCCATCCGTGAATCCGCCCAAAGTGAACCTGAACTCAGGGACGCTCTCGTCACGGTCTTTTTGACGCCTACATCGCTGGCTGAAATTGATCGACGGTTGAAAAAACGGGGCGCGGATTCACCGGACGGCGTTCGAAGGCGGGTGGCGGCGGCCAAACAGGAGGTTGCCCAATGGAAGAACTTCGACTACCTGTTAATCAGCGGACGCAAGGAGGAAGATTTGCGGCTCGCGTTGGCCATCGTCGAGGCCGAGAAGATGAAAATTGAACGAGCGACCGCGCCGGCGTTTTGACCCTCGCAGCCGCTATCCTCACCCCACCGCGTAAACCGCGCCTCGCTACTTGGCGCATCACGCACCACGCGTTCCGTTCCGCAGCACCGGTTTGTGTTCGCCTTAACGAGAAAAAAGGTTATACTTTCAACACAGGTATGAACATTGTTCTTGGCGTCACCGGCTCGATTGCCGCGCACAAAGCGGCCGATTTGGCGTCGTTGCTGGTGAAGGCCGGGTGCGACGTCCGGGCGGTCCTGACGTCCGATGCCCAAAAGTTTATTACTCCCCTGCCGTTTAAAACGCTGACCCGCAACCCCGTCGTCACGGACCTCTATGATGAGGAAGAAGGCTGGAAACCGGCGCATATCCGGCTTGCGGACGAAGCGGGCCTGTTGCTCATCGCGCCGGCCACGGCAAATGTAATCGCGAAAATGGCCGCGGGCATCGCCGATGACGCGCTCACGTGCATCGCATTGGCGCTTAATCCCCAGGCGAAAATTTTGATCGCCCCGGCGATGAACGGAAAAATGTGGCAGCATCCGGCCACCCAGTCGAATGTGAAAACCCTGGCGTCTCGCGGCGCGCAATTCATCGGGCCGGATGAAGGGATGTTGTCCTGCGGATATGAAGGCATTGGGCGATTATGGCCGGTTGAGAAAATCGTGGAACGCGTATTGGCTTTAAAATCCTGAAGGATCGTGTTTAAATGGGACCCGTGAAATCAGGCTCCTGGCAGTGGTATAAGGGATTTGGGGCGATGCTGACCACGCCCCGGCCGGACCCGGCGCATCAGGCACAGCGAATTGTCTCGATGCAGCGGCGAATCCTTTTGCCTGTCAGGACCGCTGTGATCGCAGTGGTGTTGTATTATCTCTTTTCCGTGGATTGGTCATCCGGCCAATCGGGCACTCAAAAAGTGGTGCTGCAAGCCTTGCGGAGTTTCATGCTGGTTTATGTCGTTTCCAACGTCATTGCCGCTCTCATCTTTTTCTCCTGGAAATTGTTCCCAACCAGGCTATTTCAATGGCTGGTTTTCGTCATCGGCCTTTTGGATGGTCTGTTTGTGGCCAGCCTCATGCTGATCACTGGAGGATGGCAGAGCATCGCGTTTTGGCTGTTCCCGGTGTTGATTGTTCTCAACGCCATGAGCATTCCCCTGGCGGTACCGCAAATTGTGCTGAATCTGTTATTGAGCGGGTTCTTTGCCGGGGTCGGGATCGTTTACGTGAACA
Source organism: Verrucomicrobiia bacterium (assembly GCA_036269115.1). Taxonomy (GTDB): domain Bacteria; phylum Verrucomicrobiota; class Verrucomicrobiia; order Limisphaerales; family UBA11358; genus UBA11358. The sequence continues at coordinate 20,549 of DATAST010000035.1, read as the reverse complement.
TGGGCGAAAACCAACTCGTTGACATCAATGTAACCGCTTTGATGCCACACCCATTGGCAGGAACAAATATCGTCGCCATTCAGACGCGCGCCACCACAAACACCGTGGCCATCCAGACGCGCGCCGAAACTTCGCAAAGCTGGCGCAGAGACATCCATTGGGACCCCCGGTTTGATCCAGAAGAGGAAACGCCGGCAGAGTCGTTTTTGCTTCGTTTGTCCGTGCTCCTGCTATTGACGCTGTGCTGTTTCGGGGTGCAGGCGCTGGCCGAACGCCAACGGCGGGAAATGGAAGAATTCCGCGAGTTTGCCATGCGCGAAGCGCAGTTGCACTCGGCCGGACGGCTCGCGGCCGAGTTTGCGCATCAAATTAAAAATCCGCTGGCGGTCATTGCCAACACCGCCTTCTCGCTCCAGCGCTCGGTGCGTGAAAATAAAAACTCAGCCGACCAGCAAATCGAAATCATCCAGGAGGAAGTCGCGCGCGCCGACCGCGTGATTACCCAAATCATGGGTTACGCCCAACTCAGCGAGGGCCGCGTGGAAAAGCTCGATGTCATCGAAGAAATAGAGCGTGCCATCGCCCAGGTGTTCCCGCCCGCGATTCCCTGTGACATCGTCATTCAACGCCGATATGCGGAATATTTCCCGCCCTTGTTGATGCAGCGCGGCCATTTGTCCGAAATTTTTATAAATCTCCTCAAAAACGCGCGCGAGGCGATCGGAGGCCCGGGCAAACTGGCCATCAAGGCTGCCTGTCTCAAGGACAACTCGATTGAAATTTCCATTCGCGATTCCGGCTCCGGCATACCGGTTGACAAATTGAAGCGCATTTTTGAAGCGTATTACACAACCAAAAGCGGCGGCAGCGGGATGGGCCTGGCCATTGTCCGGCACAACATCGAACTGTACGGCGGAACCGTAGACGTGCATTCCCAGGTTGGACGCGGCTCGGAATTTGTTTTAACCTTTCCCGCGAAAGCAATTGTGAACACCCGCAAATGAATTTTCCTCTTCCACCGGTTTTGGTCGTGGATGACGAGCGGAACATGCGCCGCTCGCTCGAAAATGTTTTGAGCGACGAAGGTTACGCCGCGCGCGTAGCCGAATCCGCGGAGGAAGCGCTTGGACTTCTGGCGGGCCAGGAATTTTTCATGCTCATTACCGACGCCCGCCTCGGCGGTATGAGCGGTTATGAACTTCTAAAAAAAATCCATGAGCGAAAACCCGAATTGCCAGTAATCATGCTGACGGCCTACGCCACGCCCAAGCTGGCGGTTGAGGCGATCCGCGCCGGCGCGATTGATTACCTGTCAAAACCGTTTGCGCCGGAGGAATTGCTCCACGCCGTGGCCCGTTGCGCCGAGCGCTACCGCCTGCTGCGTGAAAACGCCACGCTGCGGTCCCGGACAGACCAGGTTGTCACTTTGGAGCAAATTGTCGGCGAATCGGAAAAGATCCGGGACTTGCGGAAATTGATTCAAACGGTGGCCCAAACCGATGCGCGGGCGCTGATCCTGGGCGAGAGCGGCACGGGCAAGGAACTGGTCGCCGGCGCCCTGCACGGCCTGAGCCAGCGCCGAAACCTGAACTACATCCGGATTAATTGCGCCGCCATTCCCGAAACCCTGCTCGAAAGCGAGTTGTTTGGCCATGAACGCGGAGCGTTTACCGGGGCGGTAAAGCAAAAACCCGGCCGTGTGGAAGAAGCCGACGGCGGAACGATTTTTCTAGACGAAATCGCGGACATGAGCAAACCGCTTCAGGCAAAGCTGCTGAGGTTTTTGGAGGATGGCTCGTTTACCCGCGTCGGCGGCACGCAGGAATTGCGTGTGAACGTGCGCCTGATTGCCGCCACGAACCGGGATATCGCCGCGGCCATCACCGAAGGCCAGTTTCGCGAAGACCTGTTTCACCGTCTCAACGTCGTGCAGTTTAACCTTCCCGCGTTGCGCGAACGCGGCGACGACGTGCTCGTTTTAGCTGAACATTTTTTGCGGCTGTACCAGACTTCAATGAACCGGAACGTGCGGGGAATTACCTCCGCGGCGCGCCAAAAACTGCTGGGGCATCGCTGGCCCGGCAATATTCGCGAGCTCCGGAATGCCATCGAACGCGCCTTGATATTGGAAACTTCGCGCGAACTTCAGGCCTCGAGCCTGCCGGATTTTCAAGTGGAGTCGCGCCTGCAAAAGAACGCGCCTGTCCAGGTAGCGCTCGATGAATCACTCGACGACGCCCTGGCGCGCATTGAACGGGAACTCATCTCGGGCGCACTGGAACAAAATAATTTCAGCCTGACCCGGGCGGCTGACCGGCTCAAATTGACACGGCACTCCTTGCGCTACCGGATGCAGCGGCTTAATATGAACGCCGATATCGCTCCTACGGAATGAAATTTTTGCCTTTAGCCGCAGAACCAGGCACGAAGTCCTGATGCAACACAGCCGCGCGATTACCCGTAAGAGCGCGTCCAACCTCGCGCTTGCTTTTGTCCTGCTGCCCAAACCCAAACGCGATGCCATGTCCGCTTTGTACGCATTTTGCCGCGAAGTGGATGACGTGGCTGATGAAGACTCTTCTCCCGCCGGCCAACGCCGACAGGAACTCGCCCGCTGGCGCGCCGACATCAAACTCGCCTGTGACAATCAGGAACCGGAGTTGCCGGTAAACATAGAGTTGCGGCCGGTCATCCAGAAATATTCACTGCCGTTTGCCTTGTTCGACGAATTGATTAAGGGCTGTGAAATGGACCTGGAAACCATGCGCTACGAAAATTTCGATCAACTTGAGTTATACTGTTACCGCGTTGCTTCCGTTGTTGGACTTTTGAGCATCAATATTTTCGGCCATCAAAACCCGGGGGCGCGCGATTATGCCATCTCTTTGGGCAAAGCGCTCCAGTTTACGAATATTTTGCGCGACGTCAGCAACGACGCCGCGCGCGGGAGAATTTACCTGCCCCAAAGCGAACTAAAAAAATTCAACGTCAGCGAAAACGACATTTTAGAGGGTCGCTACTCCGAATCATTCCACGCTCTGGCCGAAAGTGTAGCCGCCCGGGCGAGGAGCTTTTATTCGGCGGCGCGCGCCGCGCTGCCTCCGGAAGACCGGCAGTCCATGGTGGCCGCCGAACTAATGGGAACGGTCTATTGGCGATTGTTGGAAAAATTGGAAGTGGCGCGGTTCGATGTTTTCTCGGGGCCTTTGAAATTGTCCAAAGCCCAAAAACTATTCATTGTCTTTCAGTCCTATCTGCGCTTCTGGCTCGGTTCGAGGACCGGAAATTACGCCAATTCCCGGTCATAGCCTCATCGCTCTCATATGCCCGCTCCAGCGCCATCCGCCCGCCGCCTTATCGTCAATGCCGATGATTTCGGGCTGTCTCATTCGGTGAATCAGGCAGTCATTCGGGCCCACCGCGAAGGCATCCTGACCAGCGCGAGCCTGATGGTGAACGAATCCGGATTTGACGAAGCCGTCCAATTGGCAAGGGACAATCCGGGCATGGGTACAGGCCTGCATTTAACGCTGCTCCAGGGCCATTCCACGCTGCCGCCGGACAGGATTCCCGGCCTGGTTAATTCGCGGGGAGAGTTTTCGAACAGCCCCGTGGGCGTTGGCATTGCGTATTTTTTCAAGCGCAGTCTGCGCGAACGACTTCGAGCGGAAATTCGCGCGCAATTCGAAAAATTTCATGCCACCGGCCTGCCCCTCGACCACGTGAATGGCCATCTGCATCTGCACTTGCACCCGGTCATTTTCAACATGCTGATGGAAGATGCCGACACACTCGGGATTCGCCATTTTCGGTTCACGCGCGATTGCCTGGCGCGAAGCCGGCGCATGTCCAGCGGCCAACTTTTTTATAAAGTATCGCACACCATCATTTACGATTGCCTTTCCCGCCGCGCTCGCGAACCCTTGCGCCAACGGAACATCAAACACGCCGATATTACATTCGGCCTTTTGCAGGACAGCCGCGTAGATGAAGAATACATTCTAAAACTTCTTCCCGATTTGCCCGAGGGCGATTCCGAACTTTATTCCCATCCATCCCTGGACAAATTCAAACACGAATTCGACGGGCTCATCAGCCCTCGCGTGCGTGAACAGGTACAAAAATTGGGGATTCAATTGATTCGGTACAGGGATTTATAGGACACAACGGGACGGCTGACTTCTCACTTCAAAAATATCGTGTTTTTTTAGTGAATTTCGTGGTTAAATAGCCTCATGGTCAAACTGATTTTGATTCTGCTTGTGGGGCTCGTTTTCGAATCCACGGGCGTTGTGTTACTTAAAAAAGGCATCACCCAGGTGGGTGAGATGCACGGTGTCACGGTTGCGGAAGTCATTCGCGTGGTGAAAGCCGGTGCGGGCAATCCGCAGATCTTGCTGGGTGTTTTTTTTGAAGCGCTCTTTTTTCTTTGCCTGGTGATCTTGATGTCCAAGAGCGACATCAGTTTTCTCTGGCCACTGACGGCATTGAGTTTTGTTTTTGCCACTATCGCTGCGATACTTTTTCTTGGTGAAACCGTTTCGCTGGTGCGCTGGATCGGCGTGATCTTGATCGTGATCGGCGCGGGGTTTATCAGCTACAGCCAGCATATCAAGGAAGAGCCGCCGCCGGGGCAATCTTCAGCCGCGAAGTAGGCAGGATCCGTTTGGCCCACTTCAACCGATTGCCTTGACCAGCGCATCGGCCAATCGTTGGGCGGCGAGTTTTGTATTCTTCTGCAATTCCATGAGGGCTCCCATCTTCCACGGGGCTTTCGCCACAGCCATCATGAGCTTGCTCATGTCCAGGCTTTTGTCCTCCTTCATGAAGTTATTGAAATCCAGCGGCAAATCCTGGCTGGCCGTATCGGAAATCACGCGCACGGTCACACACGGAATCCCCCTCGCGCTGCACGCGGCCTGAACCGCGCCCGATTCCATCTCCGCAGCGTCCGCACCGGTGTCTTCGCGCAGTTTCTTTTTGTCCGCAACGGTTGTCGCGATCCTTTCGGCGCAAAAAATTTTGGCTTCGCGCGCGCCGGCGGCGGCCAATTTTGACCGGACGGCGGCATAGGATTCGTCCCCTGCCCCGCCCTTCGCAGGAATTTCAAAAATCACATCGCCAATTTTCAATTCGGGAATCAGGGCACCGGCAAAACCGCACGTCATCAAAAGCGATGGCGTGTGAGTGGCCAGAAATTCCTTCGCTGCCTTTTCTGCATTTTCGCGTCCAATGCCCGTCAAGAAAACGGGGACCTTGTCTCCGCGCACTTGCTTAAACGGCCCGGCTTCCTCCGCCAGGGCGAAACACACTGCAAATTTGTCATCCATCGGGCGACTATTGAAATGGTCTTAAGCGCCTCTGGCAAGAAGAACAACGGCCTGAAACGCAGGATTATTGGATGTTACATGACAACCATTCTCAGTTGCCGCGGGACACATCTGAGCTTATTGTGTTCGCGTGAATACGGAATTCTGCATCGCCGCCCATTGGCCTGATGGCTTCAATGAGAACGGACTCCGGAATTGGGTCGAGCAGTTGCGCTCCCAAATGTCCCATCCGGTTTCGCTGGGCCTGGTGTTCATGTCCCCGGATTTTTTCCCGTACGCGGAGCAGACATTGGAAATCCTCCGTGTTCATGGGCGGATTCCACTTTTGGCGGGCTGTTCAGGCGCCGGGTTGATTGTCAACGGCGAGGAACTGGAAAGCGCGTCGGGTATGGTTTTGGGCCTCTATTCGTTGCCCGGGGGCGAACTTAAAGGCTTTCATTTTGCGCCGTCACAAATCGAGGAAGCGACCAGCGGTTCTTATTGGCGGTCAGCAACGGGCATCGAACCTCATGGCGCCAACGGCTGGCTGGTTTTTCATGACCCATTCCATATGGATGCGGACAATTGGATGCGTTGGTGGAACGATGCGTACGCGCCGATGCCTACGTTCGGCGGCGCCGCCAGCGGCATTCTTTCCGACCAGGCGACGCAGATTTATTTAAATGGGGATGTTTTCGATGAGGGCATTGTGGCCGTTTCCGTAGGAGGCGACGTTAAATTGGAGGGCGTTGTCTCGCAAGGTTGCACGCCCATTGGCGAGCCCTGGACGCTGACGCGAGTGGAGCAAAATCTAATCCATCAGATCGCCAATCGGCCCGCCTATTCCGTATTGGCCGAAACCTTTCAAAAACTACCGCCGGCGGACCAGCAGAAGGCGCGCGGCAACTTGCTCATCGGCCTGGCGGTAAACGAGTATCTTGAAGATTTTCACCGTGGCGATTTTTTAGTGCGCCCGTTGATCGGCGGCGATCCCACCTCCGGCATCCTCGCAGTGGGCGCATTGCCGCGCGCGGGTCAAACCATGCAGTTTCAGCGTCGCGATGCCGCGGCTGCGAGCGAAGATATGCATGAATTGCTCGCCCGCGCCAAAGACGAGGCCCACGGCCAGCCGATTTATGGGGGCTGCCTGTGCTGCTGCAATGGTCGCGGAAAGAATCTCTTCGGCACACCCAATCATGACGCCGGCCTGACGCAGCGGGAATTAGGGCCCATCGGGGTCTCCGGCTTCTTCTGCGCCGGGGAAATCGGGCCGGTCGGGAAGAAAAGCTTCCTGCACGGCTTCACTGCGTCGCTGGCGCTATTTGTGAAGCGCTAAGCGCAGATGATTCACGCCTGCGCGGATTCCTGGGCGACAGCCTGGCCTGGTAAAGGTGAATCCAAACGGGTCATCACTTCCTGGGCGAGCAATTCATACGCGGCCGAGCCGCTGCTGTATTTGTCGTAGTGGATGATCGGCTTGCCAAAACTTGGCGCCTCCGCGAGCTTGGTCGTACGGGGAATGACCGTTTCAAACACTTTTGCGCCAAGCAGATTGCGGACTTCGCCAACCACTTCATTCGATAATTTCGTGCGGCCATCGAACATGGTCATCACCACTCCAAAAATATCGAGCTGCGGATTGACCCCCGCGGCGCGCAACTGGCCGAGAACGCGGGTCATCATGGAAATGCCTTCAAGCGCGTAATATTCGCATTGCAAGGGAACGAGAAGCCCTTCGCTGGCAGTGAAGGCGTTCAGGGTCAGAATGCCGAGTGAAGGCGGACAATCAATCAGCACAATATCAAACCGTCCGCTGTCCACAACGGGCTTGAGCGCACGTGAGACGGCCTGGAGATGATTCTCGGTCCGCGCCAGTTCCAGGTCGGCCGCGCACAGGTCTACTTCGCTGGGAATAATTTCAAGGCGCTCGAAGTTCGTTGGTTTGATTTTATCTATGAGACTGCCCTCGCCAAGCAGGACGCGATAGGCGCTGGCGCCTTCGATTTTTTCAACTCCCACCCCGCTGGTGGCGTTGGCCTGGGGATCCAGGTCAAAGAGAAGCACCCGCCGCCCGGCTGCGCTGAGACAGGCAGCGAGATTGATCGAGGTCGTGGTTTTTCCCACGCCACCTTTTTGATTGGCAACAGCTATGATGCGCGCTGGCATAACGAATGGAGTGATTTTACCGTTCCTGGTCAGGCGCGCAAAGTGGAATCAATCGCCTCCGCCGGAACGCGCTTGCCAAACTCGACTGCTCCAATCTTTCGGGCCAAAACAAACCGGACCTCGCCGCCGGTTGTCTTCTTGTCCAGCCGCATGGCATCAAACAGCCTTTGGCGCCGAGATACATTGATCTGAATTTGTGTCGGCAAACCGGCCCGGGCAAACAAAGCTTCGATACGCTGAACATCGCCATGGGGCATGCCCATGACCATTTCCGACAGCCGTGCCGCCATGACTTGTCCGATGGAAATCGCTTCGCCATGCAACAATTTTCCGTAGCCGAAACTGTTTTCTATCGCGTGGCCGATGGTGTGGCCAAAATTCAAAATCGCGCGAAGGCCGTTTTCGGTTTCGTCCTGGCTGACGACCTCGGCCTTGATTTCGCAGCAACGCGCGATGATGGGCGCGAGCGTTTTGTCGTCCAGCCGGAGAATCTTCTCCAGACCGCGCTCCAGGACGGCAAACAATCGCGCATCATAAATGATTCCGTACTTGATAACCTCTGCGAGGCCCGCACGAAATTCCCGCGCCGGCAAGGTCTCCAATGTGTCCGTATCGCACAATACCAGGCGCGGTTGATAAAATGCGCCGACGAGGTTTTTCCCGGCGCGCAGGTTCACGCCGGTCTTGCCGCCGACGGAACTGTCCACCTGTGCCAGCAAGGTTGTAGGAACCTGAACAAACGGTATGCCGCGCAAATAAGTGGCCGCCACGAATCCGGCCAAATCGCCGACGACACCGCCGCCCAGGGCGACAATAAAAGATTTTCGTTCCAACCGGTGGGCGGCCAATTGATCGTAGCACGCGGCGACCGTGCGCAGATTTTTGGCCGATTCGCCCGCGGCCACCGTCACGAGCACCGGGGAAAATCCGGCGCGAACGAGCGAATCAAAGACCGTTTTCGCGTAGAATTTTCCCGCGTTTTTATCGGTGATGATCGCGCAGCGATCGCCGGGCTTCAATCGCGCGCATTCGGGACCGATGTTTTGCAAAAGCGCGGGCCCGATTTTAATCGTATAGCCGCGGCTGCCAAGTTGAACAGGAACGGAACGCACCGGCACAGGATGGAAATTTTCAGGGCGACTGTCAAAATTTAGCCAACTTTTTTCAATGGTCGATTTTGGGCGGCGGCCGGGATGGCGAAAATTTTCTCAGGTGAGCAAAAGTCGACAGGAGAAAATGGTTCGTCCAAGGTTGTTAATATCTCGTCAAAAATTCTAAAAACCCTTGTCAATCAAGGTGATTAACGTTGTCCGGCTGGATGGCTTTTTGCCGTTGGCATTGCCGGTGCTAAAGGCGGAAATACCGTCGTGCCACTCGTAATGTTATGGTTCGGCGCATAGGCACAAATCATTCAAAAATATGAAGAAAATAGACGCGATCATTAAACCATTCAAACTGGAGGAAGTGAAAGATGCCCTGAGTGAAATCGGCATCGAAGGCATGACCGTGAGCGAGGTCAAAGGTTTCGGCCGCCAGAAAGGCCATACTGAAATTTACCGTGGCAGCGAATACACGGTGGACTTTCTGCCAAAGATAAAAATCGAACTGGTTGTGGCAGACAATCAGAAGGATGCCGCGGTAGCCGCGATTATCAAGGCGGCCAAAACCGGGAAGATCGGGGACGGAAAAGTTTTTGTATCGCTTGTCGAGGAAGCCGTCCGGATCCGCACCGAGGAAAAAGGCGAATCCGCCGTTTGAACCCTTAGAATCCCAATAGACCAATATAGAATCCCACTAAAAAACCATGAAACGAATTCTTCTAACACTTGCCCTGATTGCAACTACTTCGTTCGGCGCCCTGATCGCGGACGCCCAAACGAATACAGTGGCAGCCACAAACGCCCCGGCGGCAGCCAGCGCGCCCGCCGCTCCCGCGCCCCTGCCAGCCGCGTCACTGGACCAACGCGTCGCGGCGATGGAGGCCTATTTTCAAAATGGCGACCCGACGGCGCCGCTGAAAGACACGAACGGCAATATTGTGGTACAGGACCCCATCATGAGCAGCCTGACGTGCAGCACTGGTGCTGCCGCCCCGTACCCGGGCGCCGGCCATAATGCCTGGCTGTTGACCAGCACCGCCCTGGTGTTGTTCATGACACTGCCTGGTTTGGCTCTCTTTTACGGCGGCCTTGTGCGCAAAAAGAACATTCTTTCCGTCTGCGCGCAATGCTTCCTCATCACGGGATTGGTGACCATCCTTTGGATTGTCTGCGGGTATGGAATGATCTTTGGCGGGACCGGCAATCCGGCTAAGGAAGACTTGATTAAGGCCATCGTCGGCAGCCCTAAAATCTGTTGGATGTTTCAGAATGTTAATTCCGCGCCCAATCCAAATTATTCGTATTGGGTATCTGAGAACGTTTTTGCGATGTTCCAATTGATGTTCGCCATCATCACACCGGCGCTCATTGTTGGTTCGATTGCCGAACGCATGAAAATTTCCGCAATTCTCGTATTTATGACGTTGTGGATGTTTATCGTTTATTTCACTCAGGGTCACATGGTCTGGGGTATTAACGGCGCCATGAACGGCTGTTGGAATGCCAATGCTGCGATTAAGGGCCTGGATTTTGCGGGTGGGACGGTCGTGCATATGTCTTCCGGCTGGTCGGGCCTCGTGCTCTGCATAATCCTCGGTAAACGCATTGGTTTCGGCAAAGAGAACTTCACGCCCCATAGTATCGTGATGACGTTCATCGGTGCTTCCATGCTGTGGGTCGGCTGGTACGGATTCAACTCCGGCAGCGCCGTCGCCGCGGATGTGATCGCCGCAAACGCATTCACCACTACTACGATTGCGACCGCTATTGGCTCGTTTGTCTGGCCGATGTGGGAATGGATCGTCAGGGGCAAACCCAGCGTGCTAGGCTTTTGCTCCGGCGCGGTGGCCGGGCTGGTGCTCATTACACCTGCTTGCGGTTATGTCCTGCCTTCAGGCGCCATCTGGATTGGTATTGCCGCGGGCACGATTCCGTGGTTCTTCTGCTACAAAGTCAAAGGCTGGCTGGGCATGGACGACGCGCTGGACGCCTGGAGCGTTCACGGCATCGGTGGTTTGTGCGGCGCCATCATGACTGGCATGTTTGCCCGCCAGGCGGCCAACCCGAACCTGGCCACCAACCTGAAAGCGTATGTAACCGACAATATCTTCCAACCTCAAGTATGGGAGCAGATCAAGACCGTCGTCTTATCGCTCATACTATTCATCGTTGGCACGATTATTTGCGCGCTGATCACGAAGTTCACCGTAGGATTGCGTCCGACCGAGGAAGTTGAAATCCAGGGCCTGGATGTCAACGAACACGGCGAGGAAGGCTACGCGATGTAACAAAAATTGTCTCGACGCCGCGCCGGTTGTTGGCCATTGTGTCACACCGGCGCGGCTTCCAGCTGCGTAACAATAACCAAAAACTGCACACATAAATATGGCAAATCCAAAAAGCGTTTTAGACTTGGCGAAAAAAGCCGGTGCTAAGATGGTGGACATCAAATTCGTGGACACCTTCGGCACCTGGCAGCATTTCAGCCTGCCGATTGGCGAACTCAACGAAGAAGTATTTTCAGAAGGACTGGGCTTTGACGGCTCATCCATCCGCGGATGGAAATCCATCGAGGCGTCAGACATGCTGGCGATGCCCGATCCCAATACGGCGTTTATTGATCCGTTCATGGCGGAGCCGACGCTGTCGCTCACCTGCACCATTGCTGAAACGGGCACGCTCGAACCCTACAGCCGCGACCCGCGCGGCATCGCCCAGAAGGCCGAGGCATACCTGAAAAGCACCGGTATCGCTGACACGGCGGTATTTGGTCCTGAAGCTGAATTTTTCATCTTCGACAGTGTCCGCTTTGATTCAAAACAAAACGGCACATTCTATGAAGTCGATTCCGAAGAAGCCGTATGGAACGTCGGCAAAGGCGGCAGCTGCTGCGAGCCCAACCTCGGCAATAAAATCCGCAATAAAGAAGGTTATTTCCCGGTAGCCCCGCTGGACACGCAGCAGGACATTCGGACCGAAATGTGCCTGATTATGGAATCGCTCGGCGTGAAGATTGAACGCCAGCACCATGAAGTGGCCACGGCCGGCCAGGCGGAAATTGATTACCGGTTTAATACGCTCGTGACAGCGGCGGACTGGATGATGATCTACAAATACGTCATCAAAAACGTCGCCAAAAAGCACGGCAAAACGGTGACGTTCATGCCCAAGCCGCTCTTCGGTGACAACGGCTCCGGCATGCATACCCATCAATCGCTTTGGAACAAAGGAAAGCCGCTGTTCGCCGGCAAGGAATACGCCGGGCTTTCACAGATGGCCCTGCATTATGTGGGCGGCATTTTGAAGCACGCCAAGGCCCTGGCCGCCATTTGCAACCCCACAACGAACAGCTACAAGCGCCTCGTTCCGGGTTACGAAGCACCGGTCAATCTGGCCTACAGCGCCCGCAACCGCAGCGCTGCCATTCGTATTCCCACGTACAGTGAGAATCCCAAGGCCAAACGCATTGAATATCGCCCGCCCGATCCGGCGGCGAATCCGTACCTCGCCTTTGCGGCATTGCTCATGGCCGGTTTAGACGGTGTTACGAATAAAATCAAACCGGGCGAGCCGATGGACAAGAACCTGTACGAACTGCCGCCCGAAGAGCACGCGAAGATTCCGCAGATGCCCGGCAGCCTCGATGAATCGTTGAATCACCTGGAAAAGGACCACGACTTTCTGTTGAAGGGCGACGTCTTCACCAGCGATTTCATTGAAATGTGGCTCAGCCACAAACGCAAGGAATCTGACGCGGTACGGCTGCGGCCCCATCCGCATGAATTCTTCCTCTACTACGACGTGTAATTGATCGGCCAGGAGAAACCGGGGAACGGCGCGAACTTAGGTTCGCGCCGTTTTTCTTTTGGAGAAATCTGGCGAATTTGACGGATCCGGCCTATCCGCAATCCCACTACGAGCGTTTTAAAAAATACTGTAGCCATTCGGGTGGAAAAAGAAGGGGAAGCGGTCTTTTTGGGTTTTGGCGTCGTTTCAGCTCAGTCACAGGGTTTTCAAACATGCTCCTTCGCTGAAGCCTCGCCAAAACACCAAAAATCCTCGCTCCGAATGGCCACATTATTTTTTAAAACGCTCTAATGGACTCCCAACTGCAACCGTGAATCTGATTCGAGAATCTGTTTCAGGTTCGACCAATTGGCCTGGTTCATGTCGTTGAACGCGTTCAGGTACACGGCCACGGCTTCATGGGGATATTTGGCGAGAAGCGGTTCGATCGCGGCCTTGAGCTTGGGGTCGTCGACGCCCTGGGGCAAATCGTCCACTACCCCTTCCTCATTTTTGATTTCGAGTGCGTTTAAAAAATCCACGAGCATGGCTTTGTGCTTTTTCACAAGCCACTCACGGAGAAGGGCTGCAGCCACAGCGTCCAGCCCGGGGCGGGACAAAATTTGGATCATGGAGGTGTGCCGCTGGGCCCGGGGCTGCCGTTCCAAATAGACCGGGCGCACGTGCAGGGCCTGCGCTACGCCCGTGAGCGTTGCCTTATAAGCGGGTTTTTCCGATTCATAGGCAAAATTCAAAATGTCATTCGCCAGCGCAGGCGACATAAATCCAAAAAGTTCATGAGAAGTCAGCATACAGATAACAGATCAAGCCCGGAGGGCACCACCTTCGTTTGTCTTCATTCGTTCTTCACACCGTCGTCAGCGAAATCTTATCTTTAATGGCCAGTCGTTCGCAAGCTTCGCGTTCGAGTAACAGGGACCTGCCGGGCTCAATGGCCAGCACCGAAATGCGCGCCGCGGCGCAGACCTCGAACGTTTTTGGGCCCAGGCAGGGAATGTCAAAACGCATGTCATGTTTTTCCCTGGCAACCTTCACGGCCACCGCTCCCCCGTCCTTGCCCGCCAGTTCGCCACCACGGGCCAGGCATTTATCCGTGCCCTCAAACCCTTCCACTGCCAGCACCGTCCCGTTTTTGACGACAACGATCTGGCCGATCTCAAGCCGGGAAATTTCTTTGGCGATTCGATAGCCAAACGCCACATCTTCCCGCTGTTCGCCGGACAGCTTCGGGCCAAATTGAAAGTCTTTTCCAGGCATCAACGGCGTGAGCCATGGCGTAGCCTCGATCAACTCCACACCGTCCTTTTTCAATTCATCGGCAATGGTGCCAAAAATTGTATGCGCATTCCGTTCCTTGACCTTAAACAACAGTGACATGGCGCGCAGGTCCAGGCGCAGATCAAAGAGATTCTTCGGCGCGATCTGCCCCACCATGACGCATTGTTTGACGCCGCGGTCGGTAAAGGCCGAAATCATTTTGCCCAATTGCCCAACCCGCAGCCAAACCGTTTCATCCACCAGTCCGGCCAAGGCGGGGTCGGTCTCATTCTCAAAAGCCACTGCCACGAGCCGTTTCACGCCGGCCGCGCGCGCCTGGCGGGCAAATTCAAGCGGCAAAGAGCGGTTGCCGGCAATAATGCCGATTGAATCCAATGCCAAAGTCATTCGGGGAAGAATAAGAAAGAGTCCAATCGCGGGCAACCAGCTTCCTGTCCATCACAAATCAGTCAGTTCAATTTCCCGTCCGACGAGACATCGTCTTCGCCGCCCAGTGCCGCCTGAATATGTTCCGCGCGCAATGGCTCAGAAATGACGTGTTCACCGCCCAGCCACTTGCCCAAATCGATCAATTTGCACCGCTTCGAGCAAAATGGAGCAGATTGTCCGGCAAACCAATCGCCCGTCTTTTTGCAAACCGGACAGGCGACTCGTTTCGCCGGCTTTTCATTCATGATTTGCCACGATGTCACCGCCCGCCCGCTCAAGCGATATATAATCGTGCATGATCCGTTCGGTTTCCTCGAGCATAGCATCCGGGGGCACGGAGTTGGTCAACGGAACTATGTTGATGGAGTTGGTTGGAAAAACCGCAGTGTAAATGTCACCCGAATTGGCCGGTGCTTTCATCAATTTCACCGGTTCGGGCAAGCCGGTCTTTCCGGAGTCAGCCACGGTCAATTCGTACATCGTTATGCCGGGCAGCGGGCGCGAAGCGATTTCTTTGGCCCGAATTTTATTCTCCTTTTCCAGCTTTTCCTTTTCATCCCATGCCTTTTGCTCACTCAGGGTCTCGGTCTTTTCCGATTGCAATCTTTGAAGATCGGCGATTCCCTGCCGGACATAGCTGAAATCCTGGTTGGTGGCGACGCGGGCCCCTGAAGCCCGTAACAACGCAGGCAAATAAGGCTGAACGTCATTTAGTGAAACGTAATTAGTGGCGGGAATCGTGTCCCACGACAATGCATTGGGAAGCGAGTTTTCGCCGATGTCGTGGCTGTAACTCAAAGCATCCGGCAAAACGATGTCCGGGATAACGCCCTTGAGTTGCGTAGAGGCGCCGTTAATTCGATAAAATTTCCGAATGGTGATTTTGACCAATCCCGGATCGTTCGTCGCGGAATCCGATGCAGGCAAAACGAAAGGCCGCAACTGGTCGAGATTTTGGACGGTTCCCTTGCCAAAGGTGGACGTATCGCCGACAATCAACGCCCGGCCATAGTCCTGCAAGGCCGCCGCCACGATTTCGGAAGCGGAAGCGCTGAGACGGTTTACCAGAACGATGAGCGGCCCATGATAAATATCCGGCGCCCGGCCGTTCTCGTCCTCGGCGGCGTCATTTTCTGGCGAACGGATTTGCACGACCGGCCCGTTCGTTACGAACAGACCAACGAATTGGATGGCTTCCTCAAGCGAGCCGCCCGGATTGCCGCGCAAATCCAGAATGATTCCGCCGGCTTTTTCCCTCATCAATTTTTCGACGAGTTTTTTGACATCGGCCGAGACGTGATTCCCGGAATCGGGTGCTCCGCCTGAATCCACGGGCGCATAGAAGGAAGGCACATCAATCACGCCAATACGGTTGGTGGTTCCATTTGCGGCCGGCTTTTCGATCAGCATCGCCTTGGCCTGCTGGTCTTTAATGTTGATCTGGTCGCGTACGAGGGACACCACCCGGTGCGACTTGGGATCATCGGCCGGAATAATTGTCAGCCGCACCTGCGTCCCTTTTGTCCCGCGAATGAGTTGGACGATTCTGGACAATTCGGTATCTACGACGTCCACAAAAGGGTCGTTCCCCTGGGCGACAGCAATGATTTTATCATTCGGCTTGAGCTGGCCGCTTTTCCAGGCCGGTCCGCCCGGAATGAGATTGTCGATTTTGCAATAGCCGTCCTCGGAGGTCAGGCTGGCGCCAATGCCGCAAAGCGCGAGACTCATGTTAATGGAAAATGTCTGCGCGTTCTCAGTGTTCATGTAATCGGAATGCGGGTCGTAGGCGTGCGCAAGCGAATCCAAATAGGCCTGCAAGACATCGCTGCTCTCCAACTCATCGAACTGGCGCAATTCACGGTCGTAACGCCGCTGCAGGGTCTGCACGATCTGGACGCGGTCCGTGGCCGACAACTGGGCCCCCGGGGCAATGGTTTCATTATTGAGTCTCTCGTGAAGGTAATCCAACATCAGTTCCTGCCGCCACAATCGTTTCGCATCGTCCAGGTTTTTCGGATACGCCGCGTCTTTGCGGTTGACCCGCACCTGCTCGTCTGCCGTGAATTTAAAATTGTCGTGTTTCAACAACTCGTCCGAGTAGGCGATTCGTTGGTGAAGACGTTCTTTGAATCTGTTAAAAACCTTGTAAGCCGGAGACACGTCGGCCCGGCCGTGCGGCCCAAGCGTCATAACGTCCAGATTCGTCCGGTAACGTGAGAACTCGGCGAGGTCGGACTGTAAAAAATAGAGGTGTTCGGGATCGAAAGCATTCAGATAGGCATCATAGAATCGCTTTGAAGTGTCAGTATCGAACGGGCGTTGAGTGTAATGAAATTCCTCAAGCAAACGCGCCGTGATGTAGGCGATGTTTCCGTCGTTTGGGCCCGGTGTCAGTGGCGTGGGCGCCGGATTGGCCCGCAAAGCCGCCGAAAATCCCAGCAATGTGATTAAGATGACCGTCGATATTTTTGAATGGCTCATGACAATGACACGAATCTGCAAAACATAGTCCAAATCGCGCTGAAATAAAAACCTTTTTACGGGAGCATTAAAAACCAGGGCATTGGCGCAATGCGAATGAACGCGTCAGGGTTTAGACTCCTCCTTCAAAAAAACGTTCGACTTCCGCTAACTCTCCGGGGTTCATGATTTACGAAACACACAAATCACAAAAACAAATCGGCTCAATTTCCGTCCTCAATCGGAACCCGTGTCATTTTAGCATCGGACTTGGTGGCGGGAACATCAATCCGGAGAAAGCCGTTCACGTAACAGGCCTTGGCGCGGGTCAAATCGTAAGAAGGCGATATATCAATCACGCTTTCAAACGGGCCGTAGGAGATTTCCATAACGAGGAAGTTGCATTTGGGGGCACGGCAGCCATCGGGCCGGTTGCCGGCTATGCGAAGACGATTGCCCTCGACGGTGATTTCGAGGCTATCGCTTTTCATTCCTGCCAATTCGACCTTGATAACGAGCCCTTCGTCGGTCGAATAAACGTCGGTATTAGGGACCCAGTGACCTGAGGCGGAGCTACCGCGACCGCTCACGGCGGAGTTACGCGAGACAAATTGCACCGTCGAGCTGACTTTAGTAACGGCCATGTTTTTAATTATAGTTCAAATCTCAGAACAGGCAAGCCGAACCAAGCCGACCCCGCCTGTCTCTTTGTTGGAACATAACCGCAAAATCCAAACGCGCAAATGGAATTTGATTTTATTCGGAGAGGTAATCCTTAAGCTTAATTCATGTTTGTCCATACCCACCGGGTTACTTATGCCGAATGCACGGTTGGCAATCACATTTACCATGCCCGTTATCTGGACCTCCTGGAGGCTGCGCGGGGCGAATTTATGCGCTCGCTGGGCACCACGGTTTTGCACTTGCAAAACCACGATGCGATTTTTCCGGTGGTCGAAGCGCGCCTGCGGTACCGGTATCCGGCCCGATACGACGACGTCCTGGGCATCGAAGTTTGGCCGACGCTGGTGGACAGGGTCCGCGTCAATTTCGGGCATCGGATTTTGAACCAAAATGGCCGGTTGATTTTGGAAGCCGAAACGTTTCACGCCTGCACCGGCCTGGACGAGAAACCCCGGCGTCTGCCCGCCGAACTCTCCGAAAAATTGAGGGGGATTCCCCTTCCCGCTTCCCCGTTTGCCTGAAACATTTGTTTGATCGCGAAAGCGGCCAGATCACCTCGGCAAAGGCGCGGCCTCGGGAAGCTGGTTTCGAACGAATGGCTCAACGCGCTTCCAAACACTTTCTTCGGTGAGGTCCTGGATGCAAAAGGGCTTGGGAAACCGGCAGTCATCTGAACACGGTTTGAAGGGACAGGGCTTGCCTTCGACGTATTCGGCGCGGGGATGCAGCGGCACCCACAATTCGGGGACTTGCGGGCCAAAAATCGTGAAGGTGGGCACACCGCAAAGTGCAGCAACATGGCCCGGGCCAGAATCGTTTCCGATGAAGGCGCCGGCGCGATCAGTCAGTTGAATCAGTTTGGAGACCGTGGTCGGGCTTGCGACATTGGTTTCGCCATTTTGTTTCCACCAACCTTCCTGGTCGGGAGTGCACACAATTTGGACTTCGATGCCTGATGCGCGCAATTTGCCGGCCAAACCGCGATAATTCTCAAGAGGCCAGACGCGGACAGCGTGCCTGGCGCCGGTATGAATCAAAACCATTTTTTCGCGCCGGGGAAGCGGGGCGGGCAATTGATCAGGAGCCGGCAATTCGAGCCCGATTGCCTGTGCGATAGCGCGCCAGCTATCGTAGCTGTGCGATCCGGGGGCAGGACAGGCAAGGGATTTGGTGAGAAAAACAGCGCTACCGACATTGGGAAAGCCGATTCGTTCCCTAACGCCGAGGATTTTTAAAAGAGCATGGTCGCGCGGATCGCCGCCGAGGCGAGCCCGGTGGGCGGAAACGCCCATATCGAATTTTTCAGCAGCCAGGGCGCGACGGATGCGCAGCATCTCCATCAAGGGCCAGCGCCAGACGTGATATTTCTGGCTGAATCCGGTCCACGGCGCCATGAAGGGACAAATTTTGATTTGCGGCCAAAAGCGGCGTTGCATGTCCAACGCGTACGGCTTGGCCAGGAGCGTGACATCGAATTGCGCCGAGGCCGCGCGCAGAAACGGCGTGGCGACCGCCAGATCGCCCAGGTTCCACACTTCGATGACGAGGAGTTTCGGTTTCACGCCTTCCATCGGGTGGAACAGAGAAGGTTCGAGGGATGCCAGGGGCCTTTTTCGCAATTCATTGGAAACAAGCGAAAACCGCGGCAAGATTGGCGAAGTTGGTCATTCTCGAATACCGGTTAATTTCGGCAATTTATCATGCTATGAAGGTTCGGCAATGCGAATTGTTCCTTTCAACCCGCGGCAGGCCAGATTAAAAGGCTTTCCATGGAGGCGCGGGCGCGGGTATCTTTTGGGATGCAACGAGGCAGCGTGCGCAGGACAAAGATTATTTCAACTCTCGGACCCGCCACGGATTCCGCGGAAATGATAGGCAAGCTCATTGACGCCGGGGTCAATATTTTCCGGCTCAACATGTCGCACGCCCCGCATGACTGGGTACGGCGTGTCGTTTCGGACATTCGCGCCTCCTCCGCCGCCCGTAAAACGTTCACCGGCATTATGATGGATACCCAGGGACCGGCCATTCGGACCGGGGACCTAGGCGTGCCATTGGACCTGCAACCCGGCCAAAAATTCACTCTGACCGTTCGTGGCGAACGGGACCTGGAACAGCATTCGGTGGACGTCAACTACGAGAATTTCATCAATGACATCAGCGTGGGAGACGTGGTGCTGATTGACAATGGCGCGATCGAGATGAAGGTGCTCGTCAAATCGGGCAATAAGGTGGAGTGTGAAGTGCTGACCGAAGGAAAGCTGGGCAGCCGCCGCCATATCAATTTGCCGGGGGTGAAAGTCAGTTTGCCGGCGCTTACGGCCAAAGACATCAAGGACGTGAAGTTGGGCATAGAACTTAGGGTGGATTTTTTTGCGCTTTCGTTTGTGCGCGAAGCACGCGACCTGTTGCAGTTGCGGGAGCTGTTTGAAGACAAACAAAATCCTCCGTTTGTGATCGCCAAAATCGAGGACCAGGAGGCGATCAAAAATCTCGAGGCGATTGTGCAGGAAGCCGACGGCATCATGGTGGCGCGGGGAGACCTGGGCATTGAAATTCCCTATGAAGAACTGCCGATTGTCCAGCGGCGCATCGTTAAAACCTGTTTGCGAATCGGCCGGCCGGTTATTGTGGCGACTCACATGCTGGAAAGCATGATCGAGTCCCCCATGCCCACGCGCGCCGAAGTGACAGACGTGGCCAATGCCGTGTTTGAAGAGGCCGACGCCATCATGTTAAGCGGCGAAACAACCGTGGGAAAATATCCGCTCAAGTGCATCGAGGTATTCGACCGAATTGCCACGCGCACCGAACGCAGCGGCAGCGCCGAATTCCACCAGGCAGCGGAACTCATGACCGCCAGGCAAAAACTGGTCAAAAGTGCCGTAGTCATGGCAAATGAATTGAAGGCTGCAGCCATTTTGGTGTTCACCCGGCACGGCAGTATGGCGCGCTATGCGAGTTGGATGCGACCTCATTACTCCCCTATCTACGCCATCTGCGACAATGACCTTTGCGCGAACGAACTGACACTGAATTGGGGCATCACCGGCTTCGTCATGCCATTTGATTTTATCGACCCTCAGAACACCGTCGAGAACGCGCTCAAGAACATGGCCGAACAGGGAAAATTGCACAAGGGAGCGACCGTGGTCATCATCGGCGCGATATCGGTCGGCACAGAAATCGTGGACGCGGTCCAAATGCGCGTGGTCCAGTGAGATGAGGTTGGAAAACGCGTTACATTGTTACATCGTTGATTTCCAACGACTTACATCGTTACACAAGGTTCTTCGCTGTTTTCGGTGGAATT
>DATAST010000034.1:0-2031 GCA_036269115.1 Verrucomicrobiia bacterium | reverse complement strand
CGAAGATTTGGGACATCACGTCGGGCAAAATGATTCATAGTGCGGCGTTGAATTTTGGAAATGGGATGGTGGCGGCGTTTGCGCCGGGTGAGCAACCGTATCTGGCGGGCGCGGTATCCAACAATGTGAGGCTTTGGAATTATCAGACCGGGGATGGCATCACGAATTTTGTGACGAATGATTCTGGCGTGGTGGCGATGGCGTTTACGCCGGACGGAAAGTTGTTGGTGATTGGGACGACGAAGGGAGTTGTGCGCGTGTTGGATGTCGCGGCGTGGAAGGTGACGCGAATCATTGATTTGGATTCACCGATTCATTCGCTGGCGGCAACGACAAATCGTATTTTGCTTGGTTACGGAGACGGGACGGTGGCGATGTTGAAATTCGAGGAGCAGGCATCGATTCCGGAAGTGAAAAAACAGATCGGCGCGATTAATGCGGTGGCGTTCAGTCCGAAGGGTGAGCAGTTCGCCGCGGCGAGCGCGGATGGGACGGTGAAGGTGTGGGACGCGGAGACGATGAAATTGCTTTTTTCGTTGGGGGCGCACGACGGCGCGGTGCTTTCGGTGGCGTTCAGCCCGAACGGACGGGAAATTGTTTCCGGCGACGTGGATGGGAAGGTGAATTGTTGGAGGCGGCCCGTCAAAGCACCGTAGTGGAAAGGCCGTGTTCACTGAGGAATTAACTGAAAAAGCTGATTTTACGTTTTCATCTTTTCGGAGTGGCTTTGTGTTTGGTGTCGGGATGCGTCTCTTATCGTGAGGCTTCATCACCTGAGTCTGTAATTCGGACCCGGTGGAGTCTGATTTCTGGAATGCCGGTTTCTGGCAGTGGTTGCCAACTCTGGCGCCGGGGAATTACGGCAGTTGGAGGCCTTGATTAAAAGGCGAGACCGCGGGGCCGCCATTCTTTCCATTGCCGCGCCGAATTATATGGAGACAGGCAGGATGCCTGTCCTACTTTTTGTCTCGCGTTTGATAGGTGCGTGAATGGCCGGTGGCGGGGATGGAGATGATGTAGGTTTTGCCGGAGGGGTCGACGGAGAGTTTGATGTAGTTGCCCGGGCATTTTTCTTCGAGGTTGGCGATGAATTCGTCGGCGGTGTTATCCTCAATGTCGGCGCGGACGTTTTTGTGGACTTGATACATGGCCTGGATGCCGGGCGAGGATTTCAAGCCTTCGATGGTGGATTTGGCGGTGCCTTTGCGCGCGCCGTTGTTCATGACGGAGACGGTCGGCGCGAGGCTGTGAATGAGAAGAGGATTGTTGCTCAAATCCAAGCCGTGATGGTCCACCTGATAGACATCCACCTGGCCGACGCGATTCACGGGGCAGACGAGCTGGCGTTCCATGTTCCAGGTGAGATCGCCGCCGTCAAAAAATCGAAACGGACCGTAGTCGAGGACGAAGACGCCGCTGTTTGCGTTGTCGCTGGTATCGACGGGCTTGTTCGTGACGTCGTCGCTGCAGATGGGATTGTTTCCGGCGCCGGCTGGCGGCGGGGCGAATTGTTGTTGCACGCCGAGGCAACGGAGCGTGAGGTTGAGGCCGGATTGCCGGAGCGGAAAAACTTCGTTGGGATGAAGGAGGTTGCGCTTGTCGGCAGCAAATTCGCGATAGGGCTTGATGACGTTGACCCAGTTGGTGGCATTGGGGCGATGGTCGGAGTCCGTGTCGGGAATGCCTTTGTCATAAACCTGGCCGATAGGAATCAATTTGGACAATTCCGCGATGCCGCCGAAGTGGTCGGTGTGAAAATGGGTGAGAATGAAGAAATCGATTTTCTTCAGGCCGGCGATTTGGGCGGTTTTGAAAATGCGGTCGGAATCGCGCGGGCCGGGATTGCCGGAGTCGATGAGGATGGATTGGCCGGCGGGTGTGACGATCAGGGTTGCGCCGCCGCCTTCGACGTCGTTCCAATAGAGGTCGAGGGTGCGATTTGTGGGCTGGGCATTGGCGTTGACGTAGAGCAGCGTGAAGGCAATGAGCGCGGAAAGTTTGGTGAGGGTGTTTTTCATTGGATTCTGGGGC
>DATAST010000033.1:0-8593 GCA_036269115.1 Verrucomicrobiia bacterium | reverse complement strand
ATCAGGCCGCCATTTGGATGGGGGATTATGGCTATGTCTCGTTGATGCCTGAAGTTGACTCCATCAAAACTCGGGAAAACGAACGGCGATTGTACTTCTCGCATAAAGACGAAGTCGTGAGCCCTTACTATTATTCGGTTTCGATGGATGCCGGCGAATCAAGGAAGATCAAGTCGGAGATGACCGCCACGGAGCATTGTGCGATTCTGCGCTTTACTTACCCCAGGAACACCAATGCGAGCATGGTTGTGGAAGCGACGCGGCAGGGAGTGACCGGCGAGGTTGCGGTTAATGCCATCGGCCAGGAGATTACCGGTTATAATCCCGATCGGATAGATGCCAAACTGACCTCATTGCAGTTGCCGAATTTCAAAGGATACTTTGTCGTTCAAATCAACCGGCCCTTTGCGGGTTTTGGCACGTGGCAGGACCGAACCGTCAATCCCGGCGCGACGAATACTTTAGCCAAAGACGTTGGCGCCTATGCGACATTCGCGACTGCACAGAATGACGTCATCGAAGTTAAGGTGGGAACGTCCTTCATCAGCCTTGACCAGGCGCGCGCCAATTTGGCCGCTGAAATTCGCGGTTGGAATTTTGGTACCGTGAAAGCAAATTTGAAACGTGCCTGGAACGAGAAGTTGGGCAGAATTTCGATTGGCGGATGCACGCGCGACCAGCGGGTCCAATTTTATACCGGCATGTATCATTGCCTGCTTTACCCGAGAGCATTTTCCGAGCAAGGCCGATACTATAGCGCATTTGACGATCAGATTCACAACGGTATCGCCTACACGGATTATTCGGGATGGGACATTTTCCGGGCGGAATTCACTTTTCTGACGCTCGTTTGTCCTGAACGCATCGATGGCATGATCCAGGCCTTGCTCAATGACTATCAGGAAGGTGGCTGGATGCCGAAATGGCCGAATCCGTCCTACACCGACATTATGCTGAGCACTCCGGCCGATTCAATGGTGGCTGAGGCGATTTGCGAGGGATTTCACGGCTTCGATTACAATCTGGCTTATCAGGCCGTTTACAAGGATGCCATGACGCCGCCCAATGAGGATACGTCGCAATTTTGGCCGGACCGTTCGCAGGGGAAACCGTATTCCGCGCGTGAAGGGCTGACGTACGAAATGAAATACGGTTATGTCCCGGAGAATTGGACGGCGCGAGCGGCGTCGTGCACGCTCGAACACGCCTATTACGACTGGTGCGCGGCCCAAATTGCGAGGACGGTCGGGAGGACGGATGATTATCAGTTTTTTCTCAAACGTTCGTTGAACTATAAAAATATTTTTAATCCTGCGACCGGTCTGATGAATTCTCGGTATGCCGACGGCACCTGGGCGCCGGCAAGGAATGGCTGGTCTGAAGGCGGCCAGAACGGATACACGTTTGCCGTACTGCATGATGTTCCGGGATTGATTGAATTGATGGGTGGGGCTGAAAAATTCAATAATACTCTCAGCGCCAGGACGACAGATTTAAACAGGCTCGTGAACAACGAGCCCGGCAATCACTATATTTATCTGTACGATTTTAGCGGGGAACCCGCCAAATGCCAGAGTCTCGTCCGCGCTGCGTTGGCCAACTTCGACAGTTCGGCATCCGGCCTGCCGGGCAATGACGATTGCGGGCAAACGAGCTCGTGGCTGCTTTTTGCGGATATGGGTTTTTATCCGGTCAATCCCGCTTCTGGTATCTATATGATTGGCAGTCCGGTGTTCGGAAAAATAAAACTAAGCCTGCCAAACGGACGCGCTTTTACAATCAGGACGGTCAACAATTCTTCAAAAAACAAGTATGTCCAATCCGCCAGATTAAACGGTTCTCCGCTGAATGTTCCCTATATCACGTATCGGCAAATGGTGGCGGGAGGCTCCCTCGAATTTTTGATGGGACCGGTGCCATCACGCTGGGCGTCTGATTGGCGTGGAACGCCGTTGTCTTCCTCGAAATAAGGCGTTGATTATAGCCGGGCAAATTTGCGCCGGCGGAGCAGGCCAAATGAGGCGAGCAGAAAAGCAAAAACGCCGCTAAAGATTCCGTATTGGTTCGGCTCTGGAATCGGCGTGGACAGCACGAAACTATAATTGCCCTGGGCGGAAAAGCTGAGCGCGAAGGTCGCCGGGCTAACGGCATAGATGCCGAGAGTATCAACGAGCGTGCCCGTGCCGATGTATGAAGCAGATTGAGAATTGGCGTTGTATCCGGTCTCCGATAGCGCGCCTAGATTAAACTCAAAGCGATCGCTCGATGCCGGGAATACAAAAAAATTATCGATGTCCTCGGTTTTGGGGGTAGATGACAAACCTGTCAGCGTGCCGGTATAAGAGGCAAGACTGCTGAAAAGCGGCACGAGCGACTGAAAGGTCCCGGTGGTGGATGATATCACCGTAGACGGACTCAGGATGAGCGACGAAGACGTAAACGATCCTCCACCGGGAAAATCGATAACACCCAATGAGCCGCTCATCGTAAGAGCAGCCTTCGCCGATCCTGCAATTGTTAACACGGCGACTGTTGTCGCCAAAAGACTGGATTTCAAAGTCATCGCAATGGCCGTGCAGCTGCGCAATTTTGAAAGAAACTCAGGCGCTTTAAAATTGCGGGAGAGTGGACAAACTATAGTGCCGTATGTCCCTCGCGGCTGCTTCAACCTGTGAAATTTTAGAAGATTCGGCCAAATTGTCCTCCCAGATTCGGACATCCATAGCAAAGAATCGGACATTTCCGGGTTTCTCCAACTCGGGCAAAACAAAGGATTTATTTTAATACGAGGCGAACTTTGCTCTTTGGCTGTGCATCGTCACATTTTCTTAACTTTGAACCGATATATATGCAGGTCGAACGGCGCGAACCAGTCGGTGAATTTGCCATGCTTGACTTCAATAGTTCGCGGCGCTTCATAGAGCACATCGCCGGACTCGATCGAACCCGGCAAACCGCTGAATTCGACTTTTTGGGTTTTGCCCTGGCGTTTGCATGCGAGCAAAAATAATTCTCCATTCGCCTCGCGCGCACAAAACTCGATTTCGTCCGCGCCGAAACTTTCGGGAATGCTGCGGCTGGTCTTCGACACAGCCGCGCTCCGTGCGCCAGTCGGTTCCGCGCCAGACACTTTAATGGGATACATCGAGTTCGGTGCCACGAGTGCAGGATAGAGTGGACTTTTTGTGCCGATTTCTTCGATGACCGGCTCCAGCACATTTTTCCAAAACGTCCAGTTCCAGCCCAATTCCTCGTCTCGCGCCGAAAGCGATTTTTCGTTCGCACCGCCAAAATAAAATAATCCGCGCGCGCCATTGATAATCGCCTCATAGGTCATAAAGCGTTCCTGGGGAAAGGTCGGAAATCGAAGCGTTTTGCCGGGTTTCAAAACGCCGCTCCAGGAAATTTGGAGAATCATCCAGAACGGTTGTTTGCCCTCGACGGCTTCGGAGATGATACGCGCATGGTCACCGACCAAACTGATGTCTTTATTGGCCAGCAGCGAGTGGGTGCCGGGCGGATAACTGACGGGATAAATGTCCACGCCCATGATGTCACCCGTTGCGTCATATTTGCGAAGTGATTCCGCCGTGCCACGCGGAGCTTGAATGATGACGACCGGGTGGTCCGGGTCTTCTTCGCGGATGATTTGACGGGCGCGCAATAGCGGCGCCAGAGGAATATTACCCCATTCGGGTTCATCCGCGCCTTTCCAGGCGCCGAGGGCAGGAGAGTTTTTGAAACGGTTGATGAGCATCCGGAGTTTGGCCGCATGGGCATCGGAAGAGACGCGGGCGTATTCCTTCAGGTAGGGCATGCAAAAGAGCCCGTAACGTGCGGCCACATCCAAATATTCCTGTTCGCGCTGCAAAGTCTGTTCGTTCCAGGAATCATGTTGCGAGCCCGTGCGCATAAAATTCGCGCCGGCGTCCGCCAATTCTTCAATGGCGTTTTTACCGCCGGGCGTCTTGCCGTCCGGTGGCGGCGGCGGGGAAAAGCCAATCGGAAACACCTTCTGCCCATTTATGTTCAAAACAAGATTGGAATCAATCGTGGCGTGGGAAGCATCGGTAGCGGACGCGAGCAATGGACACCATGCCATGGCCATGGATAAGCAAAATATTCTCAGTGGTGGCATGCCCTTCAAAAGTTTCTGCCAGAAAATTCACGATCCGGCAAATAAAATTGATTTAGCCCCGCTTTCATTGTAGAAAGCGGTACAATCTGCGGCCTCCACAATGACAAGAAAATAGGATTATGCCCAAACTAACCATCCATGACCTTTTCGCCGCCAAGAAAAGCGGACGGACATTCACGGAAATCCGGACCAGCAACTTGAACGAAGCATTGGCCTGCGCCGAAGCCGGAGTGGAAATGATCATGTGCATGGAGGAGGATCTGCCAGTCATCCGTCCGGCGGTTCCAGACGTATTTATCGTCGCTGCTCACAACGTGAATGACCCCCACGCCGCCAGCCCGGAGCAGGCGGTGTCGGCAGGTTTCAGGTTGATGAATCTCGGTGCGGATGCTGTGTATTCAGCCTTGAGCATGAAATGCGTCGAGGCGATGGCGCGGGAATATATTCCGGTGATCGGGCATGTCGGTTTTGTGCCCTACCGATCCACCTGGGTTGGAGGTGTGCGCGCGATTGGCAAAACGGCCGCTGAGGCTCGACAGGTTTATGACGCGGCCAGGGCGTATCAGGATGCCGGAGCGATTGGTGTGGAAATCGAAATCGTTCCGGCCAGGGTGGCGGAGGAAATCAATCGGCGGCTCGAAAAACTGATCCTGATCTCGATGGGCAGTGGCGGCGGCACCGTGCAATATCTATTTGCGACCGACGTGTTGGGCACCAACACCGGCCACATTCCGCGTCATGCAAAAGTTTACGGGAACATCGGCAAAGAGGAAGCGCGTGTCCAACTCCTCCGCGCTGAAGCCTTCAAGGCATTGCACACCGAGGTCCGGAATGGCGTTTACCCTGAAGAAAAACACATGCTCAATATCAAAGACCAGGAATTTGCCGCGTTCCTTAATGGGTTCGAGTGACGGTCGCGGTGCGCCAATTCAATGAACCAGGTTTAATTGATTTCCCCTAATTTGAAACGTGAAGAGTGACTTTGTGCGGTCCATTTGCATCTTCAGTTTTCTATTGGAGCAATAGGTTTTGAGTTGTCGCAAGAGGTTTCGATCCGTC
The DNA here is from genome assembly GCA_036269115.1 of Verrucomicrobiia bacterium. GTDB lineage: Bacteria > Verrucomicrobiota > Verrucomicrobiia > Limisphaerales > UBA11358 > UBA11358. The sequence goes on along the minus strand of DATAST010000033.1, from coordinate 3,396 downwards.
GCAGTAAAAATAGCTTTCAACGATTCTTTGCCGAAGGTGACACGACCCCATTTCGCACACTGCAGATATATCCAATTCTCGTGCATAACCGTAAGTATTTTAAAAGAAAGCGAGTTGGCTGAGTGCCTTTTGTTACAGTATAGGTGAATCGTTTTGACGCCTCAGCCATACTCGCTCACTGCCACGCTAATAGCGATTTGAATGCCATTTCGGTTTTCTGTGAAAATCCTTCAGTATTTATTCGCGTGAGAGGATTTTGCTCATGCAATCTGCATGGCTGAATATCTTAATCGGGTAAATTGAGATATGAGGTCTAAAAACCCGCAATCCCGAATGCTTTCGGGACTACAACGGTAAGCATCAACGATTTAAACCGCAACAAATCTGCAACAAAGCCGCAACAGGGTTGCAACAAACTGACTGGCGGTGCCACTGGCGACGGGGGACAAACATTTTTGGGTGAGGATTCACTGAGACCTGCCCGACCTATACACATTCTTTTTGTATAGGAAATGCAACGGGAAACGAGAGCCGAATCCCGCGTTTTATTGGGGAAATTGAGGTTTTTTGAGGAAACGAGGCGATTGAAGCCGATGGCGCAGGATTCAAAGCTCGTCGGTCGGCTTCCTCTTCCGCATTTTCGAGGACGAGGACGACGAGGATTTTAGCGGTTTAAAAAATACTGTAGCCATTCGGGAGAAAAGAACTGCCACCTACAAATGGATGCGCAGCACGTATCGTCCAATGATCACGACGAAGATGATAATCAAGACATCGCCATCCAATTCCCGCAGTCCGGCGCGAAACGATTGAGGACGCCCTTTGCGAGGCGGCGGCGGTTGAGTCGGGCTCGCTGTTTGAGTCACGCTCGCCGTTTGCAATGTTGCTCTTTTTTCACGCGGCTCGGGTTTTAACATCGCAGACATCGTCGCGTATGCCGTGGCGGCGATGAGACACGCCGCGAATAGCACGATCGCGCCGCGCCACACAAATTTTCCCGGTGCCGGCATGCCCGGTAATGGCACAGTTCGCCGTCGTAGTGCGCCGAGGATTCGATCCCAGTTCATGGCCAAATGCAGGCCGACAAGCACGATCAGGGTAAAATTGAGCCATCCGTGCAATTCGCTCCAAACACGGGGACGGCCCAATGTGCCGCCGATCAGCGGGGCGATTTGGTTGGAGATCAGGAGCCCGGAAACCAGCACGGCCACCATGGCGATAAAGAGCAAATAATTGAGGGCAGAGTTGACGCGCGTCCGGTATGCGCCGCGCGTGAAGAGCCGTCGAAATTCCGTGACGAACCATGGCCATTGCAGAATCACGTGGAACAGCACCAGGGCGCAGAGCAAAAATCCCAGCCATTCGTGCCAGGTCAACCCGGTCAACGAAAGCGCTTGCAGAACGCACGCGAGAGTCAACATGCCGATGTCTAAAACCAGGAAATAGCGGGCGCGTGGAGTTTTTGCCTCGCGCGGCGGCGACGATGCGACTTCGTTAATTGTTTTCAAATCGTTGAGTTTGGAAGTTTCATCGTGTTCAATTTTAGAAGGCGTGAAAAACAATTCTTTCAAACGTTCTTCGGTCGCAATTTGTGGAAGAGCTTCCTGAAAATCTTCAGGGAATAAACCAATGCCAAAAAGCATAGAGCCACAAACAAAAAGGCAACGACTAAAAATTTAACCAAAGGATGATGTCGCCATTGCTGAACGATGTCGCCGGTAAAAACGTTAAATACAAAGACATTTCCATTTGACAATTTCATCGGGCCAAAAAATTGAGGCTCCGTGACTAAAACAAATTGCCATTGGCTGGAACAAGAACCGGTAAGGGGATACAATCCTTCGCCGCTGGTAAAGGCGCCCAATTCGTACCAAACGGTATGCCAGCCATACGACGTCTCGGGCAGAGACAGTGCGTGCGGGATTGCCACCAAATCTTTCACTTGATACTGCTTTATCACCTTACCTTGATCATAAAACCTCAAACACCAGGACCAATTAGTTTTATTTTGTGTTTCCACGGCGAACTGGTTCAAGCGGACTAAAATGTCGAAGCCTCCATAGGCAAATAATTCGCTCTGGTCAGCGAACCAATCAAGTGGCTGAACGCATTCGAAATTATCCAACCGATAAACTCCATTTGTTTTGAATCGTTCTCGTAGATTGATTTGTTGACCGGATGGAAGCGTAAAAATACACCCCGAATCCCAATTGGTGTCTATGGGCGAGCACATGACCAGCATAGATTTGTTGTCAGCAGAAAGAATTGCGTACGAGGGAGGAGTATACAAATGCGCCGAAATCGTTAGCGGCAGTCCGACGAATATTGTCCAAAGAATTGTTAGAAAGCCCGACATTTTCGGTATGCAGAAATTGTGACCTAGTCGTGCTAACCTGGGTTTCGCGTTTGGCTTATTGCTCATTGCATCAAATTGGCCTTGCACTGTTTAGACAATTCGGAACGCGATGAGTCACGCCGCAGTCCCAGGCGTTGTCAGACTTCCCCATGCTTTTAGCAGATAATTCGCGGGGTTGGACCGCCATTGTCCAACGCCTCCTGAGAAACTTTCCGCGACTCGCCCGCGCTCTTGCGCGGCCCGAGTACGAGTATAAACTATTAAACGCCATGATGCCGGCCAATGTCATTCAATTAAGGCAGATGCTCTCCGAACGATTTCCGGGGGCACGCATGAGCCTTCAAAGCCCCGCTGAAAAAAACAATTGTTGGCCAACGGGTATTCCACAGATCGATAATCCTTTGCAAGGCGGGTTGCCCAAAGGCGCGCTCACGGAAATTATCGGCCCCCCCAGGTGGTTCTGGCAGTGCGATGTTGATTCGCGAACTGCTTTCAACGGGGGCCAGCCAGAATGAAATCATCGCACTTATCGACGGTAATGATTCCCTGGACGTGACACAAATTGAAGGACGTATTCTGTCGCGGCTATTATGGATTCGCTGCCAGATTCTTGCCATCCTTGGGCGGTGGGGCATCCACACCATTGGACAATTTCAGGCGCTAGGCAGGGATGAAACTTTAGAAAGGCTTGGTGCGCAAGCACTGGATTTGTTTAATCTACTTTCCCCGGAGTCCGTCCGTCCTCTCAAGCTTGCCAGTCCACCTGAGAATTTTTCTGAATATATTGATTTTGAAAACGAGGTGGAAACGGCTGAGCCATTGATCTTTATCCTGCGGCGGTTTGTTGAACAGCTCGCCGAACGGTTGAGCATGATTTATTTAGTCGTTGGGCAACTTGAACTAGGGCCTGTTAACACTAAAGCCGTAAAGCTTCGACAATGAGTGCCAAGACGATAAATCCCGTGAACAGAGCGTCGAGCTTGTCGAATCGGCAAAAGACCCGGCGATAACCTTTGAGCCGTCGAAAAAGTCGTTCAATT
>DATAST010000032.1:0-82555 GCA_036269115.1 Verrucomicrobiia bacterium | reverse complement strand
GTGACGGAGTTACGCCAAGCCATTGAGGCGTTTATTGCGACCTATAACCCGAAGGCCAAACCCTTCAAGTGGCGCAAGCGGGAGGTGAAGGGATCCCAGTTGCGAAATACTATCGTTAATTTATGCAATTAAGCACTAGCTCCTTCTGGCTCAACGTTCGCTTTTTCCGGGCGCGGCGGATGATATTCCCAATCTGCTTCGGATTGCGGGCGAGGTCGTTCATGTGCCCATTATGCGCCAGAGCCGATAACATGTCAATATCGGACATAACGCATAAAACCATTTTATTCGTTAAATCCAATAAACGCGCGTTATGCGAATTAACCACTTTTCGGGAGACGTCCTTGCTCGAAGTCAATGTTGACGCGGACGCAAGCTAAACCCAAAACAAATGCGTCCGCTGCAGGGATCGCACTGCAAACGGACGCATACCTATCAGATTGAAGACGCGGCTCATCGGCCTGAGCCCGTGACGTGGCCATTTACTCCCGGCAGGAGCGTGGACAGCGCGCACGGAGACACGGGCCTGACAAGACCCAATAAAGAGATTCCACCAGATCGCAAGTTGAGAAATGCTCGATTTGAACACCAGCAAAAGTGCCAGCAGAAATGCCAGCAACGCCGGTTTGGATGACGTTTGGGGCAGCAGTGAATTGCTGCAGACACTGATTGCAGCCGACCTTGTGGACGAATATCGCCTGTGGGTCTTTCCGGTAATACTCGGCAAAGGAAAGCGGCTGTTCGAAAATGGCGTTCCGCCACGCGGCTTCTCGCTGGTTGCAACGCAGAGCACGCCCGGCGGCGTCCTCCTCAACACCTACCTGCCTGCCGGTCCCCTGCCCCTTTCCAGTGAACAGGCCCTCAAATTGCCCTTGAATATTCCGCCGTCACGTTTGCCTTAACTTGGATTTATGTGGATGCAATACTTGACCTTTCTTTCCAAATCTTCGCTCCATCCAAAACCCTCGCATTCGAAATTAAGACGGACCATTCTGACGATGTGTTCGCTGGTTATGTCCGGATTTTTTACTTTCAATCCGTCAACCATTCCCCTCATTTCTACTTCGGTGATTTGAGCTTTCATTTTCCTTTTATCATACGACGCCGCTCTCTGCCTTGTCTATTCTTTCGGCATCCAAACGATCAGGTCCCCTTGAGGATTGGCGTCAAGAACCCGGCGCGGCTGCTGATTTTGCATTTACCGGCCTGATGGCTCTGATCACGGCTAATGCCTTTTTCGTTTTTTGGGCACCGGGCGAATCAACGGCACCGTTTCAGGCATTTCCCAGCCCATTTTTCCCTCGATAATTTCGCGCAGGGCAATGTCCGCCACGCCCAAATTACCGGGGTTGGAGATCAGAGGGCGGCTTATTCCGCCACCTCCATAATTTAGTTGACGGACGCGGCGCGAAATTAGATTGACGAGAGTGTTGGGATTACCAACTTTCTCCAGCGCCTTGTTTAAAAGTTCAGGGTTCACAAGAATTTCCGCTAAAACCAAAAGTCGGACGGCCATTGTGTTGAATCATCCGGTAAGAATAGGCCGGCGAGCGGGGCATCGCCATGGGGTATTCACCCCATGTACAGATTGAAATAATGAGCCGACATTTACCGCCGTTAGAGCACTGCCTTTAAGAGATGAAGGATCCCGGAAAGTATAGCCGAAGCCAGCGGACTGACATGAAACAAAAACTACTCAGATGGTCACGACGATATAGGCTGGCTCTGCGGAAATACTTGAATCCGGATCGTCAGGTGAATTTGCAGCCGGCAATAGAATTGGGACAACTGGCGGTTGCCGCCGGGCTAAAGACGTTGGAGCTGGCCCGGATTCACGAGCATGCCCTCACAACATTAGGAATATCGAAAAGTAAAAGTGGCATAATCAAACAGGCAGAGATTTTTTTTGCCAAAGCCATCACCCCGCTGATAGAGACCCATCACTCCACGCTGGAAAGTAAATTTGAATTAAAATGGTTGAACGAAACGCCGAACCGGCGTACCGCAGAATTGGCCGCGGCGAATCTCCTCTTGCGACGCGGCATTGCCCGGCACACAGGCATAGAAATCGCTCTCAAGAAAAGTGGCGAGTATATTGCCAGACGATTGAAGGAATCCTTGCAATTACAGGATGGTTTGCGCCAATTAACCCACCAGGCGCTTGCAGCACAGGAGCATGAACGGAAAAAGATCAGCCGGGAACTTCAAAATGAAATAGCGCAGACTTTGTTGGGCGTCAACATCCGGCTGCTGTCGTTAAAACAAGACGCCCGGAACAACGCCAAAGACCTTAAGAATGAAATCGCCAGCACGCAGCGACTGGTAATAAAATCGGCGAAGTCCGTGCGACAAGTCGCACGTCGGTTCAGCAGTTTATGAAACGCAAGCTCCTCAGTCTGTCGCGACGCTACCAGGCGGCGTTGCTGGCACACTTGAAGCGGGGCCGTGGGGCAAACCTGGCGCCGGCGCGAGGACTGGGAAGCGAGGCGCTCACTGCTGGATTGCAGACGTTTGATCTCGCCAAACTCCATGAACAAACCTTAATCACAGAGGTATTGCCGGGATGTCCGGCAGGCAAAAGGGACGCGCTGATCAGGCAGGCAGGAGTTTTCTTTGCCGTGGCCATCACTCCGATCGAAAAAACGCATCGCAATGCCCGGAAAGCAGCCGCCCGCCTAAAAAAATTCATTGAATCTCTAAGCAGTCGCACGGTGGAACTGGCGGCCTCGAATTTAGAATTGGGCCTGGAGATTATCCAGCGCAAAGAAGCGGAAGAAGCCCTCAAAAAAAGTGAGGGTCATTACGCGCAATTGCTGGAAAAGTCAGACGGCCAGCAGGAGCAGTTACGGCAATTGTCACGTCAGATTTTGCTGGCGCAGGAGGATGAACGAAAAAAAATCAGCCATGAGTTGCATGACGTCATCGCCCAGACGTTGACCGGTATAAACATCCGGCTGGCCGCCCTGAAAAAAGAAGCTGCGCTCAACACCAGGGGGATTGACCGCAACATTGCCAGCACGCAGCGGCTGGTGGAAAAATCGGTGAACATTGTGCATGAGTTCGCCCGTGAACTACGGCCGGCGGCGCTGGATGATCTGGGACTGATTCCCGCCCTGCATTCGTTTGTGAAACTCTTTTCCAAACGCACACGCCTTCACGTTCATTTGAAGGTATTTGCGGGAGTGGAGCAGTTGGACACTGCCAGGCGCACGGTTCTGTTCCGCATCGCGCAGGAGGCGCTCACGAATGTGTCCCGTCACGCGCAAGCCAGCCGGGTAGAAGTGAGCATCGAGAGATTGCCAGGCTGCATTTGCATGAAAATAAAAGATGACGGCAGATCCTTCCAGGCACAACGGGTCATGCTTTCCCGTGGAAGAAAACACCTTGGATTGCTCGGAATGAGTGAGCGTGTGGAGATGGTCGGAGGCTATTTTGATGTCCAATCCGCGCCGGGCAAGGGTACGGTCATCACCGCACAAATTCCCATTGGCAAACGGCACGGGAAGATCCCTGCGAGAAACCGCTGAAATCACCTTTGAAGTTTTATGAAACAAATTACTGTTCTGCTGGCGGAGGATCACCTCATCGTGCGCGAAGGATTTCGCAAGATGCTCGAACTGGATACCAGTCTGGAAGTCGTCGGCGAAGCTCAAAACGGGCGTGAGGCAGTCGCCCTGGTCAAAAAACTTCGTCCTGACGTGGTGCTGATGGATATCGCGATGCCACTGCTCAATGGTTTGGGGGCCACCCGGCAAATCCTCAAGATTTTTCCTGCCGCCAAAGTGCTCATTCTCTCTGCGCATAGCGATGACGCTTATCTCAACGATGCGACCAAGGCCGGTGCGGTGGGATTTTTGCTCAAACAGACCTCCTCCCACGAAGTGTGCCGGGCCATCAGGGAAGTTCAAAAAGGGAAAACCTTTTTTGCTCCTGCGATAGCAAAGCGTCTTAATCGCCTCAACGCGCATTTCTCTGGCCGTACAGGCCGGCTCAATAAGAAATCCGCCCAACTGACGTCGCGTGAGATGGAAGTGCTTCAATTGATCGCTGAGGGGCAGGCTAACAAACAAATCGCCGCGGAACTGGGCATCGGCGTCAAGACCGTCGAAAAACACCGCGGGCATCTAATGCAAAAACTCGATATCCACGACACGGCTGGCCTCACCCGGTACGCCATCAGCACCGGCATCATCGAGAGCAGTGTTCAGTTGACGATCATTTAGCCCGATCAAATCCGGAGGCCGTTTCAAAAACGAGCATGGACAAAAACGTCCTGTTCGCATCCAACATTTTCTATGGGGTATTCACCCCATAGCAACCAGGCGTTGATCCGATTACTGTGCTGTTTTATGAAAATACGCCGTGCCGGCATCAACTGGCCCGGCTCGAAAATGATTCATGCAATCCGCTTCTGACATTCGCAAAATCGCCTTCATCGGCGATTACTTGCCGCGCAAGTGCGGCATCGCCACATTCACGAGCGACTTACGTTGCGCGGTGGCGGCGGGGTTTCCGGCGATGCAATGTCTTGTTGTGCCGGTTAATGATATTGCGGACGGATACGATTATCCGGCAGAGGTGCGCTTTGAAATTGAAGAGCAGGACCTGACATCCTATCTGCGCGCGTCGGATTTTCTGAATATCACAGGCGTGGATGTGGTTTGCCTGGAGCATGAGTTTGGTATTTTTGGCGGGCAGGCGGGCAGCCATGTGCTGGCGCTCCTGCGCGAATTGCAAATGCCGATTGTCACAACGTTGCATACGGTGTTGCGCGAGCCAAATACAGAGCAACGACGCGTGATGCGCGAATTGATCCGCCTTTCGACCAGACTGGTTGTGATGAGCGAACGAGGGCGGGAATTTCTAGGCGACGTTTATCAAGCGCCGGCGGCAAAAATTGATTTGATCCCGCACGGCATTCCCGAAATGCCTTTTGCCGACCCGAATTATTTTAAAGATGAATTTGGTGTCGCGGGCAAACAAGTGCTGCTCACATTCGGGTTGCTATCGCCGAACAAGGGTGTGGAGTTCGCCTTGCGCGCGTTGCCCGACATCATCCGCGAATTTCCCAATATCGTTTACATCGTGCTGGGGCAGACCCATCCAAATCTGCTGCGTAATGAAGGCGAGGCTTACCGCTTGAGCCTGGACCGGCTCGCGAAAGATCTCGATGTGCAAAAGCATGTCGTTTTTTTCAATCGCTTTGTCGAGCTGGAAGTACTGATGAGGTTCATCGGCGCGGCGGATATTTATCTGACGCCATATCTGAACGAATCGCAAATCACCTCAGGCACGCTGGCCTACGCGTTCGGCGCGGGAAACGCCGTGGTGTCCACGCCCTACTGGCACGCCGCGGAATTGCTGACGGCAGAGCGCGGCAAGCTCGTCCCCTTTCGCAACGCAAAGGCCATTGCCAGCGCCGTGGTTGAATTGCTGCGGGACGACCCCTTTCGCCATTCGATGCGCAAGAATGCCTACAAACTGGGGCGCGAGATGATATGGAGTCGCGTCGCACAACTCTATGTGAAGTCATTCGAACAGGCGCGACAGAATCACAATTTTATCGGGCGAAAATCTTCTCCCATTAAGACGCTCGACGAACAGCCCGGTCAATTGCCGGAATTAAAACTGGACCATCTGTTTCGCATGAGCGATTCGACCGGCATTTTTCAGCACGCGAGTTTCACCGTGCCAAATTTCGCCGAAGGCTATTGCACAGACGACAACGCCCGCGCTTTGGTGCTGGCCTTGATGCTGCAAAAATTGGGATACGGTTCGCAGGAACTCGGCGTGCATGCCGCCACCTACGCAGCTTTTCTCAATCACGCCTTTGACCGCCAGAACGGACGTTTCCGTAATTTCATGAACTTTGACCGGCGCTGGCGGGAGGAAATCGGTTCGGAAGATTGCCAGGGTCACGCGTTATGGGCACTGGGATTATGTGTGTCACAAGCCGGATCGGGAAGTTTTCAGGCGCTCGCGGCGCAACTCTTCGAGCAGGCGTTACCCGTGGCCGCCGAATTTGCCTCGCCTCGCTCCTGGGCCTTCACGCTGATCGGCATTGACGAATATCTGCGGCGTTTCAGCGGCGACCGGCGTGCGAACCAGATCCGCGAATCGCTCACAACGAAACTCATGCAACGCTATGCTGATGCAGCCACGGATGACTGGCACTGGTTTGAAGAAGTCGTCTCCTATGCCAACGCGAAGCTGCCGCATGCGATGATTCTCAGTGGACGCTGCCTGAATAATAAAACGATGCTGGATCTCGGTCTTAAAACCTTGCACTGGCTGACCAAAATTCAGACTTCGGATACCGGCTCCTTTCGCCCTATCGGTTCGAACGGATTTTTTGCGCGCGGGAAAGAACGGGCGAACTTCGATCAGCAGCCGATTGAAGCCCAGGTAACGATTTCTGCCTGCATTGAAGCGTATCAGGCAACCAGCGATATGTTCTGGGTCCTGGAGGCGCGCCGGATATTCGAGTGGTTCCTCGGTCGAAATGATTTGGGTCTCGCGCTTTATGATGCAGGTACTGGTGGTTGTCGAGACGGCTTGCACATGGATCGGTTGAGCCAAAATCAGGGGGCCGAATCCACGCTGGCTTTTCTGTTGTCCCTCACAGAAATGCAGGCACTGCAAAACTCGCTCACCAGTTTCAACGAACCGTCCGGCAAATGATTGCCGGGATTTGAACTTTCTGCGGAAAACAAAATATATGCCTTCGATTGTTCCATCTCCCTTCCAGGCCAAACGCATTGGGCCGACATTGCTCCCGGATCGTTCGCGCGTACTGATGCGTCCGTTTCGTCCCAGCACTGACGACATTGCCCGGCGAATTGTCGGGCGGGTCATGGCCATGCCGGAAGAAGAAGTTGCCAGAGTGCTGAACCAAGTGCTGGGTGAATTCATCAGCCGGCACGAGCATGTTGAATCCATTTTTCGAAAGCGCTTCGAACAGGTGAAGATTTACCTCGAACCTGTCGGAAAGGCCTCGCCCGAACAACAGATGCTCATCGGCGCTTACTTCATGCACGAGTATTCCCCGGAATCGGCTGCGCTGTTTAATCCCTCCATTGTCCCGCATCCCGATCAAAGCGGGCTGCCCCAGGGGGCGCTGCGTTTCATCCTGAGTTTGCGCGCCACAGGCGAAGGACACATTTCCTCCATCACCTTTCGCACTGGTATGATTGGCATGGAACAGAACATCATTCTTGCGCCACCTGAACCCTTAGTGATGGAGCCGGAGCGCGTACCCAATGCCGCTTACGTCAAAGGATTGTTTGCCCATAAACTCGAAGAAGCGGGGGTGCAAAATGATTTTTGCCGTCGCGTGCTGGATAAACTTCATGAAGATTTCACTTTGAAAGAACTGCGCGCGGTTTTGCTGGCGTCAGGTCTGACTGACACCTCCGATGCCACGGCGACCCGTGCAGCTCGCGGCATCCTGTTGCTGGCGGAGTCAAATTATGAAGTGAACTTCGCGCCCGACAGCCATATTTCACAGCGCGTCCTTTTTCCATCCGCACCCAGCCAAAGCAACGGCATCGAAGACGCGCGCTTTGTCCATTTCCAGAACGATGACGGCAGTTCAAACTACTACGCAACCTACACTGCCTATGACGGTAAAATTACCCTGCCACAATTGTTGGAGACGCCGGATTTCATACGTTTCAAATTCAGCACGTTCAACGGCCCTGCTGTGCAGAACAAGGGCATGGCTTTGTTTCCGCGCAAAATCAACGGGCAATACGTGATGCTCTCACGCCAGGACGACGAGAATATTTTAATCATGTTTTCCAACAACATTCATTTTTGGAGCAATCCGAAACTGTTGCTGTCGCCCGCACAACCGTGGGAATTTTTCAAGATCGGCAATTGCGGTTCGCCAGTTGAAACTGAAGCAGGCTGGCTGGTGCTAAGCCACGGCGTGGGCGCGATGAGAAAATATTGTCTCGGCGCGTTCCTGCTCGACTTGAACGATCCGACACGCGTTATTGGGCGACTGCGCGAACCATTACTGTGCCCAAATGAAGCGGAGCGCGAAGGCTACGTGCCGAATGTCATTTACACCTGCGGCGCGCTGCTGCGTGGACGCAAACTCATCATCCCTTATGCGATGAGTGATTCCGCTATCAACTTCGCCGCCGTTTCCCTGGATGAGTTGCTCGCGGCGATGGACTGAAGCGCCTGATATTGCGCACGACAGGACAGGGTCGCATTGACTGGAATTTATGTGTATCCGCTATGAAGTGTTCCCCCCGTGTTCAAATTTTGTCCGATAAAATTGCCACAAGCACCAGGATCACATGCGGGGATGCCCGGTAGGGTTATACCCCATGGCAAATCGCTCACTCAAGTCATAGCCTGCATGTTGAAGATGGTGCTTCTGATTTATCGACTCACATGCATACATTAAAACTCATCTGGAAAACAATCATTCAAATGGTTAGACAAATCTGCATGTTGCCCAAATCGATTGCGTCGGCCATCCAACAAACACGGCGGCAGTCGGCGCTCAACAAATTTGAGGCCGAACGACTGGATCGGATTCGTAACCCCTCAAAATACCTGGGAAAGTGATTAAGGATTTCTCGAACAATTAACGAATTGTGAGAAAAATAAATTGATTTATTTGTGGCTATTTCCGGAAATAGTCTCATGTTGGACATTGTATCAAACCAGACCATTCGGCCCTTTGCCTGCTGGAAAAACTCTTTTTCCGGCATCAACCGTTGTGGATGCAGCGACGTAAACTGGTTGTATTGCTCTGGTCGGTTATCACGGGGCCATTTTGTAACGGCGCGGTTGTGATAGGTATATTTCCCACCAAGAGGTGTTGACCCCGATTTTCCACCTATGCGCATCCTGATTGAAAACGAAGAAACTTCGGAATATCTGACCGAAACTCATCATTGGTCAAAAAACCCGCTGAAAGGAAAGCAGTTTCCAAACCGGCGGTTGGCATTTCGGGCCGCCAAGTTGGAACCCATCGGCACGTTTAACATTGTGTGCCACATTCCAAAGACGAAAGAGTTCATCAACCTGGACCATGGACAGGGCATCGGGAAATCTGCAACGGAAGCCGGCACGTAGCGCAGGCGTCCTTGGGACAGCGCTCTTCACAAGTGGCGCTGCCACCGGCGCAACGAGCGTAGTTGGACCTTGTCCCGCGCAAGTTCCGCCCGGTATACGGGCGATGACAGCGCAGCGCGCCGTCCCTACCATCGCCAGCGCGAAAGTTTTTGTTTCGCCAATAATGATCATTTTTGCAGCCTTAATTTAAAGCGGCTCGCATGAAAACCGGCCAGATACTCTTCCTTTCTATTCTGTTGTTGTCGCGGGTCGCAAAAGCAGACAGCGGCCTTTCGCCCGCTACCCTCGCAATCGCGCATTGGATTGGCGACCGGCAGTTTCAAAATCCGGCGCTGCCCAGTTATGGGGCCATCGCAAACGCCGATGGGCCGACTGCGATTGGCGCGGACGGCCAGCGATATTACAGCGTCAGCCCTTATTCGGCGAACCTGGCGGTCATTGGGCTGCTGCAAAGCCGGGCGCCAAACGGGTGGACGGTGGCCGAACGATGGATTGACTGGTATTTTGGCCATCTCAATAGCCAAAGCGCGCCGGACGGTGTGCCGTATAACCATTTTTATCGAGCCAACGGTGATGGCGAAACGACTTGTGTAAAGCCGGGCGATTCTTCTCTTTGTCACTACAACGACGCGACAGATAGCGCAGCCGCGACATTTTTTTTGGTTCTCCAGGCTGCGTACGAGGCGCATGCATCATCTTCATTGTTCAATACACCCGAGCGAAAGAAACGGGTGGAAAAGTTGGCTACTCTGGTTTTGAATTTACAGCAATCCGACGGGCTCTGTTGGGCCAAGAGCGATTACCACGTGAAATATGTTGAGGACAACAGCGAGGTCTTCGCCGGTCTTTGCGCACTGGCAAATCTGGAGCGGGACGTTTTTCATGATGCGCAACGGTCAGCCAAGTATCACAACGTCTCTGAACGAGTTCGACGCGGCATTTTGACTGAACTTTATGATCCAAAGGCGCGTTTGTTTTGCGTCGCGAAATTTGAAAACGGAGATCATCCCGCGCCCAATCTGAACACGTGGTACCCTGACACGCAGGCCCAGCTCTGGCCGGTGCTGTTCGGTGTAATTGCCCCAAACGATTCACGGGCGCGCGGCGCCGCGGCCATGATCAACAACCATTGGAATGGCCGGGTTCGGCCCGATTGGGCACGTGATCCGCAGCACGTGAACCAGGGATGGGCGGAAGCCGGCCATGCTTGTGCGGCGCTATTGATGAGCGACACAAACCGGGTGCAGAGGTATCTCGAAGCAGTGAAGCGTTATAAATTCAAATCAAAGAGTAAAAAACCGCAATTCACGGGTCCATTCAGCGTTGACGATGCGGGTTGGCTGTTACGGATCCTAGATAGCTCTTTATTAATTCTTTGTACGCAATCCAAGGCGGCATATTAGTCGTTGTTGCCAGCGGGGCCTTATCATTGCCGTCACCACAATAAACTAGAATTGCCAAGTCAATTTGCCGGGCGTTATTCGCGCATGTCATCCTCCGTGCGACATTTTTACCTCGGCTGACAGCCGGCAAAAGAAGGGCGGCGATGATGGCAATAATTGCAAAAACTACTAATAACTCTACCAGATTAAAAGCGCTGCACGTTCCTTTGGATTTGACAAATAATGTGGACATTAAAAACAATTTACGCGTTGTCCGATTCGCAAATTGTTTACTGTGTCTCTAAATCGTTTGCAGACACAATAATGGTGAAGGGGTCAATCCTAGCTAGGACTGACCCTTCCACAATCACTCATTTTTCTTTTTAGCACCCACGGCATCAAAAATCCGCCAAGTAATTGTTTCATTTTTACAATTCATATTGTTTCCATTCGGCTAGGTTTTTCCAATCGCCCGTTCCGTCGCGATAAGAAAAGATGATTCATTACAGTTCCTTTCGAGAAATAGGTGGTTTCACCATCAAGACAGGCGAACGAATGACGTCTCTTTGATACATCATCAATGCGGATGGCTCGTGGTTGTCCGCGCCAACTGAAAGCCGGCCCGTAATCTGCCCACTTTTTTCATGACCATTATTTCGATTTGGCATCGCCAGATTGCAATTTCTCGACGAACGCAACTGCTGCGCTCAAGTTGTAACCGTAAATTTGTCTCGCCAGCGTCACCGCACCCATTTTGTCACCGCTTTTGGCGAGTTGAACAATCTTGGCTTTCTCCTCATCCGAACTGAGATTGCGATTGCGCGTCAAGTCAAGCTTTGTTGATTCGGCGGCGGCAATTTTTACATGCCGGCCAAGACACTCGATGGCTTCGCGGATTGAAGGGGTTATCCCATTCCACCGAAGTTGAACGATTCCGCCGGACAGCACTTCGACAGGATAGTCATGGGTTATGGTCAAACCTGCCGGGTTGACACTTTGTTCAACCTGCAATCGTGCCTCGATAACAGAGGTGTCAGTATTGGCCACGCAGAAATCCAAGAAAACGAAACGTTGCGTTTGCTTGGTCGATCCACCCTTACCGTCCGTGGAAGGAGAGATGCGCTTCTCCTTGACAGTCCTGATCCATGCGATTTCGGAGTAATCGAAGCTCACGGCCTGTACGTCCTCCACCGGGAAACGCCAGTTTAAGAAGGACCGGTATTTGATGACAATGCCGTCCTCGTTGCAGCGAAGCAGCCAGCTTGTCGGTTTCAGGCTGGCGCGAAACCGTCCGAAGGCGAGCCACGCGAACAGTCCCAAAGTGGCAGCCGTGATATAACAAATAAAAGGATCCAGCCAATGCAGTTTCCCCTTGCCGCTTGCGAGCAGAAGAAGACTAATGGCTAGCCCCAAAAACACGATGAATGAGACACCCTCACGCACAGGTGATGGTTTGAACACCCGGTCATCGCTCCGGAATGGAATTTCGCCAAGCGTATGGAATTTCATGATCGTGACTTTCTTACCGCTTCACAGTTTACGATGAACCCAACGAACGAAAATAAGACAAAATGCCGATGCAGCGAGGTTTCATGTTTCGGGGGACGATCCGTCATTCTCATTTTCCCCATGGCACTAACAAAGATGGAGTGCATCGTCGATCCCTACGGCAAATAGGCTGCACGATAAAAGCATTGCTTGTCCGCATTGCTTTTGTTCGTGGTGAAAGTAAACGGAACCGTATTGGTCAGCACCGTGACCCAATCCTTCAGGTTCGTGGAAGTTTGAACTTTGCATTGACTACCCGCCACGCCCACAACCGAGAATTGAAAGTTGCTGTTAAAGACGAACGCAGGGAAGATCAAGCGAAGGGGGGATTGTGATTCACTGTCCGCAATTAACGCTTCTGGAGTGTTTGTGCTCCAGCCAAATCCCCTCGTTCCGAGAAGCGGGGAGGTAGTCCTCGCGAGAGGAATCGGTACGCCCTTCTCGTCGAGCGGGTAAATGCGATGCGTTGCGAAAGCCCTCGGATGGCTCGTCTTGCGAATAATGACTCGCAGCACCGTCCCAGAAATACGAGTGTTGTTAAAATTTAAAACTTGTGCTGTACCATCAAAAGGAACGACCCAGGTACCGTCGGTGATATCGCCCGATGGGCCGAAAACGGCACCAATTGAGACCAGTGCGTTCGTCGAATTACCTAAAAAGCCCTCCACTTCTGTGATGCCGTTCACATGTTGAACAATTTCAACTCCACTGATTATTTCGGGATGGTCAAAAGTGTATGTAACAGTAGCAGTTTTAGGGTCCGGCACATTGGGAGCCGCGTACAGTGGCGAGGGCTGAATCTCATTATTTTGATGGAGCGCAAAATCTTGGTTATTATCGCTCGAAATCCATTCTGGGTTCATGATGATACCGATCCCGGCATTGGTATTAAATGAAAACTGAGAAACTGTGATGTTCCACTTGTTATCATAGGAGGGCCGGCAGAGCGGGTTTTGACTGTTGCCGGGTATTGAAACGCTGATGACAGATGCGGCGGCTCCCACTAATGACAGGACAAGTATACTCGCAGTTCCGATGATCTTGATTTTTCTCATTTGGACCTCATTTCATCATGTTTTCCCCGACATTGTGTCTGTGCCTCAGGGCATCCCTCGTGACGCCTTCAAAGCCCATGACACATTTGGCGTTGAATTCGACACCGTTTGTATCGAGTCGGCCCCAGACGCCTTTGTAAAACGACGTGGTCTGATCGTCCTTTCTCGGCTGCCGAGCGCAGCTTCAACATCAGCTCTCGTCATTCCCTTCCGGGCTTTTGCTATCTCCACATTCGGCTCGACGAGAACGGGGTGAGAATGGAGGGTTTTTGTGACATGTTCCGCCTCTCGTCGAGAGCAGCCTGTCCCGAGCAAAGCCATTCCGACAATCAGCACGATTACTTGCACAAGAGTAGCCATATAACTTTTCGGTACAGCACCCGCCCGCACCGAAATCCGACATGTGATTTGGCGTTTGTGCGACTCGGCAGTTGCGGCGAGATGATTGCGCTACGTGACATTTGGATTCGAAAACGAACGAACCTAACTCGGCCCATGGCTGTTATTTATATGAACTTGTGATTGCAGCCATTGTTGTTGAATTTGTTACATGCATTTTCAACAAGACAGTGACGGGGTGAAGTTTCAGAAATTCCGCACAACTGACAATCAAAGGATCGCTTTTGGGAGATTGGAACAGGCAGGCAGCTCAGTCCGAGGAATTAAAAGCTTGAATCAGCTCTATAGCGATGGGCGCCTGGAAATTTTGCGAGGGCAATAATTTTGTGTCGGATTTTCATTCCTTGCGGGTGCTGTTAGCAAATTATATATGAATGAACATCCTCTTTTTGCGTCGTTAACTTCATCTGTGTCGCTGCTGTTGTTTTTGGCCGTTTGTATTCTAGTTATCATTGGTATGTGGAAGGTCTTGATAAAAGGCGGGCTGCCGGGGTGGGGATGCATCATTCCAGTTTATAATATTTATTGCCTGGTCAAAATTGCACGCAAGGAATGTTGGTGGATCTTCCTGTTGCTCGTCCCTGTGGTAAATATCGTCATTGCCATTATTGTATCGGTTGCCATCTCCCGGAACTTCGGGAAAGGCGGTGGATTTGCATTCGGGCTGATTTTATTGCCGTGGGTTTTTTATCCAATCCTCGGGTTTGGCAACGCAACGTACGGCAGCGTCCCTGCGATGTCCGCCCCTTAATCTCCAATTGACTAATGTGGCACCGAACGAACCCGATTGGATGATCAAATGTGCCCAATGAAACCTAGCAAGGCTCTCGTCTTCACAGCCATCTTCGCCACTCTTCTGGCCTCCCTCCGCTCTTCGGCGTTGCCCTCATTCCAGCAAACCGGTGATCTGTTGGTGATGGCCAACGGAAACGTCCGGCTCGAATTCAACCTCAAGGCCGGCACCACTGATTTCTTTTGGAAGGATTCCCGCAAGATCGCCGGGTTCTACAGTAGTGTCATCCTCAACGGCCGGCAGATCAAAGGCCTCGACTTCAGCTATCGCACGTGGGCCGTCGTGGGCGATAACCAGGTTGTGGTCACCGCCACGACGGGCGATCTGCCGGCACTGAAGCAGTGGTTTACGCTCGATAACGAGAACAGTTTTCTAACGCGGCTCGAAATGACTGGCTCGCACCTGAGCGCCAACTGGATGGCGCCGCTGGTCATGGACACTGCCGGCGGCGTGGACCTGGGCAGCTACCACGACGTCCGCGCGCTCTGGGTCCCCTTCGACAATGATCGTTTCGTCAGCTATCGCGCCAAAATTATCAATGGTTCCGATACAGGCCACGAAGTGGCCGCCTTCTATGACAATCTCAGCCGCCATGGCCTGGTGGTGGGTTCCGTGACGCATAATCTCTGGAAGACCGGAATCTTTTGGTCCGGTTCCAACAATCGGCTCGACCAATTGAGCGTGTTTGGCGGCGCACACACCCGCTGGACCGGGGATGTGATGCCGCACGGTGCCGTCAAGGGTGACACGATTTCCTCGCCCACAATATTTGTTGGCTTCGGAGAAGATTGGCGCAAGACGATGGACGATTTTGCCGATGCCAACACTGCAATCGTGCCGAAACTTCCCTGGACGGAGGGGGCACCCTTCGGTTGGAACAGCTGGGGCGTCACTAATTATCGGACTCATATTTCCTACAGCGCAGCCATTGCCGTATCTGATTCAATTCACACGAATTTGCAGAACCACGGTTTTGCCAATGGCAACACAGTCTATGTGAACCTCGACTCCTTTGCTGACAGATTAAGCCGTTCGCAACGCGAGGCCTTTGTTAAGCACTGTCATGCCAACGGCCAGAAAGCCGGCATCTACTGGACGCCTTTCGCGTATTGGGGGGCCGGCGCCAGCAACTCGACCGTACGTGGCTCCAGCTATAAGTTTAGCGATCTCTTCCTCCGCGATGACCAGGGTAAGCCCATCTTCATGAGTGGCGCACGCGCCCTCGATCCCACCCACCCCGGCACTCATTTGCTCATCGACCACCAAATCGACTCCTTTGTTCAGGACGGCTTCGATTATCTTAAGCTGGATTTTCTGTCCCACGGCGCACTGGAAGGCGTTCACTACGATACCAATGTGACCACCGGCATTGCCGCCTACAACCAGGGTATGCAATACTTGCTCGACCGCGTCGCCGGGAAAATGTTCATGAGCGAATCCATCGCGCCGCTTTTCCCCTACCAATATGCCCACAGCCGCCGCGTCGCCTGCGATTCCCAGGCGTCCAAAATCGGCAACATCCAATACACCATGAACTCGGTTGCCTACGGCTGGTGGCTGAGCCGGCTCTACTCCTTCAATGATCCTGACCTCCTTGTTTTCGGCAACGGCCCAGATTGGAATGAGAACCAAAGCCGGCTTATCAGCGCCGCTGTGACCTCCGGTCTCTTCCTCAATGGTGATGTCCTCACCAACTTCGCCAGCATCAATCGGGCGCGGGCTTACCTAACCAATCCCGCCATCAACGATGTGGTACGCGCCGACCGCCCCTTTTGGCCGGTCGAAGCCAACACCGGCGGCTATGCCCCCAGGATCTTTGTGCGGCAGGACGGGACCGGTTGTTGGTGCCTCGCTGTGTTCAACTATGATAGCAAACCGACCTCTATAACGGTTAATCTCGCCCGCGCGGGAATTGTCGGCGCCTGTACCGCCGTGGATTTGTTGAGCGGGAGTTCGTTCACAGCTGCTGGTTACTTCCGGGTGTTCCTATATGCCAAACAGGCCAGACTGTTTCGGTTGGTCAACCGCAGTTAGAAGAGAATTGCAGCACCAGAAATCTTGTCGGTTTTTCCACGCGGCGGGTGCTACAATCTAGAATCTGAATGACCGAAGACACCATCCAATTGCGCCAATTTGTTGAAAACGGCACTGAAGAAGCTTTTGGCCACCTTGTATCCAGGCATTTCAACCTGGTGTACGGGACGGCATTGCGACTGACCAACGGCGACGCGAGTTTGGCGCAGGATGTGGCGCAGACGGTGTTTACTGATTTAGCCCGCAAAGCCAGGTTCCTGCCAAATGATGTCCGCCTGGCCGGCTGGCTTTACCAAGCAGCCCGCTTTTCGGCGGCAAAGGCAGTGCGAACAGAGCAACGGCGGCGCGCCCGCGAAGAGGCATTTCTCATGAAAGAATCACTATCCGAACCACCCCCCGAATGGGAACATCTTCATCCCCTGCTCGATGCAGCGATGGCCCGCCTCAGTGCGAAAGATCGTGAGGCGGTGCTCCTTCATTATTTCGAGCAAATGAATTTTCGAGCGGTCGGCGCCTCGCTTGGTCTCAGCGACGATGCCGCCCAAAAACGGGTAAGCCGAGCCTTGGCCAAATTGCGCGCGGTCCTGGTGCGCAGTGGAGTTCCCATTTCGGCGTCGTCGTTGTCCGGATTCCTGATTGCGACTGTGCCGCCGGTTTCCGCCGGTTTGGCATCTTCCGTCGCAAAATCTTCTCTGGCGAAGGCCGCAGCCATGGGCCCATCGAGTTGGGCAAAAATGTTCGCGGAAAATTTGTTGAGGGCCAAAGCCAAGGCAGCTGTGGCAGGTTTTCTGGTCCTCCTGTTTGGTGCCGGCGTGACTTGGCTTCTATTTCCCAATCCCCCCGTGAAGCACAGTTCGTTTGTAACGATTGATTTATCCGCGTATTACAACGGCGGCCTCGATAAAAGCTGGACGCCGGTATACGGCAACAACGATCTTGCAGCTTTGGGAGAAGGACGCCAGGTCCTCAAAGGAATACCATTCGAGATACACGGCGTTGTCCAACTTCAAGGCGCTGAATGGAAGAAGCGTGGCTACAATTATCCGGAAACGGCAGAGGGGATAAAAGTCGGAACAACAGGCCGGCGGATTCACCTTCTGCATGCCACCTCGGCAACTGCTGATCCGCCGGGAACTCCTGTGGCAGCACTGATTCTGCATTATTCGGACGGCGATCAAACCCGTTTCGATATTCGCCAGGGAGTTGAGGTGTTGGACTGGTGGGACTGGCCGCGCGCTCCGATAACCAAGCCGGTCGGTAGTAACACTTTTGTCGCATGGACCGGTGATAACCCGGCGGCTGAACACCAGGGCGCACGGATCTGGCTTTTCGATACTGTCTTTATAAATCCTTACCCGGATAAAGAAATTCAATCCTTTGATTATACTTCTGCAATGGCCGGGTCGGCTCCGTTTATGGTGGGACTTACGATTGAACGTTGACTGCAACGTGAACATTGCCCGACAACGTCGATTTGGAAACCCCGGTTTTACGCTGGTGGAGATGCTGATCGTCATCGCGGTCATTGCAATTCTTGCCGCGCTGATATTGCCGGTCCTCATGGCGGCGAAGCAAAAGGCCTACGAATCGACCTGCCTCAATAATGTCAGGCAGCTAACCCTGATCGGCTTCATGTACGCCAATGACAATGGGAGCCCAATTCTTTACAACAATCCCCGCTATCCCGATGGGTGCTGGATGGGCAGTTCGGCGGAATTCATCAACAACAAAAAGTTATTCGTTTGCCCAACAGCGCCATTGCACAATCCGCCGCCTGATGTCGGCAACCGGGAGGGCGCCGCAGACGCAGCCTGGGTGCGATGGACTTCAGACGCCCGGGAGATGTTTGTTGGTAGTTATGGCTATAATGCCTGGCTCTATTCCGATCTTCCTAAATATTATCCGCAGTTGGTCTCTTTCGTTTATACAAAAACCGCCAGTATTGAAAATCCTTCGGCGACCCCTGTTTTTGTTGACGCCAATTGGGTGGATCTTTCGCCCAAGGAGACTGACGGGCCATGGCCAAATCTTTATGCTGGCGCCCCCTTTGGAACGAGCGGCGACGATAACATGGGCCGTTGCACGATAGCGCGGCACAGCACCAGCAGCGC
This sequence comes from Verrucomicrobiia bacterium, assembly GCA_036269115.1. Classification (GTDB taxonomy): domain Bacteria; phylum Verrucomicrobiota; class Verrucomicrobiia; order Limisphaerales; family UBA11358; genus UBA11358. Next base: position 64,137 of record DATAST010000032.1, on the reverse strand, counting down.
TTCCTCAGCTCCTCGCGCGTTGTCGGCGGGCCAAAAGCTGCCGGGGGCCGTCACGATCGGCTTTGCTGACGGCCATGCAAAGTCAATCAGGCTTGAAGACCTGTGGTCGCTCAACTGGCATCGTGGCTGGCAGGTTCCAGCACCCCGCCCAAGCGTGGGCCAATAAACTGATAAGATGACGCGCTACAACCAGATGTGTTCCAGAACCACGAGACCGTTCCTGATGCTCACGCTGTTTTGTCTCATCCCCATCGCCAGCCTGAACTTGCTCTCCGATGGATGATTAGAATTATACAACGATTATCAAGCCAGCGGAGCCGCTCAGCAGCCGGCGTGGCTCAGCTTTGGAACGCGCTTTGGAACGCTAGGCTACTCAATGCTGTTCACAATATGAAAGCACGTTTAGCAATATTGGGTCTGGTCGGTGCGATTGCACTGACTGGCATTGTTGGTTGCAGTCGTTCAGACACCGTGGCCGAGGGTGTTATATATTATGTCAACTTGCAGGGCGGCGATAGTTTTACCCGCGTAAATGACTCCAGAGCGGTTCCTGGCGGCAGCGGCAGTTGGAACGTTGACGCTTATGGGCGGTTGACACACCAGTTTCTAATCATTACTAGACCACAGCATCCAGAGACAGGACCGCAGGTGATTCCGATTTCTCGGTTGCTGAGCATTCAGTTTGGAGATGGTGGTATCAAAGAAGTCAATGAGGGGAAGCCAAATCCAGCGAAGTGATTTGACGAGTAGCCTCCTGACACCACGCAAGGCTGTGTGAAAAGTGTTGGCATAAAATTCGGTGACGATCAAATTTTGGTTGTGAAGCATTTTGACGGATCGAGCAGATGAGTTGGATGGTCTAAAAATGAGTTTTTACACAGCCTCGCGCTGAAGCCAACGGCCACTGCCCCTTAGGTTTTGGATTGAGATATGAGATTTGAAAGACCAGATTGTGTTCGGAGCCTGGCCGCCTGTGACCATGGCTCAGCTTTGGACCGTTAGACCGTTCTATAATGTTATGCGCTACATTATTCCGATTCTCATCGCCGCTATAGCGCTTGGGGGATGCAATGTGCCTTCGACGGTTCACACACAGACGGCAGCCCCAACGGTGGCCGCACCCATCCCTTTTTGTCCCATGCTAATTACTACGCTCGGCACCTATCCCTCACCTGATGGTTGCTGGCGGATTGAAGTCTCAGAAGATGCTATAAATTTTGCGCGTCCCGCCTCTGGCGGAGGCGGGCTAGGCTTCACTCCTAATTCGCACGGCTGGAAAACACAGGCAGGTTGGTTTGTCTTCGCTGAGAACGAGTCCAGAGCGTGGGCTTACGACGGCGGCAGCAGGCTTTATTTAGTGTCTTTCAGCCCATCTGGTTGTGGACTGTCCTACGGCATCTTTCGGGGAGCTAACTTCGACTGCAATTTCCCCTGTGCCATGCCTCCAGAGGTGATTTCGCACCTGCCGGAACTAAAAAAGAAAGAGATTCAGAAGAAATAATGAAGAGCCGTGTTGGACAAAATTAACAAAGGACCGATAACATGTTGATATTCATTCTGATTTCGGTGGTTCTTGGGCTTTTAATTTGGGCCGTTGCGACAAAGAACTACGCCCCCGCATTCATTGCCATAGCCATTCTATTTGCCATCATTTCCTTCTTCGCCGGTTTTTTTGTGTTTGATCACGGCAGTCCTTGGCCTGGCGTTGTCATGATGGCAGCAAGTATCACGGCGCTAATTGGTTCTGCGGCATTGGTCATGCGTGTGCAGTCCAGTGGAAGCAAACATCAGAAGCGGACAATTATCTCCTCCTCAAACCGCCCACAGAAGTAGCGTATGAACAAAGATATACGCGCACTGGCATTTTTATCTCTTGGACTTCTTCTTACCGCACTAATTGGTCCGTTCGTTATTGCTGCATTCGGACCCGGCGAAGCCCCCCCTTTGGGTTTTGGGGTGGCCGCTGGTTTGCTGTCGTTGGTGTTCGCAATTGTCAGCAGGAGCGAAAAAATTTCCCGCCTAGTCCTGACTATTATTCTTGCCTTGTTGGTCGTTGGCATTGCTTCGATTCCCATTGTCAAGTGTGCTCGGGCGCGCGCCTTGATGCGTGAACGCGCGAAAATGGAGCGGAAGGCGATAATACAATCGTCCCTAATGGACCAGGAACGGCAAAGGAACCTGAATATACAATCCGCGTTGCCGACAAGCCTTCTAATCTCTACTGAACAATTGCGGGATGGACACACTTACGATGGGGATATGCGTTCGCCCCCATTCTTCCAGATGCGTCTGGTTCTTGATGTGGCCGCAGAGGACTGCGGTTGCGACGATATGCCGCTTGTTCACACAAATGGCGATACAAGCCAAAGTGAGACACTCCATTTGCAACATACCATTCTTCTCGACCAACGGGCTATTAAATCCGCCGTCGTAATCACAAATCAGACCGATGGCAGTTCCAACGTCGAAATCACATTCACTAAAGGTGGCTCGCTACGTTTTGCCGAAATCACGCGCGAGAACACTGGGAAGCGCCTCGCCATTATCATTGGAGGACAACTCTATTGCGCGCCCAGGATCACGACGGAAATCCTGAATGGCAAAGCTGTGGTTGCAGGCCGGTTCAGCCAACAAGCAGCAGACACTCTCGCCGCAAAGATTACAGAATCCATTTCCAGGAAATGAATCATCCGTGGCAAATTATTTTACCCTTGTTCCTTGCCGCTCTGGCGTTTCACGCTTCTGCCACTCCCCCAAAATCGTTGTGGCACACTTTTGGCACGATCCAAGTCACCGTTGTGTCCGCCGACGATCTGAAGCCTCTCGCGGATGCAACAATCGCGGTCCAGTCGCAAATTTGGACCAATGGCGCTCCCGTTTCAGCCTGGACTAATTATACCGCGAGCAACGGCAGCACCCTTTTGCGGCTTCCGGTCGGCGCGTATTGGGTATCTATTTCAAAAAGGGACTCGCTACCCACAGGTTCCCCCATTACGGCCGCAACCGGCCGCACCAACAGTATTTCCGTGCAACTGTCTCCCACCCCACGCATCAGCGGGATCGTGCGTGACCCGTCCGGCGCTCCGGCTGCCGGCGCGCTCGTTTCGTTCCATCCTGGACAATATCCAGGCGCGCCCGATTACGCCGAAGTCAAATCCAGGGCAAACGGCCAATACGAATTGCTTCTTCATCAAAAGCCCGGCGGGATGGTTGATTTTTGGTGTGGCCCTATGAACATGACCAATCTAATCATGGCCCGGGATTTAAGAAGAAATCTGGCGGCCATACGCGAATTCGCCATGGCGCCCGATTTCACCATCAACCTTTGGAACCTCAATGCCTTCGCCAATCTGCCGGCGCGAGTTGATTTGACCTTGCGACCTGGCATCACCCTCTCCGGCTCAGTACATGACACTCAGGGCGCGCCCATAACAAATGCCGCGGTGGATCTTAGTATGCTTTCAGGGAATTCCATTGTCGAAGTGGAACCAAAACCGCTACAAGTTGATGCCCAAGGATTGTTCTCTTGCCCTACCCTGCCGCAGGGCCGCGACTATTTCATCGAGGATATAACGGCCAAAGGTTATGGCTCGGCTTGCACAAATTTGCCGGCGAAGAATGCGCAAACCAACCATTACGAATTTCCCACGTTCGTCCTCAAACGCGCCGATCGCAGACTCGCTGGGCGGGTGTTGGGCGATGGGAAGCCGCTGGCCGGGGCAAATATTTCCTTCAGCGGCCCGGGACAGCCACGGGATTCGCGGACCGATACAGATGCCTATGGCGATTTCGCGTTTGACGAAGTTTGCGAGGGGTCAATTCAAATTTTTGCCGGCTACGTTGATCCGCAGGACAGCGGCATCGTGATGAGTCTCAACGGCGGCGACGGAATTGAAGCACATGCCGGCGACACCAACATCCTCATCCAGCTTCATGATCCCAATGCGGGCGCGTGGATCACTCGTGGCACGGTTTATGACCAATTTGGCCATCGAGATGCCGGTGTCGTTTTCCGGGTTTGGGAGGGAGCCAATATATTCTTCAGTTTGTCATCAAGCGACGCCGATGGAAAATACAAGGTTCGATGGAAACTGCCTTTTGACGACTCCCTTCATCCTCCGTTGCCCTCGCCTAAGGCATTGCTGTTGGCGCGCGATCTGGAGAACAACCTCGTCTCTGTCCAGGAAATCAACGGTGCAACCAGCAATCTGGATGCGCATCTAAAGCCTGCCTGCTCGTTATCCGGACGGGTGCTGGCTTCCGATGGCAAGCCGTTGACCAATACGATCGTTTCGCTCGATTTGACCCTTACATTGATGCTTGAAGAAAGAGCCGAGTTGGAACGGTCTGAAAACAGCAACAATGGCGTTTTCTCATTCAAGGCGCTTCCACGGCAGGGAGAATATTCTTTAAATGTCAGAGCCAGCGGTTATGGCTCGTTCAATCAAACCATAAAGTTTGCCAAAGCCAGCGAGTCTATTGACCTCTCGCCGATTATCCTGAATCAAGCGAATCTGCCAGTCGCTGGAATTGCTGTAACCGCAGACGGAAAACCTGCTCCCGGCGTACGCGTGGTGGCCACTGGACAAGAGCAAATGCCTGCAACAATCCTCATGACGGATTCGCGCGGACATTTTGTCTTTAACCAGGCTGCCAAAGGTCCGCTCACGATTTCCGGGATTCTCAACACTGACTATAATGATGTCTATGCCTGCAATCCTTATGTTTATGCTCACGGCGGGGACACAAATATTCTCCTGATGCTTGTGGCGCCGGCTACCCACGGCGCCATGGAGGCATGGCAGGCGGGCGACAAACAATCCGCCATCCGCCTTTTTCTCGATGTGGATTGGAGCGATCGCCCTTTGTTTGACCCGTACCGGATACTAAGTTTGTCCGAACAACAATTCGTTGCGCTTCCAGAGGCTCAACGCAAAATGCTTGCAAAGGAAATAAAAAAGCAAGTCGAGAGGTTTAGGAAGCTGACGGTGGCTGTATTTGAGGCCGGCCGCGCCGCCGCCGCAAAAGGCGAAAGTATCAAAGCGCGCAAGATTTTTAAATCAATCAAGCAGTGTGGCGCGGCCTTGGGCAATCCAGGCTGCCTGCGTCCTCTGCAAATTGTCGGAGAAGATTTGGAAAAGAAGGCCGATGTAGCGCTTCACACTCTCGAAACGCTGCCTGGCGATTGACTGAAGGACAATCACGCAGGTTCATCATGAGGGTTTCGCTCGTGGCTCATCGAACCGTCTTTTTCCGTGGGTGTCTTTAAGGCTGCATCGCCATGGATAACAAAGTATGGCCCCAAACAATTGCCAGTAAAATTGCCAGTGATAGTTACCAAAAGTTCACGCTAGTTACCGCTACTATATGCTTGATACCCCAATAAAATATGGTACGCCGAAGGGCTTTGAGAGGACTTTCGCAGTGCGTCCACTAATTGGCGCTTGTCGTCCGTATAAATCATTAGCGATTCCTTGAACCGGCTGGCCGAGACGTAAAATTGCTCGCGTCCGACGGGGCGGAACGACTCGGAACTTTCAGCTACAAACACGCAGTCCAGAAAAGGGTCGGCACAATCGCACATTTTGGCTATTCATTTCTTTTTGCGCAACAGGTTCGCCAGCGAATCCGCCGCGCCCATATTTAACTCTTTGGAAATCCAGTCAAGGGTCATTGTCGTCTCCGCTCTCAGCCGCCAGACCCCCGATAACGTTAATGTAACACTGCAATTCGTTGATTATCAATGCACTGCGAAATGTAACAGCGTGTAACAAATTGTGTAACACCGTAACCCATTAAGGCTCAACGATGTAACAATGTAACACGATTTTCAACTTCAATACACATTCACATACCCAGACGGGGTGGGACGGCTCCGCCAGTTGCGCACCAATTTTTACTAAACTTCGGTTTGCCTCCGCCGATTGTTCACGCGCGCGGCTCCGTCGCCCGTTTCCATGAAATTTGCGAAATCCCCAATAAAAGCGATGTTTTTGGCTTTATTTCCTCGTTGCATTCTCTATGCCCAAAAAATGTGTAACGCACCTCTTACTGTAGCGGCGCCACGCTTGCCGCGCCGACGTGTCCGCCGTCCTTTCCGCCGTAGTTGCCTTTGAGCGAGGGTGGAAGCCTTGCGCGAAGGAGGAAGTCAGACGAAAGCGGGTTCTCTTCGCACCCTGTCCTATTTACACCCACGGAACGGTTAAAACACCAATAACCACGGGGGTTTTCCACCAAAAAATCGCGCCGTTTACCGTTTACTTTCCCATACACAAAAAATGTCTGGCGGGCTCCGAGATTCCATCAATTCTGCCTTTGCGTCTTCGCGCTTTTGTTGTCCACAACCCTCAAGCAATTCGCCTGCAAATCGTAGTGACCAAACGCATCGGACCAATAAGTCCCGATTCCACCAACCGACCATTCTTCCGCCAAAGTTCCCAGGTGGTGAATGTGAAGCGCCCTGTCGGGCTGGGCTTGCCGTCCAACAGCCATTGCGGCCAGCTTTTGAGTGTGCCGTTGCTATTACGGTCGGCATCGGACGGCAATTGCTGATCGCCAATCAAGCGGTTGACCCACAAGTTGGCCACAGCGACTTCCAAAGTATTTTGCCCGGCGACCAATTCGGTGGTCACATCCAGCTGAAATGGCGCTTTCCAAAGAATGCCCAAAGATTTCCCATTCAGCCGCACGTCGGCCATGACCGCGACATTTCCGAGATCCAGGGTGATGCGGCGATCCGCGGCAAACAATTCCTGCGGAATATCGAATTGGCATTGATAGGTTGCTGTGCCGGAAAAATACTTTACTCCCGAATCCGAGTGTTTGTTCAAGGCCATCAGTTTGTCCAACTGGATTTGAGACGGCGCGCCCCACCCTTCGGGAAATTTCACAATCCAGGGACCGGAGATTTCAACCGGCTCAGGAACGCTCGAAACGCTAACATTAACAATCTCGCCTGAACCAAGCCCGCATTGGTAATCGCCCGGCTGTTTGGCGCATAGTCGCAGCGCGCCATCCGGTGCAGCCTCGGCCGTCGCGGGCGGATTTTCTCCGGGGGCAGAGAACTCGACCGTGTCCCCGTCTTTAAACTCGAGCTGTTGCTCACGGCCGTTGACGCGGCAGTGAATATTTAGAGTCTTCACCACGTCTAAGTCCGGGTCTCCGCCAATCTCTGCAATCTTTACCACCGGAAAATCCGTTTCGCCACTCTCAATCAATTTCCGAACGTCCGCCGTGGCATCACGGGTATGTTGTGGTTCACCCGGTTTGCCATAAACTGCGGATAGAATTTCAATGTGCGGCTGAGCCCGCTGCTCACCGGCGGCAAGGATTGTTTTTCCGTCACGGCTGACGCTACGGATGATTTGCGCCGGCGCTGCTGACTGGTTCTTCCGAAAAACAACAAAGACCGACGCCTTGGGGGGCAGAACCAGCGGAATACGGGTCATTCCAGCCGACGCATCGTACAAAACGACTTGTGATATCCGTCCCGTCTCCGGGTCCCAGATTTCGGGGCTGACGCCTGCAATCCGAAAAGAACAGTTCGCCACCATTGGGCTGCCAGCATATGGATATTTATCTGCGGCCGCGCCATTGGCGACAAAGTAAACATCCATGCCATCCGCGCGTCTATGTATCCATCGGACCATGGGTTGGTCACAGTCGAAATCGGGTTTGACGCCATGCTTCGCCAATACTTCCGCCGCGGACGCTCCAGAAATAATTTTGCCGCTGTCCCATAATTCATCCGACAATTGCTGAACCTCCGCATCAGAATTTGGATAGTTGCTGAGACTTGGGGATTTTCCCGGTTTAGGCCCAATGACCAGAGCGCCGGCATCGACAAGCTTCTTTATTTTCCTCAGCAACTCGGGTGTCATCGTGGGCGAATCCGGCAGCACGAGAACACGGTATTTCATCCCGCCAGGGAGGGTCAAAAAGCCGTCGGTAAATTCCATGCGCTCGAGTACCAATTCCGCGGGACATCCATCGAAGTTATAGCCGGGGCGCCGAGTTCCCTTCTGTTTGTGTGGTGGCGAGAAGTTGGCCGGTGAGCCTTCGGCCTGCATATAGCAGATGTCCGCAACAAAGTGTCCCTGTCGCAACATGTACTGGCAGCGGGCCAAATAGTCATGCCAGGGTTTGCTCATGTTCCACCATGTTTGCGTCCGCTCATAGTGCAGACCCCAGGGTCCCATGGACATTCCCGGCGCATAATGCGGGTTCGTCCATGGTTGCATGGCGTAGCGATGGAAAACGAAACGATTCACGCCTTCGCAAAAAGCCCAATCGCCTATTTCTTTGACCACCGCGGGATGGCCCAACCATCTTTCCTCCGAATTTGCGGTAAAAGTTTCCTGGCCGATGACATTACGGCCGTAGACATGCGCGGCGCTGGTCATCTCCGTGACTGATTCCCTGGTGCCATAGCGCGGCCATGACCAGCATTCGGACATGGGTTCATCGGCCTGACCGCCATAACGCACGTTGTTGGCGGGTTCGCCGCTGTAGCCTTCGATGGACAACCGCAAGCCGTACCGGTGCGCCACTTCACGCATCGCCACAGCGTAGTTCTCGATCAGGAGGCCCCCTATCGTCTCTCGGAAATCCCAGAGAAATCGCTGGGAGATTTCCAGACTCTCGACGGCCCGGCCCGTCAGCACAGGCAAGTACGACAGCAAATCGTAGCCGCGCAGGCGTTGAAAGTCAGAGCGCATGGTCGGTGTCCAATTCTGGACGCCGATTTCCCAGCTATCGATGTGCGTCGCAACCAGGGTTTTGCCCGCGAGCGGGCCGATGTTTTTGACGATTCGGCCCATGAGCGCGTCAAATTGGACCAATGTCGCTTCGCGGCTGAGCTTATCGGTCTCCAAACCCAATCCGCCTTCCGGCGCGGGATGATTGTTAACAGCGGTCGTGGTATGGCCGAAACGGAGGATTATCCAATCTCCGGGAAGCAATTCACCACGGAACACTCCCTGGCTATCCATCTTTTCTGTTACATCGAGAATAGCCGCCTTTTGAATGAGTTGATTTGCGGGAATGGTGTCCCAATTGAGGCGCGTTGGAATATTATCTTCCGCCCCTCGCTTGGAAGGCTCTCCCTCAGCGAGGCCATGCAAATCCTGTATCCGGTAGCCCTGCCCGTCCTTTTCGGCTGCCGGTGTTGGAAAGGCCAGCACCGCAATGTCGCGATAGTAGTCCATCTGCGCTTCGGGTTGTGGCAAGTGGACGTTCAGGGACTGGCCGCCTCCGACTGCAGTGGTGCTCCAGACGACAACCTGCATGGAGAGTTCCGGAGTAATCCATGGGCCGCCGCTGCCGCACCACCCGGCGTCGTTCGTCATATTCACTTCGATACCCAGGCGATTGGCCTCTTCGCAGGCGAACTGGAAAAGGTCGTACCACTTTTGATCACCGAACCGAGAGCCGTTAAAACTGGGGGGCGTGCCCTCGGCAACGTCCATGATCAAAACGCCGGCGATACCCACGGATTTCATGGCTTCAAGGTCAGCCGTAATGCCTTCGCGCGTCACGTTCACATCCAGCCAAAACCAATAGACCCACGGGCCGCAATTAAACGGCGGCACGGCAAATTCTTCTACGGTTGGATTGGATGTTGATGTTAGACGCCGGCGAGCCTCGGATGGACGTTCGGAGCGAACGGCGCATCCCGATTGCAGGACAATGAGACCGCCGGCAGTTAACCCAATTCGGCCTAAGAATTCTCGACGATTCATGCTAGTATTTGTTTAGATTTGTGAGCATTTGCTCGTGCCGGAGGCACAACCGGAATTAGCCAGACACGGAGTGTCTGGAGTATCCCGCAAATTTTCTCCGTCCTGAAGGGACGGTCGGAAACATCCGCTAAGTTTTCCATTGTCCCTTCAGGACAAAATCATTTATTTGGCGTAACCAGACACTCCGTGTCTGGCTACTTTCCATCGTCGCTCCGCGACAGCTCCTAACCATTTAACACACCTGCGTCGTTTCCAATCCAAGCAGCGACCCGAATTTGCCAATTTTATCGGCGATATGTCCGACTCCGACGGCACAATGATGCGCCGGGCCTTGAACGTTCCAATTTTCCACAAACTTTCTCGCGCCGATGCTGAAACGGTAACGGCTGTTGGTATTGCCGATTTCCAGAATCGGCCCCGGAACCGACTCGCCCTGGGCCACGAGAAGTTTTAATTTACCATCAACGGTTTGGACGACTGAAAGCAAAGTCACTGGACCGTGTTTAACACACATCTCGACGGACAATCCGCGACCAACTTTGCCATGATACACTTTTAACGGCCGGACCTTCGTTTTGCCTTCCGCGATTTTGATGTGCCCCGGACCGTCATGGCCCATGAGCACGACGTCGTCGTTGAAATCCATGGCATAATATTCGGTAAAGGAACCGCCAACTCCGAATGTGTCCATGATTTTCATCGCCTGGACATTTTTGACCTCATATTCGCCGGCGACCGGAATTCCGCGCCCGGTCAAAAGCGAATTCCCCAAAATGATGGAACTAATCGTGTCTTCGTTTTCCACGCTGCCCGTGCCCATGTAATAATACGCAAAGGAGCCCAGGTCATGTTCGCGCGCAAGCCGGTCTAAAGCGACGGACGTTCGGGCAGCGCGTTCCAGCTCGGATGGAGCGCAATCTGATTGCACGTCGAAAACGTTTTTAAATTCGGCGACACGCGATTTGATTTGTTTGGCACTGACGTCCCGGCGCAACGCGGACAGCTCGTCGACTTCGATAATATCCATGTGCCCGCCGAAGGCGGCGCAATGCTGGGTCAGGTCTGAATAAATATCCATCATCCCGCAGTAACAATGCCCCATCAAGCCCAGGCGGTTGTGGGCCATCACGTTCGCCACGCGAGCCGCGTCAATCCAGGCGTCCACCTCGTTCCAGCAGACCGGATCGTCATGGAGCATGCCGGTGATTTGATGAAACGGAATCCGGGCGCGATTGAAGACGTTGGCGATTTCGGGCACTGGACACGCACTGCAATGCGCGAGCCATTCACCGGTCATCGCGGTGCGATCGCCCATTTTATTGAAACGCTCGTAATCAATCGCGGGGGAGGGCTGCAGGTTTAGAATAATAACCGGCACTTTTGCCCGGCGGACCACCGGCAGAACTGTGTGCGAAAGCGCATACGTGGTCACATAGAGAAAAATCAAGTCCACATCCGTTTCCCGGAATTTATGTCCTGCATCGAACGCCTTTGGAACAGAATCTACGAGTCCCAGGTTGACGACCTTAACACCAGGACGCTCGAGTTTTTTGTGGACTACGTCCAGATATCCCTCAAGCCGGTTCTTGAGGCCTTTAAATTGCGGCCAGTACGCGTCCAGGCCGATGCCGAAAAGTCCGACCCGGAGTGGTCTTTTAGTTTCTGCGTTATTCATTTTGGGGCATAGTAACGGATATAATCCACGTACATTTTGATTTGGCTATGGTCCCGGTCCGGATATCCGCCCGGAGGGACGGTGCCGGCCCAACCGTTGGATTCGATTTCAGAAGTCAGGCGGATGAATTCCGGCGCGGATGAAATCATATCGCGATCCGTCGCCCAGGTAACGCGGCCGTCCACGTAAAACGTGTAGCTTTTGGTGGTCCAGAGAAAACCGTAGGTGTGAAAACCGGAGCCAACTCCGAGGTCAGGGAAAAACCGCACGGCGCTTTTTTCCTTCGGGCCGTAGCCGTTCCAATGCAAAGCGTTGTCACCGCCATTGAAGTAATTTTTCTCATCTTTATCCACACACCGATGCTCGAAGACGTCAATTTCCACGCCGTTGGTTGGATCATTATTGGAATTCCCCAAGGTGTGGTCGCGCTTAACGTTCATCATCCATCGCGATTGTATCCAAAAGGCCGACCATTGGCCGGGTGCGTTGGAAAACTCCATGCTTGCTTCGTAATATCCGCAACCGGTTTTAACCTTGCGTAGTGTGTCAATAAAGCCCGTGAAATTCGTGCCGCCGCTCGTGTAAGTGGTGATGACTAAACAGCCATTGGTCACGCTTACCGCAGCGGGCGTATTGTACGCGGAAAAGCGGACGCCATTGCGGGCGTATTCCCAGTTTGCCTTGTTCAACCGGTTGCCGTTGAATTCGTCGGCCCAGGCCAGCGTGTAGCCTGGAGGCGGCGCTGCATGCGCCAGGAGCGCCAGCGACACCAGACAGATTGAGACAAAACTTCTAAGAGACATTTTGTTTAAAACTCGCGTTTGTCGTACCCGGGATGGCTGGGAATTTGCGCCCCCCATGCTAACTCGCACGATCGCTTCAATATTACGACACGGAATCCTGTTACGTTGCGTCATAGCAGCTTTCATTCATCGAAATCAAATTCAAAATCAAAAAACTCACGCCGTGATTATTGCTGTGGCACTATAGTATTGCAACGTTGCGCTTCCTCACCTCCCCACTTTCGGGGATGGGGTGTTTGACCGGGTTCGTGGCAAAATAAAGAAAGCTTGAAGCCTTAATTTCACACCTTCGCATTGCCCGGCCCAAAATCCGCCGTATGGCAGTCCCGCGGAGGCCCAAAGCTTTCAACCGCGAACGCCAGTCGACCACGAAAATTGCCTGAACCTTTGGACTTATTATCGCGCCGCCAGAATTCGTAAAAATCGCCAACCCGTACCAAGCGTTCGAATATCCGCAGGAGAATCCGAGACGCCTAAGGGCAACGGTACTTTGGAAATTAAGAGGGTTTCCTATTGAAGAGGGTAATACTCGCTGCCGCCGGCCACGACCCGCGGCAGGTCGTCCGATGTGCCAACCGGATCAGCCGGATTGCCGCCGGACGTATTCGGGTTGATGTCATCCTGTATCACGTCAGTTCCGTGCCATTTATAATAGTCAACGTGGCCGTCAAAAAATGAAAACGTACATCCTCTGTCGTGGCGGCTGCCCGGAACATTCCACCATACGTTTATCAAAGGATAGGAACCAACCGGGAACAGGCCAAAGCACCCATCACCGACCGAATTCTCACCTTCATCCACAAACACAATTTTAGCGGCGGGATGCCTGACTTTGTTTTCTTTGTCATATGAACCAAAGAGAATATTGTTGCGGCTGAGCGGAGACCCCGGGGGGTCGCCTCCGCCTAAAGAGTAGTCAATTGCACACGTGCGGGTTTGCGGCACGAGAATCTTCTTACCGAAGCCTGCGTTCCCTGGAATCTTTTTGGTGTTGGCAGGACACGCATAAATCGCCACCTGTTTATTGTAATCGTAAAGCTTGCCCTGCTGAATGTTAGTGGTCGATGTATCCGTCTGAGCGTCGCCGGCAATCCAGCAGTTCTGGCTGGCAGCCGTTTCCTCGCCACCGGTGCTGAGATTGATGGCTAAAAAGCCGCTATTGTCTCCGTTGTACAACACATAGCAGGCCTGCAACTGCCTCATATTACTGAGGCATTGGGCAGTGAGAGCCCTCTGTTTGGCTTTGTCGAGGACAGGCAACATGATCGCCGCAAGGATTGCGATAATCGCGATCACGACCAGCAATTCGATGAGCGTGAAGGCACCACCTGACGCCTTCACGCTATGATTCAATCCACTATCGCCCAGACTTTCCCTCCTTGCCGGACTCCCTATGCCCCCGCGCTGTTTGAGTGTGGATGAAGTTTTCATAACCAGATTCATTATATATTTCGATCGATTACGGATAAACCAGGCGATAGAACACAGTACCATTCGTCAGGTTAATGGGGACAACAATTGCGTTCGTGCCGGCGGTGTTATTTACATTAAACCAGTTCGTGCCGAGGCCGACCGAGGCGCTGTTGGTCTGCGCCTGCAATTGCCAGCCGGTATGATCGGCAGGCCACGACAAGGTCAATTGGTTATTGGCCAGTGACACGACGATATTGGTGGCGTGGGTGTTGATCTGAAGACCAAGGTTGTATTCCGTGGCCAGGTACTTTTCCATTGAAGCCACATCGCTGGAAGAGAGGGCCTGGCCGACGAGAATCAATTCAGCCATGCCGCCGGTAAGAAAATTACCGAAATCTTCTCTTGCTCCAATGGACAACGGATGACCGGAGTCCGCAATTGTCGTCGATAATGTGCCGCTGCCATTGGGATTGCCATCCAGGCGATGAGTGACGCTCGTTCCTCGCATTACCACGTCGAGAATGTGCGGAATACCGGTCACAGGGCCGGCTGTCGAGTTAGCCGCAGCATTGACGGAGCCATTTCCGCGCAGGAAATGGACGCTGGCCGGTTGGGCATAGTAGTCATAAGGCGCCGGCTGGTTGTTACCATTGACCTTCGAAATGATGTCTCCATTCGTTCCGCCGGCCAGCGTTGCAAAATTCATCACCGCAAAAATAGACATGTCGCCGGTGATCTCGAGTGACGGCGCGTCGTTGGCATACAGATACGTGCCGTTTGTTCCGGTGAATTCCACCATGGGTTGTCCGTTAATCGCGTTAGTCAGCAGTTGCGGACTGTTACCGCCTGCGATCAGGTTATTTCCATTTCCAGACAGGTCGTTCCACTGGCTCACACTTCCACCACCGCCGGCAATGACCCCCTGCCCAGCCTTGAGCCACAGAGCCACCGTCGCCGGATACGTTCCCACCGAAATTGAAGCCGGCGAAGGATTCATTTCAATTCCGAATGCCGAATTCACATTTTGCACCGTCAACGTATAGCTCGTGCCCGGAACCAACGCAGTGCCCGTCGTCAGAATGACTTCGCCCGGGGCGCCGCCCAGCGTCGCCGAAACGACGGTGGCTCCGTTCAAAGTGTAATTACCAGCAGTGGTTGCGGTGACCGGATCGACCGCACCCGAGAAATACACTACGATATTCGTTTCACTGTTGGTTTGATCCCATATCGGCAAACCGGCTGAAACCACGGTCAATGGCGGAACCTGGACATCCAGGGTGGCCACGTCGCTGGTTACGGAGCCGACGAAATTGCTGAAAACAATTTGGTAATTGGCGATGAAATTTGTGCCAGCCAATTCCGACGGACTAAAGTTCGTGGCGACAAAACTTAATGAAGCAGGCGCGGTGAATACCCAGACCGGCGGGGTGATGGCGACACCGTTACTGAGCCAGTACCAGCTTAGAGGCGGAGCGCCCAGCGCCACTGCTGAGAACGAGACCGTAGAGCCAAAGACATTGGTAACACTGACCGGCGCGTTCGTGATAAATGGCGCGTTGGTCAGGGCAGCGCCTGTGTCAGAAAGAACATTCAGGATGAAGGCGTTGTTCCCGGCTGTGCCACTCCCCGTTTGAGCGGCGGTACAGACGAGGATATTCGAACCAGGCTGCAAACCGTTGGTGATGCTGAACGCGTACACATTTTCAGCAGGATTACCGGACAAAGTAACGTCAGTTTCCACACCATTGAGGGACATCTGCATTACTGTCCCGCCGGCTGCGCCGAGCGCACCCACGGTGCCGGAAATCCCATTTGAGCCCGTAACTGCGGTCTCATCGACCTGGAAGGCCGTTTGGAAGGCGTAGACCCCTGATACCGTACTGCGATTTTCGTGCGGACCGACCCAAACGGCGGAACCATTGTCAGGGCCCACACCACCACCCGACGCCAGTGGGCTTCCATCACTCCACACAATCGCATTGGAAGAATTGTTATCCGGATTTTGCGGGATTGTCCAATGCAGGTCGATCGAGCCGGGCGCAGTCTGGTCCAACGGATTGTAATTAGGACCGCAACCCGTATTGAAGAATGTATCGAAGGTCGCGCCTACGGTCACCGTGGCCACCGCGCTGGTGGCGCTGCCATAGGCATTGGTGATAATTGCATAAAACACCTCTGAATTGGCGGCATAAGGGATATTGCTTACAACCAGAACCGCGTTGGTTTGGCCGTCCATGGGCACGCCACTTTGATACCATTGGTAGGCGTAAGGTTGTGTTCCAGAGACCTGCACATTGAGGTTCAAGTTCTGGCCGTAGCCGATCAAATTATTCGTCGTGGGACCCGTCACGAACGGCGGCAAGCCAACCGATGAATTATTGAACATGAACTCATTCGGATGCCGGTAACAATCGCTGATACGCACTTCGGCGATGTTTCCAATAAAACCGCCAGCCAATCCGCCACCGGTAGCAAGGCGCGCGCTATTGCCAATGACAAACGGGCCAGTCCCAACAATCGAGTTTGAGGGGTACGGGAAAAAGATGCTGGAATGTGTGGTGGCATTGGTGATGGAATAAAAATTGTACAAATTCGTCAGTACGTCGGCATTGGTCCGCGTGGGATCAAATTTCGTCCAATAAAGCGTGAGCACACCGGGAGGATCGCCATTGGTCGGAGCGTTTCCGGTGAAAGCCGCAGCAATGTGATACCAGTTCCCCTGCGCAACTGCATCCGGCCCAGTCGAAGGAATGATCCCAACAGCATCGTGGATCTGGGTCAGGGTACTGGGGACGCCTGAAATATTGCCGTTAAACTCAAGTTCCGCCTGCCCGCTTGACGGCGTGGCGTTATCAAGCCGGAATTGGACCGCGCGCTCCGTGTAAGGATTAGCGCCAGGACCCGAATCGTTGGGACCATCCGAGCACATGATTTCTGGGTTTCTATCGGCGGTGAAGGTCAAGGGATTGAAGGCCGGCTGAATCAAGGCTTCCCAGGTAAAGGCGCCGGTATTGGTATTGACAAAAGAACACGAGTTGTTCGTCACCGCATAGGAAAGATCCGGATAATCAACATTGTTGATGTCATCCCAGGGCGCAAAAAACGCGGTATTCTGGGTGGTCTGAACGGATAACGCATAGCCGAAGTTGGTCCCGATGATGGCGAACAACGGGCCGGTGCCCGGTCCCGGTTGTCCGGCCTGGGAATATGCGGTGGTACCGGTGCCGCCGATGAGATTGGGCCCAGGGGTATTGCTCACCAGCAGTGGAACGACCAGTGCATTGGTCGCGTAATCGAATTCAAAAACTCCATTGGTCGCCACGCCGGTAATCGTGCCGCTGGTGTCCTGCAGGTGCCAAAGGTGCAGCGTATAAAAATCGTTTGTGTAGGGACCCGTCAAACCGGCGCGAGCGGGAGGCGCAAATCCCATGACCACAATGATTCCAATCGCCATAAGCTGGAGTATATGTGCAGCCAGCTTGCCGGGGGTTTTTAATTGTTTCATAGGTTAATGCTGATTGAGGCTTGATTTATCTTCGTGTGGTTTCTGGTTGTTTGGTCTGGTTCGCCACCGGTTGAGGCACAATTCGAACTGACGGCTCGACACGTTCGTCGAAAAAGTTTTTGGCCAATGACACTGACTCATACAAAAAGGCGATGCTAAAAACTCTCACAACCCAAAAAAATCCACAATGGACAGAGTGGCCTATTGGTTGGATTTTTTGGCCAAACGCGGGAAAACACTGGACGTTTTGAATCCAATAGTGTCAATTCTGTTCCACACTCAACCATGTCAGCGGACAAGCAGTCCAAAACATTTTATCGCTATTTCCCTGTGGCAAAACGAGACCGGGATTGGGGAATTTATATTACTACGGTCGGCGTTTCGCAGTTCGGACCCGGCTCAACTTATCCCCCTTCGGGGCATCCAAAGCAGTATTCTCCAGTGAGCGTAGGACGACTCCTGTCCGAATATCAAATTGTGTATATTTCGGCCGGGAGCGGCTGGTTTAAAGCCACCGGCGTTGGCAAACAAACTATCGAGGCAGGCCGTGTCATGCTCCTCTTTCCTGGAGTCCGGCACAGCTACGCTCCGTCCGCAGCCACAGGTTGGGACGAGCATTGGGTAGGATTTAACGGAGATTTCGTTCGCCAGCTGATGCATCACGGCTTTTTCAGCCAGCGCCAGCCTATTCTCAAGGCCGGCAATGAAGAAAAGCTCCTGGCGCTATTCAACGAAATGATCGAGACAACCCACAATAACAGTCCGGCGTCGCAACAAATCCTCTCAGCCATTACGATTAATATCCTGGCACTTTTGTATTCCGGCAGGCAGTCCAATGGCAAAGCGGATGAACCCAGCGTCAAGGTCATTCAAGATGCAATTGTCCGGATGCGAGAGGCAGCGGAAACGCCTTTGGATATCGAGGAACTTGCGCGCAAATTTAATGTCAGTTATCGGTCATTTCGACGGGCATTTGCACGTCATACGGGTCTTAGTCCGCACAGATATTTGCAAGAGGTCCGACTCGCTCGCGCCCGGACCTTGTTATCCCAAAGCTCGCTTTCAATTAAGGAAATCTCCCTCCACGCCGGCTTTGAAGACACTCAGTACTTTTGCCGCTTCTTCCACAAAAAAGTAGGCATGACGCCGACGGCTTTTCGCAATGCGCATCAAAAACCTTAGCGTCAAATATCTTTGCAGCGTTATTGCCCCGCCGTGCGACGTGCGCATTTCAGCGATACGAAAACCTCACAATGGCGGCGGAAGCGGCCGGGACAATCACAACACAACCGTTTTTTCCAGGTTTCAAGCGTGTCCATTTCCCGGTCCAGGGGGCATTATTTTCAATGGACGCGCCGCCCAAAGTTATGCCATTCGTCGCGCCGGCATCGCCGTTCGCCTGCACAAGAAACATCGCCTGGACAGTGGAAAACGATAGTCCGCCCGGCTCGATAGTTACCATCGCATTGCGCGCAGCGGTGGTGTGCTCCTTATTGATGGCTGTGACGTAAAGATCGTGATCCGTGCCGGTGACGGCATATGCCGTCAAATTCAGGCGATCGGGGTTTGTGACGGAAACGGGATCCACCTGTCCATGACCGCCCACATCGAATGCTTTAATTCCATAAGCAATTGGGTACACTTGGTAGTCACCTTTCGAATCACGGCAGATCGTTCCATTATATTTTCCCACGACGGTGTGGAGGTTTACCCCCGCACAGTGGTGCGCCGCCCACCAGTGCAGGCAATCCAAGGAGAATAATGCGGTGGCGTAGGCGTTGTTGCCGCCCCAAATGCCCGGGTAATTGGCGACGAAAGAGTTCAACTCGGTAAGCCGATAAGGAATGCCAAGGGACCGGGCGGGCACACCGATTTTATCGTAGTATGCCGGATAATTGAAGGTGTCCCAGGCAGGAGACAGCATCCTGTTGATAAGAGCCAGGGCATCGCCTTTGGGATTTCCGCCAACGTAATAGTGGGCAAACAGGTAAGTGAGGATTCCGGAGTTGGCCTCTTGTTTGGCAAAATCAGAGGCCCAACTTGTGCCGCCGGTGCCGGTATCAGGTCCGCCGAATTTGGCATGAGGCACAGAATTCGTGATGATCGAGGCAAACGTTCTCCATTTGTTGCAGAAAGAGGAGTCATTGGTTATATCGGCATCCTTGCCTTTATAAAGATTCGGCTCGTTGCCAATGGCAAGGCACGTCAAATACCTAGCGTAATTTTGGAGGACATATTTGGCCGCGGAAGTATCCTGCAATGGATCGCCGTTAAACAATCGCAAGGAGTAGATAACCTTCACCTGCGCGCACCCGGCAAACCGAAAGAGCGCATCCAGGTCGGTGGTTGCCGGGATGTATCCCAACTCATTGTGATCCACGGACGTGCCGCCGATGCGAAGGCTCTTGATTCCAAGGTTCTGGAAAAGGGTGATAAGCTGCCTATTGGTGGAATCAAACATGTAGCCATTCCCGCCCCGGTCTCCCCGTTTCAAAGCCTCCGTTTCAAAACTCAGCCCAATAAAATCCGGAGGGATGGGATTTTCACCGGAAGCTCGGCCAATTGTCAGAGTAACAGGTGATTGCGCCATCACCGTACCCGCGAAAAGAGATGCGGCGATGGTCCATACCGGAACAATCCACCGAACAATTGAAGACGGAAACAGCATCGTAGACACTTAATGTCTCTCAGCCCAGGCCTGGAGCATTTCAATCGCCTTGCCGAGCACGCCGGCCGAGCCACGAAAATTGCCTGAACCTTTGGGCTTGTTATCGCGCGACCACCATTCGTGAAAATCGCCCACGCGTACCACGCGCTCCACCATAGGCTGAAGGGCGTGATAAGCCTCGGCAACATAGCCGTACGCAATCAATTGCTGGACCATTCGCCCGCCAAACCAGCACCAGTCGCCGCCGTTTTGATACGTATAGGGCTTCGTCAATTGCGGGTTCTTGAAAAAGCCGTTCGGATATGGCGGGTACATGGTCAGCCCGATTGAAGACGCATTGGCCGCGCGCACATTTGCCTCCATTCGTTGCAATGCGCCCGTTACTTCATCCCGCGTGAGCAATCCGGCTTCAATTGCCACTGCCGTGCCGCCATGATAATAAATTGTGTTTTCGTCGAAATCTTTTGGAAAAGGAGAACCATCAATATAGACATGTGGAATGAATTTCTGGTTTCGTGAATCCCAAAGGCATTTGCGCGCATTATGCTGGAGCTTATCGCGAATGCGCTTCCAACGGCGCGCGCCGGAGCTATCTTTGCCAATCAGTTGAATGTAATCGTTCAACGCGATCAGGAGCATCGCGCTATCATAAATCGTCAGCGCGCGATGAGATTTGGAATCGAGCACCACGCCCGGCGAATCTTCGGGCTGCACGTCCCCCCAATCGGCCCTGGTTCCTCCCCAGACCACTCCCTGTTTATGGTCAAACCGTTCGGTAAGAACATAATTCAATGCATGGCCTAAACGATCGCGGACCGAAACACCGGCGACCGTCTCATCAAGAATGGTTTTGTCATTGGTAACGGCGATATATTTGAAGATTGCCTGAACGAGCGAAGATTCCTGGTCGGTCTCAACGCCGTTCTTGAACGCCATGAATCCAGGCGCAGCGGGACTGATGCGAGCGCCCCTGGCTCGTTTAGGGTCGTATGTCCGGTAGCCGTCCACGATGTCGCCATTGTCGCCCTGGAATTTGAAAAAGTTTACAAGCGCATCGCGAAAACGCTCTGGCGGGTTCACTTCGAGGGCTACTTCAATAAACGTGTTTGTGTCACGGGCCCAAACTGATTCGTAGCTGCTGCCCGCGTTGAGGTTGCCCTTTAACAGGTCCCGCGCCATGCGACGCACGTCGGAAAGCGTTGAATCGGCCCGGATTTTGGCGGCGACCTGTGCAACGGAATCAGCGGCGCCAGCGCCCATCGAAGGAGGCGCGGATGATGCAGCTTGCGCGATTGCCCGAGGAAATGCCGCCAGCGCGATGCCCGCCAGCGCGCCCGTTTTAATTGCTTCACGTCGTGTCATTGATTTCGTCCTGACCAAAACCGCAACATGCATTTAATTGCCGCGGCAGGTGACGCCGCCATTATTGCCATGACTGTATGCAAATGCAACGTTGCGGGTCCTCCGCTGCAACGGCTTCGTTTAATCAAAAGAGGTGTGCGTGAGATTTGGGATTTAACGGGGCTCAATGAAATGCTAAACGTATTTGTTTGGAGGCTAAACATGTTAAGATTTATTGGAAAATTCGAGGGTTTCATCTAAACGAGTGGGCTGGAAGTTTTTGGGCGAAATTTGAGTTTAGATTAGCGTTCGTATAGGGGTTGCTAAATGAGTTTCGCGGTGGCAGCCACTTGCCAAGGAGGCGAAGGTTTGGGACCACAGATGAAACACCGGAATTCGTCGCACGCAAAGGAGAACTCCGAGGCGATTCGTATTTGCTTTTTGTCAAGATATAGACAGTCGCAACTGTCCCCCCATCAAGCGGGAACGTTTGGGACAGTCGAATCGTGCGAGTCTTGCGCAACGCATTGATTTTAAAGCCCTTGCGAAAAGTTGTAAGTGTCCCTTTAATTTTGGGCGGAGACAGTTCGAAATGGTGAAACATTTGGGGAGGGAAATTATAGAAAGTGGCAGCGCCACTTGCCAATAGGCTCGAAGGAAAATGCTTGAAACCGCGAAACATCCCCCTTCGCCTGGCTTCTGCGCGACAAGCACGAAACATGCGAACGATACGGACCCCGGTTCGGATATTGAATAGGCCATGGGCTCCGTTAGATACACTGCCGGTGATAGTATGCTTCACAGTGACATTTTCTCAGGTGACCGGGTCATGTTCAACGGGTTTATTTGCCACCTTTTGTCACTTTTTGCCACCTTTTGCAACCCCCCTGTTGACTGAAGTGTAGCGATCTGTCCGTTGCGGGGTTTGCCCGGCGGAATGGATTGAGCTACATGACCTTTTGCGGTTGGCGCAAGCGTTGGGAAAGAGCCAGAGAGGTTTGACCGACTCGACAAATTCTATATGATTCGGGGCTTGAACCTGCGTTTTAACTCTTTTGTCACGTGTCTTTTTGCCTTAATAGCCCTCGCACGGGCGGCGCAGGCGGCGAATCCCATCGTCGAAGGCGCGGGATTGTGCGATCCGAAGGTCCGAATCTACGACAATCACGCATACCTGTACGCGACCCACGATGCGGTCCCCGGCAGCAATCGGTTTATCATGCGCGATTGGTGGGTATGGTCCTCGGACGACCTAGTCAACTGGAAGCTCGTATCCGTCCTCAAACCCGAACAGACCTACTACAAAAAACCCTGGAACAGTTGTTGGGCCACTGACGCCATCCGGCACAATGGCAAATATTATTTCTATTTTTCCCGCGGGAACAAAGAGCTTGGCGTCGTCATGGGCGATTCTCCAACAGGACCGTGGCGGGACCCGATTGGAAAGCCTTTGGTTGCCCAGGGTTCCACGCCAACCGCAGCGCGCGACCCTGCTATTTTTCAAAGACCCGACGGAACGACCTACATTATTTTTGGTTGCTGGGACTACTATATCGCCAGGCTCAATGATGACATGGTTTCGCTGGCTGAGAAACCGCGGAAACTGGAAGTATCGCCAAAGATGGGCCCGTACGGAGCCGGCAAGATGGATGATAAACCGTTTCTCTTTGAATATCAGGACAAGTATTACCTCTCGTGGGGCTGCTATTACGCAATGTCCGACAACCTTTATGGGCCTTATAAATACGTGGATACCATCATTCACAAAGACCGCGTTGAACCGGTCTTCCAGAAAGGGCTGACCCAGGACCGGCACGGGTCATTTTTCGAGCTCTACAATCAATGGTATTTTATTTGCAATGACCAAAGCTGGCCCGGCACATGCGCCCATTACCGGGATTCGGTAATCAGTTATATACATTTCCGCAACAACGGTGAAATCGAGCCCATTTATATCAGCCGGGTGGGAGTTGGGGAATATGACGGGCGGGACATCATTCAGGCTGAAGATTATTTTCGGGGCGAAGGCGTGCGGCAAAAGGAAAGCACCGACGGCGGCTTTGATGTCCGCAATATTCACGATGGGACGGCGCTGGCCTATCCAAATGTGACGAATGTCCCAACCCACGCTGCGATATCGTTTCGGCTGGCCAATGGAAATTCCGAAAAGAGCATGATCGAAATCCACTCGGGCTCGGCGGACGGCCCGCTACTTGGGGATTGTCACGTCTCCTCCACAAAGAATTGGAACCATTATCGGACAATATCGTGCCCGCTAAACAATCAATCCGGGACCCTGGACATTTACCTCATATTCCATGGCAACGGCAACGATTTGCTGCATTTGAATTGGTTCAAATTCACCCGCGCAACGAAACAAGTTTGGACGCAACATCGTACCGGGCCGTGACCGGGCGATGATTCCACCTGACACTCGAAGGAGCAGCGTCCGCGGCGATTTGAATGGGCGCCGACATGTTATCCGAGAATATCTCCAGCGACTCTCCGGGCACCCAACAGGCGGTCCGCTTGGAAAGGGATTCCATCACGCTGCGGCCCTCGTAGCGAAGATAGCTGCCGTCGCTTAAAAAGTAACGCTGCACTGGCTGTCCATTCCGATTTGCCTTTTTTATATGCAGTAAATAGGCGTCAGTGGCCCAATCGCCCGCCTGAACTTCAATCGTACCCGGGGTACGGATAGCGCGAAGGTCCAGGTATAATTCCTCCACGGCATCGGGCGTTTGAACTCGAATTCCGAGGCAATCCTGCTGTTCCAAAACTTCGAACTTCGGCACGACGTCCGGATTGAGACAAATGGCCGTGATGAACTGCCGCGACTGCATCGGGCCGGTCGGGGAGAAGACAAGGTAAGGGATTTGCGTATCAGGATCATGCGGAACCAGGCCCTTATCTTCGCGAATCGTCGTTGGCGGATAGAGCATTTTGACTATGGCTTTGGCGTGGTGATTTTTCAAAACCACGCTTCCATCCGAATCCTTGTTATATTTGCCATCGAAATGCAGCAGCCAGTCCATTTGGCCGGCGGTATGCGCTTGCACGTCATCAATGATCAAAATGACATCGCCGCTCCAAAGCCAATGGCGATAGTTGCGCGAAAACCAGCGCGCCATCGGTCCCGTTGCATCGGCATAAACGTATTTAAGACCAAGCCCGTCAATCAGGTTGTGCATCCGCCCGGGAAACTTACAGCCTGTGAAAAAATCCTCCGGCGGCTGGCCAGCGCCATCAAAGAGAATCACGTTGTGCGCCCGGCTTTGGCAGTAATAATTGTGATATTCCGGCCGGTCGTAAAAGCATGTGCCGGAATCGATGATCAGCGGCGCACCCTGCTTAAAAAGGACAAACGAGCCGGCATCAGCATGCGCGTGATTCCATGTGTAACCGGATTTCATAGCGAGCAATGTGGCGTCATTTTCCCACGATGATCGCATGATCGCCCAGCCCATTTCCGGATAGATAATCGAATTGGGCGGTTCCAACGGACCCGACTTCTCTGAGGGCTGCCTCAGGAGGGAAATCAACGTACCTTGCGGCTGTGTATGCACCAGTTCGAGATAACGGTCTGACTCCGGCGAACCGAGCCCGCACGCGATCAGCAAAAGCATGGTCTCAGTGGAATCCACGTCGATCGAAGAATCATTAAAATTCACCGTCAACGATCCCCGTGACGTCGGATAAAGCGTTTGGAGGAAAAACCTCGCGATATGATCGAGCGGTTCCATGTGAGCCGCCTTCCTGTCCGGATAAGTGTTCTGCCAGGCCAAACGGTAATGGAGGTATTCGGTGACACCGTACTTGGAATAGTTGACGCCCTCGTAGGAAGGCCCCGAAGGCTCGAACGTCGCCACGCGGCTTTGCAACGCGTTACCGCGATAATTGAACCATTGTTCGAACCCCGCATCCATCGCGTCAATCCATCCTTGCGCGCGTGGATCTTCGCCAAGCAGGGCCAGGGCGCAAAGTCCGGCGCCGGAGACGCATACGCCCCACCAATTGTGCCCCATGGAATCGAAGGAATGGATCCGCGTGCCGGAAATCACCCAGTCACTGAGAGTGGGCAACACTGATAATCGAACCATCGCGTCCGAAATGACTTTGCGATCAGCATCCGAAAGATATTCGTACAACGCATCGTAACCGGCGGCGAAGCCAAAGCTAAATTTCTCCGTATCCAATTCCGAATTCCAGGGAGGCGTCCGATGCTCAAAACTCTCGCCCGTCCAACGGACATAATTGGAATAATACAGCATCGCCTCTCGAAGCTTCACCGCATAGCGCGTATCACCGGTCAACTGGTAGAGCAGGCCCAATGTCAGGCCCATATCCGCAATCTGGCCACCGGGTTTCCCGTAACTGGCGTGCTGGCTTTCGCCTCGCATGGCAGAGGATTCCGGTATTAATTTCGCCTTGATTAGCTCTTCACCGTCTTTTTTCAGATTGGCGTCCGCCGCAGGATCGGAGGCCAAAACTTGCCGCAAGCGAGCCAATGACGGGGCGTTGTAGAACAACCGCGGATGGACTGTCAGAGGATTTGCCGCGGCGCCATTTGCACTCTGGCCGGAAACGGTATCCGCCAACAGCGACCCCGGACGGCACATCGCCGCGCCCGCCAGCGTTATTAACTTGATCGCATCGCGCCGGCTAAAAATCCCAACACTCATATTAAATTATTATTGTACGATACTTGAAGTAAACCCAACCCACCATGAATCACCACTGCGCTCGACATGAGCGCCCGGCGCCTTTTCCCCGTTAATGCGGATTTTTGATGTATCGGGTTTCTTTTTAAATGGCCCTAGACGGATGGCGACCGGACCAATTGCCTGGTCAGCGCTTATTTCCAGTTTCATGCCGTTGCCGACGCGCTTGAGCTTGTACTGGAGAAAAGTTGTCTCGGAAATGCCTGATTTTTCAAACAATACTGGATATTTTGAGACGGCAATTTCGTTCCAGTCATACGGCATGCGCGGATAAAATCGCAAACGATCCGGTTGCGTGTCATCCACACCTATGACCAGGCGCAACATCTTGACGATCTCCGCTTCCTGCACCCCATTACCGAGGTCGCTCATCCGATACCAATAGTGTCCCGTGGGATCGACATCTGCCGCTTCGGGGGCAATGAACGAATCAAAATGTGGATTGTAGATTATCTTTGCCGCCCAATTGAGCATAGTCGTAGCGTCATTCATTCGATCCAGCAACAATGCGCCCTGGGTAACAAGGCCCTGGCCGTAACCCATCGCCAGGCCGTAGAAACCGAAAGGCTCATAAGTATCAACCAACCTTTGGTAGGCTGCCTCGTTGATCGGGCGCCACGCCGGATCATCGTCTCCCGGAGCAAAGCCTTCGTAATCGGCCAACAAATCGAGCGGGCCGAGCACTGTGCTTTTATTTGGCCAACCGGCATACCTCAAGGTCCAAACACGGCCATACTCCGGATCATGAACCACGTATTGGTGGGCCATGGCAGCCCGCATTTGTGCCGCCCGTGCGCGCCATTGTACAACCGAGTTGGTTTCACCGATGGAATTGGCCATGTTCGCAAGCGCTTCAAGCGCGTTCATGCAGCTGTAGTCGCAATATACGGAATAACCAACCATGGCGGCGGCTTCGCTTGTGGTGAACAGGACGCCGTTGGTCGACCCCGAAATCGTCGGATGATCAAGCTGCCATAAAACCCAATCGCCAGCGGCTTTGACATCGGGCCACCGGGCGCGAAGCCATTCATCACGATTTGGAAGACGCAGCCAAAGGCGATAGAGAAACATGCTGGTGAGGCCATGACCGTCATTTTCATAAATACACCAGGGTTGTGGTTTGTTCGCAATGCGGCCCCAATGCGGCGGATAGAACCGGCCGTTAAATTCGTTAGAGGGCTCTTCCCACAAACGCGCACAGCGGATGCAATAGTCAGCGCATCGCAACGCCTCGTTGGTGTAATCCAGTTCGCTCAATTCCTGCAGGCTCCGGCCCATGTCGCGCGACCATGATTCATTGTAATAGAGGCCAACGTTCGTCTGGTAGGTGCCAAAACCAGTATAACGGCTCCAGTTGGCAGCGCCCTTTGTGGAGGTATGATACATGCCATCCGCGGCAATTTTATTCCTCATGTCCTGGACGTTCGCGTAAAACGCATTAGCCAGAATGTCTGCGTAAATATCTCCTTTAAAAGAAATCCCTGGGCCTGAATATCCCGCCGGTATTTCGGTCGCCACGTGCCCTTTGAATTCCCAGTCATTTTGATAGAATGCACGTTTGAAATCTTCCAGGGCGTCCTGGATTTTTCCCACGTCCGTACCTGCCGGGCACATTGGCTTCTCCTCCGCAAATTTCGCAAAATCCGGGGACAGAGGACCGCCGGGGAGCCGATTTCCGTTTGCGATTTTTTCACCGGCGGCAGATTCGACCGTAATGCCGGAAATGATTGGCACTCCATTTTTTACCGGAGAATCTTTTACGACAATGTCTGCAATCTCCTGATCGCCCGGATTGATCACGGCGACGTAATTTCCGTCTTTAACCGGCGCGGCTGGATAGAGCCGGAGACTTTTTTGGAGCGCCTTGCGAAAATCCGCGTCAGAAAAATACGGTTCCGGGTTGGTGTAAAAGATTTCCCCCCACCACAGGTTTTCGCCAAAAACCAGTGGAAACGTTTGCGACGAGCCGTCCATATAATTCAACCGGATGGTTCCCATTTCGTCGCCGAAAAAATACCGTCGGCCATATCCCTCATGGAGATTTGTCCAACTATGCGGCTTGGCGGTATCGGTCATGCCCAATAGAAATATCCGCTTTGCCTTGCCGCCAATTTTCACTCGCGTCGAGCGATTATGTTGAATGGGCAGCGTATCCGGAATAAAAGGAACGCCGTATCGGTTAATGGCCGGGGCGTTTGTCGGATGATTGGCCGGGAACCGGACGGCCCAATAGGCTGTGTCATCAGTGGATTGTGCGAACAAGGGAAAGCCCGCCAGCAAAACAGCGCAGAAATAAAAAATTTTAAAGAATCGAGGACTTAGATTCGAAGTTTTCGACATTATTTTGACGTTTCCAAATTGTTTCATTTTTATCCGGCAACCGCACTGTCAGCCTGGGAATGACGCCGCCCTGTTTGACATGAACGGTAAAATCTATCATCCCGTTGTTTCGCACAAAAGAAATATCGGCCCGCACAACTCCATGGCTCGTACGAATCGGCCAGTTTTCCATTTGATATCCGGACCACGATGGAGGAAGCCGGGGAATGATTCGGACCTCATCCAACGACGTGTCATCGACGCCCGCAATCAAACGCGCAACCTTGAGCGGTTCCGCGACGTTGACCAGGTTGAGCGGACCGCACCCGGCGGTCAGTTCGATTTTACCGCGCGCGTCCGGTGAATACATCCGTTCGTAAAAATAGTATGGGGAAAGCCGTTCGTAACGATATTTGTCCAGTTTGAATATCATATTGGGAGATTTGTAGGTCGTCTCCGCCAGAAAATCTAAACCATGGTCCGACATTCCCAACTTGTCAAACAGCAGCATGTCTTGCAGGGCATAACCTTGTCCGTAAGACGGACTGGTTAGCAGGCCCTTGTGCGTAAAGTTCATCTGCGTCCAAATTCCATATTTCTCAAACTCTTCTTTTCGCAAAGGGAAGGCGTAGAGTTCATCGAAGGTTTTGCGGCCATTAACCATGGCCCCCCGCCATGGCCACAAGTCCGGGTTAAATCCCAGCACGTCCGCCGACATGCAAACCACCCCATTCAAGCCGCCGCCTCCGGAATTAGCGGCGCTGTCGGTGTCGGTCTTGTTTGGTTTCAGTGTGTTTATTTCAATTCCCCAAATCCATGAACCGCGATCATTCACCAGGTACTTTCCCATGTTACGGAACAATTTTCCGGCATCTTTGCGCCAAACTTTTGCATCGGAATGGTCGCCGGCTTCCTCTTCCATGTTGGCCGCGCTCAAAAAGGCCAGCGCGCACAAATTGTTTTGCACCACGTTATAATCGTCATGACCTTTGCCACCGCCGAATTCACCTGACCCGGGAACCAATGGATCATTCTTGAGAAAATGGCCCATGCCGCGCACCGGCGACGATTGCTGGTGCAGAAATTGATAGAGCTTATTGCGAAATGGATCTTCCGGCGACAACCGTTCCCACAATGCGACCATCCCAATGATCGTTGCCGCCTGGCCATCCATCTCTGTGCCGCTCTGGCCTTCTGGTTGTTGAGGATCAAAATATCTTGGGAAAGAAATGAAACCATCGCTGTTCGTCCCGACAAAATCCATGATGCACTGCGCCACCTGGCAGGCATGCTGATAATCGCCCCAAAAAACCAATTCGCGCATGAACGTGCCGGCATCGCGGGTCCACATGGTCCCGTACCAGGGTTGTCCGGAAGGTGAGGCGTTAACAAAACCGGCTGGAAAATTGGCATCGGAATGTGGAACGAAATCGCGTTCAAGTGTGCCTTGGAGCGACTCGGCGACTTCTTTGGAAAACAAGACCGCGTTGTCGGACCCGGCGAATGCAATGGTTCCCGGCGCGTCAGCCTCAAGGTTAAAAACCGGATTTTTCGAATGGGTATCGGGGGGAAAGTTTTGCGCGCGCAGTTGATTGGAGATCATTCCAGCGATTACCAGGCAGACCAAACCACAACCCAGTGTCCTCGACCAATCAGACGCCAAAATTCTCATTCAACTCTTGCGCGTCAAGGGACCTTTGCGAAAAATGACGCGTACTTCGCCGCTGGTCCCAGGTCATCCTGATAAAAGTATAGCGGG
Organism: Verrucomicrobiia bacterium; assembly: GCA_036269115.1. GTDB lineage: Bacteria > Verrucomicrobiota > Verrucomicrobiia > Limisphaerales > UBA11358 > UBA11358. The sequence goes on along the minus strand of DATAST010000032.1, from coordinate 34,193 downwards.
CGCGTGCCCGCACCCTGACCCGGCGAACCCCATGAATGAATATACATCATTGTCTTCGAGGCTTTGATCCAACGCGCGGAACCGTCAATAAACACTTCGTTGCCGCCGGCGGGTAATCCACCAGAATTTTTATGCGCCGGCAATTCGGACCACCCGGAACCATCCGCCGGCCAACTCCATGTCACACCATCGGGCTGGGCCACCACGTCGGCACACAGCATCCAACCGGCCTTTGATTTGGTAGTCTTGATAGGACTGGCGGAAGGACCATTATATACGTTGTCCATCCAGTTCGTGATTCCACCATAATATTGATAGGCAGTCAGAAACTGATAGTACGGCGCACCCGCGAATTTCGGAAAGCCGGGTCGATTGGGACAATCCCAAACGCTGGGCGCCCCATTTGTCATGTTTACCGGGATGCCCAAGTCACCCCATACGGAACTCATACCGTTGCTGTTTATCTGTATGGGGAGCAGGTTTGCACAGGCGGCCGGCACCCAATCGAGGTTGTCGTTGGCATAAACCAGGGCGGCCTGGCCGATTTGCCTCAAGTTATTCAAGCAGCGAATGCGTCGGCCCCGCTCCTGCGCGGACGACAAAACTGGCAACAACATAGCCGCCAATATAGCAATGATGGCGATGACCACGAGCAACTCAATGAGCGTGAAGCCACTTGCGGGCTCCATTACGCCTGATACTTCATCCCGATTATCCGCGGCCCGAACTCTGCTCTCGGACAAAGGCGATGTGGTTCCTTGAATGTGCGAACGCATTTGCAACAGAAAACGGGCGATCATATGGATTATGATTTTACTTTAAATCAGGTTTTGCATTTGGGCTATCGCCCATTTAGGCGGTAAGCCCATCAATCTATATGGCGATGATTGCTCAAAAATCGGCTACATCGGCTACATCGTTGGATGCCAATGATTTAACGGGCAACATCTCGGCAACATAAAAAGCTACAAAAAGAAACATTATCGTTATCGGCACACGCGTATCGGCGGTAATCAGCCGATACGCCTTGGCGGGCCGTCAGAGCCGGGTGAATTTACTATGGGGTGTAGATTATACGGTAAAAGACCGTACCGTTCGCCGGGTCGATCGGGATGACAACCTGGTTCGTGGCCGTTGAGCCGCTCACATTGACCCAGTTGCTGCTGATACCGACGGAGGTACTGTTGGTCTGCGCCTGTAATTGCCAGCCCGTATGATCAACCGGCCATGTCAGGTAAAGGTTGTTGTTTGCCACAGTTGTTACAATATTTGTCGGATTCGGATTGACCGGTGATACTAGCGTCACGATAGTGACGTTGGTGCCATAGGCGTTGGTTACGGTCAATTCCAATTCGCCGCCACCCAGGCTGCTGCTGGGAACGCTGAGGCCGGCGCTGAGCGGCGCCATGTCGTTGGTAGCGCCCGAGGCAAGAACAGTGGAGTTGTTTAAGGTCCAATTATAACCGAACGGCCCGCTGCCGAAGGCCGTCGCAGGAATCGATATTGTCGAATTCGTCAGCGAGACACTGCTCGGCGGCAGCGGAGCAAGGAGATACGGCGGAACGCCGCCCGGTGCAACAGCAGACAGCGCAAAGGAATCCCATTGGACATAGCTCGGATTGGCGATCGTGGTCTGCGTAATTCCAACAGCGCCGATTGGCGGATTGGCGGTATAGGTGAAGTCTGCACCCGCCTGGACACCGTCAATAAAGCCAGCCATGGACCATTGAGCGTTCGTCGTGACCAGCACCACCTGCACGGTATGAGTTCCGGTGCCGGCGGAGAAGAAAGTCGAACTCGTGAGCTGATTTTGTCCGCCGGGCCCTCCAAAATCCTGCACGTTTCCAGTATACTGCACGAGGATCCAATCATATCCATTCGGCCCTTGCTGTGGCGGAGTGGTCCCGCCATCCGAGAACCGCCCGTAACCGACAGCGGCATTGGTCACGACTCTCTGCGCAAACCCCGCGCCAACCCAATCACCGCTGGGGAGAGCGCCGGAAAACGTTACCTGGGCTGTCAACGTGTAAATGTACCCGGCCTGCGGAATAAATGGCAATTCCCAGCTATCTTGTGCCGAGGTTTCATCAACGCCGCTAGCCGTCATGATGCCAGTGTCGTTGGTTCCCAACGCGTCAGTCCACAGAGTATTGGTGCCGCCCAGCAAGCTGTTGGCCGCCGTCAACGGCATCCCGCCGATCGACCACAACCCTCCATTGAAAACGTTGGAATAAAGGATTCCGTTGGTATAACCCAGCGTTACCGGCGGTGGCGGAGTGAACAAAGTAACGGTCCAGTTTGTGGAACCATAAGCGTTGGTTACGAAGAGTTCCACCTGGTCGCCGCTCAAACTGGCGGGAGCGTTCGGGATTGTCAGAGTTGCGTTCAGGTTTTTCAGGACGTTGGTTTTACCTGAAGCGATCACACCGCCGACGGTGAGGTTGGTCCAATAATAACCAGTAGGCGGCGCGCCGAAGGCTATCGCAGGAATCGTTAGTGTTCCACCCGTCAGATACGCCACGTAGGTTGGCGGCAGCGGGGAAGCCAAGGCGACAGCGATCGGGCTACCAAAAAGCTGGGCAACTTGGGCTGGACCCAGCGCATACTGAAACGCTGAGACGTCATCAATATTCCCAAAGAACTGGACGTTATAGCCGCTGCTCGGGCCCTGAGTCCCAGAGCCAATCGCCATTGGCGCCGACGCCTCAAACACACCGGAATTGGTCGGAATGACGGCCGTAGCCGCTAAATGACCATCAATATACAGCGATAGGTTGCTATTGGCCTCGTCACAGACGCCGACCAGTTGATGCCAGGTATCGTCGTCTGCTGGAATTGCTGAGTCCGCCCTGTAAACTGTGCCGTTTGCGCCGCGAACATAGAACCAATACATGCGTTCAGTCGTGTTCGTATCCGCGCCCAGGCCAAAGGCATCCGTGGTCCCGTAATTGCCCTGGCTAATAACCGGCGCACCGCTGTCAGCGGCGAAGCCGTTGACCCAGGCGCCCACCGAAAATTCCTGATTTGAGCCTGTGCGCGCGGCAAAATCCAGACCCTGAATGCTACCGGCGTAGCTGTTGAAGTTTCCGCCCGACCCGAAAAACACTGACGTCTCGCCCTGCTCCGCCGAATTATATCCCTGTTGCGCGAGAATCACATTGGTGTATATGCCATTGTTGCCGCTCTCATAATCATTGGCAATCGTCCCACCGTTGCCATTGCCATTGTCCGGCTGCTCGTTGAGCCGCCAGAACGCCACCGGCTGCAGCCCCAGCACTGCTTGCGGATACGGCGCGGTTGGCGTCGGCAGATAAACAACCGATGCCGAATCTGTAATCGAGCCGTAAATATTTGTCACAATGACAGTAAAGTTGGTCGGACTGTTCCACTGCGCATTCGTATAAGTAAGACTCGCATTTGTCGCTGCGCCCATCGCCACGCCGTTGGTGTACCATTGATACGCCAAAGGCACACCCCCGTTCGCTGACACGGAAAATGTTGGCGTTGAACCCAGGTAGTTCGTGCCGCTGGAGTTCGTCCCGCCGAAGAGCGAAATCGGATTGGTATAGGAAATTGGAAGTGTGGTCGAAAATACGGGATTCGTATAAACGGTCAGCGTGGCCACCGTGCTTGTGACCGCGCCGTACGCGCTATTTGTCACCACGGCACTATAATTAATGCCGTTATTGGTGAAGCCTACAGGATTCAGAATGTAGCTGGAATTTGTGGCGTCAGGAATGGCAGCGCCGTTGGCGTACCACTGGTAATAAAACGGCGGCGTGCCCGCAGCCTGAACGAAGTTCGTGTAGGGAGTGCCTGCGGAAACGGCCGCTGACGCGGGTTCGCGAATGACGACCAGTTGCGCGGCAGAAAGCGTAAAAGAATTCCAATGGAGATAAGCTTGTCCGCCAGAACCGAGGACATTTTGGGTAAGTCCAAGGGCGCCGATTGCCGGGTTGGAGCTATACGGGTGGTTTGTCCCCGCCTGGACTCCGTCAACAAAGCCAGCGATAGCCCATCTATTGCTGGTCGTATCCAGAATTACGTCAGCCGTATGGGTTCCCACCCCGGCGGTAAAGAAATTATTTTGACTGAGGATCGGGGTTCCTCCACCCGCCCCTGCAAAATACTGCACGTTTCCACTCGATTCGGTCAGAATCATCCAATCATATCCATTTGGTCCTTGAAATGGCGGAGTAGTACCACCGTCGGAAAACCTCCCGTAGCCATTCGTCGCAATCATCGGGATTCTCTGGGCAAAACCCATGCCAATCCAATTGCCCGGATTGCCGCTAAACGTCAGCGAAGCTGTCGCAATGTAAACGTGATTAGACACCGGCGTAAATGGCAATTCCCAGCTATCTGGCGAAGTGGTCATCTGGACGCCGTTGGCGAACAAGGCGTTGGTGTCATTGGTTCCCAGCGCGTCATACCAGACCGCGTTATTGCTGCCGCCGAAGACGGCGTTGATGTAATTGGGCGGCGTATTGGTAATGTTCACCGCCGCCCCGTTAAAGGCGTTGGAATAAATGAGCGTCGCCCCTGACAGGGAATTGCTATAGCTGAATTGCGCGTTTGCGATGGAGCAGCAGAATACCGCCACGATTCCGGCTAGCAGGCACTTTGTCGTTGTTTTCATCTCTATTTGTTCTGGATTTGAAGTTTTTTCCGACTTGCGGGAATGACGGCGTCGTCAATTTGCGGGATTATTGCACCAACGGACACGTTCATAGCGAAGCACTCGCGCTCATTTGGATTGTATAGCCGTAACGTAAACCAGAAAGCATCCGGCGGGTATCGCCCATTTGGGTGAGCGTAACCGACAGGCTGTCTTTTCAACGTACATTCTTTGGCCTTTGGCCTGAGGAAATGCAAAAATGAAACGAGGCGAAAATAGTCGTTTTATTGATAGATTTGAGGGTTTCATGGTGCAGAAAGGAAATGAGCTTTCGATCGTAGAATGTGGACTTCGAGATGGCAGAATCCGCGAATTACGCGGGTTTTAGAAACTGAAATGAAATTGCATGACGTCGTATTTTACTGATGTCAGTCGGCAGTGGAGCTGGCGACGAGCCGTCGCCACCTCTTATATGTGAATGTGTATTGAAGTTGAAAATCGTGTTACAGTGTTACATCGTTGAGCCTTAACGGGTTACGGTGTTACACACTTTGTTACACGCTGTTACATTTCGCAGACCATTGATTATCAACGACTTGTAATGTTACATTAACGTTATCGTGGCGTGGCGAGGAGTGCAGGCTACGGTTTAGCCATGAATGTCCAATTCTGATGCCAATAAAGGCTCCAAAGATCCATTCAGCGGGACACCTTGAACATCCCGTCATGAAGACAATGCTAATTCCCGAATTTGGGTCCGCCCGAGGCTTTGTACTGCCAACCGGGGTGCCAGGTCAAATTCCATAGACCACTCAGGGGGACATCCTGAACATCCCCGTCCATAAAGACCATGTTAATTCCACCTGGCAAAGATCCAACAGTATTCGAGGGGGGCAGTTGGGCGCTGGTCGGAGGCGGTTTTACCCGATGCGGGCCATGCCTGGCAATCAGAAATCTATCGATGCCGACCGTCCCTTGCTCACCGTTGTTTAGCACAGCTGCAGTCGAAACGGGGGCCTGCAAGTTTACGGGATTTGGGCATGGATCATTTGTTTGAGGCCAGCCATCGCACCAGGCCGAATCACTAAATATCGGAGTTTGCGTGGGGAATTTCACATTAGTATCCTTCATGTATGGCAATGCATCTCCATAATTGGCTGTGGCGTAAAGGTAGCCATTAATGGCATAGCTGCCATTATACATCGTGCCGCCAGGACCGGTATAATTAATTGTTTTAAACCACGCAGTATTATAACTGCCCGCACTGTCACTACCCGGTGCCGGGTGCTGAATGTCGGTCATGGGACAAATCACCACATTGCTTATGGAATTATATACAGGCTGGAGCGTCGTGATCCACGTGTAGCTCTGATATACGAACATGGTTCCGTAGTTGTCGTTCAGATAGAGTATTTCCGCTGTGCCCAACTCCCTGAGGTTATTCCGACAACTGATTTCTTTTGCCCTGATCTGCGCACTATTCAAGACGGGAAGGAGAATCGCCGCGAGAATAGCAATGATGGCAATGACTACGAGCAACTCGATGAGCGTGAAGGCGCCCCGCGCCTTCACGCCCGTCTTTGATCGGCTAAGAACATAGCGTGCCATCCCTGGACAATCATCCACATCGTTTTGCCGTTTCGCGATTGATGGAACTGCTTGATTCATAATTTTCCGTGATTCTCGTTGCGCAGTCCTTATGGATTGTACATGAGGCGGTAAAACACTGTGCCGTTGTTCGGATTAACCGGGATAACGACCTGATTGGTGCTGGTTGAGCCGGTCACATTGACCCAGTTGCTGCTAAGGCCAACGGAGGCGCTATTGGTCTGCGCCTGTAGCTGCCATCCCGTATGATCAGCGGGCCAGCTTAAGGAAAGCCCGCCGCTTGTCACTTGTGTGACAATGTTCGTCGGGTTCGGATTGATTGGTGACACCAGCGTTATGACGGTGATATTGGTGCCAATGGCGTTGGTCATTACCAGATCCAATGGGCCAGCACTCAAGCTGCTGGCGGGAACGCTGAGACTGACCACGTTTGGCGCCGAGTCGTTGGTGGTGCCGGAAGCGATAATTGTGTTGTTGTTGCTCCAGTAATAACCCCACGGTCCGGTACCGTAGCCCGTCGCGGGAACCGTTATTGTGGAATTCGTCATCTGGATACTGCCCGGTGGCGATGCAGTAATGAGGTAGGGCGCGAATCCATTGGGTGACACTGCCGTCAGCGACCAGGAATTCCACGTGATGGTGTTAGGATTGTTGCCGACGGCGTTCTGGGTAATTCCAACGGAACCAATTGTGGGATTGGACGAAAAGACGTTTGTCCCGGCCGAAACTCCGTCAATCCAAGCATACTGAGCCCATTGGGGTTGAGTGGTATCCAACACGACCACCATTGTGTGCGGTGTATTTGGGGTGGTGTTATAAAACCCATTTTGATTAGTCACAAATGAATTGTCTATTCCATCGATAAACTCCGCGTTTCCATTGGGCTGCATGAGGATCCAATCCATCCCGTTTGGTCCGTTATCGTCGAATCGCGCGGCAAGCGTATTGGACACATAGTGTTGGGCGAAGCCCTCGCCAACCCAATTCCCCGGCGCGGGATTGAATGTGACTGTGGCGGTCTCGGTGTAGATAAATCCGGGTTGGGGCGTGAATGGGAATATCCAGCTATTTCCCAGCGCGCAGTTATCAAGGCCGCTGCCCTGCAGGTTGCCGGGGCCGGTACCATTCTGGCCGGTCGTATCATTGGTTCCCAGGACATCCGTCCAGGTTGAATTGGTGCCCCCGACCAAACTGTTCACCTCCGTCGGGGCCGTGCCAGCAAGGTTCCACGAGCCTCCATTAAACACGTTGGAGTAAAGGATGGAATTGGTATAGTCGATGGTTATCGGCGGCGGGTAAGCGAATAAAGTGACGAACAAATTTGTCGAACTGGTGGCGTTGGTGACCACCAATTCCAACTGATCGCCACTCCAACTTTGCCCGGCATTCGTAATCGTCAGGGTGCAGGTGATCGTCGATACAACACTCGTCCCGGTTCCGCCGCGGATACCCGCGCCTGATAAAATGCCGCCCGCTGTTACGTTAGTCCAATAATAACCGAGAGGCGGAAGGCCAAGAGCGGTCGCGGGAATCGTCAAGGTTTGATTCACTCTCCACACAACATTGGTTGGCGGCACCGGGGCAGTAAAGGTAAGCGGATTGACGCCACCGGATGATTTATAAAGTGCATTCACCTGGTCCGCATTCAACGCGTAAGGGAAGATGGCTACGTCGTCAAGCCCCCCGTTGAACTGCCCGCCACCGTCGGAGCCAATGGTGATTGGCGCCGAAGCGGAAGGCAGCAGGCCGCTGCCCTTGGTAATGGTCGTTTGAACTGAGAGGAGGCCGTCAACGTATAGGTTAACCACGCCGTTGGATTCGTCGCATACTCCAACCAGAAGATGCCAGTTGTCGTCGCCGCCCAATTTCAGTGTTCCACTGGCGCCGGAAAGAACATTTGCGGCATTTCGAACCATGAACCGCACAGCTCCACCGCTGCCGCCGTCGTCGAGGGCAAACTCTTCGGTACCAAAACCACCTTTGGCCACGATGCCGCCGTTGGCCGGCTCAGGCAAGTTGTCTCCGAGATAGCCGCCGTTGGCCCAAACCGATACGGTAAATTCGGCATTACTGTAGGCGCTGAAATCAACGTTGGTTCCCACACTAAAGGCTTCGCCCGGGACAGGCAGAGGCGGACCAAAATAGGCTGCGGTTTGGTTTGAATCGGTAACCACGTCGACCCCATTTGAAACGACGAAATAACCAGGGGATTGGGCCAACGCGACATTGGTGTAAATGCCGTTATTACCGCTCATGAAATCATCGCAAATCTCGCCATTATTTTCAAACAGGACCTGGTCGATGTTGGTTTCATCCAATCGCCAAAAAGCAGCCGGGGCGTCAGTCAGGACCAACTGCGGATAGGGGGCCGTGGGCGTAGGGATATATTGCGCCAACCAGGTGTTGGTGGCGGTATTGTAACTGTTGCTGACGATGCAGGAGAAGCTGGTGGGACTGTCCATTTGGCAATTGTTGAAGATAAAATTTGTGCCGTTAGCGCCTCCCACAGCCACGCCATTAGTCAGCCAAAAGTAGCCCAATGGCTGCGCCCCGCCAACGCCAACCGAGAATGACGGAGAGGAGCCGAGGTAACTACCCGAGCCTCCAAACAGTGTCATGAGGTTGGTGTAAGTAATCGGGGCCACGCTTAAAAATTGCGGAGACGTATAAACAAAAAGGCTTGCAGGCGTGCTGGTGACCGCACCATAGACATTGGTCACCACGACGGTATAATTGGTGTCTGTTTCGTACGCGGACACGGGATTGAGGACCAAAGAAGCATTGGTAGCGTCGCCGATGGCAACGCCGTTGGTGTACCACTGATAGAAGAACGGCGCCTGGCCCCCGGCTACAACTGTGTTGGTGTAGATGGATCCCTCATTCGCGTTCGCCGGACCTGGTTCTTTTGTGATGACCAACGGCACGGCGGAAACGGCTATCGGCCCCCACTGGAAAGCGCCAGCAGTTGTGGTGGTTTGGGTATAGCCAACTGAAAGGACGGTCGGATGGACGGCATAGGTGTAGGTGCCTATGAGTGTGCCCGCAATATATTCGGCCACGGTCCAATTGGTAGTAGTCGTATCCACCAGCAGGTTGATGAGATAGGGCGTGTTCAGACTGTTCATCAAATTAGGCACATTACCGCGACCAGCGTTATTAGCTTCAAGAATAGCTCCCTGCCCATTGGCAAACATGTTTAGGAGTGTCCACGGATTGTTCGCGCCTAAACCGGATATCCGCGCGTCACTAACACCTTTACCGACTGGGAACTGGGCCGCATAACCGATTCCACCCCAACCGCCCGCCGGTGGAGTAACTCGGAAGGTCAGGGTAGCTGCAAGGTTGTAAACGTAACCGTTCGTCAGGTTCAGCGGTAGAAGGACACTGTTGAGGTGCGTGCCAAGGGTGCCGTCCTGGTATCCGTAGGAACCAGTCGTAACGTTGTTGGTTACAACATAAAATGTTGCGTCATTGCTGCCGCCGTATGCGGCCGCGTTTGGATTGATGTACGTGGGTGTCGTTCCAGTAATGTCCACCGCCCCCCCGGTGAAAGAGTTGGAATAAATGAGGATACCTCCGGAACACGCATTGGAATAACTGAATTGTGCTCGGGCAACGGAGCAGCACACCATGCCCATTGTTCCCATCATTAGCAGTTTTGTTAACATTTTCATATTTGTTGTTCTAGTGATTTGGGGTTCCGATCCTGTATATGGGGTATTCCAGATTAGTCTTTTCGTAAATGATTGATGGCGAAAAGCTTGCAGGTCATATATGGATTTCGAGGCTTAATATAGTGCAGAAATAGTCGATTCACTATCGCCCGTTTAGGCGAGCCTCACTGCTTGAGCCCGTCGCTCATTTCATTTAAGCTGAACTGTGTTTCCTATGGCAGCCGGATTGAACCATGTACGAACGTGGATGGTATTGATTTTTTTCCTGGCCGCTTTTCCTGCCCCAACTTCGGCAAATCCCGATTGGTCCACGCGTGTGTGGCAAATTGATGACGGTCTTCTGGACAACGACATCAATGGCATCACTCAAACTCCCGACCATTATTTATGGCTGGTGACTCCGGTGGGTTTGATGCGATTTGACGGCGTCAATTTTAGCCCATTTCCCACCGAAAATTTCTACGGACGGACGGCGCTCCATCTTCGCTTTGCGCTGTGCAGCCGCACGGGTGTGCTTTGGCTGGCATTTGACGGCGGCACGATCGCCGGATTGAATCCAGATTCCTCGATGGTGCCATTGGATATTAATTCCCTGCCAACGCGTTCGCCATTTGCCATGGCCTGCGATTTCGGAGGGGCGGTATGGACGGCCTATTCCGATAATGCCATCTATCGCGCACAAAACGGCAAGGCAACCAAATTCACGGCTGAGGATGGCGTTCCCCCGGGGAATTTTCATTCGCTCAACAGCGATGGCATCGGAAACATCTGGCTGGCGAAGGGAAACCAAATCAGTTGCTTTCATGACGGGAAATTTCACCAGGTTGCGCATATCGACGGATTCCAGTCCATGGCCGCTACACGGACCAATTCCGTTTGGATGGTTGCCAATGCTCATCTCTTTTTTTGCGACGCAGAGGGCAATTTAAAGGATTGCGGAACGCTTCCGATTCAATCCAACGTGCGCTCCGCAGCGCTGCTGGAAGATCGAAACGGCTCGGTCTGGATCGGCACACAAGGCGAGGGACTTTTCCATTTTGACCAATCGCACTTTGAACGGGTAGACACTTCCCACTCATCCATCCTGAGCCTGGCGCAGGACCACGAGGGCAATATTTGGGTCGGAACGGGCGGCGGCGGTTTGGACCGGATTACTCCCTGCGGAATCCGGGTCGAGGCGCTCGAAAACAACCAGGTCCAATCTCAAATTCAATCCATTTGCCAGGATGCCAACGGCGTCTTATGGGGCGCAACCCAGAAAGGCGCGCTGGTGCGGCAAACCCGAGGCAATTGGACATCGGTATTCACCAACGCCCCTTTTGCCGGATCCGTCACGTGCGTCGCGTCCGATAAAGACGCCGTTTGGGTTGGCACTGGAATCGGCCAGTTATTACGAATCGCCGACGGCCAGTACACCATGTGGGAAACAAATGTGGCTCGCGGAACCGTGCGTGGACTTTTATCGGCGACCAACGGAGATCTCTGGATCGTTGGCAACGACGCGCTCCAGCGCCTTCACCAGGGCCACATGGAAAACATCAGGATGCCGCGAACAATCCAACGCGTCTCTGCCATTACTGAGGACGCGACCGGAAACATCTGGATCGGCGCCAGCGGAAGTTTATTAAGATTTGATGGAACCAATCTCGTCAATGATACGGCGCACGATCCACTTTCGAACCGCCCGATTTGCTGCCTTTACGGCGCCGACGATGGCAGCCTGTGGATTAGCAGCCGCGGAGGCGGATTGATGCGGCTAAAAAACGGACGCATCGACCAGATTGGCCTGGATCAGGGTTTGGTGAGCACCTACATCTCCCAGATCGTGGCAGATGGACGCGGCTGGCTTTGGTTTGCCTCCAGCCATGGCATCTTCAAACTGCGGCAGCGCGAAATCGAGCACGCAATGGAAGATACCAACGCACTGTTGCGCCCCGTCATTTATGGAAAGAACGAGGGACTCGTTAGCCAGGAAGCGGTCTTCAGCATCGCCGCGCCATTTATCCTTCCTCACGCCATCCTGGGCGCGGACGGACGCGTCTGGATGCTCACTCACGCCGGCGTGGTTGTTGCGGACCCGGTAGTCCTATCCGATATATCGGCGGTGCCGCCGGTTTTATTGACACAAGTTGCCATGGATGGACAAATCATTGCGTCGCACAATGGCATTGCCAAAACTGAATCCGCCCCGGTGCCGCAAACGCTGAACAGCCGGTTAAAAATACCGCCCTGGCACAGGCACCTCGAGTTTGGTTTCACGGCCTTTCACTTTCGCGCACCGGAAAATCTCAATTTCCGTTACCAGTTGGTTGGCTATGACAATGGCTGGATTGACGCCGGTACCGAGCGCACCGCGTCTTATTCTCAATTGGCTGCGGACCGTTACCAATTCCGGGTGGAAGCGTCCATTGGCGACGGCCCCTGGAGCGACCCCGCCGTTTTGGATTTCACCGTCATTCCCTTTTTCTGGCAGACTTGGTGGTTTCGGACCGGCGTGGTCCTGATTTTCACGATGTCGTTGATTGCGATTGTCCGTTACGTTTCGTACCGGCGTTTGCAGTTGAGACTTCGCAACATCGAGCAACAGGCGGCCGTCGAACGCGAACGCGGACGGATTGCCCGCGACATTCACGACGACCTCGGGAACCGGTTGACCGAAATCCAACTTTTGACCGGATTGGCGGAACGGGACGGCGAAGTCCCCAAAAAGTCGATGACGCATATCACCGAAATTTCATCCGCGGCGCGGCAAGCAACCGACGCGCTGGACGAAATTGTGTGGGCGATCAATCCGCGAAATGACACGCTGCCGCACCTGATTAATTACCTGGGACAATTTGCGACGGATTTCATGCGAACTGCGGGCATCCATTGCCGCGTTGATTTGCCCGAAAACCCGCCGGCCAAGCCCGTTTCGGCAGAAGTCCGGCATAATCTCTTTCTCGCCATCAAGGAATCATTGAACAACATCGCGCGCCATTCCAACGCCACCGAAGTCTCCATGCTGATTCTCGCCACGGATAAATCTCTCAGCGTGATCATCCAGGACAACGGCCGCGGATTCAGCGGCGAGCCCAAAACCAACGGCGCCGATGGGCTCGAAAACATGCGGCTGCGCATCGCGGAAATCGGCGGAGAATTTCAAATTAAATCCAGGCCCGGCGCCGGCACCTGCATTTCATTCAATGGCCTGTGGCTGGAAGAATAAAAATTCATGGAAACAAAAACTGCATCGCCCTCGATTACCATCGTTCTGGTTGAAGATGACCAAAAGACGCGCAAGAGCCTCACTGAATTGCTGCGAGGAGAAAATACCGTCCAATTAGTGGGCGCCTATCCGGACGGCGAAACGGCAGTGCGCGAAATCCCGCAACTTAAACCCGAAGTGGCTCTGATCGACATCAATCTGCCTGGCATGAGCGGCATCGAATGCGTACAGCGTCTCAAAAAGTCGCTGCCAAAATTGCAAGTGCTGATGTTGACAAAATACGAAGAGAGCGATTTGATTTTTAGTTCGCTCCGCGCCGGCGCCAGCGGTTACCTGCTCAAAAAGATGCTCACAATCGAATTAATTTCGGCCATCGAACAGGTCTACGCGGGCGGCGCCCCAATGACCATGCAAATCGCGCGAAAAGTGGTGGAGCATTTTACTCAAATTAAATCACCGGCCGCGGACCTGGAAAAATTGACGCCGCGCGAACACGAAGTCCTGGCGTTGCTGGCAAAAGGGTTTCTCTACAAGGAAATCAGCGATCAATTGGGAATAAGCCTGCACACCTTTCGCACCCATCAGCGCGCCATTTATGAAAAGCTCCACGTGCATTCGCGCACCGAAGCCACGGTAAAGTATTTCGGAAGACAGTGAGTATTATTTAAAGCTATAAACCCAATAGTGATACTCGTCCCAACGCCCCGTCTCTGAACTGACAAATTCAATTCGGACCGTCATTTTGCTTTTTCCGCGCGTGTATTTTGCCGGGATGTCGAAATCACTGTCAAACCAGCGGATGTTTTTGAAAGTCGTTTCGTAGTCCACGCTGTACCAGGGGCGTTCCGTCACCAATTGGCCGTCAATAAATACCCGCGCTTCCTGCCGGTCGTTTGCCTTGTCAGAGCGGCGGCGCAAGCGGACGCCCTGGTTGTCCGGTGAAAGAGCGACTGTGAAGGTGCTGCTATTCGTGAACGACACGCCGTCATCCGCAATGGCGGGAGTTTTGAAGAGAACGTTGTTAAACTCACCATCGTACCACCAGTCGCCGTGAACCTTTTGAACGTCCCCTTCGGCGCGGTAGGCATGGGCCGCCTCGGATTGCCTGTTGCCCGGATCGAGTTCGTCAGTTTGAATGAGCCCCGACGACAGATGTCCGTACCAAAAAGTCACGCTCTCTTCAGTGCCGACACGGTAGCGGTTTTCCTCACCCCATGGCGAATGCGGACCATACGTTTGATGGCCATTCTTGATGCCACTGGAGAAACTATACCTGTCAGCCAATAGAAACCGGTAAAGCCCTCCCTGGCCGACGTTGCCCGCAGGCGCGCCAAAAGACGGCAAGGCCAGCGCCGGTGGCCCCCAACTCATCCCCCACCCCATGCCCTGGTCATCCTCGTAACCGTCGCCTTCAATCCACGGAGTCTCGCTTCCGTCAAAATAGGTGCGCTCGTTTTCTTCGCAGCAGGTGTGCCATCGCCCGGCAACGTGCCCAACCACCTGGCCGGAACAGTTGCTCACGTCCAGGTACGTGTAATCGATGCCCTCACGGCGTGGATCTTCGCGATGATAACTGGCGAAAAAATAGCCGCACGTTTCTTTCGGATACGGCATCGCGGACCCCGTTTTATAGTCGATGTCCGCCCTTAAGGTCACCTTTTCTCCACAGCGATTTTCCAACTGTATCTCCGCCGACTTCCAGAACGGCATCGGGAAATAGCAATAGGCGTCATAGTTGGTCCAACGCAGGAGCAACGAATCATACCACGCCTTCGGCACAGTCCGATATACTCCAAAAAAACACCCAAGCGGCGCCTCGACCTGCGGATGAGCCGCGCCGTCAAACGTGATCTTTAACCAGCAATGAAACAGCGCATCGACATCGTTCGTCGGTGAAAGCTTGAAATGCAAAGCCGTGATCGTGCCTGCGCGCCGCGTTTTCCAAATAGCGCTCATTTTTCCTACGTCGATACGGCGGGTCACGGAAGTTTTTTTGCAATCTTGAACCGCCCGCAGGTGCTCGCCACCGACGTCCCAGGCGCTCAGCAACTCAGGCATCATTCGCCGCCCTTTTTCGGGCGTCCAGGATTCCAGACCGGGATCCTCGCCAAATAAGCGATAGGTAAATTGGTACCAATGAACATGATAATCGCCGCCGTTGGCGGGTTTACCGACCCTGCCTGTCCAGGGATCCAGCACATTGGCAGGACCGCCAGGTTCGGCGCTAAGGGCAATCTTCAGGCGCTTCTTGAAAAACATGGGATGATAAAAGGTCCGGAAGCGATCCCTTTTCTTTTTCACGTCATATCCATCAAACGCCAAAGGCGGCTGAAAAATCGGATTGTTCGTGCTGAAATACGTCGAGACGTCCATGTCGATGCGCGGCTTTGTCTCATTGTCAAAATAATATCGGATACGGATGCCCTTCCAGGCAGGCGCCGCGTACCAGATGTTCATTTGCTGCCGGTAAAGGCAGCCAGGACCCATCGCGTCAAAAATCACGCACTCGCCGTTCGTGTCCTCGTAAAGTTGGAAGTATTCCGCATCATGATTGTCCCCGGCGCGATCATAGGTACAAAATTGATGCGTCTGTTCTTCGGATTGCAGGTATGGCAATGAATCCGGACAAAAGGAGCCCGCTTCAATCGTGTCCACACCGTTAACCGCCGCAGCCGGTCTCACGGTCAGAAAAGTGCCGGAAAGAAAAATTATAAAAAAACGAAATCGAAACGTATGACTCATTGCAATCTGTCTCTCGAGGCTGTGAGCGGGCCGCGTGCTGCTGCGCTCGGCTCAGACGCGCTCTGGTCGAACATCAATGCCGACAGCACGGCGGTCGACCTCTTATTCAGGTTGGCAAGGTGGACCTGAATGCTCCCGGAGAACTTGAATTTTAGCCATTTCCCCTCTTCGAAGTTGGACACCGTGCAGGCAGAAACCAGCACATGCCCGCCCAAATCCGTAATTTCAATCGATTCCTCGCGACTGCCTTTGTTGAAATCGCAAACATAGAGCGCCAATTGGTGGGATTGACCGTCGTTCACATAAAGAGTCAGCGAACCGGATGCCGGAGATTCCAATGCGCCGAGGTATCGCGCGCAATAAGAGATGGGGCTGGTCCAGAGCGATGATTTCGTCGCGTTGTTCCAGATGGCGAACTGCCGATTGGTGAAACCAGCACATTCCACTGCGGACAGGTAATCAGGCCAGGCCTGGCAGTCACGGCCATGAAAATAAGCCGGCATGTAAAAACCATCAGCGCCATAGACACCGGGCCAATTACCCATGGTTGCATCGTCGATTCCCAAAAACGTGGCGGTGGCCGTTTGAGCGTCCTTCCCTGTGATCACAACGACCGGTTTCGAGAATCGTCCGACTACGCCGGAAAGGCCGGCCGCTGCTACACGATAATAGTAGGTCGTGGATGGCTTTACTCGCAGGTCGCTGAACTGGCTGGGATTGCTTCGCCCAACTTGAACCGCATGCGAAAAATCAGGTTTTTCAGCGCGTTCGATTTCGTAATAATTGACCTGGTCAACCTGCCGCGCCGGCGCCCAACGCAAATCGACCTGAAAAGCGCCGACAGGCGCCCCATTCAACTTTCGCACCAACCGCGGAGCTTTGGCATCCGGGTGATCCTGAAAACAATAAGCCCAATAATAAAACTCATTGATATCCGAGCTGTTCTCGCTCGCATTTTCAATGCGCACATGCAATTGGCGTTTGCCTCGCGTGTAAGCGGCGGGGATCTCGAAATCGGTGTCGTACCAACCCTGATAAAAAGGCGCCGAAGAATGAGTACACACGTCCCATGGACGTTCATTTACGCGGACGCCGTCCACATAAACAACGGCCCGCTGCCGGCCATCGCCGGAGCGGTACAGACGCCGCCTGAGTTCCACACCGTGATTGGCTGGCGAGATATTGACGGTAAAATCACTATGGCCATTGAACGCGCGGCCATCGTCGCGGCACATGTCATACTCGTAGTCGCGCTCGTAGCCATCATAACCGCTTCGCCGCGTTCCCGCCCACGTTTGACCTGAAATGGAATAATCGTGGGCGGATTCGGACGCCGTGTTGCCAACATCAAGCTGGTCGGTCAGCACCAGGCCGCCTCCAAAGGGCGCCTTGTAATAGTAAACCACCACGTCGGTTTCGCCGCCGTAATCGTGACCACCCTCGCGCGAAAATTCGTAATTAATCCGAATGTGCTGATTGAAAATGTAGGAATCATTGTAGTAAAGGCGGTAGGCGGTTTGATAGCCGTTGACTAAGCCGCCCCAGAGCGGCTTCTGATATGCGTCTCCGCCATATCCCTGGTTATGGTCATCCTCAGTGCCATCGCCATGAATCTGCGGCGTGCGGCTGCCGTCAATGTACGTGAACTCGTCTCCATCCATGGCATATTGCGTCGAATAGAACGAAATCCCCACCACGCGTCCTTTGCCGCTCTCATCAAAAACAGTGTTGAACAGTCCGCGTCCCGGATCACGCGCCAGCGTGCGCTTCGCGCAAAAATAGCCCGCGCCGCCATTTGGGTAAGCCAGGACCGTTGAAGGTTTGTATTGGACCTCACACGAAACCGATTTCAAATCTTCGCCGCTCTCATTCACAAGCTCTACCCGCGCTGAATGCCAATAGGGCATCGGCCAATAACAATAAAACTCATGGTTTGTTCCATTGAAACCGTAAAAAAGCGTGTGCAGAGACATCTCTGGAAGGTGCTTGCAATTCGGATACGTTTCCCCGCCGCCGCCGAAAAACAACCCGATTGGCAAATTCACGGCCGGTTGTTTGGCGCCATCCCAATAAATTCGGAGAACCGTATGGTAAAACTCTTTGCGCCCGTACGGATCAAGGCGGAGCTTGAGACTGGTAATTGATCCGGCCCCGCGCAAGTCTGCCAGCACAGCGCTCTTTCCCTTCGGAATCGTAACGGTATCCGATACCTTGATGTTGCCTGCCGCAGGCTTGGGATCCAGGCCCAGGTGGTTCCATTGGTCCCGAACCACCGCACTATCCTGGCTGGGGCCGGTCCAGGTTGTCACTCCGTTAGTTTCCGCATACGTCAGATATGTGTACTGATACCAATTCGAATTCGGATCAGGAAGTTTGCTGAAGTCATCGGTTGTGGTCACCTTCAGGCGCTTTTTGAACGTAAAAGGATAATACAGAATCCCGAATCGCGGCCGCGGATCGAGAAACGCGAATGGATCGGTGAACGGCGGCTCTTTGCCGCCAAATAAATCGTCTATTGAAAAATCCACGCGCGGTTTGGATTCATCGTCAAAATAATATTTGATGTGCGCGTCCCCTGCCCCCTTTTTTCGGCCACGCGACCAGACATTGATTTGTTGCCGGTAAAGGCACCCCGGGCCGGATGCGTTAAAAATCACATATTCACCGTTGGAATCAATATACCTGGTGTAGGCATTGGTGAAATTGCCGTCATTGTTGGAGCCGCCGGGATCGCACGAACTGGATTGCCGGGTCTCCGTGCCGTCCGGCGGAAAGAGCGGCAACAACTCGGGATGTTCCATTGCGGACAATCCGGGCGCCACCCGGGTCGCCACTGCGCCGCCAAACGCTGCGGACTGCGCCAGGATCATGCAAAGCAACCCAAGCAATCGAACCCGCCACATTTTCCATTCCATCACGGATTTAAACAATGCCATAAAGGGCGCCAACTGTGCCAAAGAATTTACTGTGACGCAGCACTAATTCTCTCTGATTCGATAAAATTGTTGGGCGTTCGTAGGGTTAATCGTGAACGGGGAAGCTGCTCCGGTCATGTCAATGTAAGGCCCGGCTACATTCGTAGCCGTTTGCAGCATGCCATAACTCCAGCTCAGTTGCGCCTGGGCGCCTCTGGCATTTGCGACGCCAAGCGTCTCGGCTGGCGAGACGGCGATCACGGATAGAATTCCGTTGGTCAAATTATTAGTGTTCCAGGCCAGCCCAGCGTTCAATGGCGGAAGCGTCAGCGTCGAAAAATTGCCGGACCAACTGCCCACGCTAAATAATTTGAAACTCTGTCCCGCAGTCAACGCTCCTCCCAAATTTCCCACGTATAACGTGCCGCCGCAATTTAATGTGCCCACCACGTTAACCTCGTCGTTCGTTCCCGGCGGTCCCGGATTGATTTCCATGTATGTCGTACTCCCCGCCGATAGCGTCACGTTGCCGCCAAACGATAGTGTTCCGATGGCATTGGCGATGGCGTTGCCAGGCGACAATTCGCAGCCGGATTGGACCACTGTGTTTCCGCCGATCGTGCCGGCGCCGGAAAGGATTCCAACCTTGACCATCAGCGGGGCGGCAATCGAACCGTTCACGTATAAAGTTCCTCGATAATTGGTAATACCACCCGTGAATGTATCGGCACCCGAAAGGGTCAGATTTCCCATATTGGTTTTGCAGATGCTGATCGACGAAGCCGTTCCATTTTGGATCGAACCGGGAATGGTAAAACTCCCGGTACCCTGGAGCGTGAGCGTCAGCGCACCACCCGTATTGGCGGAAACGGTTCCGCCCAAATTAAGCGCGGCGTCAGATTCCAACACATAGTTTGTGCCGCCGCCCGTCAGCGTCAGTCCGCCGAGAGAACCATTTCCTTTGATGCATTTGATCGGAACAACGGTGTTATTGCGGCCTGCCAGGCTGACCGCACAAGGAATCGCGACGGAGTTGGACAGGAGGAGCGTCGAAGAACCCAGGGCAGTGTTGCGGATCGCCATGGCGCCAAGATTCGTGACCGCCGAGGCCGCGCCAATGACGACCGTCCCGTCATTGTTCAGCGAACTGCCGCTATCCACATTCAATGTCCCGGAGAAACTGTTCGAACCGTTCAGTACCAGTGTGCCCCAGGAAGTTTTCGTCAGCGTCGCCGAACCTGAAAGATTGCCATTGTAAGTCAAACTATCACCAGGGTTGTTAATGCCAACGGTCCATGTTTGGTTGGCCGCAATATCCACCGGCACGTTCAACGTCACATTATTATTCGCCCCCGACATATCAATGCCGCCCGCGCCCAGCGTCAACGTATTCGTATCAGCGATGGAAAAAGCCCCTTTTGACGGCAGAAATACAAGGCCGTTTACAGTGGTGTCTTGTCCCATGATCATGCTGTAATTGCCAGTGCTTTGATAGCTGAACAATAATTTGCCGTTGCTGGCGGGCAATTGATTCGACACCCAATTGGCCGAATTGGTCCAGTACGCCGAGGAGGCGCCTGTCCACAATGCCGACCCCGTCGGCGCCGCCGCGTAGTAACGAACGTAGTCCACTTGCATTTTGACCTGGCTATTGGCCTGGGACGGATAACCGCCCGGCGGTACTGTGCCCGCCCAACTGTTGGATTGTATTTCAGAGGTCAGCCGGATGAATTGCAACGCCGACGAAACCATATAACTCTTCGTGCTCCAGGTCACATTGCCGTCCACGTAGAAGGTATAGCTGTTGCTGGTCCAGAGAAAACCGTAGGTATGGTAGCCGCTACCTACTCCGATGTTTTGAGAACTCCATACTGCGCTCTGTTCCTGCGACCCGTAACCGTTCCAATGCAGGGCATTGTCGCCGCCATTCACCCAATTATTTCCAGCGCTATCCACACAACGATGCTCGAATACGTCTATTTCCACGCCGTTGGTGGGATTATTGTTGGTGTTGCCGAGCGTGCCGTCGGGCTGGACATTCATCATCCACGGCGTTTGCAACCAAAATGCCGACCATTGGCCGGGCGCGTTCGAATACTCAATGCTTGCTTCGTAATACCCGTAACCGCTCCAGATTTTATTTTGGTTATCAATGAAACCCGTGAAGTTGGTGCCATTGCTTGTGTAGGTGGTAATGACGAGGTTGCCATTGGCTTCGCTCACCGCCGCGGATGTATCATAGGCCGAGTTGCGCCAGCCATTCCGGGCATACTCCCAGTAGGCCGTGTTAAGGCTGCTTCCATTGAATTCATCCGACCAAACCAATGAATATCCTGCCGGCGGCGTGGCGTGGGCGAAAAGCACCACCGACATGGCACAAATTAAAATTAAAAAATAAGTACTGCGCATGGATTCGTGAAAGGAAATGTAGCTGATAGGCTGATATTGTCAGTGGCAGGTACCCGGCCAGATGATTATTTGAGACGATTATAATCCACAACCAGGCATTTGGAAAGGTTCATCATCCACCAATCCACCCATGGTAGGGACAGCGCGCTGCGCTGTCCGCGCCGCGTGTAGCGGCGCAACGAGCGTAGTCGGATGTCGTATCGCGGGCGGTTCCGCGCGCTTTACGCGCGGTGACGGCGCAACGCGCCGTCCCTACCATCGGCAGAATCAAGGACAGTGCAAAGATGCCCCTCCACCCATCCATTAATCCTTTAACCAGACCGTGTGCAGCCCCGACCCAATATTCGTCACTGTAAGAAGCCCATCTGAAACAGCGCCAGAGACAGTTTCCCCATCAACCACAGCCGTGGCATTCGTTTCGCCGGAAACAGGCAAAACAACCGTGGCCGTGACATTGCCGGGAATATTCACTGCCAGCTGAAACGAGCCCGGCTGATTTGTCGCCTGAATCGAAACGGGCCCCCGAATTGTCGGTATCGTCCCGTTCGCGTAGGACAAAACACTCCCCAGTTGCGGTCGAATTAAGATTTGCCCGAAGCCGGGCGTGATGGGCCGCAAACCAAGCACAAATCGGGCAATCAAATTGGCCGGAGCCGCACCCCATGCGTGGTTCCAGTCCAGGTTCTTCTTGTCCTCAAAGCCCCACGCCTCCGCCGTGAGCGTAGATCCCATGTGAATCATATTCAGCCAGCCGCGCGGGCCGTTTGTCGTCATCAAATCAATCGCTGTATCGGCATCACCGGCTTGAAACAGTCCTTCCAACAAATATTGCGCCCCATAGACGCTCGCCGGCATGCCCTCATCTGCTCCTATCCGTGAGTGTAGATAGTTGACCACGGCGGCTTGCCGGCCGGGCGGAACAAGTCCAAACGCCAGCGGAAAGAAATTCGCGTGGGCGGAGGCATGGGTCGTTCCTACGCCATCCACGTAACATTGCGACTCGTTGTCCCAAAACGCGCTGTTGTAGTTGGTAAAAACACGCCCGGCCATGGCGGCATAAGTGGTTGCGTCTTTCGCGCGGCCCGTGACCGTGGCGATATTCGCCATGATTTTCAGACAGCGATAGTAGAACGCGTTGTTGACGGAGTTGGTCCAGTTTAGATAACGACTACTTTTGATTACAAATCCATCCCGATCTGTGACCGGCCAATCCACCACGTCAGAATCCGCCTTTTGTGGGAAGTTAGGAAAACCTTTGATCAGTCCATTGCCGGTCGCGGCCCAACTCAAAGTGTCCGGCTTCAGTGCCTCATAATTCCGATTAAGCAAATCGGTATTGCCGGTTTGAAGATAATCCGCCCACGCGATGAATATCATGTGAAACTTCCATTCCGTGGGCCACGTGGGATGCCTTAGCAAATATTCAAACGTATAACGCGGCAACGTGAAATCTCGATTCATCGCATACTCGCCCAATTGCTGAATGTAGGCGTCGGCCTCATACGGCCTGCGCTCACGATCGCCGTCCACAAAAACACCGTCAAACGTCAGCATCTCCATTGAGTTCCGGCATAATTTCCATATGTCGTTCAACGCGGGACTCGAACATCCGAAACTCGCCGCGTTCGTGTCGAATTCATCCAGCAATCGCTCCTGCGTAAGGTCATCCGCCGTCAGTTTTCCGGGATAATGGTCCAATTCGAAATACCGAAACGGCATAACGACGCCGAAATTCGCTGGCGGCTCAATGGTCGTCTGCGAATTGTAAGGAGTATAGGCCGGCGGCCGAATCGAACATATCTTATCGCCTCCCGGCAATGTGAAATTGATATTGGTGTACCGCACCATGCTTGGAGCAGGCGGGGCCGAATTCACAGCAAAGCCTTTGGCCATTTCTCCGAACCTCGCCTCAACCTCAGTCCCGCCGCCGTCACCGTGAGACTTCAGGCTGACGTAACCGAACGCGTCCTGGCCAAAATCAATAAACCATCGCCCGGGAGCCGTGTTGGTCACCAGCACCGGCGACGCGCCCACAAAACGCAATGGATAACGATTGGCCCAGAAATTTGAAGACGCATTGTAATATAATCCCGCGGGCGGGAAGCTGGAAACGTCACTCCGAATGGAGCCGGAGGCGTGATCGAGTTTCGTATCAGTACGAAAATGTTGTATCGCCGAGAACGGTCCAGCCATTCCCCGACTATTCACTGTTTGTACCCGCCAATAATAATCCGTGTCGGCCCGAAGCTTCCTGCCGCCGTAAGGCACGTTGATGGATTCCGAACTTTTAACGATTCCCGAATCCCACACATCGCCCGTCCCCTGCTCCGCTAAATCTTCACGTGATGCCGCAATAATCCGATACCCGCTTTGCGCGTCGTCTTGAAATGACGGATGATAAATCCATCCAAACTCCGGCACGGCCGTAGTAATAGTGGTCTCCTCCGGATGCGCCAGCAAATCGCAAAGCAGTCCGGTAGGCATATCGAACAATCGGTCGATCGTTCTCCCTCTCCCAGCGGGAGAGGGCTGGGGTGAGGGAGAGTCTTCCGAATGCGTCCGAGGCACGAAGTTCTGATTAACCGATTCCGGCGCACCCTCCCCACACAGTGGAAACATAATACCCGCCAAAATGAATAGAAGCACCGTCCGAAGATTTAATGAAATGCGAGCCATTGGCCTGTGATTTTATATTATTGCGAGGTTGCTCTCATACTCCCCCAATTGGGCGAGTCACCGGCGGCGGCTTCAACGCAGCCGCCAGCATGATCAATTCGCGCCCTTTATCATCCACAACAAACCGCCGCCCATTAAACAACAGCTCTCTTTTTCCGTCCGCAGACTCGCATTCAACCTTAAAGTTACTCTCATTTCTTTTTATGATGCCTTCCAGCAATGCCTGCAGGTCCCGGACCTTCCACTGGTTCGACAACTCATAAACCCGCCGATCAAGCGCTTCATCCGGCTTGATTTTAAAAAATTTGCAAAAAGCGTCGTTGATGGCCTTGACCTCCAACTGTTTGTCCAAAACCATCAGCGGGCCGTTTGAGATACCGGCCATGGCCTCGGCGAATTCCCAGGCGCTGCCGGCATACAAGGCCCTGGTTTTGATGGCGTGAATATCCAGCAGGGCAACCACTGCGCCATCAATTTTATGGTCCGTCGTTTTATAGGGACGGATGCGCACCGACCACCAATGGCCCTGATTGTCCTGGATCTCGATGTCCCTGGGCGTGAGTGATTCAAAAACTTCCCTTATCTGCCGATCCAACGCCGGTATTTCCAATGGCATGGCGATGTCCGTGATCGGCCTCCCGATGTCGCCGGGGATGAGTTTGAAAAAATTTTCAGCCATGGCTGTGAACCGCCGGATTTTCAGGTCGGCTCCCAGGATGACTATGGGAATATTGACGCTGGCCAGCAAATTGTGCAGGTCATTGTTCACTTGTTCCAATTCGCTGTTGCGGCTCTCCAACTCGTCATTCAGCGTCGTCAACTCCTCGTTCGTGGACTGCAACTCTTCCTTGGCCGTCTCCAGCTCCTCATTCGTGCTTTGCAGCTCCTCGTTGGAAGACATAATTTCCTCGTTGGCCGAGCGCAACTCCTCATTCGTCGCTTCCTGTTCCTCGATAATGCTCTGCAACGATTCCCGCGTCGCGCTCAGTTCCTCTCGCAGATGCGCCAACTCGGCGTTCTCGCTGGACTTTTGAACCACCGATTTTTTCGTTTTCGCCTTCCCTTTTTCGCCGGCCGCGCGAACAGAGGACTCGAATAAGACCAAATAAAATTTTTCCTGTCCCGGTGGAACGGCGAAAGGAATGATCTCGACGTTCGACTCAATAAAATGGCCATTTTGGCGCACACGCAACCCCTCCTGCCGCACGCGCACGTTTTGCTTGATTGTTTTGGCCACCGCCGTCCGCAATCCCGGCATCAGGCCCTCCCGCGCCATTTTCAACAAATTCAATGTCGCCTCTCCATGCGAATGTTCCAAAAATGCTCCCGTCCGCCCGCGAAATTGGAGCACCTCCATGTTTCGATTGATCACAACGCCCGGAAGGCTGTAGCTCGTCAGCACAATCCGGTCCGCCTGCTTCTGCACATCCGTAATTGGCGGCGTAATGGGCACGGGCGGAATCGGCTCCTTCTCCCCGCGCGTGGGCTGTTCGGGCATTTCGTGCCGGAAACTCATTGTGGGCCGCGACCCGGCGGCTTTCTTTGCGTAAATTTTCGCCTTCTTGTCAATGAGAGCAAACAAATCCGAAAAAGCGCCGATTGTTTCCGAGGCCCCCAGCATGAGCAATCCCGTGGACCGTAGCGCGTAGTGAAACACCGGCATCACTTTGCGCTGCAGCGTCGGACCAAGATAAATCAATACATTCCGGCAACTGATTAAATCCAGGTTCGAAAACGGCGGATCACTCACCAGGTTTTGTCGCGCAAAAATGCACATCTCGCGAATCGTCTCGTTTACACGGTACCCACCATCCACCTTTGCAAAAAAACGCCGCAACCTGTCGGCGGAAACCTCACTTTTGATGCTTTCGGGATAAAGGCCCGTCCGCGCCTTTTCCAGGGCTGAATCATTGATGTCTGTCGCAAAAATCTGCACCGGATGCGCCATTTTCCTTTCCGTCATTATTTCCGCCAATGTAATGGCCACCGAATAGACCTCCTCTCCCATCGAACAGCCTGCAATCCAAATGCGAAGAGGATCATTCGCCGCCCTTCCTTTCAGCAGGCGGGGGAACAGTCTTTTTCTCAGCGTTTGAAACACCGCGGCATCGCGGAAAAATCCCGTTACGTGGATCAGAATATCATTGAACAGTTCCTTGATCTCGGCCATGTGCCCGCGCAGGTAATTTCCGTAGTCCTTGAGCGATTCAAACTTGTTCAGGACCATCCGCCGATGGATCCGCCGCCGCAACGTTGCGTGTTTGTAATAGGTAAAATCCACGGAGGTCTTTTGCCGCACCAGCATCAAAATGTCCTGAAACGCCTTTTCTTCCGCAGGCTCCGCCGGCCTTTCCTCCGCCGCCGGCCATCGAGGATAGCCGCCGATGCGCGTCAATTCACGCACCATCCTTTCCGGCGTCAGGACAAAATCCACGCAACCGGACGTAATGGCATTGCCTGGCATCCCCGGATATTTGGCCGACCGTTCATCCTGTGCAAAGGTGATGCCGCCAGCCGCCTTTATCCCCAGAAGCCCCCGCATCCCGTCCGCGCCGTTGCCCGAAAGGATAATTCCCACCGCATTGCTCCCCTCTTCCTCGGCCAGCGACCGGAAAAACACGTCAATGGGCATGTATTCATGACGTCCGCCTCCGCGGCGCGGATATAATTTTAAATGCCGCGCTGAGATGCCCATCATCTTATTCGGAGGAATGATGTAAATGTGATTGGGTTCCAGGGGAACATTATTGCGGGCCTCCATCACAGGCATGTCCGTCGACCGCGCCAGCAGCGAACTCAACGCGCTTTCATGGGTCGGATCCAAATGCTGCACCAGAACAAACGCCATCCCGGTGTTCGGCGGAAGATCCCTGAGCAATTGGGTCATTGCCTCGAGGCCGCCCGCCGATGCGCCAATTCCTACCACGGAAAATTTGGAGTCCGATTGGATCTTTTTGCGCGCGTCTTTCTTCAGTCCTCGCTCGCTTTTCCCGCGCAATTGCTTCATGTCAACGTCCTTTTCATATCTTCGGGCAACAGGCCATTCTCCCACGTTCCCCCTCCAAGGCCACAAAATTCAAGCGAAGTCGCGACGAAATTTTAACAATTAAGTCGATTTAACAATTAAGTCGAATGGAAATTTTTGACTATTCACACTCTCCATTGGTAAATCGTAACTTTTTGCGCGCCCTTGCCATTTCCCAAATCAGTGTGATGATAAAACGTGCGTAAGGTGATTGTCATAGGAGGTTCCGCCGGCGCATTTCCATGCCTGTGCAATATTCTGAAAGAATTGCCCGAGCTTTCCCGGAGCGGTCCTGACCGTTATTCACACCAGCGACCAAAGCCGGTTTTGACCCAGATATTGAAAAAATGCGGCGCCATGCCCGTCGTCACCCCAGCCGACGCCGAACCCGTGACCTTTCTGAAGCATTGAAAAAGCGCTACCAGGAAAACGCTGACGCCGCAAAAAACAACATGCGCCTCCTCCACCAAATCCTCCCGCGCCTGTAAAATCATTAGTCATCCCCATCCTAAATTTACAATCCGTAGCAGACGAGAGGTCGCAAGTGGCGCTGCCACCGAGTCTCTGATTAAATTCGCGATTTTTCTTCCGAACTGCCGGCGTCGTTCAACCTGTCCAACACTCTGCCGAACAAAATCCCATCACTCCAATTCCATTTTCCCAGTCGATTCCCCGCTTCTCGTCCGCCGCCGGATTTGCCATTCAAGTTGTTTTGCCGTCTCAATGGGACCTTCCAATTCCTCGGATTTGATTTGGGTCTCATGAATTAATTTTTTCGTCTCTTCCATCTGCTGCCTGAGGATCTCAAGCCCGTTGGTGAGCGGTGGAATTAATTTCACCGGTTGTTGATCGGAGCAAATCATTGCTTGCACCGCCCGTTGCGCCGAATTGACAAGTTTATTGTCCAAAATCGTGAAAATTCTCGTATTGTCCCCTTCGGAATGTTTCCAGGCGTAACAAGCCTTTGCCGTTGGATGCCCGTGAATATCAAAAACTTCCACATTACCTTTCCAGATTGTTAAACCGTACTCGGTCCTCTCATGCACAAAAACCGTCGCCCGATGAATGGCCTGACACTTGTGCCCGATAACAATGGCCGCTTCCAGCGAATCAAAATAATCGGATTGATGTTGTGACATGGTCCTTGTTGTTTGCCGTTTCAGCAATACTTATGCCTGCATCCGTAACCATAACCGATGCAATTCCGCCCCCCATTTCAGGCAAATTGCACTAATCACCATGCATCAAGCAAGCATGACCATAGCCAGGGCCGTGGGGAAATCATTGTCATCCTCATCCTCATCGTCATCGTCAATTACTGAAACCCCAAACCCCAATATCCAATCACCAGAGAAACAAGGAGAAGCCCCAAACCCCAACATCCAATCACCAGAGAATATCCAAATACCAAGCACCAAAATGACGCCGCGAGATCAGGGTTTGGGGTTTGGAGATTGGCGTTTGGTGATTCGCGCGAAAGCGCATGGTGCTTGGAGCTTTTCCATTCCCACCTTTCGATGTTCGGTGTTCGATCTCCTATCTCCCATCTCCCATCTTCCACCACCCCCTTTCAACCTTTTAACGTTTCACCGTCTCCGCTACCATAATCCCACATGACCGAAATCCTCCTCATGGCCCACGTTTTGTTCGGTGTCGCCTGCATCCTGGCCGCGCTCTGGGTTTTCGTGGATGTCTTGAACGCCAGCGAATCCAACCAGGGACGGATACGATGGGTAAGCTGTCTTGCGGCCGTTTGCATGTGGATCGCCTTTGTCATCGGCGGCTATTGGTATGTGGTCTTTTATCCGGCGGACAAAGGCATCATCCTCAAAGGTCCCTGGCCATTCGCTCACAAATACTTCATGGAAACCAAGGAACACCTCGTCATTATGCTGCTGCTGCTCGCCACCTATCTGCCCGTGGCCGCCGCGTCGGGCAACCTCGCGGCCAATAAGGACGCGCGCCGGCTCGTCCTATGGATTGCAGCCATCATCCCGATATTGGGCCTGGTCATAGAAGGACACGGAGCCATTATCGCCATGGGCGTAAAAGTCGCCTTGCTTGCCAAACAAATTTGATCATTAAATGAACGCCCAGGACAAATCCAACCGACTTTCAAAGCGAGCCGTTGCATTCGGACTGTCTTTTTCCGTGTGCAGCGTCGTCAATGCAATCCTGGTGATCGCAAAGGAAAAAAATCCTGCGGTCCAATCCGCCATGCAAAAGCTCACCGGCCATCATTGGATCACTCATTCAGCGATTGTGATCATCCTCTTCGTAATCTTCGGCCTGGTATTCAGCCGCATCAACATCCCGGTCAATCGCCTGCTCCAAATCATCATCGGCGCAGTCGTTCTCTCAAGTCTCCTCATCATCGGATTTTATCTCACGGAAGGCTGATGCCCAGGGCCCAGGGAGAATCATTCTCATCGTCATCGTCATCCTCCCCGTCAATTACTGAAACCCCAAACCCCAACATCCAATCACCAGAGAAACCTCAAACTCAAATCCCCAACTTTGCGGCGTTGAACCATGAACGACTCACTGGTGCTTGGCGCTTGGATATTGGATCTTCCCTGGTGCTTGGGGCTTGGTGATTGGAGCTTTTCTCTGGGGCTTGGAGTTTGGTGTTTGGGGCTTTTCGTCTTCCATCCCGCTTGCCTTTTCCGCATTTGTCGAGCACTTTAATTCAATGAAAAGATGGTTGTCGTTTTGTCTCGGCCTTTTGCCAGTCGTGGCGCTGTTATTGGCTCCCCAATGGGCCGGCGCCGCTTTGGGCAGGTACATTGTATTGGAGAATAATGTCGGTTATTTGCACATCGCCGGCACGGATAAAGGCCTCATGGATGGCATCCCCGCTGCGCTGATCCGTTTGGAGTCCACTAATTCAATCGCTGGAATCGTCGTTGATCTCCGTTTTGCCGCTGGAAACGACACGGGCGATTTGCCGGCCATCGAACGTGCCTTGCAGCAAACCAAATTGCCGCTGGCCATTCTCATCAACGGCCAGACCGCAGGCGCATCCGAAAAACTCGCCGAAGATCTGCGGGAAGAAAATACCGGCCTGGTCTTTGGCTCCGCCGCCGCTAATTTTCAGCCGGACATCCCAGTCAGGGCAAACGCCGACGACGAAAAGGGATTTTTGAAAGATCCTTACGCCGCGCCCACTCTCGGCGTTTCGACTATCGATTTGAATACCAACCTTCTGTCATACGTTGACATTGACCACACCACCGAGGCCGACCTGGTCCGTGAAAAAATTAAGGACGGCGACCAGGACGCCGCCACCGATCATCCGTCGACCCTGGCAATGCCTTTTATCCGGGATCCGGTTCTGGCCCGCGGCGTGGATTTCATCAAAGGCGTGGCCGCCCTGCGCCTGGCCGCAAACCAGCCATGACAGATTCCGGGCCAAATTACGGTAGGGCGGCGCTGCCGCGCCGCCCAAACTTCTAAATTTTTCTTTGCATTCGGAATTGACGAGCCAGCCTTCACAATTCACTTTGAATATTCGCTTTGGATGATGACGATCTTGTTTATTTGCACCGGCAACGTTTGCCGCAGTCCCATGGCCGAAGGCCTCTTCCGCAAGGCCGCCGGCAATGGCAACGGCGTACGCGTACTCTCCGCCGGGCTCGGCGCCGTTGATGGCCAGCCGCCCACCTCGCATTCCGTTGCCGCCATGCGTGAACTGGGCATCGATATCTCCAATCAACGCAGCCGTACGCTCACCGCCGACCTCGTCCGGCAGGCCGACTACATCTTTGGCATGACTCACTCGCACGTGGACACCATCAGCCTTCTGTATCCCGGCGCCGCGGATAAAACCTTTTTGATGCGTGAATTCGTCGATTCAATCCCCTCCTACGAAAAAGACATCCCCGACCCCATCGGATGTCCCTATGACATTTACGTTCAGTGCCGCGATCAAATTGAACAAAGTATCAATTCCCTTTTGAAATTTATGGAACAACACGAAACCCTGCAGGCCCCCGCCCCCGAAACTCAGTCCTTTGTCAACTTCGCCATTGGCGCCGACCACGGCGGGTTTGACCTCAAAGAAACTCTCAAGAAGCACCTTCTCGAACGCGGACAAACCGTTCGGGACTTTGGCGCGACCGCCAAAGACCCTGCCGACGATTATCCGGATTTCGCCATCCCCGCCTCGGAAGCCGTCGCCGAAGGGCGCGCCGAATTCGGCCTGCTCCTTTGCACTTCCGGCGTCGGTATTTGCATTACTGCCAATAAAATCCCCGGCGTCCGCGCCGCCCAGGCGTTTAATGAAAAGGAAGCCGACCTGATCCGCCGGCACAACGACGTCAATGTCCTCTGCATGAATGGCGACATGGATGTGGAATTGGCGAAAAAAATTCTCAACGCTTTCATCGCGGGAAAATTTGAAGGCGGCCGGCACGAACGCCGCGTCAATAAGCTGGACCTGCGCCTGGCGCCCGTGCAATTGCGCCTGCGCAACGTGGACCCCGCCGTGGCCGCGGCCATTGAACGCGAAAGAAACCGCCAGCGCGAAAACATCGAGCTCATTGCCAGCGAAAATTTTGTCAGCCCGGCTGTTTTGGAAGCGCAGGGTTCCATCCTCACCAACAAATACGCCGAAGGCGTGCCCGGCAAACGCTGGTACGGCGGTTGCGAAAACGTGGACGTGATCGAAACACTCGCCATTGATCGGGCCAAAAAGCTCTTCGGCGCCGATCACGCAAACGTCCAGCCCCACTCCGGCAGCCAGGCCAACATGGCCGTTTATTTCTCCGTGCTCAAACCCGGCGACAAAATGCTCACCATGGATTTGACCCACGGCGGCCATTTGACCCACGGGAACAAAGCCAACTTCAGCGGACGGTTTTTTGAGATCATCCACTACGGAGTTCGCAAGGACACCGAACAAATTGACTACGACCAGTTCGCCGCGATGGTTCGTGAGCACAAACCCAAAATGATCACCGTGGGCGCCAGCAACTATTCGCGCATCATTGATTTTAAACGCATGGGTGAAATCGCCCGTGAAGCCGGCGCTTATTTAATGGCCGACATGGCGCACATCGCCGGTCTCGTCGCCGCGGGCCTGCATCCCAACCCGGTGCCGCACGCGGATTTCGTCACTACCACCACCCACAAAACCCTGCGCGGCCC
The DNA here is from genome assembly GCA_036269115.1 of Verrucomicrobiia bacterium. Taxonomy (GTDB): domain Bacteria; phylum Verrucomicrobiota; class Verrucomicrobiia; order Limisphaerales; family UBA11358; genus UBA11358. Next base: position 2,170 of record DATAST010000032.1, on the reverse strand, counting down.
GCGCGGCGGACTGATTTTGTGCCGCGAAAAATTTGCCAAGGATTTGGACTCAAATGTCTTCCCGGGCATCCAGGGCGGTCCGCTGGAACACGTCATCGCCGCGAAAGCTGTCTGCTTCCAGGAAGCCTCGCAGCCGTCATTTAAAACTTACCAGGAACAAATCATCAAAAATGCGAGGGCGCTCGCCGAAGGAATCAAACGCAACGGTTACCGCCTCGTTAGCGGCGGCACGGATAATCATCTGATGTCCGTGGACGTCGGCGCCAAAGGCCTCGGTGGCAAAGATTGCCAGATGGCCCTGGACGAGGCCGGCATTACCGTCAACAAAAACACGATCCCATTCGAAACCCGCTCCGTCTTTCAGGGCAGCGGACTCCGCCTCGGCACGCCGGCGGTCACCACCCGCGGCATGAAAGAAACCGAAATGGCCGCCGTCGCCGACATGGTGTCAGAAGTCCTGATGGACATTAAGAATACCGAGGTCATCGTGAAAGTCCGCCAACGCGTCCGCGAGTTGACCGCCCAATTCCCATTGCCATATTGAGGATTGGATTGGGCAAAGGGGAATCATCCTCATCCTCATCCTCAATTTACAATCCGTAGGAGACGACGTGAGGAGACTCTGGTTATTTACGCCGCGAACCCCGGAACCCCGTCAGGAGCGAAATATTTATTAAAATAGGATGACGGTTGGAGCGAATCCCGCAACGGCCCGCAACATGCTTGCACAGTTCGGTGTCCACGCTTTAGCGTGTCCGGCGCGGTTTCCCCAGTTCGGTATCCACGCTTTAGCGTGTCCGGCGGGATTCTGAAGTAGCGCGGCCCGGCAGACCGGCAGGTTCGCCCCGCCGTGTCAAACGGGGCACGCCCGATTTTCGGGAACGTTTCGGTTACTTTTGTGTCTTATTACTGTATAGAAATATTAGAAAATGAACAAAGTTAAGGGACGAAACTCAATCCTCTGGGTTGAAGCTGGGGGGTTTTTAGTGGTCATCGTCATGTCGTGGCTCACGGAACTCTTCAGGATTCCCCATTACCTTTTCAACGAGCCCTTCATCCCAAATTGGCACCGGGCGGTCCTCCGGACACTGGTCATTGTCGGGATCTGGCTATGGGTTTTTTGGATTACCAGGCGCCTGCTCAAACGCCTGCATCATCTCGAGGAATTCCTGCGAATTTGCAGCTGGTGCCGCAAGGTGTGTCACGATGAAGAATGGCTAGGGCTCGAAGACTATTTCAACTCCAAGTTCGCCACCCGGACCTCCCACGGCATGTGCCCCGATTGCCTGAAAAAGAAAGTCCAGGAACTCTCGCAACAACAGGACGGAACGAGCTCCCAACCCGGCAACCGCCTGAAAAACCGCCTGAACTAAATTTAAATTTCCGTAGGAGACGACGTCAGGAGACTCAAACCCTCTGTCAGCCACGCGCCCAACTCCCAACTCCCATCTTCCATCTCCCATCTCCCATACGACACTTGGAGCTTACTGAAACCCCAAACCCCAACATCCAATCACCAGGGAAACTTCAAACTTAAATCCCCAACTTTGCGGCGTTGGACCTTAAACGACACTCTCGGAGCTTGGTGCTTGTACCTTGGAGCTTCTCTGGTGCTTGGAGTTTGGTGTTTGGGGCTTTTCCCCACTCCCATCTCCAATTTAGGCCGCCTTGGCTTCCGGTTTCCAATTCCGTTTCGGCGCTTTGGTGACGAGTCCCTTTTTGAGGGCGGCGGCAGAAACGCGCATATAACGGACTTCGCCGCTGGGCAACAACGCTTTGACACGCTGCAAATTCGGCATGAATTTCCGCTTGGTGATCGCGGTGACGTGTGTGCCGATACCGCCGGACTTCTTGGCTTTACCCGAGCGCCAGATGATGCTGCCCTTCATCGGGCGTTTGCCAGTCAATTCACAAATGCGTGCCATAAATCAATACAATTTAGATTACAGTTAAAGAGGTCAAAGAATAGCCACTTTTGGCTTCGGAGCAACCTTTTTCGTGAAAAATTTTACACCAAAAAATACATCATTTTAGAGCGTTTTAAAAAATAATGTGGCCGTTCGGAGCGAGGATTTTTGGTGTTTTGGCGAGGCTTCAGCGAAGGAGCATGTTTGAAAACCCTGTGACTGAGCTGAAACGACGCCAAAACCCAAAAAGACCGCTTCCCCTT
>DATAST010000031.1:0-2610 GCA_036269115.1 Verrucomicrobiia bacterium | reverse complement strand
GTTGGTGATCTGGAGCGCGATATTATTCGGATTGGAATTGGGCAGATTCGTTTTCCACGAGATGTTCGCGGTGACATTAGTGGTACCGGCAAGAATCTGGAGCCACACGGAATTCGATGATTGGTAATCCATATACTCATTTCCTGTGATCGGATTGCCAATGAAATTGACCGGAAGCAGGAAGACATGAGTCTGGAAACCCGCAGCGTTGGCGGCGTCCAGCAGCGTGAAGGAATAGGAAACAGGATAGGTCGTCCCGGTTCCGACCCATGATTGATTTTGATCGAGGCTGGTGAGTTGCTCGCGGTCAAACACACTGGAGGTCGAACCGGCAAAAATGCGCACTGACGGGACGGCTTTTTGAATGGCCATGGTGGGCGGAGGATTCGTCACGGTTGAGGCGGGCCCGACCAACTTGATATTATCCACATATAAAATAGACTTGTTGGTGAACGAACCGGAGAACATTTTCACAAACACATTTGGCAGGTTGGTGAATTGTGAATTGGCCACGGCATCCACCGGCAAGCTTACATGAATCCAATTGGTTTGGTCCACGGTGGGCGTGATGCTGCCGAAGTCCGGTTGGTTGAATCCCGTGCCGCGCGACCCGAATTCCACGGTGCCATAATTGGTCGAACCGCCGGAAACCTGCGTCTGCGACGTCGGATCAAAGCGGATGTCGCACTGGAAGTTCGTGATTTGAAAACCATCATAGCCATTGGGGGGATTGAGTCCGCCATAATTATCCATCACGACAAATTGCGGGCCGAACTGGCCGCCGACGCCGGCATCGGGAAATATGGCAACGATTTTCAAGGAGCCGGAGTTGGTGTTGCCATTGGCGTCGCTGGGGTCCCAGACATTGGTGAAATAGGCGGTGCCGAACCAGTTGATCCAGGGAAAGCCCGCGTTGTTCGTCACTTCGGCGGCTGAATCAAAATTGTTGACGGTGTAGGTGGTTTGCGCCTGGCTCGATAATCCGCAGGCCGTGGCGAGCCCCAGCAAGGCGAACAGCTTTATAATTTGTTTGATCATCAACTTTTTCATGCGTTTGTGGTTTGGTGTTGTTTGGGTTGCGCGGGACGTTCGCCAGAGAAAGCGAGGTTCAATAGAAATAACTTTCCTGGCCAGCCGCGCCGGTCATCTGCCAGCGGATCGTGGCGGATGTGTGCTGTTCCACATGCCCGTCGGCAAAAGCCAGGTTGATCGAATTCAACGTGCCGTTGAAAAAATGCGCCGTGGTGCTCGGTATCAAATTGATGTTGGTGGAATTGCCGACGTACTCGGCGAGGTCCGTCATGATGGGGGCCGTGGCGGCGACGGGGTCGCTGGTTTTCTGCGGCCATCCCAGGCAATCAGGCGGGAACGTGGCGTTGGCCGTCACGCCCGGCACAGGAAATAATCCGCCGTTGGCGTTGGAGAGTCGCGGCACGTACCAGTCATGCAGCAGCTTTCCATATCCGCCATTTTCGGAACGGCCACCCGGCAAGGTGGAAGTGAAATAAACATTCAGGTCGGTGATCTGGCTCAGGCTCCGGTGGAAATTACTGAAGAACCAGGTATTCGCGGTGTCGAATTCCTTGGACCGCACCGGGCAAAAATACATCGGCACGGTCATGCCATAGGGCGAGAGCGCCGTGACAAAATTGGTGCCGACATCGGTGGGATTTCCCCCCGAACTATAAACGGTAAACGCAGGCAATTTGCCCTGGGGATCGTCACTGGCATAGACGTTCACCATGATTGTCCACTGGCGATAGTTGGAAGCGCAGTTGATGACCTTGGCCTTGAATTTCGCTTTGGCCAGGGCGGGCAAAAGCAATCCCGCCAGGATGGCGATGATCGCGATCACCACCAACAATTCAATCAGGGTAAAGCCGTTGCGCTCGCGTTTCGTCTTTTTCATGATGGCACTCAAATTACTTTGCCCATGGGAAAGCTGGCTCGTCCAAGAGACGCATACACAAGCTTGGTTGCGCGAGTTACTCGTGGCACTTTCTCATTCGGGCTTTCACAGACACTACAATCATCGAAAATGGTTTGCTATAGGTGGAAATACCTATCCAAAGATTCGAGAGAAACGGAGGTTTTACGGCGTGGATATTGCGTTCCGCTGTCGCGGTAAAAGGCTTAATTTGAAGACGGATCGAAATCAGTTGCGAACGGCCTGACTATTTTCGGAGTTACAATGGCGGAAATATTTTGGGCTTAATCCAACCCATATTTTTCCAGCCACGCCTGTGGAAGCGTGCCGAAGCTGATGAGCCAGTCGTTGAATTTTTGCAGTGTCCAGCCGCGCCCGATCACCAGGCGTTTGCGAAGGCGTTCGTTCTCAAGGCGTCCGAGCCAGTAACTCATCGGCACCGAGGGCGAGGCGGTGTACCAATTCACATCGGCGGCGGCGCGGGCGCGCGTGAAGCCAAGATTTTTTTGCATGTGCGCGACGGCTTGTTCATAGCTGTAGCGGCCCGTCTGCAATCGCAGGTCAACGAGGATGCGATGGCATCGCCAAAGGGCATCGTGAAGCTGCTGAACTTCGAGCCACGGCGAACGCTCGATCTTTAAATCCACCATCATCTGCTCGCACCAGAGCGTCCAGCCTTCGTA
>DATAST010000030.1:0-7180 GCA_036269115.1 Verrucomicrobiia bacterium | reverse complement strand
TACCTCAGGCTTGGGCTAAAAACCAACTGTCCGCACAACGACCAGCCGCATCATAAGCGTCATACTGTTTTAACAGTATGACGCTTATGATGCCGCTACACTTGCATTGTCAAGCAGGTGCTTGGCGTGACGCTTACGATGAAACCGCCCGCGCGAACGTTCCCGGTGATTTTACGGGAGAGCAACAGTTTTTCGGGAGTATGTACTTAATGCAAATTGACGGAAAATGGAGCGGTTACGATGTCGTAACTGTAATTATTTCTCGTTTTTGGCTGCTTCCGTGGTCGGCTGAGGGTTTGGCTGCGCTGGGCCTTCAGATTTAGGCTCAAAGAATGAAGCGGAAGGCAGCAACAAACCACGGTAAGGCCCCATCATTGTAAAATTTCGCACAATTTCTCGCGAAATACTATACAGGATTGAAGAGCCATTGGTTTTAACCATTCGCTCCGCTTTTTCTGCCGGAAAACCATTGGCAACATTATAAAATCCTATTATTTCAAGCGTGAATGAGTAGGGGGCATTGGCCGTGGGCGGCGGATTATGCTTGATGCTCAGAGTGACCTGCCATTTTTCTGGCGATTTTTCGTCGCGATTCGGAAATGATTCCACCACAAATTGATCATCACTTATCTCCGGATTTTTGCCCACGTCAAACGAAGCATTGGCAGCAAGATGGAGTTGTGTAACAAAATAATTATCAAGTTGTAGGGGCGATTGTTTCATTTTTAATTAACGGAAAAGGGATGCAAATAAAGTTTTGTTGAAATTGTTAAAAGCAAACACGAATAGATAAATTGACTAGGCGGCGACAATCCCGAATCCGTGCCGCAAACTTGCATTTGGGTGATACTTGGTGTCGGGAATGTCGCCTTGGTAACAGTCACCTTTGAGTGACTCATTTTGGGACAACAATTGTTTCGCCAATTTGTGCCCGGTTTCCGCTGTGCGACCAAATCGGTAATAAAAACCTTTCCTTCATACATCAGTCGCAACAGAACATTCACCATTCGGGATGGGCGCGCCTTGCCGCTTTCCCACCTCGTCCAACTTTTCTCGCCGGATTGGACCAATTCAGAAATCCGCCTTTGGGTCAGTCCTAGTTGCTCGCGCATCTTTTTCATTTCAGCTGGCAACAATAACCCCATATAGCGCGCTTTCGTTGTCTCGATTATTCCGACGGCTTCTTCAGTCAGAATTTCTTCACCGGTGTGGGGATCGACCGCGACCGGCACTCGAACAGTGTGCATTTCCGCGATGGCGTCACCATCAAGGTTTGGGATTCTCACATTGACATCAGCGTATTTTGTGTCGTTGTTCATATTTGCCTCCGTTCTAAAGTCGCTCACTGCTGAAATTAGGCAAGTGGGCGGAAAGGAGTTTTATTTTAATCTTGTTATCGTAAAGACAAATTTTGCCGTAGAATTTTCGCGTTGTATCGGCTGCTCTGTAAAAGAACCAAAACGCATAGGTCACGCCAGGCTCGGGTTGGTTGGCAATCAATTTTCCAATTACATTTGGTGCCGACAATGCCGCAATGAGCGGCTCCCGAACGTCGTAAAGAAAAGCCCCCAATGAATCAGCTTCCCAATCGTTCCAAACTCGTGTTGGAACGAGAATTTCTTTCTCGAATCTACCATCCCGAAGAATCCTAAGCACCGGCACGAGCCAATCTTGAGGGATTTCAGTTTCCATTTGTTGTTAGCTATCACGCCTATAAGGTATCAATTGATACCTTAACGTCAAGGGTAAAAGTCGTTTTATTCTGCATTTCGGGGAAAAGAGTCGCAGAAATTCATGGAAAAGTCAATTGGAATTAATTTCCATTTCGTAATTGCAATTTCCATACTCTCTGTTACGTTCGTTCATATTGGTTATGGAAACGAAAAATAAGATTTTGGAGTTAATCTCCGAACAGGACAAAAATATAGATGACTTAACTGTCCAACGCCACACCCATAATGGCCGAATTGCCGCCTTTCGGGCGTCTCTTGAGGCCGCAAATAGTGACGAGTCTCCAACAAATTTAGCCTTCCAACGCAAGATAGCGGCCAGAATCGATGAGGAAAAAGAAGCTGTTGGAAAGGTTGAATTGAAAATAGCGGATGCGTTAGCCCGTAAATCGGCATTCGAAGAAACCATCAAATTACTCCCCAAAAATGGCTCAGATGCCGGGCAAAAAGAATTAAGGCCGAACACCCAATTGGCCAAAGCTCGCGATGCTCTCCTGAAAGAGGGTAAACCCCTCAGCTTGGACGAAATAATTGCGAAGATCGGCAAGTCATCGGACAACGCGCAAGACGAAAAGAGTCGTAAGATTTCGTTGCGCGGCTCTCTAAGGGGGTATGCCAAGGACGGCAAGTTTTTCACTATTGAAGATGCTGCCGACACTTTCGGCCTCATTGAATTTAAAAAGGAAACAAGTGAATAATTTCGGGCGTGGAGGCTCTGGCGGGCCTTAAACCGTAAATTGCGTTTCATAAGCGCAAGACACCACGCCCAACTAAATAATAGCATTTCAGTAATCAAAAGGAAGGGGAAACATTTTTGTATTTTACGCAAATAGCTTTTGGTGGATGCATTTGCGTAAAGTAAAATATTTCAATGATAACGAAATTGAACAACAGACCGGAGCTTGAAAAATCGGGAATCATTAGGGATATGCCGATTGTCTGCTCTGACGAGACAGCCGCCGTTGAATTTTTTGAAAAACAACGTTGGGGCGATTCTCCGTGCTGCCCGCACTGTCAGGGCACAAACGTTGTTCAGGTCAAAGACCGCCAAGGCAATCGCAATAAACGTTACCTGTGGCTTTGCCGTGGCTGTGGCAAGCAATACACGGTTCGCATCGGCACCGTATATGAAGAGACCCGTTTGCCGCTTCGCCATTGGGCCTATGCTTTTTGGCGTGCCTCTACTTCCAAAAAAGGCGTAAACGCAATGGAGATTCAACGCCAGTGCCAAATCAGCTATAAGACCGCGCTGTTTCTCATGCATCGCATTCGTTGGGCCATGAAGGACATTGACACCGATGACACCTATAAACTTTGCCGTTGATGAAAGCCGTCGTCAAAAAACCCGCTCCAAAGAAAAAGAGCGGGCCGGAGCCAGAGGTTTTAAAAATGAATGGTGATTGGCGCGAACTGATAAAGAAGTCCCTCCAAAAGAAGCGTCCCGCAACCGGATGGCCAAAATAGGGATTTTATTTTTTCTATTTTCTTCGTGAGAAAAGAAGTATCAACCCAAAGGAAATTACAACAAATCCGAAAATGCCAGACAATGTATGAATCCCACCAGGAGAAAGGCGCGTGCTTTGTTGTAAAAAACCGAGTGTTCCATATAGCAGTGGGATCGCTCCGACAAACAACATCAACGCCCAAAGAAATTTTTTTAGGAAAAAATCCTCCATTTTATCCAAAAGAGAATCCTTTGTTTCATCAATTTTCTTACCAAGTGCACCGACGCCCGTTGATACAAGTTCGAAATTCCCCTGCAGTTTCAGCAGTTCAGAGCCGATGTAATTAAATGGATGTCCAGCCTCTTTTAGTTGTTTCACGGGGTCTTGTTTTTCTAGAGATGAACAAATAATCTGGTGATCTGGAATATCTACCGGCAATCTCCGAACCGACGACAGGATGCCGTCCGTATTTTGATATTTGTGCTGGCTGCCTTCCCCGTAACTGACTTCAGGGACTTCATCACCCTCCAGCAGAAAGAACGTCAGCTTAAAAAGAGGTTCTCCATTCTGAACTTTAAAGTCCTTAATTGAGCTATTTCGGAATCCCCAATTTAGATTACCTATGAACCCCGCATCAACTTTCGTGGCGGCCTGTGTGATCCCCTCTCGAATCATCGTTGTGGTGGGGGTAATAAAAGCCATCAACATGCAATCTCGAAAATGTCTCTGAACGGTGGTTTTAGAAAAATCCAGTTTTTCAAGGCTGGCGATTATCACCGATTCACCAGGACAAACTTTTGCAAAATGTCCCGGCGGGATTGCCTTTTCCTCACCTGTAGAAATAAATTTAATTCTTTCGCCCAACCTCAACTCAATGCCGTTCGGGTTTAAAAAACGCTCATCCGCTCCCTGAATTACCGAGCCAAAGAGCTTTTTTATTTCTTTATCTGACAGGATTCGGGCCATTGTTCGGTCATGATGCTTGGTGTCGTCAAAAAGGTCAACGATTTGACCCACTAACATATCACCAGAAAGCTCACAGGTTTTTAACATATTGATGAGGGTTTTATCACAGGGGGTTGGACAAATACGGTCCAACCCTCCGTGCGAAAATTGGGGCGTATGAATGATCAAAATCCTAATCAAAATCAAATTGTTATTAACGAAAACCAAAGGGAGACCTTTATTTTTGAGTCCGTAGCGCCGCATCCAGAGCCGGTCTCCATCGGCGAATTGCTCACGGAAATTGAAGCGGTGATCAAACGACATGTCGTTTTGAGTGACGCGGCGGCGACGGCGCTGGCGGTTTGGGTGGTGCATACGTATGTGTTTGAAACCCGTGATACAGTGGCGTATGTTGCGATTGAATCGCCGGAAAAGCGATGCGGCAAGACCACGCTGCTGACGGTCTTATCGGCCATGGCGAATAAACCGTTGATTGCGTCCAATGTCACCGTTAGCGCCCTGTTTCGCGCCATCGACGCCTGCGGTTCGACATTATTTATCGATGAAGCGGACACATTTCTGGCTGGCAATGGGACGATGCGCGGGGTGATCAATTCCGGCAATACGTGGAGGTCGGCTTATGTCCTGCGTTCGTCGAAAAGGAAATCGAAATCCCAATCGCTCCCTAACGGCCGGGGTTCTGTTGAATCGGCGGCGAGAGGTGATGAGCAGAGGCACCCTGAAGGTGGCAGCGCCACTTGCGATTGGACACCGAGCGAGGGCAGCGATTCGGGCCTGGAGCGGTATAGTTGTTGGTGTCCGAAGGCGATTGCGATGATCGGGAAAGTTCCCGATACGGTGGCCGACCGTTCGATCGTTGTCCCGATGGCCCGCAAGCTTGTGAGTGAAAAGCGCCTGCCGCTGGCCGCACTGAACCCGTCAAATATCAAGGCCCGATGCGCGCGCTTTGCAATGGACCAACGGAATGCAATTGGCCGAAACGAGAAAATACACGGCGAGGGCCTGAATGACAGGGCTGCCGACACATTTGATCCACTGTACGTCATCGCCCGCCTTGCCGGGCAGGAGTGGGAACAGAAGCTTCATGCCGCCGCACTCGCCCTGGCTCACCACACACAGGGAAGAAGTTCCGGAACGGAACTGCTGCGGGACATTCACGTCCTTTTCGTCACGGCCGGCCTCAAAAGGATCTTTACCGCCGACCTGCTCAAGCTGCTGAAGATGGAGGTCTTCGCGATGGGAGCGCTGGCTATGAAATATTCAGAGCTGGACGAATACAGATTGTCGCAACTCCTGCGGCCTTACGGAATTAAGCCTGTGGCTTTCAGGGTGAAAATGCGAGTGGCCAGGGGATACACCAGTGAAGATTTCAGTGACGCGATGGCGCGATATGTGCCCCAAGGCGAAGTTGAAGCGCGGATTCAGGAACTGGAACGGCAAGATAAACTTTGGGCGGAGGCGAAAGTAGAAATCGATCGGGAGTGGAGCTGACTTCGGTTCGGCGTTGAAGCGGTGAAGTGTTGAACCGTTGAAGCGGTGGGAAGGGACCGATGTCCGAATAGGGCGAGGGCGAGGAATGGCCGCAGATCAGATTCGCGGTGGCAGCGCCACTGGCGATCGTGACACAACACGACGATGCAGCAAAAAATCGTTATTTATCGCCGCAGTTGGAGCCCAAAATTAGCACGACAACGAGAAGGAAAAATCTGTGAGTACCCTGGCTAGGCTTAGGCGGCAGGTTTAACCACGGATGGCTATGGTCTGCAGTCTGCAACCCGTATCCAAAGCTTTGCCACGCCGATTATATTTCGTTACCAGTGAGGAGCCAGGAAAGAGCCAGGTCCAGTTCCTCGCGCCAATATTTCAGGTCGTGGCCGCCATGATATTCATGGTAATGGACGGTTGCGCCAAGAGCCTTTAAGACAGCATGGGCATTCTTCACTCCTTCGATCTGTGAAACTTCCGGGGGCTCGTCAATTTCAGTTTCCTGGTCGCCTACGCTGAGCCAAAAGCGGTTGGTGACAGGCGTGTGTTGAGGGGCCGTTTTGGTGAACCGTTCATCGTTCCACCAAAATGACCCCGATTGAGACAAGCAGTAACGAAAATGGCCGGGATATTGCAAGGCCAGCCAGGCAGACGCGAGGCCGCTCAAACTTAGTCCGCCGATGAGCTGGCGGCCGGGAATAAGGCCGGGAATCTCCCGTTGCAACCAGGGAACCACTCTTTCCACGATGAAGCGGGAAAATTGATCATTGCAGGTGTAGTCCTGCTGCCGGGCCGTCATGTTAAGATGATCGAGAAAGGCGAAAGTGACGGGCGGCAGCGCATTGCGGCCGAGAAGGAGGTCTAGAACGGGAAGGACATCCATCTTTTGCAAATAGAGTTCGCCATCGAGAAAAAGGCAAAGCTGGTGAGGTTGATCAGCAGGGCCACGCAGCACATGGATGAGACGGGAATACTTCAAATCCGAGACGGTGTGGGTTTCGAGATTACCGGGCCGCTTTGGTTTTGCCATGCGCAGGAATTTAATTAGAGATGCACACGCATGCAAACGGATGGCTGACGTGCGCCACAGCAATGGCGCATAAAAGCCAAATGAGATTGCGTTCCTTCGAAGCATCGAAAGATGAAGGCGACGATCTTTGCGGTGGAGGCATGATTTACTGTAGTGACAGCGGCAAGTTCACCCTGAAAATATATCGCTTATTGTAATCCACGTTAAATTTCTCCATTGCTTTCGACTGCAAAGACGTGAACATAAATTTGAGTGTAGTGTTTGACCATGCGCACAGAAGATGCCGCTTCTGGCGGAGCTTGGGAATTTTTTCGGCTGATTTCTACAGAGATGGGCGCATCTTGGAAACTTCCTTAATTTCTGGCGATGGTAGGGACGGCGCGCCATAAGCGTTAACCTAAAAACCTTGCCTTTCTTTTGGGAATCTGAATGATCAGGAGGCATGAATGATATTGCGTTGCCGGAAGACTGGGAAATTTTGCGTGGCTGGCTTCCTCGGGACTTGGATCAACGCGCCCACAGCA